>JAQTPK010000007.1:0-49002 GCA_028712885.1 Syntrophales bacterium | reverse complement strand
GCCCTTCGCCCTTTGCCTTATAATTATATGAGACCGTACAGCTCCGTTAATTGATTATACAGGAAAAAACTGCTTCAACCCATACGCCCCGAAGTATATCCCGAATAAGGCCAGAACGGCGGCGCATATCCCGATCAGGCCGCGGTAAATGCGGACGCTGAGAAATCCTTTGCCTCGCGATATCAGCCACGAGACGAGGCTGTACCAGGCAAGGTCGGCCAGAATATGACCGGTGAAGAAAACAATAAGCCCCGGCAGGCCGAAGCGGACGGAGATCAGAACATATCCCATTCCTATCGTTGCCCACCAGATAAACCAGTACGGATTCGATATGCTGGTAAGGATCCCCGAAACTACAGGATGGCGGCTCCGGCCCCCTGCCGGGGTTTCCAGCGGCCCGATGCCGCCCAGGCTCCGGAACATCCCGACAGCCATCCAGAACAGGATAACGGCCCCTGATACCCCGACCATGCCGATGAAAAAAGGCCTGCTGATCAATTCTGAGAGACCGAAGGCGATCAGGACCAGCAGCGCTATTTCAAGAATGCCGTGACCAAGCACAATAAGGGGACCCGTCCGGAATCCCCGCCTGGCGCTCTCCGAAATAGTAACGGTCAGGACAGGTCCCGGCATGACTGCGCCGGAAAAGGCCACAGCGAACGAGGACATAAATATGCCGGCAAGACTCTCCAAGAAATCCCTCTACTTTCGCGCAACTATAACAATAATGGACATCCAAATCAAGCGTTGCGGTAGGAGTCGTAAGGAGTGAGGTGTAAGGCGTAAAGTGAAACGCGTGACATGTATATGTAAGCCCTACCTTTCATTTTCACTGACCTTTTTAGAACACTTTACGCTTTACGCTTCACGACTTACGACCTTCTTCTTTTTTGCTTGAATTATTCTTCACGGTCGGATACGCATACCGCCGGTAAGGGAGGTCATGATGAAAAAGCTGAACGTGCTGTATGTCTCCGCCGTTATCGCGATTGTCATCTTTGCAGGCGTCGCAATCTGGGCGGCAAATACCTGGCTGGAGTGGGAGAAACCGGAGATCACGGTGAGCGCTCCGGTTGAGGCAATCGGGCAACAAAAGACGATCGAAATCAAGGTAACTGATGAAAAATGCGGAATCCGCAGCATAAGCGCCGCCATTACCCAGGACAACCGGAAAATCCCGTTGCTCTCGGAATCTTTTCCGGAGCGGGGGACAAGGGAAAAGGTTGCCTCCTGGACGGTGAACACCCGTGATCTCAAACTCCACGACGGAGAGGCGGTGCTGGAGATATCGGCCTCCGATCATTCGCTGCTGGACAATACGGCTGTCTGGAGCCGCACGGTCCGGATCGACACCTCCCCTCCCGTCGTCTCGCTCCTGAGCATGGCCCACAATATCAACCCCGGGGGGACTTGTCTTGCCGTATACCGGCTTTCCAAGGAGCCGGCGCAAACGGGCGTGATCGTGGAGTCCGAATTCTTCCAGGGCTATCCCGTCATGATCGACGGCAAGACGTGCTACCTGAGCTATTTCGCCATCCCCGAGGATGTCCGTCCTACAACGCGCATCTACGTCACGGCGGAGGACAGGGGCGGAAACAGGGCATCCAGCTCTATTCCTTTTTATATCCGCAATGTGAAGAAATTCAGGTCCGACACCGTGAAGGTTTCAGACCAGTTTCTGATCCAGAAGATGCCCGAGTTCCAGCAGCGCGAACCCGGGCTTGCCGGGAAAACTCCGCTCGAAACTTTTGTCCACGTGAACGAGAAGATGCGGTATGAAAATCAGGCGACCATCACGTCGATTTGCCGGAAAACGGACGTGAAGCAGCTGTGGTCCGATACCTTTATCAGGATGAAGAACGCGGCGCCCATGGCGCTGTTCGGGGACAAGCGCACGTACAGATACGGGAACGATCCCATCGGGCACAGCGTCCACCTCGGAGTCGATCTGGCATCGACCAGCCATGCAGCCGTTGAGGCGTCCAATTCGGGCGAGGTGATATTCACGGGATATCTGGGCATTTACGGGAACACTGTCATCATCGACCACGGACAGGGAGTTTCGAGCCTGTACGCGCACATGGATACCATCACGGCGGGAATGGGACAGAAGGTGGCGAAAGGAGAGTCAATCGGCACTACGGGCGCGACCGGGTTCGCGGGCGGCGACCATCTTCATTTCGGAATTCAGGTCTCCGGAAAATGCGTCAATCCCGTCGAATGGTGGGATCCGCACTGGATAAAGGATAACGTAACCAGCAAATTGGAGATAAAAGTACCCTGAAACAGAAGGGTTCAAGGATTCAAGGGGTCAAGGGTTCGAGCGACTGAAGGCAAGTTCGTCTTTCGGCTCTTTATATTTCACTCGAAAATGACCGAAAACGGTTCTAAGAGAATAAAAGTAAAACTTATGGAGACCCTCGGACCCTTGGATTATGTCCGGTTTATATCCCGATGGCTGACGTTCACGACATACTTCATGCCGGACAGGTACCTGCCCAGTTCATTAAGCATGACGACGGACCGGTGCTTTCCGCCCGTACACCCGAGTGCTATCTTCAAATAAGACTTCCCCTCCCTTTCATAATGGGGGATCAGGAACTCCATCATCTTGTACAGCTCATCGAGAAAAGTCCTGCTTTCCTTCCAGTTCAGCACGTATTCCCTTACCTTCTCGACGTTCCCGTCCAGGTTCTTCAGGTCTTCGACAAAATACGGGTTCGGCAGAAACCTGACATCGAGCACGATATCCGCGTCGCTCGGAATGCCGTGCCGGTACCCGAAAGACGTGAGATTGATGACCATTCTCTTCTCGGCGGGAGATGACGTGAACTGTTTCTGAATAAAGCTTTTCAGCTGATGGACATTAAACGGAGTCGTATCGATCAGGACATCGGCCATCGCCCTCAGCCCGGCAAGCCGCGCCCGCTCCGAGGCGATGCCCTCGCTGATGCTTCCCTTTTCTGAAAGGGGATGGCTGCGGCGGGTCTCTTTGAAGCGCTGAACAAGTATCTCGTTGTCGGCATCGAGAAATACTATTTCGATGCGGTATCCCATTTCCTTGAGCTGGGAAAAAATCGGCGTATATTTCTCCAGGAAGAACTTCTCCCTCAGATCCATTACCAGGGCGACTTTGGAGATTTCGCCGGATGCGGTCGCCTGGATTTCCAGAAATTTCGGGAGGAGGACCACCGGCATATTATCGACGCAGAAGAATCCGATATCTTCAAGGGCGCGCAGCGCCGTGCTTTTTCCCGATCCGGAAAGGCCCGTAATAATGACTATCCTTACATTCCTCACAGTTCACCCCGCCGGGAATTCCTTTTTTCCTCCGGGCCTGCCGTGTTTTACGGCTGCATCTTCAATCAGCGCCGAAAGCCGGTTATCCCCCGCCGGTAATTCCAGCTGCGGCAACATGACGCCCAATACCTCCCGCCGCCGCTCCGCCCCGGGCGGGAAAGCATTTTCCGGATGATCCGTCAGGTGCACGATAAGATCGACTCTGCACTCTTTCCTGAACGCGTTTTCTCCGAATTGCTTTCGGACGTCTATCAGGCCGGTTCCCCTGATATGGAGCATGCCTCTCGAAGACGCGGGGCTGCGGCCGTAGATCAGCGCGCCGCGCCGCCGGAGCATGATTAAATCATCCGCGACAAGCCTGCGCCCCCTTTTCACGAGTTCCAGCGCGCACTCCGTCTTTCCCGCGCCGCTCCTCCCGGCAAGCAATATCCCGCTTCCGCAGACCAGGACCAGTACGCCGTGGGCGGACTTCCGCCCGTCTATTTTTTCGCTCAGCAGGCCTTTTAACCTGCTCATGGCCGCATACCGGTCCAGCCGGGTGCGGCACGAGGCTATTCTTTTTTCCTCAAGGATTCGCAGGCCGGCATCCCCGGGGACCGCATCTTCCGCATATACGACCAGGGAGACGCCGTGGACTTCCGGCATTCCCGACCCCTTCCCGTCCGGACAGAAAACGTCTCCTCGCCCGACGATCAGGACCGCGCCGGGTTGAAGCCGATCTGATCCGTCCTCCGGGCATAGCAGGCACGCGCCGGAATGGGGGATTTCCCTGCCGAGACCCCGGGCGCCCCTGATCTCCAGAACTCCCAGCCTCTCAGCCAGTCCATCCATGAGATCTTCGACGCGAACAGAACACATGATGCCTCTTCCGACCAGGCCGAATCCGGCAGTGAGCTCAGCCCCGCAGCCTGCTGCGGGGTTAAGCGAGCGAACCATGTTTACTTAAAATCGGAGACTCTACGGAGCTTGCTCCATAGAGTCTTCAATCGTCATTAATTTCTATCTCGGAGAATAGCTTTTCTGCCGAATCGGCAGCGATCAGATTCTCCCTGACGCGGCTGCTTTTGAGCATTCTGGAAATACCCGCCAGGGTCTTCAGGTGGGCGCTGGTTGAATTTTCCGGGGCGAAGAGAACGAAGAAAATGTGAACCGGCCGTCCGTCCATGGCTTCAAACGGAACGCCGGCGGGACTCCTTCCGACGGAAAGAATCATTTTTCCCAGTCCCGAAAGTTTCGCATGCGGAATTGCGACGCCGTCTCCTATTCCCGTACTGCCGAGCTTTTCCCTTGCGAGGAGATTCCCGACCATTTCATCGATATCGAGATCCTGAAATTCGATGACCCTTCTAGATAATTCCTCCAGCACTCCCCGCTTCGTCTTCGCTTCGAGGCGGGGGATGATGAATTCTTTTCTCAATAGCTCTGTTATTTTCATCTACTGAATTAAGCTGCTTCCCCTGCTGAATAAAATAACAATCCTCTGCATCAACCGCTTGTCTCGACCAGAATATAATTTCCATCTTCCCGCGTGAAAATCAAGCTGACCCTTTCCGTCGAGGAATCCCGGAAAATCACGAACCGGTTTTTCTTCGTTTCCTCCAGCTGGAGAATGGCTTCTTCCGGCGACATGGGGATCAAAGCGACTTTCCTCGTCTCGGCGATCCGGGGTCGTTCATCGGCGAATTCCTCGGCCGTCTCAAGGGAGGACATCGCTTCCGCCCGGGATGAAATTTCCTTGTGGTTTCTCGTCTTTTCCTTGTGTTTCTTGATCTGCCTCTCGATTTTTTCCATGACGCTGTCGAACGCCAGCTGCATGTCTTTTGCTTCTTCTTTCCCGTTTATGTTGATCCCTTTTGCCATCAGGTTTACTTCTGCGACGTTTCGGAACTTTTCCACTGAAATGATGACGTGCGCCTCGAGAGGCTTGTCCAGATACTTTCTAAGCTTCTGAAAACTGTCGTTCACGTAATTCTTGAACCAGTCTGCCGCTTCAGTGTTCCTGAAGGTAACAGAAACCTGCATACTCAAACCTCCACCCATGATTTTCCGCCTGCAACCCGCCGGCCGCGAGGCCTTTACTTCACTTTATTCGCCGAAAAGGCCCTTCTTTTTGAAGACGGAAGTATATTCATCATCTCCCGGTATTTGGCCACCGTCCTCCGGGCGATTGAGATCCCTGAGGCTTTCAGGAGATCGACTATTTCACTGTCGCTGTAAGGCTTGTATTTGTTTTCATTCTGGATGATCTTGCGGATGTCTTCCTGAACGCTCTTGGAGGCGATGGCGTCCCCCGACATTCTGCTGATGCTGCTGTTGAAGAAATATTTGAGCTCGAAAATACCCCGCGGCGTGTGCATGTATTTATTCGTGGTCACTCGGCTGATGGTCGACTCGTGCATCTCCACGTCCTCGGCCACGTCCCTCAGAACCATCGGCCTCAGATACTGAATTCCTTCGTCGAAAAATTCCCGCTGGTACTTGATGATGCTTTCCGAAACGCGGTATATTGTCCTTTGCCGCTGCTGTATGCTCTTGATGAGCCACGTCGCCGAATGCAGCCTCTCTTTGATATATTCCTTGCATTTCTCGGATTTCTGCGCACCGTTGACGCCGCCGAGGATCTCCCTGTAAAAATTGCTGATCCTGAGTCTCGGCAGGCCGTCTTCGTTCAGCACGATCTTGTATTCATCTCCTACCTTGAAAACATAAACGTCCGGAATGATATACTGATCGCGTTCCTCACTGTAGATCCGGCCCGGCTTCGGATCCATGCCGCTGATCATTGCAACAGCAGCAAGCACATCATCAAGAGATACTTTAAGTTTCCTTACTATGTAGTTGTAATTTTTTGTTTCCAAGTCTTTAATGTGGTCTCTGATGATTGTCTCCACCAGGGGCCCGGCGTTCAGGACGGCTGCCTGGAGCAGCAGGCACTCCTTAAGATCGCGCGCGGCGATCCCGGGGGGGTCGAACTGCTGTATTTTCGAAAGCACGCTTTCCACAAAAGGGACTTCCGCTTTTTCCAGTTCCGCGATCTCTTCGACGGAAGCCATGAGATAGCCGTTCGAGTCTATGTTGCCGATTACCTGCTCGCCTACCGTCTTTTCGGGATCTGAAATACGCGAAAGATGCAGCTGCCACATCAGATAATCCTTCAGCGTCGTCTTTTTGGTCAGAATATTTTCCCAGGTCGGCCCTTCCGTCTCTTCCCGCTGGTAGGAAACCCCTACGGGACCGTAGTCTTCCAGGTAGCCGTTCCAGTCGAATTCCTCTTTCCCGTCCCCCTCTCCCGTCAGCTCCTCGAGATGATTAGTCGGCTTCGCTATCTCCGCCTCGGCGGGCCCCGCCTCAACGCCGTCATCAGCGTCGCCTTCCGCCGCCGTTTCCTCGAGCAGGGGATTTTCTTCCATTTCCTGCCTGATCACGTCAACGAGCTCGAGCCGGGAAAGCTGCAGGAGCTTGATCGCCTGCTGCAGTTGGGGCGTCATGATCAACTGCTGCGACAATTTCAGATTCTGCTTAAGTTCGAAAGCCATAGCCCTGCCGATGAATCGATCAGAAAGAAAATTTCTCTCCGAGGTAAAATTTCCTCGCCGTTTCGCTTCCTGCAATGAACGCCGGGTCTCCCTCCACGAGGATGCTCCCCTCGTTGACGATATAGGCCCGGTCGCATACAGTCAGCGTTTCACGCACGTTATGATCCGATATTATAATACCAATGTTCTTTTCTTTCAATTTTAAGATGATCTGCTGTATGTCCGCAACGGCCAGCGGGTCTATGCCGGCGAAAGGCTCATCCAGCAGAATATATTGCGGCGAAGTCACCAGCGCGCGCGTGATTTCGACTCGCCTGCGCTCGCCTCCCGAAAGGGAAAAAGCCTTGTTCTTCGCCAGGTGTCCTATATTCAGCTCCCCGAGCAGCTCTTCCAGCCTTGCCATGCGCTCGGACCGGTCCTCGTAAAGCAGCTCCAGGATGGCCAGGATGTTCTCCTCCACGGAAAGCTTCCGGAAAATTGAGGGTTCCTGGGGCAGATAATTAATCCCGTTCCTCGCGCGCCTGTACATGGGGTAGGAGCTTATCTCTTTCTCATCGAGGTAGATCTGGCCCCCATCCGGCTTGATGAGTCCGACGATCATGTAAAAAGTCGTCGTTTTCCCGGCGCCGTTCGGCCCCAGCAGGCCGACCACTTCGCCGGGATAAATATCGAGATTGACATCGCTCACGACTGTTCTCTTGCCGTATATCTTTGTCAATCCTCTGGCCGCCAGTCTTCCCATGCTTTCTTCACTCTTTATTTTTTACCTTTAACCTTATCCTTGTCCTCAGGGTAAATAACCGCCGTCACCCTGCTTTGAGAGGAACTTTCCACGAAACCCCTGTCCTCCTCAAGCAGCACGATTATCTTATCCCCCCTGATCGTGTTGCCGCCCTCCCTCATTACCGGATTGCCGGTCACGATTATCTTCTGATCGTCGTTCAGAAATACCGCTTCTTCGCCCGTGATGATTCTTTCCCCCTGGGTAATCCGTACGTTTCCTTTCGCTTCGATGCGGTCAAGGTCGCCGGCTCCGGAATCGAGTTTTGATTCCGCTTTCGGCTTATCCTCTTTTTTGCTCTCTTTTTTATAATAGATGTAAAGCTGGTTCGATTTCATCACCCGATCCGCCTCGACGGCTACGACATTGCCGCTGAATACGGCCAGCTTCTGCTCGTTATATGCATCAAGCCGGTCGGACGTGATCCTTATTGGTCCGCCCCTTTTCGCTTTGAAGTCTTTGGCCTTGCTCTGAGCCGCGGCATTCGATCCGGCCATAAGCAACAGGCATGAAATAATGAGGACCAAAATTTTTGAGTTCACAGTTCGCGGTTCGCAGTTCACAGTTCACCTGGAAAGCCCGGTCATCTTAATCCTTCTTTGTCTCAGCTTCTCAACCTCTCATCTTCTTCTTTACTTGGATAAAACGGCCTGCACGCCGGAAAGAAGAGAGACTCTCTCTTCCTTTACGTACAGCTTCATTCCCCTGGCGTTAATGGCTGTCTTGTTGCCTTCCATGAAGACTTTTCCATCAGTATGTACAATGCGGTCCGCGGCGGAATAAAGCAGCTTGTCCGTCGTAAAACGGTCCCCGCGGTCGGAGACGACAACGACATTTCCGGTAATCTCCGCGTCGTTGCTGTCGGTATGCAGTATTCCGCTCTCGCCCGTCATGGTGTAGCTCTTTCCCCCGGACGTAATCAATTTGATCCGGATGTTGTCGAAATAGGCCAGATTGTCTTTCTTGACATACCGGCCGGAATCCGCCTGCAGCTCCCATTTCAGGTCAGGGTCTCCCACTTCCGTGAAATGGATGTTCTTGACCTGGAGATCAACATTCTCGGGGATGATCTTCAGCGTCTCCCCCTTATTTCCGTCACCGCCCGAGATGTACATCAGAATACCGGCTGCTCCGGCAATCAGGAGGATAAGCCCGGCGGCTGCGTAAATCCTTGTCCGGCCCGGCTTCACAAGGAATCGCATTATGGAGAGCATGAAATCAGGTCTTTTCAATATCGCAACCTGTATGCACGCGCAATATACCATCGGGCTGATGTGATGTAAAGTTTATATACCGGGAAACGACTTCATTCCATTTCCCCTGCTGCTTGAGAATAAGCTCGCAGATCTCTCTCGCCGCCCCGCGTCCTCCACTTCTGCGCGTCACGTAATCGGCTGAGCGGCGCGCGAGGGGCATGGCATCTGCGACCGCAAAGGCAAAACCGGCCTTTCGCATGAGAGGAATATCCGTAATGTCGTCTCCGACACAGGCGACATGCCCGGCCGGTATTCCCCTGGATTCGAGAATCTTATCGAACACGGCCGTTTTGTCCTTCGCACCCTGAAATACGTCGGTGACGCCGAGATCCCGGGCGCGGAATTCGACTACCCGGGAAGTTCTTCCCGTCAGGAACACCACCCCGATTCCCGCCCTCATCAGCATTTTGATCCCGTGGCCGTCCTTAACATCAAAGAATTTCAATTCCCGCCCGTCGTCGTCGTATACGATGCGCCCGTCCGTCAATACGCCGTCGACATCGAAGATGACGTGCCGTATGAGGAGAATCCTCCTTCTGGTCTCAGGATCGATCGGCTGCATGGCTCCGTTCCGCTTTTTTCACCACCGCGTCTATTTCCTTCAACACGGACAGAAGTTCCGGCAGGGCGTCGAGCGCCAGGGAATTGGGGCCGTCGCACAGCGCCCGATCCGGATCCGGGTGCACTTCCAGGAATAAGCCGTCCACCCCCGCGCCTGCAGCCGCCCTGGCAAGACACGGCACGACGGCGCGGTCGCCGCCCGATGAGCGGCCGGCGCCTCCGGGCATCTGCGCGGAGTGCGTCGCATCGAACACGACCGGCACTCCCATTTTCCTGATTGCGGGAAGCGACCGCATATCGGCGACCAGATTATTATATCCGAAGGTCGTCCCCCTCTCCGTCACCAGTATATTCCCGTTTCCCGCCGCGACAGCCTTTTCGATCAGGGTTGAGACATCCCACGGCGCCAGGAACTGCCCCTTTTTGATGTTTATGGCGCGGGCCCTGCGGGCGACCTCCATGACGAAGTCCGTCTGCCGGCATAGAAACGCGGGCACCTGGAGGACGTCCAGCGCCTGAGCGGCGGGATCTATTTCCTCGAAACGGTGCACGTCCGAGAGAACGGGTATATCCAGCTCGCGCCTGATCCTGCCCAGGATTTCCAGGCCCTTGACGAGGCCCGGCCCGCGGAAGGAATCCGCCGCGCTCCGATTCGCTTTGTCGAAGGAGGACTTGAATACAAGCGGTATGCCGAGCCTGCCGGCAAGCTCTTTCAGGTATTCGGCCGTTTTCCAGACCAGGTCTTCGCTTTCGATGACGCACGGCCCGGCGATCAGGACGAAGGGCGCCCCCCCGCCGATGCGGACCTTGCCTGCTCCGATAGTCGCGCTCAACTCGCCCCCTTTTGCGATTCGTGCTTCTGCTGGAGTATCCTGATTTTCAGCTGCGGTATTTTCCTTGCCGCCCTGGACGATTCAGGATTGATCCCGTACGCCGTCGTATATTCCCTCAACGCCTCCCGGATCATTCCTTTCTTTTCGTACGCCGCGCCCAGCCCCGCGTATATTTCATCATCTTCCTTATCATATTTAAGGGCGGTTTTATAATTCTCTATTTCCTTATCCACATCGCCCTTCAGCCCGTATGCACGGGCGAGACTCGAATACAGTCCCGCCGTTTTCGGCTGGGTCTTTATCATCTTTTCGTAGGTCCGGATGGCGGCGGCGTAATCCTTGCGGCCGAGATAATAATCCGCGAGAAAAGACAGGACCTGGTTGTTCGGCCTGACCGCGGCGAACTTCTCGTATTCTTCCGCCGCCCTCTTCATGTTATTCAGCTTTTCGTACGTATACCCGAGATTGTACCTGATCTGCGGATCGGCGGATCCCAGCTTAATCGCCTTTTCGTAATGGTCTGCGGATTTCCTGTACTGGCGCGCCTCTCCCAGGGCGTAAGCAAGACCCGCATGGAGGCCGCCGTTATTTGGAGATGCCTTGACCGCCTTTTCGTACATGCCGACGGCGGCCTTGTATTTCTTTTCCCTCAGGTATATGTCTCCGAGCCTGATCGGCGCGTCCGTATCTTTCGGGCGGAGCTTCAGCACTTTTTCCAGCTCGGCGGCGGCTTCCCGGAATCTCTTTTCCTTTTCGTAGGCAACGGCGAGATTGTAATGCACCAGCGGGTCTTTGGGGTTAAGTGACAGGGCCTTCCGGTAATTCGCGATTTCCTCCTTCCGGTTGCCCTTTCCCCCGTGGGCCAGGCCCAGATAGGCGTAAGCGAGGGCGTTTTTCGGATTGATCCGGACGATCTCGGAGTATATCCGGATGGCCTCGTCGTTGTTGCCGGTTTTCATGCTCAATTCGGCCATCGCCGTCAGGGCGTTGACGTCTCCCGGCTTGCTCTTCAGGTAGGCCCGGTAGCTCTCTATGGCCTCTTTCGCCCGGCCGGTCTTCTCATACGCCTCCGCCAGGCGGAAATGGAGAATCTTGTTTTGCGGCTGCAGCTTCAGGGATTCCGAATAATACCTGGCGGCGTCAGCCCATTTGTCCAGTTTGCCCGAAATAAAGCCGGCATTGGCCTGGGCGGCCGCGTCGGAGGGATTTTTCTTCAGGATCAGGTTGTAAAGGGGAAGGGCCTCCTCGTACTGTTTCTTTTCCGTCAGCAGCCCCGCCAGGCCGATCAGGGCGGGCATATCGTCCGGTTTCTGTTTCAGGACCTTCCGATACTCTGAAATGGCCTTTTCCTTGTGCCCCTGCTCGGTATAAGCGGAGGCAAGCATCTTGCGCACCGACGTATCCTGGGCGTTCATTTCGACGGCGCGCTTCAGAGGGTCTATTGACCGGGTGCCGGAAGAGGATTCCTTGGCCGCGCGAAGCCAGTCCTGCGGGCCGATCTCCACCGCGACCGGGATTTCCGCCATGGCTTTTTCCCGGAAAAGCACCTGAATGGCGAATTCCGGGCGCGTGGCTCCCCGCGCGCGGGACGATTCGAAGGCCATAACGCGGTCAACCATCTCGATCCCCTTCAGGACGACGCGGTACGTCTCCTTTCCTTCGAGTCCCCTGACCCTCACGGATATTCCCGCTTCGAACGGAGAGCCGGTACGGACATCCTTGATGACGAATTCATCCCTGTACCCGATTTCCAGTGTGTCCCCGGCGGCAAGGCGCTGATCCTTGCCGTTCTTCTCCACCAGGACATAATCCAGCGACGGCGTGCGGCCGGCGATCAGGGTCAAAACGGCCTCCCTGACGCCCTTGCCCGTTTTCGTCCCGGACTGCAGCAGCAGCCAGGCCCCGGCGGCCAGCACGACCGCGGCGATCGCGCAGCCTGCGATTATCAGCCGCCTGCGGGAGGGCAGCCGATCGAGGATAACGCGCCAGGATAGGGCGCGTTTATTTTTTTCTTTCTTTTTTTTGTAATATTCCATTTCCTGTTCGAATCCCGTCATCCCCTCGGATGATACTTCTTGTGAATTTCCTTCAAGCGCGACCTGGTCACGTGCGTATAAATCTGCGTCGTCGAGATATCCGCATGGCCGAGCATTATCTGAACGGACCTGAGATCGGCCCCGCCCTCGAGCAGATGCGTCGCGAAAGAATGACGGAACGTATGCGGATGCACTTTGCTCTCCAGGCCGGCGGTCCGCGCATGCCTTTTGACTATCTTCCAGAAGCCCTGGCGGGTCAACCCCTCCCCCGCCCGGTTCAGGAAAAGAAAGGGGCTCTGCTTTTTCTCCAGCTGCAGCCTGGCCCCTTCCACGTAATTTTTCAGAGAGCGGATCGCCGCCCTGCCGATCGGGACGATGCGCTCCTTTCTCCCCTTGCCCATGGCCGTGAGATACCCTACATGCCAGTTGACGTCATTGAGCGTCAGCGCGATCAGTTCCGATACGCGGATCCCGGTGGCGTAGAGGAGCTCCAGCATCGCCTTGTCCCTCGCGCCGATGGTCCCGTCCGCGCGGGGCGCGGCGAGGAGGCGGTCCATTTCTGCGCGGCTCAGGGCTCCCGGCAGCTTCGTCCAGGTCTTCGACAACCCTACTTCCGCCACGGGGCTTTCGCCGATCCGGCCCTCTCTGACGAGGTACTTATAAAACCCGCGAACCGCCGCGAGGCAGCGGTTGATCGAGTTCGCGCTCAACCCCTCGGCGCGGAGCTCCCATAGAAATGCGGTCGCATGCTCCGGCCGCGCGGTTTTCGCGTCCTTCACGCCCGACCTCGACAGAAACTGCGCATATCTGAGGAGATCCCTGCCGTATGCCTCTAAAGTGTTCAGGGACGAACCCTTTTCCACAGCGATGAACTGCAGATATGCGTCTATGCTGTCCTGCATGTATCCAAACCGCGACCGGATTGTTTTTTAACGCAAACCCGCCGTCGACGCAAAGCTTTTTTTGCGCAATTCCGCGCAGTTTGTACTTTCGATCTGAATCATACCGGTTGACATCCATCTTTCTTCTATGTTAGCCAATGACGTTGTTTTTCGTACTGAAACAAAATAACCGCACCGGCTGGGAGGGGTATCATGAAATCGGTGAAACTGTCTGTTGCCTTCGTGCTGATTGCGCTTCTGGTCGCATCGTTTTCCGGTCCCGCGTTCGCGCAAGCCGGGGACGCGGTCCGTATCGGGGTTTTCCTGCCGATGACCGGCGGAGTGGCGTCTTACGGTCAGATGGAGTGGGCGGGCATTCAGATGGCAAACCGGATGAAGCCCCGCGTGCTGGGGAGGCCGGTCGAACTCATTCTTGTTGATGAAAAGAGCGACCGCATCGAAGCGGCCAACGCCGTGGACCGCCTGATCAGCAGAAACAGGGTACACGCCATAATCGGGACGGCCACAAGCAGCAATACAATGGCGGCCACGCCCATCGCCGAAAAAGCCCGGATCCCCATCATCTCTCCGACGGCGACGGACCCCAGAGTCACCCAGAACAGAAAATATACGTTCAGGGTCTGCTTCATCGACCCGTTCCAGGGGGAAGTCGCAGCGCGGTTCGCGTTCAACAGCCTGAAAGCAAGGCGCGCCGCCCTGCTTATAGACAGGGCGCAGGATTACTGCGTGGACCTCGCCAATTTCTTCCGTAACAATTTTACGAAAATGGGAGGCAAGATCGTTCAGACGACATATTGCCAGACCGGAGACCAGGACTTCACGGCGCAGATTTCGGCCATTATGGCCACCAGGCCGGATATCCTGTACCTCCCCAACTACTACGCGGAAGACGCCCTGATCTGCAAGCAGGCCGCAGAGCTGGGGATGAGGATCCCGATCATGTCCGCCGACGGCGCCCAGGCCCCCGAGCTGATAAAAATCGGAGGCAAAGCGGTGGAAGGTTTCCTCCTGACGGGTCATTTTGAAAAGGAAGGCGCGGCCACAAAGCTGGCGAAACAGTACATCCGCAATTACGAGGGCAAATTCAAAATGGAAGCCAGCGGTTTTGACGCGCTCGGGGCCGACGCCTATTTTGTCCTGCTGAACGCCATGGAGCGCGCAAAATCCGTGGAAGGCCCCAGGGTCAGGGCGGCGCTGGCGAAAACAAGGAAGTTCGAAGGCGTCTCCGGGGTCATCAATATCGGAGAGGATGGAAACGCGGTGAAGAGCATGGTCATCCTGCAGGTAAAGAACGGAAAATTCCGCTACCTGGCAACTGTGAATCCCTGAACGGACCGAAACAATGAAGGACCGGGGGCGATTAGTCTCAATCGCCCCTCTTTTTTAGGATGGATTTCTCCTTTCTCGCGCAGCAGGTCATCAACGGCATTTCCCTGGGCGGGCTGTACGGCCTGATCGCGGTCGGTTACACGCTCGTTTACGGCATACTCCGGCTCATCAATTTCGCTCACGGCGACATCATGATGATCGGATGCTATTTCGCCTTTTACGGAATTTTCATGTTCTCGCTTCCGTGGTGGGCTTCTTTTCTGCTGGCCGTGATCCTTACGGCTGCGGCGGGAATCCTCATCGACATCGGCGCCTACAGGCCCGTTCGCAACGCCCCGCGCATTTCCGCTCTCATCACCGCCATCGGCGTTTCTTTCCTGCTCGAGAACCTCGGCCTCGTGCTCTTCAGCGGAAGACCCAAGGCGTTTTACCGTCCGGAATTTCTCTCCGAGATACGGGAAATCGCGGGGGTGAGGATTCTCGACTTGAATATCTGGTCGTTCGTGCTGACCCTGGTCCTGCTCGGAGTGATTCTCTTCATCATCCACGATACCAGGACGGGACGGGCCATGCGCTGCATCGCCTACGACATGGAAACGACGAAGCTGATGGGGGTGGACGTCAACCGGATAATCGCGCTTACCTTCGCCATCGGCTCCGCGGCGGCCGCGGCGGGAGGAATCATGTGGGCGATGCGCTATCCGCAGATCAATCCCCTCATGGGCATCATCCCCGGCCTCAAGGCGTTCGTGGCCGCGGTTCTCGGCGGGATAGGAAACGTCACGGGCGCGATGCTGGGGGGGCTTCTCCTCGGGATCATCGAAATCCTGCTGGTGGCGCTCCGTCCGGACATGGCCGGATACAGGGACGCAATCGCCTTCGCCATCCTGATCCTGATCCTTCTGTTCCGCCCGACGGGGCTGATGGGACAGAAGCTCCCGGACTAGCCGGAGGACTGCCGTGGATCCTCACAGGAAGAGAAATCAGGCGCTTTCGCTGGCGGCGATCGCCGTCGTGGCCGCCGTCCTCTATTTCGCCGACAGCGGCGCGTCCGACTACCAGATCCGCATTCTGAACAACTGCGCCATCTTTGCTGCGCTGGCCGTGAGTTACAACCTGATCAACGGCGTTACGGGCCAGTTTTCCCTCGGACCCAACGCTTTCCTGGCCATTGGAGCATATACGTCCGCCCTGCTGACGATGTCTCCGCTCGAGAAGGAATTGTCCTTCATAATCGATCCCGTCATCTGGCCCCTGAACGAGATCCAGACGCCTTTTTACGTGTCCCTCCTCGCCGCCGGATCAGTCTCGGCCCTCTTCGGGCTGCTGATGGGTTTTCCCGTCTTCCGGGTGCGAGGCGATTACCTCGCCATCGTGACCCTCGGTTTCGGAGAGGTTGTGCGGGTCGTCGCCAACAACACCCAGAGCGTCACAAACGGTCCGCTGGGACTTAAAGGCATAGAGGCCCATACCGACCTCTGGTGGACGTCCGGGTTCGCCCTGGCCACGGTTTTCTTCGTCGGCCGGCTGGTGAGGAGCAGCTATGGAATGGCGCTGAAGGCGATCCGGTATGACGAAACGGCGGCGGAGGCCATCGGCATAAACACCTTCTGGCACAAGATGCTGGCCTTTATCGTCAGCGCGTTTTTCGCCGGGATCGGCGGAGGCCTGCTGGCGCATCTGATCACCACCATTTCACCCTCGCTGTTCACTTTTTTCCTCACGTTCAACCTCCTGATCATCATTGTGCTGGGCGGGCTGGGAAGCACGACGGGGGCGGTGCTCGCGGCCTTGCTGGTCACATGGGGAGGCGAGGCCCTGCGCTTCGTGGAAGAGCCGATGCAGATCGGCCCGCTTGACATCCCCGGCATCCCCGGAATGAGAATGGTTATCTTTTCCCTCCTGCTCGTGCTGATGATGATTTTCGCCAGGCAGGGGATCATGGGAACGCGTGAATTTTCCTGGAACGCGGTTTTCAGCGGAATCAGGAGACTGCAACGCGGTCCGGGGAAGGCAAAGTGACTGAACTCTTCAGGGCGGAAAATCTGACGATGCAGTTCGGCGGCCTTACGGCCGTAAGCGGCTTCGACCTCAGCCTGTGCAGGGGGGAAATCGTCGGTTTGATCGGCCCGAACGGGGCCGGCAAGACAACGGTCTTCAACATGATCGCCGGCTATTATACTCCCTCCGAGGGCAAAATCCTGTTCGAGGGGAAAGTCCTGAACGGAAAGAAGGCGCACGAGATAACGAAGCTGGGCATCGCCAGGACTTTCCAGAATATACGCCTTTTCCCGGACCTCAAGGTTATCGAGAACATCATGCTGGCGTACCACTGCCGGATCCGGTCTTCGTTCTTCGGCGCCGTTTTCCATTTTCCCCTTTACCGGCGCGAAGAAGAGGAGATGATGCGGAAAGCCATGCTGCTTCTGAACGAGGTCGGGCTGGCGGAGTCGGCGGAGGAGCAGTCTTCTTCCCTGCCCTACGGCAAGCAGCGCAAGCTGGAAATCGCACGGGCGCTCGGAACCGGTCCGAAACTCCTGCTGCTGGACGAGCCCGCGGCGGGGATGAATCCCAGCGAAACGCAGGAACTGCTGGACCTCATCCTCCGGCTGAAAGAGGATTTCGGGTTAACCATCCTTCTGATTGAGCACGATATGAAATTCGTGATGAGGATATGCGAGCGGATAAAAGTTCTCGACTACGGGATAACGATCGCCGAGGGCACTCCCCTTGAAATCCAGAAGGACCCCAAGGTCATTGAAGCTTATCTGGGGGAGGTCCGGACATGTTGAGAGTAAACGATCTTCACGTGCATTATGGAGGGATACACGCCGTACGGGGAATCACCCTGAATGTTTCGGAAGAAAAAATAGTAACCCTGATCGGGGCGAACGGGGCCGGCAAGAGCACGCTGCTGAGGACCATCTGCGGCCTTGTCCGGCCGACCTCGGGAGAAATCCGCTTCCTCGGCCATGACATCGCCGGCATGGCTCCTCATCTGGTTGCACGGGACGGAATCGTCATGGCGCCCGAAGGCAGGAAGGTATTCGTGAACCTGAGCGTATACGAAAACCTCCTCATGGGCGCTTACAGCCGCGTCGACCACAGGGAAGTCCGCGGCGATCTGGACAGGGTATACTCCATTTTCCCGAGGCTCCGCGAGCGGGCGCGCCAGCCGGCCGGCACCCTTTCCGGCGGAGAGCAGCAGATGCTCGCCGTTGGCCGCGCCCTCATGGCCGCGCCGAAGATCCTCCTCCTGGACGAGCCCTCCCTGGGCCTCGCCCCCATGCTGATTTCGGAAGTGTTCCGCGTAATCCGCGAAATCAACAATCAGGGCACGACCATCCTGCTGATAGAACAGAACGCCATGGCGGCGCTCAGCATCGCCGATTACGGCTATGTGCTCGAGACGGGAGTACTGGCCCTTTCCGGAACGGGGCAGGATCTTCTCTGCGATGATCGGGTCCGAAAGACCTATCTGGGGGAATTATAAGCACTGATCTCTGTTAAAGTGAGTTTCTGACGTATTCGGAAATATTTTCGTATTCTCCGAAATTGAACCAGCGGATACGTATGCCGAGTCTCTCCATCCGGCGGAACCAGGTCATCTGCCTTTTGGCGAACCGGCGGATCCTGATTTCCAGAGTATCAATAAGCTCACTCCGCGTCATCTCGCCCCGAAGATAAAGGCCCGTACAGCGGTATTCGAGACCGAACCTGTCGAGCCTCTCCCAGCCGATCCCCGCGTTTACCAGGCCCTGCACCTCTTCGATCATGCCCGAGTCCATCCTCTTTCTCAGGCGCTCGCCGATCTTTTTTCTCAGTTCCTCCCGGCCGCAGCTTATGCCTATGACGAGCGGGCGTATTTCCGGCCTTTCGGGAGTATCCTCCGGGGGCCGGGATGCTATTTCTATGGCTCGGATAATCCGTTCCCTGTCGGTAAAATCCGTTTTATTATGCAGAACGGGTTTAAGCTCCAGGAGTATCGCCTTGAGCTCATCCATTCCGAGGGGCATGAGCTCCCTCCGCAGCAGGTGATTCTCCGGAACTTCCGCCATACGGTAATTCCTCAGGACCGATTCGATGTAGAGTCCGCTCCCCCCCGACATGACGGGAATCAATCCGCGCTCCCTCATTTCCCCGAACCGGGAAAAGAACGCCTGCTGGTAATCGTAAACGCTGAATTCGCCGGCCGGATCCAGCAGGTCAATCAGATGGCAGACGACGCCCGCGCGGCGATACTCGTCAAGGTCCTTCCCGGTTCCGATATCCATCCCGTGATATACCTGGCGGGAATCGGCGGAAATTATTTCCGTGCCGACCTGCTTTGCCAGCCTGACCGCCACGGCCGTTTTGCCCGTTGCGGTCGGCCCGAGAATAACGATCAGATTCCGGTGATTTTCTCCCATACCGCCTTCATCCGTATTTTACTTGATTTTAAACCTAAGTTCTGTCAACTTCCACCCGCAATTGAAATGAAACTATTCCAAAATCAAAAGCTCGATCTGGGGTCGAGTCCCATCGGCCCTTTGCTTTTTCAGATGAGCATGCCGTCAATCGCCGCAATGCTCATGATGGCAATATACAATCTCGTCGATGTCTACTGGCTCGCCCGGGTGGGTTCGAAAGAAATCGCCGCGCTGACGATTTCTTTCCCCGTCCAGATCGTGATCGGCTCCGTGGGAGTCGGCGCCGGAATTGGAGCGGGTTCCTTCGCGGCCCGGATGTTCGGAGCGCGCCGGAACGACCTCGCCTTCCGCACGGCGGGTCAGGGAATTCTCCTGTCCGTATTTTTCGGCGCGCTGGTGATCGCCTGCGGACTGCTCTTTCCTTCCCCCCTGCTCCGTTTCTTCGGGGCGACGGAAGAGATCATGGAAGTCGCCCTCGCCTATATCGGCATTTTCGTGCTTGCGGCGCCTTTCCAGATTTTTCTCATCATATCGAGCAATCTCTTCCGGGCCGAAGGCAATCCCAATCTGTCCATGTACGTAATAGTTTTCGCGGCGCTGGTCGGCGCTGTTCTCGATCCGTTTCTCATTCTCGGCTGGGGCCCCTTCCCGGCGCTGGGAATACGCGGAGCGGCCCTGGCTCTTATCATCGGCCAGGTCGGAACGGGATTTGTGGCGCTGGCCATCCTCCTGTCTCAGCACTCAAAGTACCGCATCCGGCTGCGTGATATACTGCCCGATCCGGCGGTTATCTCCGCCATTTCCCAGGTCGGGTTTCCCGCCTTTATCATGAACATCACCCTCAGCATTGTCTTTACCGTGTACAACCACGTTCTGGGAGGATTCGGTCCGCTCGCCCTGGCGACGATGGGACTCCTGTTCCGTGTCAGCGGGATAGTGGTCTGGGTGCTGTTCGGGATCGGGCACGGCGTCATGCCCCTTGTCGGCTACAGCTTCGGGGCCGGGCTTTACCGCCGCCTGGACGGCATAGTCCGGCTGGCGGTCCGCGTCTCCTCGCTTATCGCGGGGGTAAGCGTTGTTATTCTCGAGTTGTTTGCCCCGTTCATTCTCAGATTGTTCACCGACGACGCCCTGCTCATCGAGACGGCGTTGCCCGCGTTAAGGATATACTCGACGGCGCTCCTCCCCATCGCTCCCGTTATTATCTGGATCAGCATGTTCAACGGACTGGGAAAAGGATTCACCTCCATGGTTCTGCTCGTCACCCGGGATTCGCTTCTCCTCGTTCCTTTTCTTTTCCTTCTTCCCATGCTCCTGGGCCTGAGCGGGGTCTGGCTTGCTCATCCCGTCTCCAACCTCCTGACATTCCTGATCGTCCGCTACTGGGCGGACAGGGAGCTCAAGAGCCTCGCCGCGACCGGGACCCTTTTCAACGTCTGAGTCCGCGCGGATTCCTGATCGTCACTCCACCTGTATTTTCGTTTCCTTTGCTGTTTTCTGTATTTCAATCAAGTTGTCCTCGACCTCTTTCGTGCTGGAGACGCCGAGTTCCTTGAAGCGCCTGAAGGAGGGTATGAGGCGGGTTTCCAGGGAGCGGACTGCTTCATTGTGCGATTCGACAGCCCTGTTCAGGCCGCTCCCGACTCTGCTGAAGTGCTCCACGACGACGGCGAAGCGCTCGTACAGTTCCTTGCCGAGGCGGCTGATTTCCCGGGCTCCCTTCGCCACCTGTTCCTGCTGCCATCCGAAGGCGATCGCGCGCAGCAGGGCTATCAGCGTCGTCGGAGTTGCCAGAATGACTTTCTTCAGAATTCCGTCTTCCACGAGCTTCGGGTCTATTTCCAGGGCCACGCTGAAGAAAGACTCGCCCGGCAGATACATGACCACCATTTCGGGGGTGCTCTCGAATTGCTCCCAGTAGGATTTCAGGCAGAGGCTGTTCATGTGCACCCTCACCTGGCTGACATATCCCGCCTGCGCCTTCGCCCTGTCCTCGTCGGAAGAGGATGATTGCACCGCGGCCAGGTAGGCCTTTACCGGCGCCTTGGCGTCGATGATGATCGTCCTGCCGTTCGGAAGCCTGATCACCATGTCCGGACGCAGCCTTCCGCTCTCGGCGGTAACGGACACCTCCTCGTAAAAATCGCAATACGGCGCCATCCCGGCAAGCTCGACCGCCCGCTTCAGACTCATCTGTCCCCAGGCGCCCCCCGGTTTCGGACTCTGGAGCGCGGTGACGAGCGTGTTCGTTTCCTTCCGCAGCTGCTCGCTCATCAGCGACAGGGACTGTATGGACTGCGCCAGTCCGCCGTAGCTCTCGCTTCTGTTTTTTTCGATCGCTTTCAGCCCCTCTTCGTAGCGTTTCAGCATTTCCTCGAGGGGCCTGACCGTCCCCTCCACGGCGGCATAATGCTCTCCAAGACGTCCTTTGGTCTGCTCGATGATCTTCCCCAGATGTTCTTTGGCGAGCTGGAGGAAATTTGTATTTGAGGTTTCCAGGGCGGACGCCGCATGCGCCTTGAAGGTTTCCACCATTTCGGTCTTCATGAGCGTCACCAGCTCTTTCTGCCGCTCGATGTTCCTGTCCGCCTCCCCGAGCCTCGTCTCCATTTCCACTCTTTTCTTCGTTTCCTCCTCCAGCGCGGCGCCCAGCTTCTCCGTCTCCTCCTCGGCCCGCGCCATCCTGGCGTGGAGCTGGTCCGCCTGCCCCTGGGCGAATTTTGCACTGCCTTCCAGCTCGGCTATTTTTTCGGCCGATTCCCTTTGAAACCTGGCCCTCGCGGCAAGCCACGCGATCAAACCGCCGATGATCAATCCCGCCAACACGCCCAAAAAAGTCGTTTCCATGCCGGTCCCTCTACTCGAATTTGAATCCCTTGGCCAGGACTCCCAGGCACGCATCCACTACGTCGGGATCGTACAGAATGCCTCTGTTCTTGGATATCTCCTCGATGGCCTTGTCGGTACCCACAGTCGGACGGTACGGACGATGCGACGCCATGGATTCGAATACGTCGGCCACGGCGAGAATGCGGGCCTCCAGGAGTATTTCTTCGCCTTTCAATCCCCTCGGGTAACCGGACCCGTTGAACCGCTCGTGATGCTGGTAAACGATATTGGCCACGGGCCAGGGAAATTCTATCCTCTTCAGAATGTCGTAGCTCACCTGCGGATGCGTCTTCATAATGTCGTACTCGATTTCGGTCAGGTGGCCGGGTTTGCTCAGCATCTCGGCGGGTATGTAAATTTTCCCTATATCGTGAATCACCGAGGCGGTATGGATGCCCTCGATCCGTTCCTGGGGAAGGCCCATTTCCCGCGCAATCGCGCACGCCAGCAGGTCCACGCGCCGCTGATGACCCGCCGTGTAGGGATCCCTCGTCTCGACGATCATCGCAATCGTCTGGATGGTATCTTCCATGCTGCGCTGAAGCCGCGCGAAGCTCTTCTTGAGATCGGCTTCGGCCTTTTTCCTCTCGGTTATGTCTTCGTAAGTGGCGACGATGCTCCTGTTCTTCAGGTACTCGCCGATTCTCGACGCGGTCACCAGGCAAATGATTTCCTTTCCGTCCTTTCTGCGGCAGGGGAATTCCTCGAAAAAAACTCTCTCCTGCTCAAGCACCGGGTAGAAATCCTGGGCGATCTTCTCGAATTCCTTGTCCGAGCGGTACAGGACCCTTGTGCTCTTTCCTATCAGATCCTCCGGTCTCCATCCGAAAACGGGCCGGACGGCGTTATTGGCGAAATTTATCACCCGGTTCTGAAGCCCGATCACGGCGATGGGAATGGCTTCAAGAATCGAGGTTTCCAGGTCTCTCAGATCGCGAATTTTGTCCTGGGCTTCTTTCAGGCCGGTGACGTCCATATAGTTGCCCAGCATGCCGCGCTTCCCCTCGTACTCGATTGAGGAAACTGTTTCCATTATCCTCCTGACGGCGCCCGATTTCGTGATCGACCTGAATTCATACGGCAGCGTCCTCTCGCCGTTCAGCATTCTGACGGCATTTTCGCTCACCTGTTCCCGGTCGTCAGGATGCACGAGTTCGAGCGTCTTCCGGCCGGTAAGCTCTTTTGCGGAATAACCGGTAAAATTTTCGAATTGCGCATTGACGTACACGAACCTGCCGTTCCGCGAAAGGTAGATCGCAATGGGCGAACTCTCGACCATAGTCCTGTTGAGCTTTTCGGCCTCCACCCTCTCCGTCATGTCTTCGAAAGTTTCCAGGGCGCCGACGATCTTCCCGCCCCCGCTCCGGACGAGGGCGGCTGTCATGCGAAGCCATTTCCCCGCTCTTCCAAGCTTCGGGAAAAAATCGGTCGCTTCGAAGGCCTCCGGGAGGAGGCTCGATCTTTTATACCCGACTCTGTACCAGACGTCGAAATCCGTCAACCCCGCCCGGCCCCGCTTGATGGCTTCGTCGATCAGCAGGTCGGCGAGAAGAGGCCTTTTTTCGTTGTAGAATATCCTCCATTGAGAGTCGGTTCCGTTCATTTCCTCCGTTTTATAGCCGGACAGGTTTTCCATTGCGCGATTCCAGTAAAAGATCCGGTGGTTCCTGTCAACGGCGAACATGGGAATAGGGGAACTTTGCAGTATTTCGCTGCAGACGATTTCATTTCCGCCCGGATCGCCGGACCGGGAGAGTTCCAGATCCGCTATTCTTCGGCGCATCTCCTCAATTTCCGAAACCAGTTCCGCTTTTGTCCTCTTTACCGTATCGTTCTTCATCATCGATTCCTGTTAATGATAGTGGCATGAGACAAGATGGTTTTGGCCCTCTTTCCGCTTCAGGACCGGGGCTTCTTTCTCGCAGTATGAGGTCTTTTCCGGGCAGCGCGGATGAAAGGGACAGCCCTCCGGCGGCGACATCGCGCTCGGAAGATCGCCGTTCAGAAGGATTCTCTTCCGTCCGTTGCCCTTCCCCGGGACGGGCACGGCGGAAAGCAGCGCCCTGGTGTACGGATGGGCGGGGCTGTCGAACAGGTCTTTTCTGTCCCCCGCTTCCACGATCCTGCCGAGATACATGACTGCAATACGGTCGCTCATGTGCCTCACTACGCTCAGGTCGTGGCTGATGAAAAGGTACGTAAGGCGAAATTCCTTCTGGAGATCCTTCATCAGATTCAAAATCTGGGCCTGAATGGACACATCGAGCGCCGAGACCGGCTCGTCGGCTATGATCAGCTTCGGCTGCAGGGCAATGGCCCTTGCTATCCCTATCCTCTGCCGCTGGCCGCCGCTGAACTCGTGCGGATAGCGGTTCATATGTTCCGCCGTAAGGCCCACCTTGTCCATGAGAGCGAGGACCCTTTTTTCCCGCTCTTTCTTTTCGAACAGTCCATGAATGATGAACGGCTCGCCCAGTATGCCGCCCACGCTCCTCCTGGGATTTAAAGATGAATAGGGATCCTGGAAAATGATCTGAGCTTCCCTCCGGAACCGCTTCAGCTCCTGCCCTGAAAGGGAGAAGACATCCCGTCCGGCAAACAGGATTTCTCCCTCTGTGGGCCGTTCAAGGCGCACTGCAATCCTTCCGATGGTGGTTTTCCCGCATCCGCTTTCTCCCACCAGTCCGACCGTCTCGCCCGGATATACATCGAGGTCCACGCCGTCCACGGCATGCACGACTCCGTCCCGCCCGGAGAAAAGGCCTCCCCGCACGACGTAATCCTTTTTCAGTTTTCTGACCGCAAGGAGCGGATTCATCCCTTTCTCTCCCGCTCCTTCCAGCAGCGCACGAAGTGCCCCGGCGAACATTCCCTCAGCTCCTGAGGCTCAACCCGGCATGCCGGCTCAACTTCCGGACACCGGTCCTGATAACTGCACCCGGCGGGGAGTTCGAAAAGGCTCGGCACCGCGCCGGGTATTGCTTCCAGGTATTCCTTTTCGTCCCTCTCCTCCAGCGAGGGTATCGACTTCAGCAGCCCTGTCGTGTAGGGGTGCAGCGGCCTGGAAAAGATGATTTCCGCCGCGGCGTATTCCACGATTTTTCCCGCATACATGACGGCGACGGAGTGGGCCGCTTCCGATATGACTCCGAGATCATGGGTAATAATCATAACCGAGGTCCCCGTGTCCTCCTGAATACGCCTGATTAATTCAAGTATCTGGGCCTGGATCGTCACATCCAGGGCCGTCGTCGGCTCATCGGCAAGAAGGAGGCTCGGGTTGCAGGAAAGGGCCATGGCGATCATCACCCTCTGCCGCATGCCGCCGCTCAGCTGGTGGGGATAATCACGGACCCTCTTTTCCGGCGACGGTATCCCTACTTTTCCGAGCATTTCCACCGTCCGCTCCAGGGCGTCTTTCCGGGAAAGCCCCTGGTGAAGCCTTACCACCTCGGAAACCTGCTCTCCTATCCGCAGCACGGGATTCAAAGCCGTCATGGGCTCCTGAAAGATCATCGATATGCAGCGCCCGCGAACCCTGCGCATCTCCTCGTCGCTCATGGCGAGAAGGTCCATGCCGTTCAGGAGGATGCGGCCCGACACTATCCTGCCGGCCGGCCGCGGCACCAGTTTCAGGATGGAAAGAGCCAGGACGGTCTTGCCGCATCCCGATTCTCCGACCACCCCGAGCGTCTTCCCGCGCTCAAGACTGAGATCGACGCCGTCCACAGCCCGGACTGTTCCCCTGGGCGTCTCGAACCAGGTCTTCAGATTCTCTATCCGCAGGACCTCGTTTTCGAGGATCCGCTGCGCGGCGTTAATGCTCATGAGCGCTCTCCGTGCGGCAGCTCCGCCCAATCCCTCAGGAAACGGACGAGGAGAAGAACGCCGAAGCCCGTGGGTCCTTTTGAAACGAAGCCGTATTCCGATTCAGCCCAGGCCGGTCCCGCTATGTCAAGGTGCACCCAGGGATATGAACCCGCGAATCTGCCAAGGAAAGCGGCCGCGGTCACGGCCCCCCCTTCCCGCCCTCCCGAGTTCTTGATGTCGGCGCACTCGCTCTTTAGCTTTTCCAGATATTCCTCCTCGAGGGGCAGCTCCCACACCCTTTCGCCGGATTTCTCCGCTGCGGAGGAAATCCTTTTTTTCAGCTCCGCGTCGTTGCCCATCATTCCGGCAACCCTGTCGCCCAGGGCTACTACGCATGCACCGGTCAGAGTCGCGATATCTATAACGGCGGCGGGCCTGAAGCGGGCCGCGTATGTCAGGGCGTCGGCCAGCGCCAGTCTTCCTTCGGCATCCGTATTCACGATCTCGATCGTGCGCCCCGACATCGATTTGACGATGTCGCCGGGTCTGCTTGCGCCTCCGCCCGGCAGATTTTCCATTGCGGGAACCAGGCCGACCACATTGACCGGAAGTTTCAGCCGGGCTGCAGCGTTTATTGCACCTATCACAGCAGCGCCGCCCGACATGTCCGATTTCATTTCGTCCATCCGATCCGGGTTTTTGATGCATATCCCGCCGCTGTCGAAGGTGATCCCTTTGCCGATGAGCACTATTTTCTCCCGGCTTTTCCCCCGTCCATTGTATTCCATGGTAATGAGCCGCGCGGGCTCATGACTGCCCCCGGCGACGGACAGGATCGCGTTCATGCCGAGTTTTTTCATGCCGGCGGGATGAAGGATTCTCGTCCTGACAGCCTCCTTCGCAGCGATCCGGCGGGCGACGTCCGCCATCTTCCGGGGCGTCATGTCGTTTGCAGGCCGGCAGGCAAGCTCCCGGGCAAGGCACACCGCGTCCGAAACGACCTTCGCCCGGGCGATCGCCCTCCGCGCCTCCCGGATCCTTGCCATGGAAGGATCGAGCAGGACGGCCTTTGTCGGCGCGGCGGCGCCGCTGTTGTCTTCAGTTTTATACGCGGTAAAGCGGTACATTCCGAGCAGGATGCCTTCTACGGCCGCTTCGACCATTGCTTCAAAGTTATCCGCCGGCCGGCAGTGATTCATGGCAAAAGCAAACTCCCGAATGCCCGTGCCGCGGAGCCTGCGCGCCGTATCAGCCAGCGCCCTTCTCCAAGCGCCGGAATCGAACCGCTTTCTTTCGCCCAGTCCTGACAGGATGATGCGGCCGGCTGCGAACCCCTTTTCCGGGTAAAGAAAGGCGACCTGGCCCGCCTTTCCCTCAAAGTCCCCGGATCTGACCGCTCTCGCAGCCATTCCCCCCGAAGCCCTGTCCAGGTCCGCATCCTCCCCGGTCAGTTTTTCCTTCTCGAACATGAATAGTACCAGTGAATCTCCTCGATATGCGGCGGGAGTACTTCTTCTTGCCTGGATGATCATCTTCCTTCCTTATGAAAATATTAGGTAAAAGTATCATAATAAATAATAAACTTCAATTAGCGTCAAGAGCCTGCATGTCATCCGGAATCAGGACCGCTGCGGCTCACCTTCAGGATTGAAAAACATAGCCCCTCATTCATTCTTTCCTGTGAAAAAACGTCCGGCGGGAATCATGCCCCGGATCATACCTCAATCCGATTGTCATTGGCGGTATGCCGTACAAGAATTTCAGAATCACATAAAAGGAGGCCTCTATGTGGAGCTGGATTCCGGCAGGACTTTTTTCGGAGGCGGGTGCGTCGGCGACAGGTTCTTTCATGGGCGGATGGTCTTTACCGGATATTTCTGCATCGCCGGCTTATGAGCCGCTGGCAATGCTCGCAACGGGAGTCGTCCTGATCACGGCGGCCTCCCTGTGGCGGAGAAAGTTTGCGGAAAAGCCCGGACGTCTGCATGACGATCTGATCGATAAAACGGGCCCCGTCAGGAAGACGCAGGGCTGAGAAACTCCTGAAATGAAAAAGGGCCCCGCCGGGCCCTCTGTCCTGCATTATGGAGTCTTCACTTATGTGTCGACGAGAGCGTCCCGCACGACAAAAGCTCCGCCTTTCATCAGCAGCATGCCCTCGGATTTCCACCTTTTTATTATCCGCGTGACGGTCTCCCTGGTGAGGCCGGTCATATTCGCGATCTCGTTGTGCGTCAGCTTGATTTTCAGCAGGTATCCTTCGTTCTGCCTTTCGCCGTAATCCCGGATAAGTCTCATGAAAAGCATCTGGATCCGCTGCGATGCATTATTCATATTAAGCATCCGGATCCTCTCCATGCCCTCCCGGAAACGCCGGCAGAGCATGTCAAGAAGATTGTCGAGAATTTTCGGTCGGCTATGCAGCCACTCGACAAAGACTTCCCGGGAAATGGTCGCGACCAGCGAATCCGTAGCCGCAATGACGCTTGCCGGCACCGTATTTTTGTCGATCAGCGATATTTCTCCGAACATCTCGCCGGTGGAGTGCATCCCGAGGACGATCTCCTTGCCCTCTTCCGTCGCCTGCACCGCCCGCACTCGCCCCTTCAGGATGACGTACATGTACTTGTTCGTATCTTCTTCCCGCAGTATGGTTTCATTCTTCTTGAAACGCTTGATTGCGATCCTCTCCCTGACCTCGTCCAGTTCGGACCGGGTCAATCCCCGGAAAAGACGGATTTCTTCCAGCAGGTTCAGTTCTTTATTGACCATGTATTCACCGTGGCGCGGATGAGAGGTTTTCATATTACCAGCAGAGGCCGTGGTAGATGAATTTTTTGCCTCTTACATCGGCCGGCGACAGGAACCTGACCAGATCGATGATTACCTGATCCGGCCGAAACCGCCCGATCAACCTCCTCAGTTCCTCCTCGCTGTATCCTATTACCAGAACATCGGAATCTTCCACTAGTTTTTCAAGCTCATGCGAGAGGATGGAACAGATGTGCGGAATCTCTCTGAAAATGTATTCCCGGTTGGCGCCCGTCAGCATGGGAATCGAAATGTTCCTGTCGTATAAGGATATCTTGAACCCTTTTCCGATCAGAGTCTCAACCAGAGTAACCATCGGGCTTTCCCGCAGGTCGTCCGTACCGGCCTTGAAGCTCAGGCCGAGAATGCCGATCCGCCTTCCCCTGTAAGGATAAATGAGCGACAGCGTTCTTTCGATATGGATCCTGTTCGCATCCAGAATCGAGCGCATCAGCGGAAGATCGAGGTCCAGGGTTTTCGCTCTGTGATTCAAGGCGCGCAGATCCTTGGGCAGACAGGACCCGCCGAAAGCGAATCCGGGTTTCAGATACGCTCTGGAAATGTTGAGTTTATCATCCCGGCAGAAGAGATCCATGACGGAATGGCTGTCGATGTTCATAAGCTTGCATAGTGAGCCGATCTCGTTGGCAAACGCGATCTTGAGGGCGTGGAAGGCGTTGCTGACGAATTTTATCGTTTCCGCAACTCTGTATTCGGTCATGATCAGCGGGGCGTCGATGCCGCTGTAGAGGCCGGAAACGGCCTCGGGCCGATTCTCTCCGTGTCCTGCAATCACGGTCATGGGAGGATGGAAAAAATCCGTTATCGAGCTCCCTTCCCGCATGAATTCGGGATGAAAGATGACCCCGAAATCCGCTCCGGCTTCTTTCCCCGATGATTTCTCGAGTTCGGGGATGACGATTTCCTCGGTGCCGCCCGGCAGGAGCGTGCTTCTGATGACTACGATATGGAAGTCCCTCTTGTGCTTGAGGCATCCCCCTATTTCCGAGCATACCCGGCGTATGTATTCCGTATTGGGGGATCCGTTGCCGTTTCCAGGAGTGCCCACGCATACGAACGTCATGCAAGAGCCGGAAACGGCCTCTTCCGGGCCGGACATCATCAGCCTTCCCGATCTGACGCCCTCGGAAATCAATTCCGGAAGGTTTTTTTCCAGAATCGGGCTCTCTCCCCTCGCAATCGAACCCGTCTTGACGGGATTCGCATCCACTCCGATCACCCGGTGTCCCATGCTCGCAAAACAGGCTCCCGACACCGTTCCAACGTATCCCATGCCGAAAATGCTGATGTCCATGGCTTCACCTGTACCTTTCAGCTGTTTCTGCAATATAGTCCTCGAAAATGCGGGATACCGCCTTCCAACTGTGCCTCGCCCGGACAAGGCGCAGGGCATCGGATGAGATTTTCCCGGCCAGCGATTCATTTTTCAGAACGGAAACCGTGCTCCGGGCGAAATCTCCCGGATCGTCGGCTAATAAAATATTTCCGCCGTGCGTTACGGGCAGCCCCTCTGCGCCGATCGATGTGGACACGACAGGAACGCCCATCGCCATGCCTTCAAATATCTTGATCCGGGTTCCTCCTCCAATCCTCAGCGGCACGACCATTACGGACGCAGAAGCCATGTAAGGTCGAATGTCCTCTACTGTGCCCGTAATCCTGATGGAGGGGTCCGCCTTCTGCAGGGCTTTCAGGCGGGAAGACGGCCTTCTGCCCGCCACGGTGAACTCCGCCCCGGGCACAACCGCCTTGATGCGCGGGTAGATCTCCCGGGTGAAGTAGAGCACGGCGTCTTCATTCGGCATCCAGTCCATCGATCCCGTGAATACGATTTGCCGCGGGCGCCGGAGTTGAGGCCGGGGGGAGAAAAAGTCCGCATCCACCCCGGCCGGAACGTCTCCCAGAACATTCCGGAGGCGCATTCCTCCCCGGAGTGTCTCCGAGTCCTTGGGCGACACGGTGGCGATTCCGTCGAAGATCCCGCACGCCTCCCGCTCGAAGCGGAGCATTCTTTTCCACTGCATCCGGAAATAGACGCGGCCTCCCGGCGATTTCTGCAGCCTGTACCGCCTTTCCCATATGGTCGATTCGACATTATGCTGGAACAGGAGTTTCGGAATCCTCAAATTGCCGTCCATATTGACGGCGGGGAACAGGAAATCGCAGACGAGGAAATCATGAGAAGCTGCGGCCCCGGTTATCCCGTCCCGCATCCGCGCGGACCGGTACTTCTGAACAGCATACGGCAGGGAGGAGAAGACGTTGGCGAGCAGATGGAAAAACAGGGCGCCCCCCCGGCTGTGCGGCTCTTTCCACGGAACCTCGATGCGGCTGCTGCAGTAATCTTCCGCCGGGCCTTTCCCTCCGGTACTTCCGTTCTGATCCGCCAGTGCGAGAAACGTTACCCGGTGGCGCGATGCCAGCTCTTTCAGCAGATTATAGGTTCTGAGCTTTCCACCCGTGTCGAGAGGATGCAGAGGTCCCGTCTTGACCCATAATATCCGGCGCGTCTTACTCAATTTCCGCCGCCTCCTCTCCGTCCAGGAATATTCTCTGCCAGATCTCCAGGTTCAGCAGGGACCAGATTCGCGCCGAATGGTCGCGGACGTCGTTTCGATGCTCTCCGAGAAGACGCCTGATGCAGTCGATATTGAATATTTGTCTTGATACGGCTCTCTCTCCGAGCAGAAACTCATCCAGAGGCGGAAATACGCCGTCCCGAAACCAGCGATGCAGCGGAACGGGAAATCCCATTTTCCTGCGGCGGATAATCTCTTCCGGCAGAACGCCCGACATTGCCTCCCTCAGCAGGCATTTTGTCGTTCCCTTCCTTATCTTTACGCCCGGCTCCAGCCCGGCGACGAACTCCACCAGCTTATGATCCAGGAAAGGCACCCTGCTCTCGATGGAAGCGGCCATGCTCATCTGGTCCTGCTTCATCAGGAGTTCCTGAAGGTATGTATGCATATCCGCATGAAGCATGCGGTTCAGAAACTGATCTCCGATTTCCCTGAAATGCTCCATTTGAATCCGGTACGGATTAACCCCTGAGATTTCCTCCCGGACGGATTCGAAAAGAAGCCCGGGCAGCTCTCTTTTCGAAAACACGGAAAAATTATCGAAGAAGATATTTTCGGGGTCGGATTCGACGCATAAAAATGATCTGGACAGCCGGTGAAAGGAACGTGAGCTTCCGGACCGGGAGCAGACTGCTTCGCGGACCCGTTTCCTGATCATTCCGGGAACTGCTTTCTCGTACGCTGTCCCCGCCTTAAGGTTCAAAAGGGTCTTTCTGTACCGCGCATAGCCTCCCAGGAGCTCGTCGCTCCCCTCGCCGGTAAGTACGACCTTCACATGTTCGGACGCGGCTTTGGAGATGAAGTACAGGGGAACCGAGGAGGGAAACGCTATCGGCTCATCCTCATGCCAGACCAGATGCGGCAATGCCCCGAAGAAGCGGTCCGGGGACACGACCGTCTCATGGTGCTCGGTCCCGAACAGGCGCGACACCATCCTGGCGTAATGCAGTTCATTGGCCTCCCGTTCGTCAAAAGCCACGGAAAAGGTCTTGAACGGGCCGTCCAGAATCGCCCTCATCTCGGCGGCTATCGCGCTGGAATCTATGCCTCCGCTGAGGAACATCCCGAGAGGGACATCGCTCATCATCCTGACCCGCACCGATTCCCGGAAGAGATCCCTGAATTCCCGGACGACATCCGCCCGGACGCGGCCGCCGGCGCGGTTTTCGCCCGATCCGCCGGGCAGACGCCAATAGCTGCCTGCCTCGATCCGGCCGTTCTCCCACAAGAGCACACTGCCCGGAAGAAGCCGCTTGACGCCTTCGAAAAGCGTATTCTCGCCCGAGGTATAGCCGTTGGCCAGATATTCGGGGAGAGATTCCAGCCTGAGCCTCGGTTTGACGAGTCCAGAACTGAGGATCGCCTTGATCTCGGAAGCCCACACCAGATCGCTCCCGCGGCTGAAATAATACAGAGGCTTGATCCCGAGCCTGTCCCGGATAAGGATGACTCTCTTCCTGGGTGAATCCCAGATCGAACAGGCGAACATTCCGCGCAGATCATGAACTCCGTCCAATCCTTTTTCTTCGTAAAGATGAATGAGGGTTTCCGTATCGCTGCGGGTGCGGTAAATATGCCCTTTCCGTTCCAGACGCGGCCGGATTTCCGCATGATTGTAGATTTCCCCGTTGAAAACGACCCAAACCGACCCGTCCTCGTTCGTCATCGGCTGCTTCCCGCCTTCGAGGTCCACTATGCTGAGCCGGCGATGGCCCATGCCGATGCCCTGCCCGAGCAAAAGCCCGTCTTCATCCGGTCCGCGATGCCTGATTGACTCAGACATGGAGAAGATGACGCCCGCCGGGACATGACCCTCTTTTTTTACTATTCCGCAGATTCCGCACATCTCTGATTTCCCTGTTCCCCCCGTATATGCACCGGCCTGCTTCCCAGGACATCCATTTCAAAACTTTCGTCCGGGTTGAAGGTCAGCAGACAGGAATCCGCAGATTTCTCAAGTATGAGATAATCAACAGCGTTCCTGAACCTGACGTCCATGATACCCGGGAAGAAACCCCGGGAGCCGTCGACGGCCAGAATGCGATCCGGCTCCCGCGCGTATTGGATTCGGCAGGCAAAAGACGACTCCAGGTTTCCGGAATCCGAGCGGGTGAAGGCCAGTCTCTGAACCGGAGCCGTCTCCTCAATGGGCGTGATAACGGTTTCACCGTCACTCTCCGTAATGCGCCATCCCGCGATGTTTCCCGCCGACAGGAGGGTTATTACCCTGATTCCGCCCGATACCGCCGCTTCGCATACCCCCGTCGCGCTGGGCCGCATGATGGAGAAGCAGGGTGATACGCAGTCGGTGATCAGCTTTCTCACCATGGGATGCGGCGAATGAACGGAGAGGGAACCCGCGTATTCTTCTCCGGAGCCGATCAGGTAGCTTGACCCGGACATCGTTACGTCTGTCAGCGGAAAATGAAAATTAAGGAATATGCGGCGGGGCGGACCGGATTCGATTTCGTCATAAATCGCCATCAGTCTCGGCTTTTTAAGGAACAGCACATCGCGCCGATGGGTTACCGGTTCCTGAACATTCCGGTAGAGGACCGTCCGCCCGGAAAAGTAATCGAATTCATCGCTGCTGATCCATCTCCTCGCGACGGCGTCGGCGGCGAGCTTCCATGAAAACGGGCCGCCCGCCGCCGCCCGCAGAAAATCGTCCACGGCCACGGTGTTGTGCGCCGATGCGCCGCGGAAATAGTCTCGCCATGAGGGTGACGCGGTATAGGTATATGTTCCCGGGTCGGTCAAGACCTCCCTTCCCCCAAGCACCGCCGTTATCGCGAGGGGGCCGGAATGGGCGTGCCCGCCGTTTTTCCATCCGTGCCTGCCGCAATCGATCAGGAGATAATCGGAATCGTCCGCCCAGCCGCTCCTCATGACGTAGTACCCTCCACCCGGAAAGCAGACCGAGCCTCCGGCGGGTTGAAGCGGATTCAGATCTTTATAACTGCGCAGTGAATCCGGGCCGAGAAGCCACAGCGTCTCTTCATTGTACGAGCCTGACCGCTCCTTGTATTCCGGGTTGCCGAACAGAACGGCGCCGGTCGAGAGACATCCCCTGAAATCGTCGTATGGATCGCTGTTCAGAAACAGAATTTTTCCCCCGTCATCATCGCCGAACAGGGGCGTCCTTCCGTCCGGCTTTTGCGTCATCATCAGGAAATCGAGCAGCTTGCGGAGCCCTGACCGGATCCCGTCCGGAACAGGAAATCCGGTTTCTCCCAGCAGAATCAGTGCATGCAGATAAATATCCGCGGTATACTTATGATAATACGCGCTTCGTTCGAAGTACGTACCGTCTCTCTCCGTCTGGCGCTCTATTTCCGCGGCCAGTATCAAAACGGCTTTCTTGAGCCAGCGATCGCCGACGGCAGTATCCCCGAACAGCAATCCCATATAGAGGAGAGCAAGAGCCTCCCCGGTCAGGTGGGTATTCGGACTGAAGTAAGATGACATGTTCCTTTCAATATGGATTCCGTTCGTCATCAGGAATGAAGCGAAGATTGATATGAAATGCCGTGAAACCAGCCGCGATTTTCTGAAATACAGCATGCTCCAGATCCAGGCAATGCTTCTGATGCCGATTTCCAGGCTGCTTGCCCAGTTGATGCCGATTTTGGGGGGATTGAAACTCATCCAGTCCTCAAGCTGCGACAGCCACTCGATCGTGAATTTCTCGTCCCCGGTGATCCAGTACGCCTTTCCCAGCCATATCAGGTGATGATGCCGGTTGAGCTCCCAGATGATCTTGTGGTCGCCGACGCGGCCGTAGTCCAGGTAATCGATATCCGCGTGAAAGATGCGCGGCGCGGATTTCCCGCTGACCGGATCGTAATTCCAGCAAACCGGTTTGCCGTATGACAGAAATCGCCCGAAGACCGGAAACTCCTTGCGAATTATCCTCTCGGCTGCATCCATTATCTCCGGAATGGAAGATGGGAATTCCTTCTTCAGCGTGTCCACCGTTTTCTGGCGATCGGCAAAGGATCGGAAGAATCTGCTCTCGATTTTCGCGCAGGCGCCGGATTCCAGAAATTCATTGATTATGCGGAGCTGCCGGTATTTCGGGTTGAGCCTGCCGTCACGGAAGCACGCGAGATACCCGGGTAACAGCCGGTCCAACGCGCTGCGGCAGAGCTGGGCGGAGCGGAAGAACATTTCTGCGGGCGATATTTCTCTAATTGATTTCATTGTCGGGGGAAGATCTATAAAAGGTATCGCTTGAGAGGAATACGTTTCATGCTGAAGCCGACTTTCTCCTGCCGGCCAAGAATCCGTGATCGACTTTCTCCAGGATCGATTCTCTGGGTATTCTCCGGTCGATAATGCAGACGATCCAGCTCAGCGCGAAAGAAGCGAACAGGTAAACAAGCACGGACGCGGCGACACCGATCCCGCGGCTGGTGAATGCGGGAACCAGGTGCAGAAGGGGGTAATGCACCAGAAAAAGGGGAAATGATAGTTCGCTCGCATAACGGACGATTTTCCTCATCCATTCCGGATAGCGAATATTTGATCCGGATAAGACCTGCGGTCTCACAACCGTCACTATATATATGCCTGACGAAAATTCGAATAATCTGCACAGCGGGAACCAGTCGAGGGGCCTGTTGGGCAGAATATCATATCTGCCCAGTACCAGACGTGCGACAATGCTGGCCAGCAGGATAATGGATATGGCCAGGTGAGGATTTCTTCTGACCGCATTCGCCAGGAAAGGATAAATAAAATAAAACGTCATGATCAGACCCACGAACCAGCTCGTGGCAAGTACAGGTCCTCCCCATTTCCCGGCGAATGCATAAAAACCGGTCAATGCCAGGATTGCGTCCGCTTTCTGAAATCCCGCCGCCTGTAACCCGGCTGCACCGGTGACGCGAAGCGAAATCAGCGCCAGGTATATCTCCATTCCGACAAGGCACATGTAATATACAGGATATATCCGCAGGATACGCCTCACGATGAAATTCCGGTATCCGCTCCGCTGATTGCGCCGAGACATTGCAAGGCCCGCTCCGGATACGAAGAGGAAGATAGATACAGCTATCCCTCCGAGGGATACATAAAAGATATTCTTTATCCCGAAATATCCGCCCAGGGCGCTTCCTGTTTCCTGGGACACATGAGCTGTTACCAGGAGGAAGATTGCCGTGACGCGCAATGTGTCCAGCAGGGGAGATTTCGTGCGACTTCTCCGGCTGAAATTTATTTATTAAAAAGGATCCGGGGAAAAAGAGGGGAAAGAATTGCAGGAACGGCCGCGATTCAGCATCCGTTTCGGGGATGCTGAATCGCCGGCTTCTTTATTCAATCAAAAACGATCCTGAGATTTCTCGGGGCCGATATAGGCGTAACGCTGCCGCCTCCGGATGATGAGCCCAAAGAATACTCAAACGCCCCGATATCCGGAGAGGAGCCCGTATAAGAGATGTTGCCCCAAGTCGAATCGGACACAACGACCCCCGCATCAATGAGGCCGCTCGTGCTTTTCAAGTGGAAGTACGCAGTATCGACAAAGTTCGGCGTTGTCGTCACGTTACTGTAGAAGTAGGAGGAGTACAAAGAGTTTGCCTGCATCACGGACATATTGGAACCGGAAGCGTTGAAATTGATAATGGCCGCGCCGGGATTGTCAGGGGAAGCATAGAGAATGCAATTGTGGTGGATTTTGGTTCCCGTATAGTCTCCCCGGACCTCGACGTAAGTAGGAGAAGGCATGCCGGATGCGGAAACATTCCCCGTGTTGTTGTAAATGATATTGTTGACCCAGATATTGTTGGCCTGGGTGGCGGAGCCCTGCATATACCATATGCCGCCCGCAGTATTTCCGTATATCACATTGTTGTAAATCAGATTTCCCTGAGCGGTAGCCCCTTCGATAGCGCTCAGCTCGATTGCATGACTGCTTCCGGAAAGGAAGAAATTGCGCCGGATGGTATGATAGTCGGAGGATATTTCTATATTGGGCTTGTATACCCCCGGCTGATTCTTCGCGGCGTTTTTGGCGATGTTGCCCTCGAAGAGACAACGATTGGACTGGTGGTGAGTCTCCCAGGCCATGCCGTATCCGCCGTCAAACAGGTTGTTCAAAACGGCGTTATGATGTGAGTTGGTATACATCAGCAGCTGGTCATGGCCGTTTTTCTCATGGCGGCAGTATTGGAGATAGTTGTAAGCTGCATTGCTGCCGGTGAAGCCGGTTCCGCTTCCGCCGCTCTGATCCTGGCGGCCGACGTCATGCATATAGTTCTGGTGAAGGAGGTTATAGCTCCCGTAGACATAAGGAGTGTATACGGACTGCGGTATCGCCGAAGCGTTAACTTCGCAATTGGCCCAGATATTCCGCGAGCCGCCTGAGCCGATTGTAAAAATCTCATTCGTTGCTGAGGCGGTCGTTTTAAGTCCGTCGACGACGACGTACGAACGGCTGCCCATGTTGACTACCTGGTTGTTGGCCCCCGTTGAGGTGACAGTTGCGGATTCTCCCGGATCGACCTGAAGCACTATTTTGCGGGACGGGGATGCTCCGGAGTTGTACGGCGCCCAGCCGTCGCCGGCATAATTCCCTCCATGGACGATAATCAGAGTCCCGTTCGTTGTTCCTGCGCTGAGGGAGTTGGCGTTGTAAATATGGCCCCAGGCGTTGGCTTCGCTCGTTCCGTCACCCGATCCGTACGGCCCGCCGGCCTTTACGTGCCGGATGATGCTCGGGGTATAAGTTGTGGCGGAAGCGGTGTTTGAGTAAGAAGAATACTGGGCCGCTCCCGAATCGTTTTTGCCGTAGGACCGGACCCGGAAACTATACGCAGTCCCGTACTTGAGGCCGAAAACCGGAAATTGACAGGCGGAGCCGAGACTGGTTCCGCTCCCGTCCGTAGGGTCGCGGTATTGCGGTTCGGTCACCCAGTAGGGCAGATAATTCCGACCGTTTATAAGGGCGGCGGTCAGGTCGGTCCAGGAGGAATAGCGTGAATCTCCGGATGACTGGATCTCGACTTTATAGCCCCATCCCGGCGCTGATACGCGCCCCCAGGTAAGGTTTATCTGGTTGGGACCCTTTGCGGTTGCGGTAACGACCGGCGCATCAAGACCCCAGGCCGGATTGGCCGCGAAGCAGATGCAAACCAGAAGCAAAAAACATTTTGCTTTAGTCGCGATGTTTCTCATTCATCAACCTCCTTGTGTATTGACGCAAGCTTTACGCCTGCAACTAAGCAGGTAAGTTGATGAATGCGCCGTGATTTGAATCACAGGGCCTCATTATGAGGCGCCTGCGGCGTTTCGACGTGCGGAAAATTCGATAGAATGGATTCAATTCTGCCGAAATGAGGGTTGTCTCCGTCCGAACCAATGCGGCGGATGCCCGGAGAGTCCGGTATCGCCAGCATGCGTTCCAGCAACTCGTCTTCATTTCCCGGCTGAAACAGGACCGCTCCTTCCGGGCGCAAGCCCGTGTCCGTGGCGATGGAGTGGATCCCGAAATGAATCGCTTCCCGGAGCGAAATGCAATCCCCGTCATAGCGGGAAGCACGGATATAGCAGTCGCTGGATGAAAGCACGCCCAGCGTCTGCGCATGGTCGAGATCCCCGGTCAGGAGAACCTTGCCGGACAATCCCGCTGTTATTATCCTGTCCTCGATCATTGAACGGAGTGATCCCGATCCGATTACCACGAGTCCGGCACCCGGATTGAACGCGGCATATCTTCTGAAAGCGCTCAGAAGGAGCGGAATGTCGTACTCCTCTTCCAGTAATCCTATACTGCACAGAATCCGGGTCTTCTTTTTCATGAACAACTCCAGAAAGGGAGCGAGCTGACGTCTGCCGGCGCCGTCCGGCGCCGCAAACGGAGACACCACGTGAATTCTGTCCCTGCGGATGCCGAGATCCCCGAAGAAACCGGCGATGCGCCGGTTTACGCAGATGATCGCCCGTGAGCGTGAAAATGACATTCTCATCAGCATCCTTCGCAGGGGATCAGCGGGAATTCCCCAAACGGGAAGACCGCCCGAATGGATCGTCGTCGCGCACCCCCCGGGGAAAATTACACCCGCGAAAAGGGCAAGCAGCAGGATTCTGGCGTGAAGATTCCCGCCGAAATGAAGATGACACACATGATCCCGTCTCTTCCACAGATGGCGGGCAACACCGATGGAAGTCGTCGGCGAAGTCACCTTCGACGATCGCAGCTTTTTGTTTTTTCCCAGGTTGACCACGAAGCATGAATGCCCTTTGCGCTCCAGGTAGTTTTGCAGGCCCGCGAGGTGCACCTGAAGACCTCCGTAAGGCGGAGGATATGCCCCTACCAGCAGTACTTTCACCCGTTGCCGCCGATCCGGACGGGCAATTCCGTCCTCACCGATTCCAGAGCCGATAGGGCGCATATTGTCGCCCGCGCGCCCGCCGCCGCCTCCTCGTCGAATCCTGCTCCGGATCTGATTTTTTTTATGAATGAATCGAGATTTTCGTAATGCCCCTTTTCCGACCTAAATTTCCATTTTCTGTGCGGAGCGTGCGAGATTCCGTTCCATACGCAAATTCTCCTGAAGTCGTCGACAACGACTGTGCATCCGCAGGCTGAGATTTCCGTCCTTTCGGGACCGAGCCCCCTGCCGCCGATGGTCTGATAGACAAGGCTCCCTACGGATCCGTTCTCGAACGACACCGTGCAGGCGATGTTACTCCGGCTGATTACGGGGCTGTCCGGTTCGCGAACGGAACGGGCGAAAATGGAAACAGGCTCGGATCCGGCATACCAGGCCATCAGGTCGAAAAAATGACAACCCTCGCCCAGAACGGCTCCGCCGCCCTCTTTTTCATCCGTCATCCAGTACGACTCGGTCATGTCAGGAGAATTCATCCTGATCGAAATCAATTTGGGCTCCTTCCCTGAAACAGCCTCCCTGGCCATGCAGTGCAGCGGAGAAAACCTTCGGTTGAAATTCACCTGAAGGCCGAGGCCGGAATCCCTTGCCGCCCGGACCAGCATCCGGCAATCTTCAACGGTCATGGCCATCGGCTTCTCGAGAAATACGTGTTTGCCTGATTGCAGCGCTTCACCGGCAATCCGCGCGTGCGAATCGTGCCTCGTACAGACAATAACCATGTCGATTTCCCGGTCATCCAGGATCCGGCGGTAATCCGTCGCGCAATAGCGGGAATGATAGCGGTCGCCGAAATACCTGGCCCGGTACCCCTTATTAGTGCACACGGCCGACAGCTCCAGGTCCGGATGCCTCTTCACATTCGGGAGGTGGACCCAGCGGGCGATATTTCCTATGCCGATGACGCCTACTTTCAACCTGGAGCGATTTGTTTTTGCTTTCCCGGCGGGGACAGGAACCGATTCCGGATTTTTCTCTTCCCCGGCTCCGACCCGCTCCGGATGCCGCAAGACCGCCCCGACTATCCGGCTGTCCCCGGCCGAAATCATCCTGAATGCCTCCGGCGCATCCCGGAACGGGAATTCGTGGCTGATGATCCTTTCCGTGTCGATCCGCCTCTCCTTCAGCAGGCGCAGGAATTCGTTCATGTTCCTGTTTTCCGTCCACCGGACATAATCAATGGGGTAATCGATCCCCCTTTTCTCATATTCGGCATCGTAGCTCCCCGGCCCGTAAGCTCTGGAAACCAAAACTTTCAATTCCTTGCGGAAGGCCTTCTCCCAGGACATTTCCATCCTGATCATTCCGACGACAACTATCCGGGCCCGGCTGCGGGCTATATCCATAGCCGTCTCCAGCGGCCGTGACGTTCTGCTTGATGCGCATACGATCACGGCGTCGGCTCCCTTCCCGCCCGTCCGCCGCAGGACGGCGTTACCGAGACCGCCTGCGGAGGACGCGTCGAGGGCCAGTTCGGCTCCCAGAGATGCAGCCTGCTTCAGCCTTGCCGGATCTATATCGATTCCGAATACCCTCGCGCCTGAGATCCGGGCAAGCTGGATCACAATTTGCCCGATCAACCCGGCTCCTACTACGGCCACGGCGTCTCCGATCGTAATCTGCGCGTTGCGTACTGCGTGCAGCGCGATGCTGCCGAGCGTTGTAAGCGAAGCCTCCTTTAAGCCAACCTCATCGGGAACCGCCGCAACCAGATTGCGGGAAGCGCATACGATCTCCGCATGACCCGTGTTGATTCCTCCAAACGCAACCCTCTCGCCCGTTCGCAGGTCGAGAACGTCCGGAGACCTTTCAATGATGTATCCGGAACCGGAGTAGCCGGTTATGGACAGTTCCGATAATTTGTCGAGCATCGCCTCCGCCGTCTTGAAGGGACCCTGCTCCGTTACCGCCCGCCTGATCAGCCGGGTCAGTCTGTGCCTGTCGCGGAAGGCCGCCCTTACCAGCCCTTCCCTGTGCAGGCCCGCAATTTCCGTCCCGGAACTGATGATGGTGTATGCTGAAGCTATTTTTACTTCGCCCTGCGCGGAGGTCGGTTCGGGCACTTCTTCAAGGACGATTTCTTTCAATCCCTTTCTCAACACCTGAAGCATAGCCGGCTCCCGATAATTTTGTGTTGGATTCAGCGGTTTTTTTCCGCCAGGAGAATGCAGGCCCCCGCGACTTCGGGGTTCCTTTCCCATTTCAACAGTGAGAGGGGTAACAGCATCAATGAAGCGATGTTCGCGACAAGAAATCTCAAGTACCTGGACTTCATTTGGACAGATACACGTGTTCGTATTCTTCCGCCATGGCGGAGGTGCTGAATCTTTTCCGGACGGTCCCGCCCGCCGCCTCCGCCAGCCTGATCCGTTCGCTTTCGTTTCTTAAAAGCATTCCGATATGCTCGATCCATGCGCGCGGCTCATCCGGGGAGATCAGGATTCCCGACCTTCCGTGCTCGATTATCTCCTCATTGCCCCCCACGCGTGAAGCGACGACAGGCACGCCGGCCGCCATGGCCTCCAGCAAAGTAATAGATATTCCTTCCGTGAGGGAGGGAAGGATGAACAGGTCGAGCGCGGAGAGAATCTCGGGAATGTCCCTCCGTTCTCCCAGAAACAGAACATCTCCGGATAATCTCTCTTTCTCGGCGAAAGAGCGAAGTTCGTTCATCAACGGTCCCCCGCCCGCGATCGCCAGACGGACCTCGGGATGAATTTTTTTCAATTCTCCGAATATCGTTATCAGGAATTTCTGGTTCTTCAGGGGGACAAGCCTTGCGATGTGGCCGATCAGAACGCCGCCGTTTTCAATTCCCATGCTCAATCTCGTCTTTTCGCGGCATTCCGGCCTGCGGAACCGCTCTGCATTGATACCGTTAAGAATTACCTTGATCCTGCCGGCCGGCAAATCGTATTCAAGGATCAGATCTTTCCTGAGCTGTTCCGAAACGGTTACGATACGAGTCGTTTTCCCGATCAGGAATTTCTCCGCCGATGCCCTGACTTTACTTTGAGAAGACTCAGGCTCTTTCCCGTGTTCCGTATGCACGATGCAGCGCGCGCCCGACACGAGCGCGGCGGTCACTCCATAGATCAAGCCCGCAGCGTTATGGGTGTGGATGACATCGACCTGCCTCTTCCTGATCTCCCCGGCTATTCTTAGAGGCAATCCAAAGGCCGGGCCCGGCTCTTTATTCAGGGAGAACACGAATGCTCCGGCCCGCTCGGCTTCTGCTGCAAGCGGCTCCTTGTCCGACAGACAGCATATGTGGACCTCGTGTCCCCTGTTCCCGAATTCCTTCGCCAGGTCGACAACGACCCGCTCCAGGCCCCCGATGTTCAGGGAATGAGTTACGTGGAGAATTCTCAATCCCCTTCGCCCCCCGGCGCGGATCCGATCCGGACCGGAAATGCCGCATCGTCACGCCCTTTCAATGCTTCTTCTCTTCGCCGAACCGGCCATTCTCGTCATCATCCCGCTCCATAAGACAGGGATCACCATTTTTCCTTTGCTGTCGTAAACGGATAAAATCCCGTATATGACCGCCACGCCTGTAATTATCAGTCCGTAATCAACTACGGGGTTCCTGAAGCCGCTGCTGATGATCCCTGTCAGCCGCTCCGTATACGCGTGGAGAACGAATGCGAGGAGGCTGTATTTTCCGAACATGGAGACAATTGAAAACAGCAGGAGAGGCTTGCCGGTGCTCCGGCGGCGGATCAGGGCCGCCGATGAATAAATGAAATATAGCAGGGAGGATCCATATGCCAGGCCCAGGGCATTAAGAGGAAACTTTGAAAACCATGGAGGAGGAATCGCATGCGCAAATCTGACCGACAGTACGATTATGAGCAGGGTTCCCGCAATTACGAACCGCCTCTCTGCCGGAAGCCGGTCGCTGAAGTTTCCCGCGCCCAGAAAACATCCGGCCACGAAATAGATCTGCCAGAGGATGAAGGGAAAGATCGTATTTTCCCCGACATCGAGCAGATAAGGATGAACATTGCCTGCGGCGAAGACGGCGACGCTGGCCGCCATGACCAGCCAGTTCAGGTTCCTGCGGAATCCCAGAAGGATAACGGGGCTGATCAGCAGGAGCGGGATGAACGTCGGGAGGATATGGATAAGTCCCACCTGGTTCAAAAGAAGAAGCGATTGGATCAGGAATACCGGCACATCTCCCGACGGGTTTTTGAGACAAAACATCGGGACGCTGACGGAGAGTATCAGGATGCATTGAACGAGGTATAATTCCCCTGCCCTCCTCCAGAGCCTTATTGTCATGGTCCGCGGCTGCTGCAGGTAAAAAGGGAAACGCCTGCCGACCACGTATCCCGACAGGACAATGAAAGCCTCGATTGCAAAATCCGAGTAGTTTATGATCTTTTCCGGAAGCCGGGGCAGGTAATGACTGAAATGAACGAGCATCATGTCCAGGAAGGCTATCCCCCTCAGGAGATCTATCATGCCGTCTCTTGCTGCAGCCAATGTTCTGCTCCGGTAGCGATGCCCTACGCAGCGGAAGACAACGAGGGCGCAGCCTCTTTCCGCTCCAGGTTTTCAATGCAGATCAGCCTGTTCAGGACGACTATATTCCAGAGGAACGGCGCATAGATGATTTCATAAAATATTCCGTTGACCCAGAACGCGACAAAAGCGGCCATCAGCCCCGACTGGCAGTAAAACAGCAATTCCGGCCTGGTCCCCTCCTTCCTCGTCCTGAATTTATCAAAAACCTCGAATTTGCGCCTGCTGCTCCGATTGGTCCTGATGAATCCCGTAACGAACAGTACGAAAACAAGCGCTCCGATCAGGCCATATTCGCATAATACCGTCAGGGGCGCACAATGAAGCGCTCTTCCCCACAGTCTTCCCCTGGTATAGCCGGCCTTGATCATTTCCTCTTCCGTTACAATCTCCAACGCGGCGATTCCGTAATTACCCGTCCCGACCCCGAGGAGGGGATTATCCAGGAACTCCCTCCAGGCCCAGGACCAGAGATATTTTCTATCCGCACCCGTTCCGGCGCCCATTCCCGATTCTATCGTGCTCATTTTTTCCCAGTACATGTTCTCCGGCGAGATAAAAGCGCTGATGCCGAAAATGGCAGCCGCCGACAGCGCCAGGAGAACCATGCCGGCGGCTTTTTTTTTCGCCTGGAAGAGAATGAATATTGCGGTTGCAACCGTCGCCAGAAATACGCCCCGCCCGAAAGACATGACGACTCCCGACAGGCAGAGCAGCATGCACGCTGCAATTGCGCTCCTTTTCCACAGACCCGCGGCCGCCTGGAGATAATGCCAGGAAAACGCGATTCCGATGACCATCAGCGCTCCGAATCCGTCGCGGTTGTCCAGCCACGGATGCCAGAAGACGATCCTCCTCAAGCCCGGATCGACCGAAGGATCTATCGGCTCTATTTTCAGACTCAGCAGGCCCCAGAGGGCAAAATAGAGGATATGCCAGAAGTACATCCCGAACAGGCCGGCTATCCTTTTTTTATTGTCCACAAAGGAAAACGTGATCAGCCCCAGCAGGAAGAACTGCAGGATCTGCCTGTTGATCTCCCGGGCGATCCCCCAGTTGCCTCCGAAGTACGCCACTGCCGTGCCGGCCAGATTGATTACGAGGACGGCGGCAAACAGCCCGTAGTTGTATTTCTGCCTCGCCGCGATCCAGTAGATGAAGGCAATCAGCAGCATGAAGGTCGGAAGCCATCGCAGAGGAAACAGCGCCGGAATATAATACGCCGCCAGCCTGGCAGGCTCGAAAAGGAAAAGAAACCAGACGAACATCGCCAGCCGGTATCCCATCACGTTCGTTCCCCCGGTTCCCTCCGGCGCCTCCCTGGCGGCAAGTACGCTTCCCGGCATCCCGTTCATGAACAATACCTGTAGGGACCGATTCGGTAATCCCTGTGCCATCCGGGATCTCCGGATCTGACTTCCTCCGCGGCCTTTATGATATTGTACATCTCCCGTGCGGTAACGTAATGAAGACGGTACCTGGTCCCGTCGTTGTACTCGGATTCGAGATATTCCAGCATGCGATCCGCCGCACCGCCGAGAAGGGCGTCATAATCCGCTTCCTGGGCGCCATGACAAAAGACCTTGATAAAGATCCAGTCCGGCCTGCCGCGGACATGGATGGACTGATCCACCCAGAGATCTACTCTGTCGGGGGATCCGGGATCGTTTCCCTGTATGCAGCCGTTTTCTATCCTCGGCAGGATCAGGTATTTTTTCCTTTTCCAATTCAATGCGAGGGGCCCCTGGATCAGCATCAGGTCGCCTTTTTCCTTTCCCCCCGCGATTACGTCCTTTCCCGTGTCGTGCGATTTGCGCCTGTCTGGAATATCTTCGGCGTAATAGATTGAATTTATCTTTCTCGTCTGTGATTCCAGAGGGGCCGACGGCAGTGTAAAATCCGCATAGCACCCGCAGGACTTCAGGATGGCCAGTTCGTTGTCCACTCCGCACCACTTTCCATCGCGGGAATTGTTGAGCGCCCAGTTTCCGTGTATGAATCCGAAAGCGTATCCGCCCGTTCCTCTGTTCGTAACCAGGGCGCCGTGAGCGGAGAACAGGGATATCGCCTCCGCCAGTTTGTCCCTGAACCCTCCGGGGGTGTCGTTTTCATGATGCAGATGCAGCTCGATATCGCCGAATCCTCTCCGGCAGAGTTGTGCGATATTGTCCAGACATGCAGGATCGTATTCATCCGCCGCGCAGAACCATGTGTGCTGAACCGGCCTCCCCTCGCAATCGCGATGCGACTCCGCCAGCCGGGGATAGTGCCTGACCCAGGTTTTGACCCTTTCCAACCGTCTCTTCCGGGTCGCCCCCCGCCAGCCCGGCTCGAAATGATCGGCTATGCAAAACATGATATGACGAGTACCGGCGCATCCCGCTCTCCGGAAAGCCCTTTTGATCTTCTGTCGCAGAATTGCGGGACCCCAGATGTCAACATTTCTGAACATGGCCGATCCTGTATTCCAATCAGAGATGCTCGGAGAGAATTCTTGCCAGGTTTTTCCTTTCATAATGCCGCAATTCCGGCAGGCCTTCCGGATGCGGACGTTGTCGCCCCTCCTCGAACCGCTTAAAACACGAAAGAACGGCTGTTCTGGCACTTTCCAGGCTTCCATCGATGACAAATCCGCCGGGGTACCGGTTCACAATGTCCGCCAGAGAACCCGGAGGCGTAAATGCGAGGATAAATGCCCCGGCCGCCATGTATTCAAATACCTTCGTCGGCTGAACAAACGGCTGCGGGGACAGGACGATGAGAACGTTCGAATCCACTATGAATTCCAGGGCCCTGGAATGAGGCACGTGATCCGATATATCGGTCACGGCGGCGAGTCCCAGATCGGATATAAATTCCGTCAGCGGCCTTCCCTGGAAATATCTGACATCTCCGACGAATCTCAACCTGATCCTCTTCTCCGGAAGGAGGCCTTCTCTGATCAGGCCGGCAACCGCTTTCAGGAAAATCTCCGGATTCCTGCCGACATAAAAGTCGCCGATGTAACTGAACGTGAATCTTTTCTCTCCCGGCGGAAGACGCTTTTTCGCCTTTTCAAAATCATCAGGATCGTAGCCGTTGGGTATGCACACGAATTTATCCGGCGAAAGGCGCCGGTATCTCTCCTGCAGATACCTTCTTGCCTGCTCCGTTGCGGTCACAACGACGTCCGCCTTTTCTATCACCTGCCTTTCCAGAAAGTCATGGACTCGGGCAAAGTGCCGCTTCTCATTCCGGAGGAACAAGGTCCAGGGGTCCCTGAAATCGGCCACCCAGCGGCATCCTGTAAACATTCTGACAAAGATCCCGATGATCTGGACGGAGTGCGGCGGGGAGGTCGTCATGAAAGCATGGATATTTCTCCGCCTGATGAGTTGGATCCCTTTTAAAGCCGCCGGAAGTATCCATCCGGTCCGGTCATCCGGAAGCCACAGCAGGGAAAGGAGCAGGAGCTTCAGTCCGCCTACCGACCGCTCCCTCAATTCAAGCGCGCTCTTCCCGGAGCTTGCCGCGCTTCCTCTCCCATGCCGCCCTTTTAAAAGGCTGTCCCATGTTTTCCTGAATGCCAGATACACGTCTCTCAGACTGATGAGCATGCCGGTTCTGGCGACCTCACAATTTATGTCCGCGCATTTTTCGTGATCCAGCACGCGGTAATATTTTTCCAGCACCGTCAAGACAAGCGGACTCCATCCGAAACAAGGGAGGTATTTGCAGTATTTCTGCGCCCTGAGTCCACCGACTTCCGCATCGGGGGGAAAATGGTAGGAAATCAGCAGCAGCCTTTTCACGCCTGGAACTCCGGTTGTTTGATTGCGGCTTTCCGGAAAAGCAGCGCAAGTTCGCTCAAAACTCCTCTGTTCATGTAGAAAACCGAAAGCATGTACGCGGATGCTCCGACGATAACGACCAGAAAAGGAGTGATCACGGGAGGCACCGACCAGATTTCATGCCTTGCGACGAAAGTCGCAATAAGCATGACGCCGCCCGCCGCCAGGGGGGGCCTGAGAGCTGATATGAACTCCGCAGCGCTTAAACCGATAGCTTTCAGGGAGCGCACGGACATGACCACGAATGCAACAGAGAATCCGAAGATCCAGGATAAACACAACCCGGTAATTCCCCACCTGATTCCCACGATGAAAAACGGCACGAGAACCGCGTTCATGATCGCCAGATTCAGAAAATGCACCTTCGGGTTGCCGGTACCCTGGAGAACAGGGGCGAACAGCGTGCCGACGGCCCTGAACGGCATGATCAGACTCAGAATCTGAATGGGCAGAACCGTCTCCTTCCACTGCGGCCCGAGCAGAGGAACGACCTCCGGCGCGATCGCGATGAAGCCCCAGCAGACTGGGAACACGACCAGGCTGACGAGGCGAACGGATTTGAGGAAATGATCTTTTATTTTCCGGTATTCATCCTGGATGAAGGAATACGCGGAAAATGCGACCTGATTCAGGATCGGGGTAAATTTATCCAGAGGAATGCATGAGAGGTTCAGCGCTATGGAATATATTCCCAGTTCCCGGCTGTTAAGGAGCCTGCCTCCGATAAAGAGGTCCGCATTGGAACAGACATACCATAACATTCTGCTCCCGCTGATATAGCTTCCGAACGCCAGCAGATCCTTCAGGCCCCTGAAATTTAATCTCGGCCGGTGGAAGGACCGCGCCGCACAGTTATATCCCACGGCAGATACCGCCTGCCCCGAAATGGCTCCAGCCACGAGCGACCAGACGCCGTAACCGTAAAACGCCAGAATCAGAATCAGCAGCGATGAAAAGATTGTCGCCGCCAAGTCGATCAGGGACTTTGAACGGAAGTCCATTTTCCGGATCATCAGCGCCTGCGGCACCGCATACGCGGATGCAAGCAGGAAAACGATCCCCATGATCCGGAATATTTCCACGAGACGTCCGTCATGAAAAAACGCCGCCAGCAGGGGTGCGCCCGCGTACAGAATCCCCGTCATCAGCAGATTGGAAATAATTACCAGCCCGAATACTCCCTCCACCTCGAA
>JAQTPK010000083.1 GCA_028712885.1 Syntrophales bacterium | reverse complement strand
TAGTTGAACGACGAAGACACGGATCCTACCTGGAGAAAAAACATCGGCTCGAAGTAGCTCGCCCGGACGAGATTGACCAGCAGGTCCTCATTGTTGCTCCTATGGATGCTGATATTGTAGTCGATGCGGTTCCCCTGCAGGGACTTGGGCCCGAGGGAGCATCCCGAAACGGCCATGGCGAGAATAATGACAATCAGAACGGCGCCGCGGATTGAAATCAACCTGATCATGATATTGTCTCCGGGAATATTCTTGAAATCGGGTGAATGCAGTGATGAAATACGATTTCAATCCTGCAGCGGTCCCTTCATTTTCTCCCTGCAACTTCGAAAAGATGAGTACGTCTGCTTATATTCAAAAAATCCATTCCGGTCAACGGATTATATATTGAAAATCGCCTGCTTCGGGAGACCCGGCCGTGCGTCGCGCGTCTTTCAATATAATCGGACAATACCGGATTTCTTTGCGCTCATGCTTCCCTTACCGCCTGCGGAAATGATATATTCTTTTCAATTCATCTACAGGACGGAATTATGGCGGAAGGTAATGAAAAAACGAGTTTCTTCGAGCGGCTGAAAAAGGGATTATCCAAGACGCGGCAGAGCCTGATCCGCAACGTCGATCAGATCATCTTCGGTGAAAGGGTGATCGATGCCGATCTCTTCGAGGAGCTCGAGGAGACGCTCATCGCGGCCGATCTCGGCCCGACGTTCACGTATGAGCTCATCGACGAGATCAAGGAACGCGTGAAGAGAAAAGAGCTGGATAATCCCGAGGCGCTGAAGAAGGTGCTGAAGGATCAGATGATCGGCATTCTGCGGCCGGACGGAAAACCCGATGAAGAGATCCCCCCCGACCGGCTGCACGTCATCATGATGGTCGGCGTCAATGGAACCGGAAAGACGACTACCATAGGAAAACTGGCGCACGGATTCGCGGGCCGGGGAAGGCGGGTAATGCTGGTTGCAGCCGATACGTTCCGGGCCGCGGCAATCGAGCAGCTTGAGGTCTGGGGCAGGAGGTCCGGCGCGCCCGTTGTTAAACAGAAAATGGGAGCCGATCCTTCCGCGGTTGTTTTCGATGCGCTGAAATCGGCCGCCTCCCAGGAAGTGAATATCCTGATCGTGGACACGGCGGGCAGGCTCCATACGAAAGTCAATCTCATGGAGGAGCTCAAGAAGATGAAGCGGATCATGGAAAGGGAATCGCCGGGAGCGCCTCACCAGATCCTGCTTGTCCTGGACGCCACGACGGGACAGAACGCCATTAATCAGGCGCGGATGTTCCGCGATGAAGTGGGGGTCACCGGGATCGTCCTGACCAAGCTGGATGGAACGGCCAAGGGAGGGATCGTCATCCGGATCGCCCGCGAACTCGGGATACCCATCCGCTACATCGGCGTCGGCGAGGATCTCGAAGACCTGCGGCCCTTCGACGGCGAGCAGTTTGTGAATGCGTTGTTCTAAATGATTTATCATCTGCCGCGGCGGATTCGAAATGACTTGGTGCGGGAAAAGCGGGAAAGGCGGGAAAGGATTTGGGGGTCATGGGCCATTGGTTATGGGTTATGGGTAAGGAAACACCTATCCTGACGCCTCACTTCCTGCAATTTGCGGCATTTGGATTTTGAATTTTGGATTTTTTTAGGATTTAGGATTTGGGATTTAACGGTTTACGCCTTACGGATCTACGACCGATTTCCCGCATTTCGCGCCTTTCCCGCATTTCCCGCCCAAGGGCTTTGAGAAATATGAAAATTTTCGCCTTCGGCGACATACACGGATGCATTACGTATCTTGAAGACCTGTTCCGGAAAGTGCGAAAAAAGATCGACAGGGATGAGGATCTTATCGTATTTATCGGGGACTACATCGACAGGGGTCCGGATCCCGCCGGGGTCGTGGATTTCATCCTCGAATTGAGGAAAGCGTACAGGACGGTCTGTCTCGCCGGAAATCACGAGCAAATGCTGCTGGATTACTACTATCACGCGAGGAACAGGGAGCTTTACTTTTCCAACGGAGGGACTACCACGATCATGTCGTACGGAATCGTATCCACTCCGTCCGGAAAGCGGATCAACATCCCTCCGGAGCACCTTGAGTTCTACGGATCGCTCCTCCCCTATTACGAAACGGAAAAGTATATTTTTGTCCACGCCGGAATCAAACCGGGTGTTTCTCTACAGGACCAGGACCCGGTCGATCTCGCCTGGATCCGCAGCGAATTCATTTACTCGGATTTCGATTTCGGCAAGACGGTCGTATTCGGCCATACTTCCCAGCTCTTCCGGCCTTACGTGGACAAATACAAGATCGGGATCGACACGGGCGCGGTTTACGGAGGGAAACTGACGTGCCTGGAGCTCCCCGCGATCCGTTTCCATCAGGCGCCATGAAGATCATAGAATGCGTTCCGAATTTCAGCGAGGGGAAGGAAAAGGCGGTGATCGCCCGGCTGGAAGAAGCCGTCTGCGCCGTTGCCGGTGTAAAGCTGCTCGACACCTGCGTCGATCCCGATCACAACCGGACCGTGCTGACGTTCATCGGAGATCCTGATTCCGTTGTGGCAGGGGCGGAAGCGGCCGGCGCGGCGGCAATCGAGCTGATCGACATGTGCGCCCACACCGGAGCCCATCCGCGGATCGGGGCGGCGGACGTTGTCCCTTTCGTTCCGCTGCGCGGCGCGCGGATGGCGGACGCAGTGGAAGCGGCGCACAGGTTCGGCAGGAGTTTCGGAGAGCGGTACGGAACACCCGTCTATTTTTACGGCGAAGCGGCTCTTGTCCCGGAGAGGAGAGAGCTTCCCTTCATTCGCCGGGGAGGCTACGAGCGCCTGAAAGAAAGAATATACCTTCCGGAATGGGAGCCCGATGCGGGCCCGCACACTTTCAACCCCCGCTGCGGAGCTGTAGCCGTGGGGGCCCGTGAGCCCCTCATCGCGTTCAACGTCAATCTCGCGTCCGATAACCTGGAAGTTGCGAAAAAAACAGCCGGCAGGATACGGGAGGCCAACGGGGGGCTCCCCTGCGTCCGCGCGATCGGAGTCCGGCTCCGGACGCGGGGAATAGTCCAGGTATCGATTAACCTCATCAACTACAAAATCACCCCGCTGCGAACGGTGTTTCAGGCCGTCAGGAACTGCGCCGCAGAAGACGGCGTGGAAATCCTCGAATCCGAACTGGTCGGGCTCGCCCCTGAAGGCGCCCTGAGTGAAGCGGATGCGGCGGAATTGCTGATAGCAAACTTCACGCCGGACAAAATCATCGAAAGACACCTTGCATAAAAAGAATAGACGGAACTCTTTACGTTATCTCCCGCTGATCTTCAGATCGAGAAACTTAAGGAAGGCCGGCTGGAATTTGCGGAAGAACTCGGCTCCTTTAACCGGATCGGAGGAGGGTAATTCAAGGGTCAGCGTAAAGACGTTCCGCTCGTGGCCGGCATAATTCCCGAGCGAGCCCGGAAAATAACCGAATTTCTTTAACGGGTGGTCTGTTTCCCTGCTGATCCCGTCCAGCCACTTCTCAAAGGAATCAAGGTCCGAGGTAGGGCCGTCAAAATCGTAAAACCCGAGCGGCGAATGCACGCTCAGAATCTTTGCCGGTTTGAACCTCTTGATCAGGGCGATCTGAAAGAGGGTTTCCTGCTCGGATCCGGGTTTCCGGCCGGGATAATACCGCCGGTTCCCGTTTCCTTTCGATTTCCACTTGCGGAGCGCGTCCGCATGCCAGTCCCTCGTAGGAAAATTCCGGTTGATATCGATTCCATTTGCGTTGACGCGCGTCGGCGTGCGGCAGAGAAATCCGTCCGGATTCACTAGGGGAGCGATCACGATGCATTTGTCCCTGAACAGCGCAGGATTGTCCCTGAGGTATCCCGCAAGCCTCAGAAGGAGGTACACGGACGGCAGCTCATCCCCATGGACTCCGCCGAGAAAGAGAACGCAATCACCCTTTGCGCCCCCGAACCGGCAGAAGACAAGGGGGTTTCTGCCGCGGGTGACCCTGTGCCGCTCCCATTGAATCCCGCGCAGGCCCAAGTCCGTCCAGCCGAGCTTTCCGCATTTCCCCTCAAGGGAGGCAAGGAATTTGTCGACATCCCTGGGCACATCGTTGCGGCCGGCGGCCGGGGCCGGGATTAACAGAAAAAAAACAAGGGCAAAACATACAAGCCTGGCTTGCACCTGAATGACTCCTGATCGGCTTTCGACGGCTGTTCTTCTCACAGTTAATCGCGCAGGTCAAGCCCGGCGTTCACTGAAACGGAGGGCAAGGTCAAAATACCGAAGGTGAGAGAGTGAGAAGGTAAGAGGGTGAGATAAAGAACCGGGGCCTGTGAATCAATCCCTCCGGAGGCCAAATTCGCTCACCATCTCACCTTGTCACCGTCTTGACTTCCGTCTTTCAGGCCGGAAGGCTGAAATAGAAAGTGGCGCCTTCGCCCTCTTTCCCCTCGGCCCAGACCCGGCCGCCGTGGCGGCGGATGGCGCGCTGCACGATCGCGAGCCCCACTCCCGTGCCTTCGAACCGGGGCGAGTCATGCAGGCGCTGGAAGATGCGGAAAAGCTTTCCCGAATACTTCATGTCGAAGCCTACCCCGTTATCGCGGACATAGTACACGGTATACCTGTCCTCGGGATAGCTGCCGACTTCGATCCGCGCATCCGGACACGGCTTCGAGAATTTAATTGCATTGGAGAGAAGGTTGAGCACGACCTGCTTGATCAGGATTCTGTCCGCACACAAAGAGGATTCAAGAGGTCAAGGGGCAAGGGTCCGAGGGTAATGAACGGGGCGCGAAAGGCGCGAAACGGAAAAGCGTAAATGTGGGAAAGGCGAAAGGTCCGAATCAGAAAGGGAATTCTGGA
>JAQTPK010000006.1 GCA_028712885.1 Syntrophales bacterium | reverse complement strand
GTGCTGGGATCATAAAGAGGGTCCAAGGGGTCCAAGGCGTCGAGGGCTCGAGGGGTTGATGTTTTCAAGTCCGCCCAGCAATATCGGCAACTTAAAATCAGGGACACTCCCCCTATTTCTGCCGCAGTGCATTAAAATCAGGGACACTTCCCATATTTCTGCCGCAGCGCATGAGCATGAAAAATTGTCCATTTAATCCAGCTCTTATCCAGAGAGTGGCAGGGGAAGAGGGCTGAGGGGTAGATCCTTTTCAGTGGGCTGTCCAGAATCGCTTCAATCTCGTGCGTCTGAAAAGGATTCAAAACAGGGCGCTTTCCCGTATGTCTGTCGAGGTGAAGAAATATGGGGAGTGTCCCTGATTTTGTGAACTGATCGGAATACTCGAATCCCTGGCTCTAATCTTTGAGTCCTTCTTTTAACTGAGGCCTGAGACTTACTTTCTGACCAGGGCGGCTTTTTCCTTCAGCCGTTCCGCAACGGCCAGAATAGTGTTTGCATACGCCCGGCTGTGGTTATAAGCCAGGATCACCCGGTGCTGACCGGTTCGGGTCATGTTGCATTTCCACCCGTGCCCGCGCAGGTAATTGGCAATGCTGTGCAGGGCGTCCGGCTTGGCGAACAGATCGATTTTCCCGTCCCCGTCCGCATCGATGCCGAAATTGAAGGCATGGGACGGCATGAACTGGCACAGGCCGATGGCGCCGTATATGGACCCCGGGATCTTTACCGGATCAAGCCCGTTATTTTCCGCGTAATCGATCAGAGCTTTCAGTTCCTTGTAAGCCCATTCCGCTTTTACCCGGCACCGGATTCTCACGAATTTCTCGTTGGACGGCGTAATAAGGTCGCGGGGAAGATAGGGCCGGACCCTGTCAAAATCGGAAGCGATAGCCATGCTGGCCAAGTTATTGAACGCGCATCTCATGCCGAGATAAGATCCGAGCCTGGTTTCCACCAGCATTATGGAAACGACGATTTCTTTGGGCACGCAGAAATTTTTCTGTACTTCGGCCAGTTCCATTTCATTTTCGCGGCTGAAGACATGCGCACATTCTATGACTTCCGGCCGGAGGAAACCCTCGTAAACTCCGCGAAACTTGCGGGCGGCGCCGGGTGCGGTCTTCTGGCGTTTGCGCAGCAGCTCCTGAATTTTAGTGGTGATGACTTCCGGCTCAAACCTGACCTCCGGCCTGCTGAAGAGCTCCTCGATCATATCCTCATCGAGGCCGTCCCCGGCGAGGCGATCGACCAAAGGGGTCCAGTCTTCAGCCGAAAGCAACGCGGGCAGCAGAAAAACAGATAACAGAATTCCCAATATCCGGGTGCGCCGATCCATGATCAGCATGAAAAAACCTCCTCAGGCCTGAAAGAAAAAAAACCTGAACTCTGTCCCCATCCGACGCGCCGGTTATTCCGAAAAAAAGCCCCGTTCCGAACGGCAACGGGGCTTATCCGCCAAGCTCAACAATGTTATCAACCGGGCCGTACATGCTGCTTTCCATAAGTGCGGTATCCGTAATCCGATTCAGAGTTCCTGTCAAGACATATTGCACATTTTTCAACCTTTAACCGGTTATCGGACTTTTTCCGGATTGTCTTGAGCCGCGCCCCTGCGGAGCGCTTGAATTTTATTTTTTTTCAGGATATTTGTTCAGGACGGCGTTGGAGAAAGAAGAAGACCCGCATGATTTCGAGAAGGCTTTTCAGGGCGATTTTCGTTTGCTTGTTTCTGTCCATGCTGCCCGGCGCGGGCTGGGGCGGACCGGCCCGGTACGACATTCGGGGAGAGAGCGCGTACAGGACGGATCAACAGGGCGGTTCCGGGGCGGGAAGAAATACAGCCGCCCATGCTGCGCGCATGTCCGCCTGGATGTTGATGGGACGGGAGATAAGCCTTTTTCACGATGTGCAAATGCTGAAACTGGACGCAAAGCAGCTTGCCTGCATAGCGGCCGCTTCCGTGCAGCCGGAAATCAGCGAAAAAGCCGGAGCGGACGGAAAAGTCATGGTAGCGGCGGTGATAAAAGACAGCCCCCGGCAGGTCGCCCTGACGGCGTTGCGTTTCAAGGAAGAGAGATCCGTAATTGACGAACTCTCGCACGGATGGAAGCGCGGCGAAGACGCGCTGTCCCCGGGAAGAGATAATAAAGGATGGGAAAAACATTCCATGGAGGAGGCGGGCAGGAAAGTCGAATCCGTGAACGAGTATTTCCGGGGGTGGTCTCTGCTGATTGCGGGTGATTACCGGGAAGCTCACGCTGTTTTTTCGCGTGCCGTCGCGATCGACCCGGAAAACGCTCAGGCCCTCTGCCAGAGGGGATTCCTGTCCTATCTCGACGGGGACTCCGAACGCGCGATCAACGATTTCGACGAGGCAATCCGCCTTGAAGGAAATTATGCCGATGCGTATTACTGCAGGGGGCTTGTACACGTCCGGGAAAAACGCCACGCCCAGGCGATCGTCGAATTCGACCGGGCCCTGCATTGGAATCCGAAGCATCCGTACGCGGCGGAATGCCGGAAAGGGGCATTCGAAAAGGCCCGGCATTGGGTCCCCGACCTCGCCTGGTTTGAAAAAACGGCAAAGGCGAAGCCGAAAATCGGATCCGCCCGGCTGGGTCTCGGGACGGCCCTTGCGGCGCTGGGCCGCCATCGCGAAGCCGTTACCCAGTACAACAGCGCACTGAAAATAGAGCCGCTGGACGTAAGGGTTTATATTGCGAGAGGGAAATCTTACGCCTCGCTCGGTAATTTCAGGCGGGCCATAACCGATTACGACAGGGCGATCGAACTGAATCCCCGGCTGGCGGAATCTTACTTTCTCCGCGGCGCCGCCTACCTGGAATCCGGCGACTGCCGCCGGGCGATTGTCGACCTGGACAGGGCGCTCGAGTTCGATCCCGCCTATTCCGAAGCCGCGAACAGGAGGGCCCTGGCGTATTCGAGGCTGGGGAAGCCCAAACCGGACCTGGCTTATCTTGATGCGGCCGTGTCACGGAATCCAGAGCATGCCCGCAATTACCTCCTGAGGGGGTCAGCCCTGTGGGAATCGGGAAAGCCGAAGGAAGCCGCCGAGGATTTCACGAGGTTGATAGAGAGGCTCGAGTATGAGGATCCGGGCGCTTATCTGATGCGGGCGGCGGCATATGCCGGCTCCGGCCAAACGGCTCGCGCCGTCAGTGACCAGGAGAAGCTTATTGAGATAGCTCCCGACGAGTACATTCAATTCGGCAGCATTCTGAACAGGATTCCCCATGATGCGGCGGACAAAGTCCGGTCCGCTTTCATTTCCGGCAGCCGTTCCAAGGCTGAAAATGAAGCGGATTTCATCTTTCGCGGGACCTGCCGGATAGTTGTCCAGGATTACGATAAGGCCGTTTCGGATTTCCGCCGCGCTGTCGCCCTTAATCCGAAGAGCAGGCGGGGTTATCTGTTCATGGGCGTTGCGCACGCAATCCTGGGTAATCATGAGCTTGCCGCCCTGAATTACGGAAAAGCCCTCAACGCCGATTCGGGTTATGCCCTCGCTTACTTTGCCCGCAGCATCGCCTTACGCAACATCAACAGAAAGCGGGAATCCCTGGCCGACCTGAAGCAAGCATCCCGCCTCGGTTTGACCGCCGCTGCGGAGGCTCTTGAGGAACAAGGCTACAAAAGGTAAATTCCAAAAACCAAATCCCAAATCCCAAACAGTCATGAATTTGGAGCCTGGAAGTCGGGATTTCTTTCTCGGCTTCTCAGCTTCTCAACTTCTCAGCTTCCAGCCTTTTGGCATCCCAAAAACGGTATTTCCCTGATAGCCCTCCGCCGGGCATCCGGAGGATGATCTTCAATAAAATTTTAAAGGAGGCTCAGGAAATGAAAACAAGGCGTCTCTGGATTATCCTGCCTGCCATTGTCCTGCTTATCTTTGCAGTCCAGACGGGATGGGGGCAGGACATGAAAATGGATAAGAGGGATATGAAATTTGTGCAGAAGGCCGCGAGCGGCGGAATGATGGAAGTAGCGGCAGGCGAAATGGCCTCAAAAAATGCAGCCGGCGAGGAAGTCCGGAATTTCGGCGCAAGGATGGTTCAGGACCACGGACAGGCGAATCAGCGTCTCATGGAGATCGCAAAGAACAAGGGAGTCCAGGTCCCGGATCAGATGTCCAAAAAACACGCAAGGATGATAGACAGGCTGGCGAAAAGAACCGGCGCCGATTTTGACCGCGAATACATGAAACTGATGGTAAAAGACCATCGCGAAGACATAAAGATGTACGAGAAACAGGCCCGCGAAGGCAAGGACCCCGACCTGAAAGCGTTCGCCGAAAGCACCCTGCCCACTCTCCGGGAGCACCTGAATACGGCGATGAAGATCCAGCAGACCATGGGCAAAGAAAAATAAGAAATCTGAGTGCCGGAAACGAGGCCGCGCGTTGAACCGCGCGGCTTTTTTTATTCTGCGAGGAAGCGGAACTCGTCTTGACGGAGGGATTGGATTCTGGTAGTCATCCTGAAACATTGCGTCCCGATATCCACCATTCATAACCGGAAGGAGACGACTCATGGGGCAGAAAGCTGTTTTCGGCATTATCCTCCTTGCCGCCGCCGTTGCTTTCACCGGCTGCGGGAAGAGCGATTCCGATTCGATAAAAGTCGGCGTGATAGCCGAACTGACGGGAGATGTCCCCGCCGTGGGCGCATCCTGCAGGAACGCGGCCGAAATGGCCGTCAAAGAACTGAACGATGCGGGGGGGATCGAGATCGGCGGCAAGAAATATCCCGTGAGGATCTACATAGAAGATAATGCAGGAAAGGCTGACCAGTCGGCTTCATCCGCGCAGAAGCTGATTACGCAGCAGCGGGTCCTGGCGATTATCGGTCCCAACGCAAGCAGGTACGCGATACCCGCCTCGGAAGTGGCCGAGAGCGCGAAGACGGCGCTGATCACGCCCTGGTCGACGACGCCGAAAACGACTCTCGACGCAAAAACGAACGCTCCGAAAAAGTACGTATTCCGGGCCTGCTTTACGGATCCGTTCCAGGGGCGGGTAGTGGCAAAATTCGTCCTGGAAAATCTGAAGGCGAAGAAAGCCGCCGTACTCTATGATGTTGCCTCTGAATACAACAAAGGCATCGCGGAAATTTTCAAAGAGACGTTCGAAAAGGGCGGAGGGCGGATCGTGTCTTTCGAAACGTATACGACCAACGATAAGGATTTCTCCGCGCAGCTCACGAAGATCAAAAAGGCTTCCCCCGACGTGATCTTCCTGCCCAATTACTACAGCGAAGTGCCCCTCCAGATCCAGCAGGCGAAGCGGCTGGGCATTTCGGTTCCGTTCATCGGCAGCGATTCATGGGGCAGCGCCGAGCTCGTGAAACTCTGCGGCGGGGATTGCGAAGGATATTATTTCAGCACGCATTACGCGGCGGACGCCGCGACGCCGGCCACCAGAAAATTCATCGACGGCTACAAGGCCAAATACGGAGTAGTCCCGGACGATGTTGCGGCGCTGACCTACGACTCATTCGGCCTTCTGTTCCAGGCTGTCAAAACGGCGGGGAAGACGGACCGCCAGGCCGTAAGGGACGCGCTCTCCCGGATTCCCAATTACGATGGCGTTACGGGCAAAATGCAGTTCCAGGAGGGATCCGGGGATCCGATTAAAAGCGCAGTAATTCTCCAGATCAAGGATGGGAAATTTGTCTGGTTCGCCAACGCCAACCCCTGATTGTCTCATGCCGATTTCCGGGACCGAGCCGAGGGGCCGGTCCCGGCCGGGCCTCAGCTCCCTTTTGCGAACGGTTCAAGGCGCGGGTATTTTTCCCTGATGCCTGATGCCCGAAACCTGACGCCCTCAATATGTTTTATATAATCCAGCAGACCCTGAACGCCCTCCAGTTGGGAAGCATTTACGCCCTGATCGCCCTCGGCTACACCATGGTGTACGGGATACTCACCATGATCAATTTCGCCCACGGCGACTTGTTCATGGTCGGCGCGTTTCTCTGTTTCGTCGCCGCCACATTTTTCCACATGTCCTTTATTCCGGCCCTGCTCCTCTCAATCCTGGGAACGGCGCTGCTGGGCGTGGTCATCGAAAAATTCGCTTACAAGCCTCTTCGCCAGGCGCCCCGCGTGTCGGCGATCATAACCGCCCTCGGCGTGGGCATTTTCCTCGAAAATTTCACCCTGGCGCTGAATCCGTACCCGAGATTCATACCTCCCCTGGTCTGCAACCTGACCTGGACGTTCGGGGAACTTTCCTTCTCCCTGCTTCAGGTCATGATTATCACGCTCTCGGTAATTCTGATGCTCCTCCTCGATTTTACGGTGCGCCGGACCATGGTGGGAATGGCGATGCGGGCCATATCCTGGGACAAGTCCGTCGCGCCGCTGATGGGCATTCCGGTAAACAGGATCATTTCCGCCACCTTCGCCATCGGCACGGGGCTCGGCGGCGCCGCAGGCATGATGTACGGTCTGGCCTATCCCGTAATCGATCCCTACATGGGCATCATGGTGGGCTGGAAAGCTTTCATCTCGGCGGTGGTCGGCGGAATCGGGAACATCCGGGGAGCCATGATCGGGGGATTCATCCTGGGGGCGGTGGAGATCCTGGTGGCGGCCTTTTTCCCGTCGACATACCGTGATTTCGTGGCTTTTGCGCTGCTGCTGGTCCTGCTGATCTTCCGTCCGCACGGCATCCTGGGAAAACCGCACGCGCAGAAAGTTTGAGCAATGGAGCTGAAAAAAATCCATTCCCACCTGGCCGGAATCGCCGCAAGCAGGCGAATGCTGCCGGTTCTCCTCGTGGGAGGTTTTTTCCTCTCCCTCGCCCTTCCCCGGCTGGATTGGGTCGATTCATACGTTCAGCTCATCATCATGTACATCGGAATAAACGTAATTCTTTCCGCGAGCCTGAACCTGGTCAACGGCTACATGGGGGAGTTCTCCGTCGGACATGCCGGATTCATGGCGATCGGCGCCTATACGGCTTCCGTTCTGACGGTAAGCGTCTTCCCCCCGGGCGCAGCGGGTCTGTTCTTCCCGCTGGCGGTCGCAGCGGGCGGCGCGGCCGCCGGGGCAGTGGGGCTCGTAGTCGCTTTCCCCTCTTTCAAGACGCGGGGGGATTATCTCGCCATCGTCACATTGGCCTTCGGGATGATCGTAAAGTCGATAATCGAAAACATCGAATGGGTAGGGGGCCCCCGGGGTTTCATCGGGATGGAGAAGCTCACCACCTTGCCCTGGGTCTTCGTATGGACGGTATTCTCTTTATGGGTGATCCGAAACCTGGTCTATTCCAGGTACGGGCGGGGAATCCTCTCCATCCGGGAGGACGAGATCGCGAGTGATCTCATGGGAGTCAACACGCGTGAAATCAAGGTAATCGCGTTCGTAATCTCTTCTTTCTTCGCGGGAATAGCAGGCGGGCTTTTCGCCCATCTGCTTCAGTTTATCAATCCCCGCTGTTTCGACATTCTGAAATCCACCGATATCCTGATCATGGTATACCTCGGCGGCATCGGGTCGATCGGGGGCTCTATTTTAGGCGCGGGCATTTACACGGTTCTGCTTGAGGTCCTTCGGCCAATGGGGATCTGGAGAATGGTAATTATGCCGCTGATGCTGGTCCTGCTGATGATTTACCGGCCGTACGGTATCATGGGGCTCCGGGAGTTCCGCTGGTTCGTTCCCGGCGTAGACCTCGAAGGGCTGCACCGGCCGGATAAAAAAGGAAAGAGTAAAACCGATGCTCTTGCAGGTTAAGGACCTCACGCATTATTTCGGAGGACTGTGCGCCGTCTCGAACTTCAATCTCGAGCTGGGGAGCGGCGAACTTGTGGGAATAATAGGCCCCAACGGCGCGGGGAAAACCACCATCTTCAACCTGATCACGGGAGTGTACCGGGCTTCCCGCGGCAGCATCGTTTTCGAGGGGACCGAAATCACCGGCATGAAGCCCCACCGCATCACCGGCCGGGGCATCGCCCGCACTTTCCAGAACATACGGCTCTTTAATAATCTCACGGTGCTGGACAATATCAGGACGGCCTTCTACTCGGAAGCGGCCTACGGTCCGCTTCAGGCTCTCTTCCATTCCGGCCGGTACCGGGCGGACGAGAGGGAGATCGCCCGCAGATCTTTCGATCTCCTTTCGATCTTCAGATTATCGGATTACTCCGGCGAAATTTCCCGGAATCTTCCGTACGGTCTTCAGCGCCGACTGGAAATAGCGCGTGCGCTGGCCGCCAGGCCGCAGCTGCTGCTGCTGGACGAGCCGGCCGCAGGTATGAATCCGAACGAGATACGCGGCCTGATGGATTTCATCATCTGGATAAAAAAGAATTTCTCTCTCACCATTCTGCTGATAGAACACCAGATGCCTCTCGTAATGGGGCTGTGCGAGAGACTCGAAGTACTCGACTTCGGGGAGACCATCGCCAGGGGGACTCCGGAGGAAATCAGGAGCAACCGCCGGGTCCTGGAGGCCTATCTGGGAGAGGAGCAAAAGCCGTGAGCCGGCCTTATCTCGTGGTATCGGAACTGTCGATCTCTTACGGGAATATTTCCGCGGTGCGGAAAGTATCCTTCCGCGTCGATGAGGGGGAAATTGTAACCCTTATCGGCGCCAACGGTGCGGGAAAATCTTCGATTCTGCGCGCGTTGTCCGGGTTGATTCCGTTTTCGGGCACCGTCATGTTCCGGGGGACGGACCTGGGAAACATGCCGCCGGACCGGATAGTGGCGCTCGGGGTCGCGCACGTGCCGGAAGGGAGGGGCATATTCGGGAACCTGTCGGTGCTCGAAAACCTGCGGCTGGCGACGTGGCAGCGCAAGGACGGCGACGGCGTCCGGCGGGACCTCGATCGTGTGCTGGCCCTGTTCCCGCGGCTGAACGAGAGAAAAGAACAGCCCGGCGGGACTCTTTCCGGCGGAGAACAGCAGATGCTGGCGCTCGGACGTGCGATGATGAGCCGGGGGAATCTCCTGCTTCTGGACGAACCGTCCATGGGCCTTGCGCCGGTGCTGGTCCGGGATATTTTCAGGGTATTGCGAGAGCTGAACGGCGAAGGGACGACGATCCTTCTGGTGGAGCAGAACGCCCATATGGCGCTGCAGACCGCATCGCGGGGTTACGTTTTGGAGACGGGGCGCATCGTACTTACCGGGACCGGCCGTGAACTCGATGCGGATCCGCGGGTCAAGGAGGCATATCTCGGCAAGTAAGCGTAGCTCCCGGGTCCCGGTTAACAGTTCACAGTTTAAGCTGATCTTGATCGGTAAGTTGATGAAAGGGGAACCCGAACTGTGAACTGCGAATTATTTTATGCCGGCAGCGTATACCTCCTTTCTATCGCCCTTCTTATCCGGTCCCGGGAAACAAGCGCATTGAGATCGGATTGCTCGATTTCGCGCGCCTCGTCCGCGAGTTCGTCGTCCTTGATGCTTTCCCGGAACCACCGGGAAACGTCTCCCGAGCGCAGATGGTGAACCCAGGTTTCGTTATCGACCCCTTCCGCTGTCTGAATAAAGAGAAACAGGTTTTGAGCCCTGAGCTTAAGCTTGCCTCCGGGGCCGGTAAAATAAAAACTCCTGTCGGGGGGAAGCTCGCCCTCGGCATATTTTTTACTGTGCCTCCTGCGCTCCGCCCGCGGAGAGTACGGGCAGAATGAGTAGGCATGGATTTCCCCGGGACGCCAGACCAGGGCTTCCTCCGCAGACTGAAGCGGAAATTCTCCGGGAGCCTTCGCGCCGGCTGCCCTGCTGAAGGCCCGGATTGTTCCTTCCCTGGTTTCCCCGACGGCGATTATCATGTTGTTCAAAGCAAGCACCTGCTTCGAAACGTGCTCCGGGTGAACCGTTATCCACATGACGCCGAACGCCTTGCGGAGGAATCCCGAGCCGGACCCCGGACGGCCGGAGGGGAACAGGTGATGCGCCTCGTCGGCTATGATCCAATGAGGACGACCGGTTCTGTTGCGCAGTTCCAGCAGGCGGAAGAAAAGGTCGTCGAAGAATGCGGGTCGCGCTTCCCGCTCCAGCGCCATGAGATTGATCACAACGTTGTAATCGGGCTCCTCAAGGAGAGTGAAAGTCTGTTTCAGGTCGGGAGGCGCCGCGGCGCTGCCCGCCTGGACCATTCCCGCAACTTCGCCGTAATCGCCTTCAGGATCGATCACGCATACCTGGTAATCGCGGGCGATCAGACGTTCCATGAGGCTCAGGGCCAGCGTCGATTTGCCGCTTCCCGAGGTGCCGGCCAGCATGATATTCGCCGCATATGGGTCGAAGCAGACCCTGGCGCCGTCGGCTTTCACCCCGATCGAGATTTCATGCCGGCCCGGAGCGGGACGAAGTTTGTCTTCCGGAACGGCTGAAAGCAGGGCATCTATTGTTTCGATCACACCCTCTCCGGCTTCCCCCCGGGTAACGAAATCCACCCTGCTCTTCAGCATGGGAAGAGCGCTTGAAACGGCGACGGACAGCTCGCAGTCATCCAGAAAAGAAAAATCGTTTTCCGCATCCCCTATTCCCGCCGTATTGTGCACCGAGAGGCCGAGTTCTCTTACGGCGGCGCGGAGTCCGACGGCCTTGTTCAGGCCGGCGGGCAGGACCATCACCGCGCCTTTGTTGAAGATGATCTGGAGCTCAAGACCAAGCTCACGAATGGATTGAATAATTTCCTTCTCATGGGGTTCGCGGGTGGAGACGATTACGCGGCCGGCGGAGAGCGGCCGGACCCCGCGTGCCCTCAGGTCCGAGAGAAAATCTTCCGGAGGGGCTTTCCCCAGAATCCGTATTTCCCTGCCTTCAGGCCTGTAAACGAGCGCACCGTTTTCGGCCACGACGCAATCGAACAGCCTGATGTGCGGAAAAACGCGGAGGAGGCCTTCCAGTTCCCTGCCCGTCACCAGGATCAGGCTTTTGCCCGCATTGCGGAAGCGCTCCAGGGCGTCGATGACCGCCGCGTCGACTCCGGTCGGGCCCGAGAGGGTGCCGTCATAATCGCATGCCAGTGCAAGATATCTCATCAGCATCATATTAGCCGCATGCCGGAATCAAAAGCAATCTGTAAACCCCCCGAAAGCCGATATCGCGGGCCCGCCCGGAGCCTTTCAGGATAACGAAGGGGTGATTATAAGGAAGCGCCCGATCCACTCCGGCCGGACCTTCCGTTATTCTACCCCAGAGGAGAGCGTGTTATGGAGAACCGGAAGGAGATTGCCAGGCGCCGCTTCGGCTGCTCGGATTTTGAAGTTACGCGTGTGGGGTTGGGGGGAGAGGGCGTCCTCAGGAGCTTCGGTTATGAAAAAGAAGCTGAGGTAATAATCCGGGCCGCCGTCATGGAGGGAATATCCTATTTCGATTCGGCGAGAGCTTACGCGGGGAGCGAAATTTATTACGGCCGATTCTGGCGGGACCGGAAGCAGCTGCGGGGAACAATCTTTCAGGCGAGCAAGTCGACGCGCCGGACCAGGAAGGAGGCGCTTGCCGATCTCGACTTTTCCCTCGAATGCCTGGGCATGGATTATATCGATCTGTGGCAGATACACGACGTAAGGACTTTTGAGGATCTGGAAAAGATCGGCGGCCCCGGAGGGGCGCTGGAAGCCTTCCTGGAGGCCCGGGACCGGGGCAAAGTCCGCCACATCGGAGTAACCGGCCACTACGATCCCGCGGTACTCGCCGCGGCCGTCAAGGAGTGGCCCATTGATGCCGTAATGATGCCGGTAAGCCCGGTGGAGAGAGTGATAGGAGGGTTTCTGGACGCGACACTCGCCGCCGCGAATGAAAAAGGAATAGCCGTGATCGGCATGAAAATCCTCGGCGGATCGCATTTCATCTCGGAGGCCGTGGGCATCACGTCCGAGGCCCTGATCAGATTTGCACTTTCCCAGCCGGTTACGCTCATTATCGTCGGCTGCTCGAAACCGGCGGACGTCCGGCTCATGGCCGCCTCCGCCCGCGAAAAAAGCCCGATGCCGCCCGCGGAGCAGGAGAAAATCCTGGAACTTTTCCGTCCCCATGCGGAAAAGCTTGCATATTACCGCAGGGTGACTTGACCGAATCCGGAGCGCGAGAAGAGATCCCGGGCAAGTTTCCGCCGCACCGGCGAAAAGGCTGCTGCCGATGAAAGCAGAAAATAAATTTACCCGGAGGAGTCATGGCAAGAAAAACGCCTGAATCTATTTTCCGCCGCTGCGAGGAAAATCCCATTCTGACTGCGCGGAACTGGCCTTATCCGGCCAATACAGTATTCAATGCCGGCGCTACCAGGGTAAACGGCGAAGTACTCCTCCTGGTCAGGGTTGAGGATCATCGCGGAATTTCACATCTGACGGCGGCGCGGAGCAGGGACGGCATCCATGATTGGGCCGTTGACCCCTCCCCGACCCTGGCCCCTGACCCGATTCATTATCCGGAAGAACTTTACGGGATCGAAGATCCGCGGATCGTCTGGCTGGAAGAGGCGAAGGAATGGGCTGTGACGTATACGGCGTATTCCCACGGCGGTCCGCTTATCGCGCTTGCCTGCACAAAGGATTTCAAAAATTTCCGGAGGATCGGGTCGATCATGCCACCCGAAGATAAGGATGCAGCCCTCTTCACCCGCAAGTTCAAGGGCCGCTGGGCCATGATACACAGGCCGAGCACGGCTTTTTTCCACGGCCGCGTTCACATCTGGCTCTCCTTCTCTCCCGACCTCAGGCACTGGGGAGACCACAGTATCCTGATCCGGTCGAGGGAAGGCGGCTGGTGGGATGCCAATAAAATAGGCCTGAGCCCGCCGCCGCTCGAAACCCGGAAAGGCTGGCTTGTCCTGTATCACGGCGTCCGCCAGACGCCGTCCGGCAGCATTTACCGGCTCGGTCTCGCGCTGCTCGACATTGACGACCCGAGGAGGGTGCTGCGCCGTAGCGACGAATGGGTTTTTGCGCCCACGGAGTCATACGAGAGGATAGGGGACGTGAGCGACGTGGTCTTCCCGTGCGGCTGGGTGATGGATTCCCCGTCGAACAGGATTCTGATGTATTACGGCGCCGCAGACACTTCTATCGGTGTGGCAGTCGCCGATCTGGACGAGATGCTTGATTTTGTCCTGAACTGCTGTCCTGAGCCCCCGCCGGAGAAATTGAAGGAGCTTGAAGTGAGGGGGCGCTGAATTAAGAGGGTTCAAGGGGTTTTCCATGAGAATAGCAATGCTGAGTCCTGTTTCATGGCGCACGCCGCCCCGCCATTACGGACCCTGGGAGCTGATAGTGTCGCTCCTTACAGAAGGGCTTGCAGCCCGGGGCATCGACGTCACTCTTTTTGCAACCTCAGATTCCGTCACAACGGCGCATCTGGAGGGAATCTGCGCCGCGCCCTGCGAGGAAGACAAGCGTCTCGATCCCAAAGTCTGGGAATGCCTCCATATTTCACACCTGATGGAAATGGCTTCGCAGTTCGACCTGATCCACAACCATTACGATTTTCTTCCGCTGACATACAGCAGGTTGATACCCACGCCTATGCTCACGACCATTCACGGCTTCTCCTCTCCGGCCATCCTGCCGGCCTATCGACGGTATAACGGCCACGTCGGTTACGTGTCCATCTCCATTGCGGACAGGGCGTCCGATCTTGACTATATAGCAAATGTGTATCATGGAATCGCCGTCGAGGAATTCCCGTATGCAGATCGACCCGGCGATTACCTGCTCTTTTTCGGCAGGATCCATGCGGATAAGGGCGTCAGGGAGGCCATCGAGGCGGCGCGCATTTTCGGCATGCCGCTCCTCATTGCCGGAATCGTTCAGGACCGGAAGTATTTTCACGAGAAGATAGAGCCGGAACTTGACGGAAGGAATGTGATATATATCGGCTCAGTGGGGCCTGAGCGGCGTGGTGCGCTTCTTTCGGGAGCCTATGCCCTGCTGCATCTGATAGGCTTCAACGAACCTTTCGGACTCAGCCTTATCGAAGCTATGGCGTGCGGAACGCCTGTCGTGGCGCATCCCCGGGGCTCCATCCCCGAATTGGTTGACCACGGCGTGACCGGTTTTCATGTCACGGGGATGAAGGACACGCTCCAGGCGCTTGACCGGGTCGGCAGTCTCGACCGCTCGCTGTGCCGCCGGACGGTAGAGCAGAGATTTCATCGCGATCGTATGGTCAGGGACTACATCGACGTTTACGCGAAAATCCTTTCGGGAGCTTTGAATGATGGAGAGGGACGGCGGGAAATTCGAAATCGGCGTGAATTACTGGCCCATACGGAAGGGCATGGCGCTGTGGAGAAGTTTTGACCCCGGCGAAGTCAGGGAAGATTTTGCCCGCATGCGCGATTGGGATATATCGCCGGCCCGAATTTTTCTTTTGTGGGAAGATTTTCAGCCGGAGCCGGAACGGGTCGGCATGCCGGCCCTGAACCGGCTCGTGCAGCTCGCCGGCATCGCGTCCGATGCGAGGATACCGATCTGTGTGACCCTCTTCACGGGACACATGAGCGGGGCGAATTGGCTCCCCGGCTGGATGGTTCTGCCCGGGGAGAGCGAAAGCAGGTTTCCGGTAATCACCCGCGGCCGGTCCGGGCCTTTCAATGTGAGGAATCCCTACCTGGAGCGGGAGGTCCGGGATGCGCAGAAGATTCTGATACGGGAAACGTGCGCCGCACTCCGGGGATATGCCGGCCTCTGGGGCTGGGACCTCGGAAACGAGCCTTCCAACGTATACCGTCCGACTGAGCGCGGACAGGGCCGAACCTGGATCGGGGAAATGACGGAGGAATTGCTCCGGCTGAACCCGGCGCCGGTTACGATCGGGCTCCATCAGGAAGACATTGAGCAGAACCGCGGCATGGGTCCGGAGGACGCAGCGCAATTCTGCGACCTGATTACCATGCACGCCTATCCCGCGTACTCCTCCTGGTCCGGAGGGAAAACTGATCCCCTTTTTCCCCTGTTCATGGCGGAAATGGCCCGTTGGCTCTCCGGCAGGAGCGAAGTCTGGATGGCCGAAATGGGCGTATCGACGGGCTCCGACGCCAAATCCGTATCAGAGGAGGAAGCCGCCGTTTATGCCGGGGACTCCCTGGATATTCTGCGGCGGGCCGGCATCCCCGGCGCGCTGTGGTGGTGCTACGGAGATTACTCCCCGGATGTCTGCGGAGCCGTCCCGTTCAGGGATCTTCCGCACGAGTGCTGCTTCGGGCTGTTCCGGTCCGACGGATCTCCAAAAGAGATCCTCGATGTCATCCGGCGCGCGGAAAGGACGCGTATTGCCGGCAGGCCGGATCTGGATTGGATCGATGTGGAGCCGCGGGAATACCGGGGCGAACCGGAAATGCACATCCGGCGGCTTTATCGTCGCTTCCGGGAATTAAACAGTTCCGAGCCCTGAATTTTCATTTACTAATTCCTTATTAATATTTATATTCAATGATCATTATTCCAATCCGGGATGGTTTCATGACGGAGCATCTTCACGTTGTGATACTCGCGGGCGGAAGCGGAACCAGATTCTGGCCCCTCAGCCGCGAAGGAACCCCCAAGCAATTTCTCCATATCGTTGCCGATGCCAGCATGTTTGTCCTCACTTTGAGAAGGGCGCTCCTTCTCGCGCCGGAGGATCGAATCTGGATCGTAACGGTGCGAGGTCAAACCGATCAGGTCCTCCGAAATGTCCGGGAACTCTCGCTCAAGCATGTCAACATCATTGAAGAACCTCTGGGTCGAAATACCGCCGCGGCGATCGGATTGGCTGCGGTTATGGTGGGGAAGAAGGATCCCGAAGGCATTCTGGCCGTCTTGCCGGCGGATCATCATATCCGGGACGAATCGCGCTTCATCGATCTCATGCGGTTCGGGATCCGGGTTGCAGCCGCCGGCTGGCTTACCACGCTTGGAATTCAGCCCCACCGCCCGGAAACCGGCTACGGGTACATCGGCAAAGGAGAGCGGATTTCAATCAGCGGGATCGAGGACGGGGGCGATTGCGCCCTGATATTCCGTGCGGAACGCTTTACCGAAAAACCGGACCGGGATAAGGCGCAGGCCTATCTGCGCTCCGGCGGCTTCCTGTGGAATGGAGGGATATTTATCTGGAAGGCCGCCGACTTTCTCGACGAAATGAAAAAATTCCTCCCCGGCCATTATCGGGGTCTCGCCGAGATCGGGAGGGAACCCCGCCGGATCGGGGATATTTATCCATCCCTTCAATCCATCTCCGTCGATTACGGAATTCTTGAACGTTCCGGCCGTGTGGCCGTTATTCCCGCGGACGTGGGATGGAGCGATGTCGGAAGCTGGACCGCGCTGTATGAAATCCTCGACAAAGACGGGAATGATAACGTCCTCCGCGGTGATGTGATCGCCATCGATGCCGAACGCAGCCTGATCCGGTCGGAGCATCGCCTGGTGGCGGCCATAGGCGTCGAGGATCTGATCGTGATAGAAACGGAAGATGCGGTTCTTGTCTGCCGCGAGGCGCGCAGCCAGGACGTCCGCGAGGTAGCGCGTCTCCTTGCGGAAGCGGGCCGGAAAGAAGCGCGGGAAAGGACAAGAGTCGAGAAGCCCTGGGGCGCATACGAGGTGCTGGACGAGGGCGAGGGATACCAGGTTAAATGGCTGGACATCGAACCCGGCAGCCGCCTCAGTTACCAGAGCCACAATGAAAGGGCGGAGCACTGGACCGTCGTTGCGGGAACGGCCACGGTCACCGTGGACGATAAGATCCTGGAGATTGCGGCGGGGGGCGATGTTTTCATCCCGATCGGAGGCAGGCACCGGGTTGAGAACCGGACCTCGGGCCGGATCCGCATTATCGAGGTTCAGACCGGAAGCTATCTCGGCGAAGATGATATAATCCGGTATGAGGATGATTATGGCCGCATATGAATCAGGTGATGGGTAACAGGTCATAGGTAACGGGATCGGCTCAATACCGCCTTTTCCAGTGTAACTTGAATTTCACCCTTTTCTTTTCCCGACTTTTTCTCCCAGTTAAACTCCAAATCCCAAACTCCAAATCCCAAACAATTTTCAAAATTCAAAAAACAAAATCCAAAATCAGTTTGTTCATTAATCGAATAATCCATAACCTCTTACCCCATCCTATTCTCCATAAGTCTAAGTCTTTCCGCATTATAAAATCAGGTATTGTGCAATGGATGGTTCCGGACCGCTGTACTATAAACTTGTTAATTCCTTTTCGAGTTTTTGGCCGGGTTTCTCTCGGGTGCCGGAAATTTCGAATATCTATAACTTTTTAGTCCCGGCGAAAGCCTGGAAACACTCGGCCGCAACTACAACTATTGTAGTTTGATCTACACTTTTTTGTCTTCCGTCCTTTGCGCCGCATCAAAGGATATCTGTTCGGAAAAATAAGAGATCAGAATTCCAGATGAATAAATGCCCGGTCAGGTTTTATCCCCAAGGGGCCGGCATGTCGGGCATGCTAAATGCAAAATCCTGCGCGGTATTTTGCAGGAACCCGTTCAGGCGGCAGCGATTGAATCCGTCCTTACCGGGATCCACGTTGTACGGGGGTTCCTAAATGAAGAAAAAAGTCCTGATTGTTGGCGGGGCCGGCTTCATCGGTTCCCATCTCGCAGACGAACTGATCGACCACGGCTACAGCGTCCGGGCCTTGGACAATCTGATGAGCCAGGTTCACGGCTCCGCCGCCCGCAGGCCGGATTACCTGAATCCGGAAGTGGAACTGGTAGTGGGGGACGTACGCGACCCGATCCTCGTCCGCAAAGCCCTTACCGGGGTGGATGCGGTTTTTCATTTCGCCGCAGCGGTCGGGGTGGGGCAGAGCATGTACCAGATAGAAAAGTATACGAGCGTAAACAACCAGGGGACAGCCGTTCTCCTCGAAGCTCTGATCGAGCAGCCCGTAGAGCGTCTGGTGCTGGCTTCCAGCATGAGCGTTTACGGCGAGGGTTTGTACGAAAACGAAAAGGGCGAGATCTGCCATATCGCGGAGCGGCCGCTGGAACAGCTGAGGGAGGGGGAGTGGGAGATACGCAGAAACGGTTTTCTCCTGAAGCCGATTCCCACGCCCGAAGATAAGCCGCCTTCCCTGGCGTCGATCTATGCCCTGTCGAAATACCATCAGGAGCGGATGTGCCTTATTATCGGAAAGGCATATGGAATCCCCACAGTCGCCCTCCGGCTGTTCAACGTGTTCGGAAGCCGGCAGTCCCTGTCGAATCCGTATACGGGCGTACTGGCTATCTTCGCCTCAAGACTGCTGAACGGCAATCCGCCTCTGATCTTCGAAGACGGAAACCAGAAGAGGGACCTGGTAAGCGTTCACGATGTGGCTCGCGCCTGCCGTCTTGCCCTTGAGGTACCCGAGGCGGCGGGAAATGTATTCAATATAGGAAGCGGCGATTCCCGCACGATCCTGTCGGTAGCCGAGCAGATGGCCGTCGTGCTGGGTCGGGAAAAGACCCGGCCCAAGATCACCTTCAAGTATCGGGTCGGGGATATAAGGCATTGTTTTGCCGATATCGCCCTGGCAGGCAAGCTGCTGGGTTACCAGCCCGAAGTGGATTTCAACAGGGGTCTGGCCGATCTCGCATCCTGGCTCGAAAAACAAAAGCCTCATGACGGCGTTCTCAGGGCGGCCGCCGAGCTGGCGGACAGGAGGTTGACAGTATGAGCGGGAGCGCACGCGGGGAGATGTCGGAATCTCCAGCCGTCCTGATCACAGGCGGCGCAGGCTTCATAGGCACAAACCTTTCGGCGCGCCTCCTGGCGCTTGGGGAAAAGGTAATAGTCTACGACAGCCTGGTCAGAAAAGGTGCGAGGAGAAATCTTGAATGGCTCGCCAAGCGGTTCGGAGCCGGTCTTGACGTGGAGATAGCCGACGTCCGGGACGCGGAAAAACTTCGCAATGCCGTGCAGCGGGCGGATTTCGTCTTCCACTTCGCCGCCCAGGTGGCGGTGACGACAAGCGTCCACGAACCGCTTTTTGATTTCCAGCAGAACCTCCTTGGCACCCTCAATCTGCTCGAAGCAGTCCGCGCCATCGGGAATCCGCCTCCTCTCATATTCACTTCGACCAACAAGGTTTACGGCCCCCTGGACAATCTGGCCCTGCAAGGGAACGGGACCCGCTATGAGCCGCAGGATCTGCAGGTGCTCATCCATGGAATAAATGAAAACAGTCCTCTGGATTTCCACAGTCCTTACGGATGCTCGAAAGGTTCGGCCGACCAGTACGTGCTTGGGTATGCCCGGATCTACGGACTTCAGGCCGCGGTATTCCGCATGAGCTGTATTTACGGCCCGCATCAGTATGGGACCGAGGATCAGGGCTGGGTTGCCCACTTCCTCATATGCGCCCTCACGGGGAAGCCGGTTTCCATATATGGTAACGGGCTTCAGGTCCGGGACATTCTTTTCGTCAATGATCTGGTCGAGGCTTTCCTGCTGGCGCGGGCCTCCATGGAGCGCCTTTCGGGGCAGGCCTTCAATATCGGAGGAGGGGCGGCGAACACGATCAGCCTCCTCGAAATGATGGATTTGATCAGCGAGATTCACGGACGGATTCCCGAGACACGCCGGGAGGACTCCAGGCCGGGCGACCAGGGTTACTATTCTTCGGATTTCAGAAAATTCAGGAAAGCCACCGGTTGGCAGCCGAAGACCGGCATAGGTCCGGGAGTCCGGGCTCTTTATGACTGGCTTGCGAGCAATTATCCGAGGATCGGGACTTCGCTGGTTCGGGAGACGGGGGTCCGATGAGATACGCCCTGGTCAATCCGGATTGGGATTTCGAAGGCAGCGTTTATTTCGGCTGCCGGGAGCCCCATCTTCCGCTGGAATTCGGATATGCCGGCGCCGTACTCGAGAGGGAGGGGCATGCCGTACTTATCCTTGACGCGCACCTTGAGAGTATTTCTCCGTTTGAGCTGGTGGAGAAAGCAGAATACTTTTCGCCGCATTTCATAATCATTGCGACCGCTCCGACATATCTCTTCTGGCGCTGTCCTCAGCCGGAGCTGCGCGTTCCCATGCAGACCGCGAGATTGCTGAGCCCAATCGGGGCGACGCTCATCGCCGTCGGGCCGCACGCGTCCGTGACTCCCGCGGCCGTGCTGAAAAAAATGGAGGCGGACATTGCCGTTGTCGGTGAATTCGAATCGGTTCTGCACCTTCTCGACGGGAGGGCGGAATGGGAAAGAGTCCCCGGCCTCGCCTTTGCCGGAAAGAGCGGGGTTCGGCTGAATCCCGGCACTGCGGTTGCCGACCTTTCCGCGCTTCCGGCAATCACCTGGCCGCAGCGTCTGCTCGACAGGCATATTCATCACCACCACCGGTTCGATGCGGGCGCCGGGGCGGGGCTCGGAGCCGAAATCGAGTCATCCCGCGGCTGCCCTTTCGGGTGCACTTTCTGCGCAAGAAATAATTTCCGGGGCGAATACAGGAGGAGGCCCGCGGAGAAGGTGCTGGCGGAGCTTGACTGCCTGATCGAAAGGGGGGTCCGCTACATCTATTTTATTGACGAGATCTTTCTTCCGGACCGGAAATTTCTGCGCGAGTTGGAGCGGAGGAACATTCGTTTCGGAGTCCAGACGCGGATAGATTTCTGGAGCGAAGCGGGCCTGGACAGACTGGGCGGGGCGGGATGCGTTTCCATCGAAGCCGGGGTGGAGAGCATAACCTCCCGGGGCCGGAGCAGGCTGCAAAAGACTTCGCGGCTCGACGGAGGCCGCCTGATCGAACGCCTCGCATATGCAAGGAAGAAAATTCCTTTTGTCCAGGCTACCTTGATGGAAACAGGAGATGATCCCTCGGAAATCGCGCAGTGGTCAAGCACCCTGCGGGACCGGGGGGTATGGATCAATGACCCCGTGCCCCTCTTTCCTTACCCGGGCAGCCGCGAATACAGCCTCCGGTGGGGAGAGCCCGATGAGGAGGCATGGGAAAAAGCGCTCGGTTATTATCTCGAAACCAATCCGATACTCAGCGATCTTCAAACCAGGAAACCTCTGCCGCTTTCAATTTTGGAAAGGAGATAAAACATTATGTACCGATATGATCCGAAGCCGGGACGCGTTTTAATGACGGCCGATGCCGTCGGCGGAGTCTGGACGTATTCTCTCGAACTGGCCAGGGCCCTCTCCGATTACGGGATACAAACCTCGCTGGCCGTAATGGGCGCCCCGCTCACGGCCGGCCGGCGCGAAGAAGCCGGGCGCATTCCGGATATTCAGCTTCATGAAGGGGAATACAAGCTGGAATGGATGGAGGATTCCTGGGCGGATGTGGAAAGAGCGGGAGCCTGGCTGCTTGACCTGGAGGAAAAACTTCGCCCTGAAATAATCCATCTGAACGGCTTTGCCCATGCCTCGCTCCCCTGGAAAAGTCCGAAAATAGTTGTGGGGCACTCCTGCGTGCTTTCCTGGTGGGACGCCGTTTACGGCGGGCCCGCTCCTGCGTACTGGGATGCCTACCGGCGGATCGTAGCCGGAGGCCTGTTCTCGTCGGACATCGTCGTGAGCCCGTCTAAGGCCATGATGTGGATGCTCTACAAGCATTACGGGGAAATTCCTTCCGGCCGGGTCGTGTATAACGGAAGGAATCCGAGGGTGTTCTGCCCCGGCCGAAAGGAAGAAATAATCCTTATGGCCGGAAGACTATGGGATGAGGCCAAGAACCTGCGGACCGTCATAAGGGCGGCCCCGAAACTGTCCTGGCCTGTATATGCCGCCGGCGAAGACCGCGGCGAAATGCCGTCCGGATCCCCGATCCGTTCCCTCGGACAGCTTTCCGCTTCTTCACTCTCGGCCTGGTTTGCGCGGGCCTCCATCTACGTCCTGCCGGCGCTCTACGAGCCTTTCGGGTATACGCCGCTCGAGGCGGCCCTCTGCGGCTGCGCGCTGGTTCTCGGGAATATTCCGAGCCTGAGGGAGATCTGGGACGGCGCTGCGATGTTTGTGGAGCCCCGTGACGAGGAAGATTTCCGGGGAGCAGTGGAGATTCTGATCTCGAAACCCGGCCTGAGGAGGGAAATGGCGGCCCGGGCCCGAAGCAGGGCGCTTGAGTTCACCCCATCGCAGATGGCTGCGGGATATCTTGCGATTTACCGCGAGTTGCTGGAAGGGTGGCATCTCAACGAAGGTTATTTCCGGCCCCGGCAAAACGGGATTTTTCAACCGAAGCCCCGCAGTCTCCAGTGAGCGGATATGAGAATAGCCATTTTCTGCCATTCGATTCTCTCCGACTGGAATCACGGCAACGCCCACTTTCTGCGCGGGGTTGCACGGGAGTTATCGGGTCGGGGCCACGATGTATCGGTGTACGAGGAAGAAAATGCCTGGAGCGTCCGGAACCTGGTACAGGAGCACGGCGCTTCCGCATTGAGCGAGGCAGCCCTCATGTTTCCGGAGCTGCGCGTGAGGCGGTACCGGCTGGATCATATTGATCTTGAAGCGGAGCTGGACCGGCAGGATCTGGCGATTGTGCACGAATGGAACCCGCGGGAGCTTGTGACCCGTATCGGCATGCACCGGGCCGGGAATGCGTCCTTGCGTGTTCTGTTTCATGACACTCATCACCGATCCATCACCGAGCCGGACGCAATCGCCGCTTGCGATTTGTCCGGTTACGACGGCGTCCTGGCATTCGGCGAATCCGTCCGTCAACTTTATCTAGCCAGGGACTGGGCGGGGCGGGTATTCGTCTGGCACGAAGCTGCGGACACCCGTCTTTTTCGGCCGCACGCGGGAGAACGTTTCCGGGACCTGGTCTGGATAGGGAACTGGGGGGACGGGGAAAGGAGCCGCGAGCTGGAGGAGTTTCTCGTTGGGCCGGTCCGGATGCTTAATTTGAAGGCGGCCGCCTTCGGCGTCAGGTATCCCGATAAAGCCCGCACCAGACTCAAGGAGGCCGGACTGGATTACGAGGGGTGGATCCCGAATTACCGCGTCCCGGAAATCTTTTCCTGCTTCCGGGCCGCGCTGCACGTTCCGCGCCGGCCTTACGTGACGCACCTCAGGGGAATACCCACGATCCGGGTTTTTGAAGCCCTGGCGTGCGGGATACCGCTGATATGCTCCCCCTGGGAGGATACGGAGGGGCTGTTTCGCCCCGGACGTGATTTTCTCATTGCTCAAAACGGCAGCGAAACCGCCGCAATGATTTTTCAGGTTCTGAACGACCCTGACACGGCGCGTTCGCTTTCGGTTTCCGGGCTGGAGACAGTCCTCAGCCGGCATACATGCGCTCACAGGGTTGATCAGCTTATGCATATCTGCCGCGAGATCGGCTGCAGGGATTCGTCGGGACACGGGGAGAAAAGATGCGTTCTGAATGCATGAAAATAGCCTTTTTCGGTTCAAGCCTGGTTTCGGCGTACTGGAACGGCGCAGCCACCTACTATCGCGGCATAATCCGGGAGCTCGATCTGCGGGGCCACCGTGTCACTTTTTACGAGCCTGACGCGTATGGACGCCAGCAGCACCGGGACATCCCGGACCCGGCCTGGGCCAGGGTGGTGGTTTATGAGGCATCCCGGCCGGGTGTGGATTCGGCTCTCGAAGAAGCCGGGCAGGCCGACCTGATTGTTAAAGCGAGCGGGGTCGGGGTTTTTGACGAATACCTGGAATCTGCAGTGCTGGAGAAAGCCCCTGCTTCGGTAATATTCTGGGATGTGGACGCGCCCGCCACGCTGGACCGCATCGGCCGCAACCGGAACGATCCCTTCCGGCTTCTCATACCCCGTTACGATCTGATCCTCACCTATGGAGGAGGAGAACCGGTGGCCCGGGCCTACCGGCAATACGGCGCGCGGGATTGCGTACCGGTATACAACGCGCTGGATTCTACAACCCATTATCCCGTGCCCGCGTCATCCCGCTTCGCGGCGGATTTGGGATTTCTGGGAAACCGTTTGCCTGACCGGGAAAAGAGGGTGGAGGAGTTTCTCTTCCGGGCAGCCGAACGATGCCCCGGCAGATCGTTTCTCCTCGGCGGGAGCGGCTGGGAAGAACGCAGCCTGCCGGCTAATGTGCGCCTGCTGGGGCACGTATATACGGACGAGCACAACGAATTCAACTCGAGTGTCGGCGCCGTTCTGAACATCAGCCGCGAAAGCATGGCCTGTTACGGCTATTGTCCGGCTACGCGCGTGTTCGAGGCGGCCGGAGCGGGATCTTGCATAATCTCCGACTGGTGGGAGGGCATGGAAATATTTCTGGATCCCGGCCGGGAGGTTATCACGGTCCGCGGCGGCGACGAAGTCGCCGAAGCGCTGGAGAGACTGACTCCCGGAGGCGCAAAGCGGATCGGCGAAGCCGCAAGGCGGAGAGTGTTGGCGCAACACACCTACCGGCACCGGGCCGAGCAGCTCGAGATGCTGTTCAATGGAGGAATCCGTTGAAAATGCATCCTCTGAAGATTGTCATTCTGGGGCTGTCAATCACGTCATCATGGGGGAACGGGCATGCTACGACTTATCGCGGCCTCTCGCGGGAGCTCACGGAAAGGGGGCATAAAGTCACGTTTCTCGAGCGCGACGTCCCATGGTACGCCGCAAACAGGGACAGCCCGCGGGATTGCGGGCGGATTCGGCTGTACCGGGACTTTAAGGACCTGAAGGACAGGTTTGTGTCCGAAATACGGGAAGCGGAATTGGTAATAGTCGGCTCGTACGTTCCGGACGGGTCCGAAATCGGCGAGTGGGTCATCCGGACCGCAGGCGGCATAAAGGCATTTTACGATATCGACACTCCCGTGACGCTCGCAATGCTGGAAAACGGCAGCCCCGGCTATATAACCAGGAAGCTGATCCCTGCCTACGATCTGTACCTTTCTTTTACGGGAGGCCCGACGCTGGAGGTCCTGGCGCTGAAGTTCAGGGCGAAAATGCCCAGGGCTTTTTTCTGCTCATTCGACCCGGCTGAATATTATCCCGTTTGCTGCGAGCAGGTCTGGGATCTCGGTTACATGGGCACCTACAGCAAGGATCGCCAGGTTGCCCTTGAAGAGCTGATGCTCCAGCCGGCCCGCCGCTGGCAAAAAGGCCGGTTCATCGCCGCCGGGCCGATGTACCCGAAAGAGACCGTCTGGCCGGCGAACGTCGCCAGGGTCCACCACCTTCATCCCGCCGAGCACAAGCTCTTCTATGGCGCGCAGCGGTTTACCCTCAATATAACCAGGAGCGCAATGGTTGCGGCGGGATACTCTCCCAGCGTCAGGCTCTTCGAAGCCGCGGGCTGCGGGATTCCCATTATCAGCGATTACTGGGACGGAATAGAAACCATTTTCGAACCGGACAGGGAAATTCTGATTTCGCGCACCGCCGATGAGACGCTCGAGATGATACGCGATATGCCCGAGACAGAAAGATACCTGATCGGCGAGCGGGCGCGGCTGCGGGTGCTTTCGGAGCATACGGCCGCGCACAGGGCGGCCCAGCTTGAAGAATACGTTTCCGAGCTGTCGGGCGGCTGATCCCGTCCGTAATCCCCGCTTTTCCGACGCGACTGAGAGAACGCTTAATGAAAATCGTGATTTTCGGGTTGACGATAAGCTCGTCCTGGGGCAACGGGCATGCCACGCTCTGGCGGGGCCTTTGCCGGAACCTGATCCGGCGCGGCCACGACATCGTATTTTTTGAACGCGACGTCCCCTACTATTCCCTGCATCGGGACTTGAAGGAACTCAGCGGCGGCGAACTGGTCCTCTACCAGGATTGGAAGGAAGCGCTTCCTGTCGCCGAGCGCCGCCTCGCCGGAGCGGATGCGGGTATAGTGACATCCTACTGCCCGGACGCCCTGCCCGCCACGGAACTGGTGCTTTCATCCGGCGCTCTCCGCGTCTTTTACGATCTCGATTCCCCTGTAACGCTCGACAGTCTGGAAAAGGGGGAGGACGTCGCCTACATAGGGCGCCGAGGGCTGGCCGGGTTTGATCTCGTGCTCAGCTACACCGGGGGAGCGGCGATGCAGGCGCTGCGGGACCGGCTCGGGGCCGGTCGGGTAGCGCCGCTGTACGGAAGCGTCGACCCGGAGGTCCATCGCCCCGTTGCCGTGACTGCGGAGGAGGTAGTCGACATGTCCTATCTGGGCACGTATTCGGGTGACCGCCAGGACGCGCTGGAGATGCTTCTGGTCAACCCGGCCCGGCGACTGCCCGGCCGCAGATTCATGATCGGGGGATCCCTGTATCCGCCTGATTTCCCCTGGACGCCGAATATACATTTCAAGAGGCACGTTGCGCCGCCCGACCACTCCCGATTCTACTGCTCTTCACGGCTGACCCTGAACGTCACGAGGGCCGCAATGGCCAGAATGGGCTATTGCCCGTCCGGGAGGCTGTTCGAAGCTGCATCTTGCGGAGTGCCTGTCATGAGCGATTACTGGGACGGCCTGGAAGCATTCTTTGAACCGGGACGGGAAATACTGATCGCCCGCTCCACGGAAGAGGCCGTTTCGATCCTGAAGCTTCCTGTTGAAAACGTGGCGGCGATCGGCAGGGCCGCGAGGGAAAGGGCGCTGGCCTCGCATACCGCCGAGAAGCGCAGCCGCGACCTTGAGGAAATTCTTAAATCATCCGGAGCTTGAGCATGTGGGGCATCATTCCGGCAGCAGGCGCGGGGAGCAGGATTCAGCCGCTTGCCTTTTCCAAGGAACTCCTTCCGGTAGGGAGCCGGCGGGAGGGAGAACTGGAGAGGCCGCGGGCGGTCAGCGAGTACCTGGTGGACCGCATGGTGCGGGGAGGCGTCAGGAAAATCTGCTTCGTTATTTCACCGGAGAAATCGGACATTCTCAGCTACTATGGAGGCGAGGCGCCGCCGGCCCGAATTTTCTACGCCGTTCAGTCCAGGCCCGCAGGACTGTGTGATGCGATCTTCCAGGCTGCGCCGCTTGTGCATTCCGAGGAGCAAGCCATCGTGGGACTTCCTGATACCGTCTGGTTTCCGGGGGACGCGCTTTGCCGGCTCGAGGACCACAGGTTTTCCTTTCTTCTTTTCCCCGTGGATCACCCCGAGCGGTTCGACGCCGTCCTGATGGACGGGGCGAATCGGGTGCTGGAGGTCCGGGTCAAGCGGCGGGACGCCGGGTCGCGATGGATCTGGGGGGCATTCAAATTTCCGGGATCGGTGCTGCACGCGCTCCACGAACTCTGGCGCGAACGGGGAGGGGTGGATGAATATTTCGGCAGCCTGGTCAACGCATTTATCGAACGAGGGGGCGTTGCCCACGGCGTTTGCGCGGGGGAGTCGTATGTCGACGTGGGTACCCTGAGCGGTTTCCGGGAGGCAGCCGTGCTCCTCGAGAACGAGGGCGCCGTACCGGGGCAGAGGTGACGCGACGTGGCGGGAGATTCGGCGGGGAGCGGAAAATTGAGCAAGGCGGAGATCAGCCGACGGATACGCGATCTCGGGGAATGGTTCCAGAACATCGATTTGAACGGCGTCATTACCGCCCCCGGACATTTTCTCGGCGACTATCCGGCCAATAAATGGAAAAAGTTTTCCGGCTCCATCCCGCGAAACCTCAGCGGCTGGACCGTTCTGGATATAGGGTGCAACGCCGGATTCTATTCCATAGAAATGAAGCGGCGGGGGGCGAGCCGCGTGGTCGGTATAGACAACGACGAGGGGTACCTTGCGCAGGCGCGCTTCGCGGCCGAAATCTGCGGGATCGAAATAGAATTCCGGGAAATGTCGGTTTACGAGATAGCGGACCTGCGCGAAAAGTTCGACCTCGTTCTCTTTCTGGGCGTGCTCTATCACCTGCGCCATCCCCTGCTTGCCCTGGACCTGATCAATAAGCACGTCGTAAAGGATTTTTTCGTTTTCCAGACGATGCTCAGGGGGGAAAGGAACGGAACACCGGTCGAAGTGGATTACGAGTTCTGGGAAAAGGACGTCTTCCTGGAGCCGGGGTTTCCGCAGATGTACTTTATCGAGGAAAAATACGCCGGGGACCCGACCAACTGGTGGATCCCCAATCGAGCCTGCGCCGAGGCAATGCTCCGGAGCGCGGGATTCTCGATTACCGAAAGGCCCGAGGAGGAAGTTTTCATCTGCAGAAAAATAATGGAGGCGCGGCATGGTTGAAGCGGTCATGTTCTGGAACGAGCCGAACAACCTGTCCCACTGGGATTTCGGAATGGACCCCGACTGGGATATCTATGCCAGAATGGTGAAAACCGCCGCCGGAGCCGTTATCGCGGAATGCCCCCGGGTCAAGAGGATCCTGGGGGGGATTTCGCCGATCGACGCGAGGTTTATTGAAAACATGCGGCGGAAAGGGGTCCTCAATCTCGTGGACGCCGTCGCCGTGCACGGGTTTCCACTGGATTGGAACCACTGGGCCATTCATGAATGGCCGGACAGGATCGACGAAATCCGGACCGTTACATCCCTCCCCGTGTGGGTATCGGAAGCAGGAGTCTCCACGTTCGGGGCCGAAGAGATCCAGGAGTTCGGACTGCGCAGAACCGCCGAGCTCCTTATCGGGAAGACGCCCCGCATCCACTGGTACAGCCTTTTCGATCTGCCGAAGACGTGGCCGGCTACGACGAGGCATAGGGAGGCGGAAGGATCGTCCTATTACCGCCATTTCTATATGGGACTTCTGCGCGAGGACGGCTCGCCTAAAAAGGCGCTGGCGCGTTTTCATCTCTATACGCCCGAAATGGGCATATGCCAGTGGTTTCATTTCGAGGACCATCGGCTGCGGGATGCAGTCCTCTGGCTCGAGAGACTCGGGGTAAGGCATTTGCGCACGGGACTGAGTTGGGCGGACAGCTTCCGTCCCGATGCGGACGCCTGGTTCGACAGGCAGATGAAGGCGCTGGAAAAGTTTGATACCACGCTGACCTTCTGTTTCACGCCGGAGGAGAAAGGGGTTCGCCCGCACCACACCAGTCCGCCCCGGGAGGTGGAGTCCTACGCGGATTTCTGCTCCAGAATGGTCCGCCGGTATGTGTCGTGAGGCGTGGCATGATAACCGTGTTGAGCGTCGCCTATCCCCTCGCTCCGGTCCGTTCCGATACGGCCGGGGGGGCGGAGCAGGTTTTGTCCATGCTCGATTCCGCCCTGGCGGACGCGGGAGGGATGTCGATCGTCATCGCGCCGGAAGGCTCAAGTACTGCGGGGACCCTGGTCCGGATTTCCCCGCCCGCATCGATTTTCGACGAGCGGGCCCGCAGGGAATCGCAAGCCGCGGCTTACCGCGCCATAAACGAGGCGCTCGGAAAGTGGCGGATCGACCTCGTCCATATGCATGGGATCGACTTCGACCGTTATCTTCCACCCGAGGGGGTTCCCGTGCTGGCCACTCTTCATCTCCCGCCTGCGTGGTACGGGCCGGATGCGCTGGCGCCGAAGAGGCGCGGCACTTACCTCGTCTGCGTTTCGGATTCTCAGCGGCGTTCCTGTCCTTGTCCCGCCGGGAACTTAGGGGTCATAAAGAACGGCGTTCCGGTCGGGAAGTACATGAAAAAGTTTGCGAAAAGGAATTTCGCCCTGATGCTGGGCAGGATCTGCCCGGAAAAAGGCGTGCACCTTGGGATGGCAGCCGCACGGGCGGCCGGGATACCGCTGGCGATCGCCGGAACAGTTTTTCCCTATCCCGAGCATCTCGCGTATTTCCGGGATGTTGTGCGGCCGGGGCTGGATGGGAAAAGATGCCGCTTTCTCGGTGCGGTGGGCGGGGCGGGAAAAATCCGGTTGCTCGGGGAAGCGGGATGCCTGCTGGCGCCCAGCCTCGCCCCGGAGACGAGCTCGCTGTCGGCGATGGAAGCCATTGCCAGCGGAACCCCGGTCGTCGCCTTCCCTTCGGGAGCGCTGCCGGAAATAGTCGACGAGGGCAGGACGGGGTTTCTGGTCGCGGACACAAAAGAAATGGCCGAAGCCATCCGGGCGGCCGGAAGTCTGGACTCGGATTTGTGCAGGGAAACAGCCCGGCGAAGGTTTTCCTCGGAGCGGATGACCGGAGAATACTTTGCCCTCTACCGCCGTATCGCAGAGAGAGAGCTCGAGACGGAACGGCTGAAAGGCGTGAGCGAACGGTAATGGACGCGCGTATTCTCTCATCGTCAGAGGACCTGGAACGGTTCGAGGCCGAATGGCTTGAATTGTGGACCAGGTGTCCCGGCGCGAGCCCGTTTCAGTCGCCCGACTGGCTTATTCCCTGGTGGAAGAATTTCGGCGCCGGAAAGGTCTGGGCGCACCTGGTCCGGGATGATTCCGGACCGGCAGGGATAGCGCCTCTTTACATCAGCGAAAAAAACGGGCGCAGCGAAGCATTTTTCATCGGGACCGGGGTATCCGACTGTCTGGATTTTCTCATTCGTCCGGATTCGAGCCTGCAGGCGGCGGCCTGCCTGTGCGAGAGCATCGCGCGCGGGCTCGGACCTCTCGACGGATGCGATCTCCAGGAAGTCTCCGCCGACTCCCCGCTGCTGCGGGCGGACTTGACCGCGGCGTGCAGAATGAAGATTGAGCCCCACAATCTCCGGTTTGTCGTCGCGCTTCCGGAAAGCATGGAGCTGTATCTCCGGGTGCTGGCGAATAAACACCGCAACAATCTCCGCCGGGCGAAACGCCTGCTCCGGGAATCCGGCCCCGCGGAGATAGAAACGCCCGATGCGGATACTCTCGATTCATTTCTGGATGCGCTCTTTTCGCTGCACGGCCGCCGCTGGGCGGAGATCCGCCAGCCGGGAGTGCTTCAGGGAGAAGTGATGAGATCCTTTCACGGCGAAGTCTGCTCAAGAATGCTGAAGAGGGGCCTTTTGCGTCTGTACAGAATGAACCTGGGGAACCGGCCCGCAGCCGCCCTGTACTCATTTCAGCGGGGAGGGCGGGTTTACTGCTATTTGAGCGGTTTTGATCCCGAAATGGGCCGCTGCAGTCCGGGAATGGTGCTGCTGGAGCATGCCATTGAAGAGGCGATCGGCGAAGGTGTGAGGGAATTCGATTTTCTGCGCGGAGACGAGGAGTACAAGATGAAGTGGAACCCGGAGCCCCGACGGAATTATCGTGTGTTCCTGAAGCCCGGGAAGACGGGGACATGACCATATTCATTCTCATAAGGCACGCCATGTGCGACGAGGTCGGCGTTTCCATCGCGGGGCGGAGCACGGGCGTATCCCTGAACCGGACAGGGCGGGAGCAGGCAAGGGAGCTCGCGGAGCGCCTTGCCCATCTGCCGATCGGGGGCATTTTCTGCAGCCCGCTGGAAAGGGCGTGCGAAACCGCGCGATCCATTGCCGAAAGGACGGGGGCGCGGATAACGATCTCCAGGGAACTGGACGAAATCGATTTCGGCGACTGGACCGGCTGCGGCATCTCTTCCCTTAGCGGGAACCCGGCATGGCGGGGATTCAACGATCACCGCAGCACGACGCGAATTCCCGGGGGGGAGATGATGATCGGGGTTCAGCACCGGATCATAACGGAGCTTGACCGGATCCGTGCGGAATTTCCCGGACGGATTCTCGCAATTGTGAGCCACGGAGACGTGATCAAAAGCGCCATTCTGTATTACGCGGGAATTCCGCTCGACTTTATCGAAAGGATCGAAATCGCGCCCGCCTCCGCCAGCGGGATCCGGCTGGGAGACGGCGGACCGCGCATTCTCGGAATAAACACTACCGGGCGAATCGACTGGGGGTTTGAGCATTGAGCCGCGCAGAAGAAACCTACGACAAATTCTCCCGGTTTTATGACCGATACTGGGGCGGGGCTTTCCACGGACCGGCGCTGAGGGCGCTGGAAAAACTCCTTTTCCCCGGTCTCTTTCCGGGGAGCGCCGTACTCGATCTTTGCTGCGGCGCCGGGCATCTGGCATACGCGGTCGCGGAAAAGGGTTTCGGCATTATCGGAGTCGACATTTCCGGAGATATGCTGAATTACGCGCGCCGGAGGGTTCCGGGAGCCCGGTTCATTCAGGCGGACGCGAGGAACTTCAGCGTGCCGCGCCGCTGCGACGGCGCCTTTTCGGCTTTCGAGAGTCTGAATCACATTCCGGATATGGACGGTTTCACCCTGGTCCTGAAATGCCTGGGGGCTGCCCTCGTTCCCGGCGCCGTTTTCGTGTTCGATCTGAACACGGAGGAGGCGTACCTTACGTCCTGGGGGAAAGAATGCGCGATTGTGGAAGATGACGATGCCTGCATTGTCCGCGGCGGGTACTCGCCGGGGGAGAAGACGGCGTGGACGGATATAACCCTTTTTCATCGGGGGGGCGCCGGGTGGGATCGCAGCGACGTAAGAATATCCCAGAAGTGCCATGCTCCGGACGAGGTAATGAAAGCGCTGAAAAAGAATGGATTCCACAGCGTATCGCTGCACAAGGCCGACCGCGAATTCGGCATGGGCGAAGATCTTGGAAAAGGCCGGATTTTCGTGCGCTCGGTTTACGGTGGGAAACTCCTGGCGGAGAGGACATGATAATTTTCAGAAAACAGGAAAAGTTTTCGGAACCGCAGGAGATCGGGTCGCGGCTGCTGGAGCTGATCCGGACGTTCCCGGCCGGCCGGACCGGGCACGACCTTGCCGTGGAGCTGCTGATCGAGGTCGGGGAGTTCGAAGCGGCTCTCGCGGACGCGCTGAGCCCGGCCAGGGATACACTGAACCCGGTAATCCAGGCGCTGCGTTCCGCCACCCTCTGCGCGGGAGAGATATTTCACAGGTCCTGGACCCGGGGAGGGGAGGGGACGGCCGGAGTTCTGGATCAGTTGAAAGACATCCTGGGCGGGATTATGAATCTTCGCCTGCCCTCCGTCGTATGCGCCCGGGTTGCGGAAGGATACGCGCATTACGGTATATTCCCCGAAACTTATCTCGAGTCCGCCCGCCGTTTTCATGCGGAGATGCGGCCCGAAACGGCCGTCTGCATCGGGATCCGCAGCATCGGGACCAGCCTGTCCGCCGTGGTCGCCGCTGCGCTGAAAGAACTGGGCTGCAACTGCCGCAGTTATACGCTGCGGCCGCGGGGCCATCCGTTCAAGAGAGAAATGTTCGTGTCTCCGGAGCTGCAGCGTGCGCTCATGGAGCCGGCCGCGGCGGCCTATCTTCTCATTGACGAGGGGCCGGGGTTGAGCGGTTCTTCACTTGGATCGGCCGCACAGAAAATTTCGGAGATGGGTATCCCCGACGACCGCATCGTCTACTTCCCGTGCTGGGACACAGACGGGGCGGATTTTCTGAATAAGCAGGCCCGGGCGCGCTGGAGCAGGCACGGGAAATACGCCGCGTCGTTCGAAGACGTCTGGATCAGGACCGGCAGACTGGACGCGTGCCTCCCGGCGCCGATCGCCAAAGACGTATCCGCAGGCAACTGGCGAGGGGTATTCTTCAGCAATGCCGAAGACTATCCCGCCGTTCATCCCCAGCATGAACAGAGAAAGTACGTCTGCTCGGAAAAAAGATTTTTCCGGTCCGGGAGGGGAGAGCGGGCGGACGGCTTGTATTTGATGAAATTTGCCGGGCTCGGGAAATACGGCAGGTCCAAGCTCGCGCGCCTGGATTCGCTTGCGTCTTCGGGATTCGCTCCTCCCGCGCTCGGGCTGAAAAGCGGGTTTCTGATCATGCCGTTCGTTTCCGGACGTCCGGTCTCCCGGAGGGACATCATCACCACGGACCTGTTGGGGACCATGGCGGCCTATCTCGCCCGTCTGAAATCGGATTTCCCGGCGGCGGAAAGCTCCTCCGCCGAAGAAATGATGGAGATGATGAGAACCAATATTGAGGAAGCGATGGGAGCTGAGTGGCTTTCGAAATTCGAAAGCATCGAAGGTTTGTACAGGACATTCGAGGCGGGACAGGCCGTTGCCGTCGACGGAAGAATGCTTCCCCACGAATGGCTGCGCACGGCGACCGGTTTCATGAAAACGGACGGGCTCGATCACCACCTCGATCAGTTTTTCCCCCGCTCCCAGGACATCGCGTGGGATATCGCAGGGGCGTGCATCGAATTCGGCCTGGACCGGCGGCAGAGGGATTTTCTGATCAGCCGCTACACAAAGATCTCGGGAGACAAGTCGATAACCGCGAAACTGCCCTTTTATACAATGGCCTATCTTTCCTTCCGCCTGGGGTACGCATGCCTCTGCGCCGATTTACTGGGAGATTCCGGCGACGGCAGGAAGTTCCGGGATCAGGCCCGGTATTATTCGACGGTGCTCAAAAGGCTCCTGTCGCTTTACTCCTGCCGGTGACGAATATTTCCATTCCCCCTTCGGGGAAAAAGAGACCTCAAATCAGGGATCATCCGAGTTACTGTTTCCGTAACAACGGGTTGAATAGTACACCTAAGGATCAAAGATTATCCGGAGCTTGCTCCGGATAATCTTTGATCGATCTTTCGGATTAACCGGATTCAGGTATTTAGAATATTAAAATCAGGGTACATACGATAGGCTCCAGCGATTGTACGTATTAATAAATGATGCAAGTTCCTCTTCAGCGCCCGTTGCAAAAGACTGACCAGAATAGGACTCCTTCCGACAGTCAGGGCTGCGGCCGTTGCCGCAGGCCTGTTCCGCCGGCGCCAAGGCGCATCCCATCAAATTATGTGAGGAGATGATCAAATGAAGACAGCAGCAGTCATCCTGACGCTTCTCGCCCTGGTTTCGTGCGCTCCCGTCGTTAAATACCCTTCACCGGTAAACGTCTCGGATATCCGGTCTCCCGCCTTTCCCCAGACCGAATACCGCATCCAGCCGGGCGATACGCTCGATATAAAGTTCTACAACAGTCCGGAACTCAATGAGCAGGTCATAGTGCGTCCGGACGGCCGGATCTCGCTCCAGCTTGCCCCTGAAATAACGGCCTCGGAATCGACTCCGTCCGAGCTTTCCCGCGTTCTGGAGCAGCAGTACGGAAAAGAACTGAGAGAGCCGCGGATTACCGTCATCGTCCGCACGTTCGGAACCCATCGCGTTCATGTCGGAGGCGAAGTCCACCGTCCTGGGGTCGTCAGCCTCTCAGGACCCCTGACGGTCCTGCAGTCGGTTGCGGAAGCGGGCGGGCTGATGGAGAGCGCCAGAACTCAGGAAGTGATCATTATCCGCAAGGGAGAGAAGAGGAAACCGCTCATTTTTACCGTGGACCTCGAGAGAGTTTTCAGCGGATCGGATCTGTCGCAGGACGTTCTGCTGATGCCGTTCGATATCGTATACGTGCCGAGATCGCCGATATCGGAGGTCAACGTCTGGGTTGACCAGTATATCCGCAGGAATATCCCGGTGCCGTTCGGCTTCGCCTACACGGTGGACTGAGAGAGGTGATTACATGAAACAGAAACATCCTTCGGGCAACATGAGAGATTTCGCAAGAGTGATATTCAAGTACAAGAAACGCGCACTGGCGGCTTTTACCGTGATCATCGCTGCGGCGGCCGCCGCTACCTTTCTGATCCCCCCTGTTTACGAAGCCAAATCAAGCGTCATGATCAAATTCGGAAGAGAGCATATGTACCGCCCGGAAGTGGGGGAAATCCGACCTTCCATCATCCTGAGCCAGGACGGCATCATCAACACGGAAATGCAGATTCTTACCAGCCGGGACCTGCTGCAGAATGTCATCATGTCCATCGGTCCGGACAACATGTACGGCGGACTGCTTCAGGTCTTGACTCCGGGAATTTCTCCTCTCGAAGCAGCCATTCTTCAGTTCGAAAAAGACATCAAGGTGGAAAACAAGCAGAGGTCGGACGTCATCCAGATAGCGTTTCGGCACAGGGATCCCCAGACTGCGGCCAAGGCGGTCAATCTCCTCGTGGAACAATTCAAGGAAAAGCACCTTCAGGTCTTCAGTGGTCCTACCTCGAAGTATCTTCAGCATCAGGTGGCCCTTTATGCGAACAGGCTGGGGGACGCGGAAAAAAATCTGGAGGAGTTCAAAAAAACGCATGGGGTGATAGCGCTGGAGGAGCAGAAAGCCCTTCTGCTCAGGCAAAAGACCGATCTGGATACGGCATATAAGCATTCCCAGAACGAGGTCCGGGAGGGAGAACAGAGGATTGCCTCGATCAGGTCACGCGGAAGCCTCGAGCCGGAAAGGCAGGTGGCGATCGAAACGATAAAGACCCAGCTGCTGGCGCTGCAGCTGAAGGAACAGGATCTCTTGAGAAAGTACAAGGACAATAGCCAGGTGGTGCAGAACCTTCGCGACGAGATAAAGACCGTCTCCGCCTTTCTGAAAAAGCAGAAAGGAGAGATCGGAAGGCAGGAATCCGGAAAGATCGAGATGGAACTGAGCGCAAGCAAGGCCCGCATCGGCGGCCTGGCGCGGCAGATAGAACGGATCGAAGAGGAATTGCTGCTGCTCGACTCGCGGGACCGCGAGTTCCTGGCCTTGAAAAGGGAAGTGGCGATTCAGGAGGGAAATTACCAGACGTATCTCAAGAAGCTCGAAGAAGCACGGATATCCGAAGATCTGGACAGCCAGAAGATGGCAAACATCAGCGTCGTCCAGGCCGCCGTGGCGCCGACATCTCCGGTCAGGCCCAAGCTGGAATATAACCTGGGACTGGGGCTGCTGTTCGGGCTGCTGGCGGCCTTCGGGCTTGCGTTCCTGTCGGAATACTCGGATCAGTCCCTTTCCACCCCCGACTCGGCGGGCAAGAGACTCGGCATTCCTGTCCTGGCGGCGATTCCCTATAAAAAGTGATGCGGAGCCATGTACCTGGAATACTTTCAGCTTAAAAAAGAGCCCTTCCATATCACCCCCGATCCGGAATTTCTTTTTCTCAGTCCCAGCCACAAGGAGGCGCTCGCTTCCATTATTTACGGGATAGAGAAAAAAAAAGGCTTTGTGGCCGTCACGGGCGCCGTAGGAGTCGGGAAGACCACCGTCCTGCGCTCTTACCTGGAAACGGTTGACCGCCGGAGCACGCACGCCGTCTATATCTTCAACCCCAACCTGTCTTTCCGGAGCCTCCTCCACACCGTTCTGCAGGAGCTCGATGCAGACGTGAAGACAAACGATGTATTCGAGATGGTGGGCAGGCTGCACCAGGTCCTGATCGGGCAGTACGAGAAAAACCGCAACATCGTCCTGGTCATAGATGAAGCGCAGAACATACCCGTTCTTACCCTGGAGAATTTAAGGCTTCTGTCCAATCTGGAAACGGCCAAGGAAAAGCTTATCCAGATTGTCCTGATCGGGCAGCCTGAGTTCGAGGAAATGCTCTCCAAGCACGCGCTGAGGCAGATCAATCAAAGGATTGCAATCCGCTCCGTCATCCTTCCCCTGACGACGGCGGAAAGCGCCGCGTATATCCGGCACCGGCTGCAAAAGGCCGGCGCGGAATCGGCAGCAATATTTTCCGGATGGGCTGTTCGAAAAATAATCAAAGAGGCGGAGGGAGTTCCAAGGAAAATCAACATCATCTGCGATAACGCTCTCATTACGGCATTCGGGCGGCAGAAGAAGACCGTCTCGGCGAAAACAGCAAGCGAGGTCATTTCCGACCTGAAAGGAAAAAAGAGAGAAGCATCATTCAGATGGGGCTATGCCGCGGGGGCTCTTGCCGCCGCCGTGCCGATCTTATGGTTCGCCGCCGGCGATCTGCATTTAATCGGAAATCGCGGAGAAGAAAACAAGACGGCGCAGGTTGAAGCAACTCATCATCAGGCTCCGGTAAGCGCAGAGGAAAAAGAAGAGTCGACCGCGCCCCCCGGCGCCGCCGTCTCCCCCGTCGCTTCCGTCTCCTCGGGAGCCGCCGCCCCCGGCGCAGGGACTGCGGCCACGCACGTCAAACCGGGGAAATATCCCGTCAACCGGCTCGTGAAGAAAGGCGACAACCTGTCGACATTGACCCGGAAAATCTACGGCTTTACCGACTTCAGGCTCATGGAAAACGTCAAGAAAGAGAACCCGTCCATAAAGAACATACATAGGATCTATGTCGGAGACGAGATAATATTTCCTGAACTTGATTCCGGCAGCAAAGGCAGCAAACCGACCAGACCGAGGTGAAAATTATGAGCAAGATTTACGAAGCCCTGGAGCAGGCTCAAAAGCAGAAAAGCATGGATCAGCAGCCTGAGAGCGTCGCGCCTAAAAGGGAGATGCCCGGCGTCGAAGGTGAGATGGACTGCCTTTATCAGACGCTGGAATCCATCCTGCCGGGTACGGCGGGCAAAACGGTGCAGTTTATAGGATCCCGCGCGGGGGAGGGGACCTCCACTCTCGCCCGTCTTTTTGCCGTGACCGTGGCCGGCAGAATGTCCAGATCCGTACTTCTTGTGGACGAGGACAGGAAAAATCCCGGCCAGCATCGCTATTTCAAAATCGGCGCCGAGAATGGCCTGGAGGAGAGTTTTCGCGACGGTGTCCCCGTCGAAAGCGCGATCTACGCCACCCCGGAAAAGAATCTGTCCCTGGCGGTGATTTCAAAGAACCCGGCTGCAGCCGCCAGGAATCTTGATCTTCTGCTGTATGAGAAACTGTGGATGGAACTTAAGCAGCGGTTCGATTATGTGCTGGTCGATTCACCGCCCGCAGGCGGGTCGCCTGGGAGTGTAATGCTCTCCCGCTTTATGGACGGCACGGTGCTGGTGGTGGAAGCCGACCGGACCCGCTGGCCCGTTGCGGAAAACACGAAGGAGAAGATACTGCGCTCCCAGGGCAAAGTGCTGGGAATGGTCCTCAACAAGAGGAAGTATCATATTCCGGAATTCATTTACCGGAGGATTTAAAATCCAGGGGAATAATACCTGCCGTCATGAGAATCAGAGCGGACTCGAAGAAGTCTTTGCCCGGGCATTTCTCCGCACATTTCCTGATAGATTACGATACGGGCCTGTATGTGCAGGATTTCTTCCAGGAGAGGCTTTATCTGGAGAGAAGGAGGACGGAACGCTCCGGAAAGCCTTTTCTGCTGATGATCCTGAACCTCGATCGCATTCTGAAAGCCCGCGGCAGGGATGTTTTGCGCCCGGTCGCGCACGATCTGCTCACCTGCACCAGGGAAATCGATCTGAAAGGCTGGTACCGGAGCGGCTCTTCCATCGGGGTGATTTTCACGGAAATGGAACAGACCGGCGAAGCGGCGCGCAACGGCATTCTGCGCAAGTTATCAAGCCGTTTCAGCATGACCCTGGGCCCGGAAGACTCAGGACTCCTCGATATAACTTTCCATGTGTATCCGGAAGAAAAAAAAAAGGACGGAATACAGATTGACCCTGCACTGTATCCGGGGCTGATCAGAAACCGCGCAAGGACGATACCCCTGGCTGTCAAGCGCATGCTGGATATCATCGGCAGCGCTGCCGGATTGGCCCTGACCTTTCCCCTTTTCCTGGTCATTGCTGCAGCCATCAAGGCGGACTCGAAGGGACCGGTGCTCTTCCGCCAGGAGAGAATCGGCCGCTTCGGGCGCCGTTTCGTATTTCTGAAATTCCGATCGATGTATGCAGGCTCAAATGCGGAAGCACACCGGTCCTATATCCGCAAATTTATTCGCGGCACTCTGGAATCTCAGGATGACGCAGCGCCCCGCATATACAAGCTGACGGAAGACAGCCGGGTCACCCCGGTAGGGAGGCTTCTCCGCAGGACCAGCCTGGATGAGCTCCCGCAGCTCATTAATGTCCTCACGGGAGATATGTCGCTTGTGGGGCCGAGGCCGCCGATACCTTACGAATGCGCTGATTATGACTTGTGGCACCGGGAGAGAATCCTGGAAATGAAGCCGGGCATAACAGGGCTGTGGCAGGTAAAGGGAAGAAGCCGCACGGATTTTAACAGCATGGTCCGGCTGGATATCCGCTACGCGAGAGACTGGTCCCTCTGGATGGATATCAGGATCGTGCTGGCGACGCCGGGAGCCGTTCTTTCGGGAAAAGGAGCGTACTAGTCACAGTTCCCGCAAGGCGTACGGTGTAATCGTCAGGTGTTCAGCGAAAACCCCTTACGCATCACGCCTTGCGCATTAAACCTCACGATGCTTGAGCTGCCAACTGTGAACCGGAAACTTAGGTTCTACTTAGGGGTTCTTGCGGGCTGAATTAAGGAATTTCGATATTCAAAATCAGGAGGGAAGGGATAGCTATGTTCCGCCTTAAGTAATAAACAGATAATGTTCAATCTGACGGAAGCGCAGCTCTTCCGTCCTGTCGCAAAACATGTCACCCTGAATTCATTTTTACCTGTTTTATTTCAAAAATCTGCAGTGCTGAAAAGGAACGAGGCGGTTATGGTCCGGATCGGCGTGGTCGGATACGGATATTGGGGCCCGAAAGTCGTCAGGAACATCAATGATACGGACGGCGCAAGGGTGACAGCCGTAAGCGATCTCAATTCCGACGCAAGGAAACGCGCGCAGAGGGCTTATCCCTTCATCCGGACCTGTTCCGATTATCGGGATATAGTGCGGTCGCCGGATATTGACGCGGTCGCAGTCATTACGCCCGTTGCCACGCATTTCGAAATAGCGAAGTCGGCTCTGGAAAACGGCAAGCACGTCTTTGTGGAAAAACCCTTCACCTGCACGGTGAGCCAGGCGGAGGAGCTCATCGAATCGGCGGAAAAAAGGCAATTGAAGATCATGGTGGACCATACGTTCCTGTTCACCGGCGCAGTCAGGAAAATAAAAGAGATAATCACCCAGAACGGGACTCTGGGTGAACTTTATTATTTTGATTCAACCAGGGTCAATCTCGGCCAGTTCCAGCACGACGTGAATGTCGTCTGGGACCTTGCGCCCCACGACCTTTCCATCATGGATTACCTGCTTATGAAGAATCCGGACGCGCTGATTGCAACGGGCCAGGCGCATTTCAATCATGATCTGGAAGACGTTGCTTACATTACGATCTACTTCCCCGAAAAATTGATCGCGCACATAAACGTAAACTGGCTCTCTCCGGTCAAGGTGAGGACCACGCTGATAGGGGGGGACAAGAAAATGCTGGTCTGGAACGATCTGGATGCCGACCAGAAGGTCATCATCTACGACAAGGGAGTGGAAGTTACGAACTGCACGAAAAACATCTACGACCTGCTTGTGAGTTACCGGTCCGGTGACATGTGGGTCCCGAAGATAGACCACATTGAAGCCCTGAAGATCGAGGCTGAATATTTCGTTCATTGCATCAAGGAGGACAGAGTGCCGATCAACGACGGACAGGCGGGGTTGAGAGTCGTGAAATTGCTTGAGGCCGCAAACCGATCCCTGAAAAACCGCGGGGAGATGGTCTACTTATGAGCGACCAGAGGTGCATTGCGGAGGATGTCAGGCTCGGCCGAAACGTAAAGATCGCCCCTTACGTCAATCTTTACGGGTGTACCGTGGGAGACAACACCAAAATCGGGGCATTCGTCGAAATACAGAAAAACGCGTCCGTAGGCAGCTTCTGCAAGATATCCAGCCATACATTCATCTGCGAGGGAGTCAGCATAGAGGACGAGGTCTTTGTCGGGCATAACGTTACGTTTATCAACGATATTTATCCGTCCGCAACAACGCAGGACGGAATACTGCAGACGGAAGAAGACTGGGTCGTTCATCCGACGCGGATATGCAGGAAGGCTTCCATCGGTTCCGGCGCGGTCATTCTCGCCGGCGTGACAGTCGGGGAAGGCGCCATTGTGGGCGCGGGCAGCGTTGTCACCGGAGATGTGCCGCAATGGTCGATCTTCGCCGGGAACCCGGCGAGACTTCTACGGCCGGCGGTGGGGGGGATTCGTCCGGCCGCCTCCATGCAGGAAATGCCGGCGACGGATTTGTGACGGCGAAATGCCCGCCTCACGGACGTGCGGGTCAGCTGCTGATGCTTTATGAAATCTTCAAGAAAATCATCAAAACGGCCGCCAAACACGCGCCCGGATACCGTATTCGGGCCGGTCTGCTGGCCATGGCAGGCTACCGGATAGGCAGCCGTGTTTTCATCGGTGAAGATCTCATTATTAAAGACGAGCCGGCGGACCGCGGGATGGTAAAGATCGGGGACAGAGTCGCCATTGCCGACAGGGTCATGCTCGTCACTTCTTCACGAGCCAATTTTTCGCACTACAGACTGCAGATGGGAGAGGTAAGAGCGCCGATCGAAATAGGCGAGGACGCATGGCTGGGCGCGGGCTGCATCGTGCTGCCCGGCGTCCGGATCGGCAGAGGCGCCGTTGTGGGGGCCGCCTCCCTGGTAACCATGAGCGTGCCGGACTTCACAGTCGTGGCGGGAATCCCCGCGCGGCAGGTGCGGCGAATCGACGTTTCCCCGGCCGCGTCACAAGGAGCTTCAGATGCGATTTAACAGAGTTCTTCTCGTCAGTCCCCCGGTTGTGAGCCGCTATGGCGGATTGAGAATTCCGGCAGGAGTCGGCTACATCGCCCAGGCGCTCTTCGACGGAGGAGTCGATTACGAGTACGTTGACATGAGGATCGGGTATTCGTTTCGTTACCTGAGGAAGAGGATCCTGGACTTTCGTCCCGACATGATCGGCTTCAGCTTGAGCTCGCTCGGGTACAAAGAGGCATACCGGATAATTTCCGGAGTAAGGAAGCTGCTTCCATCCGCAGCCATCGTGGCCGGGGGCCACCACGTCACGGTGTTAAAGGACAGGGTCCTCGAAGAATGTCCGGAGATCGACGTCGGCGTCGTGGCGGACGGGGAAAGAACCGTGATTGATCTGTGCCGCGGCGATATTCCGGTCAGGTCCGTCCAGGGACTGCTCTACCGTGAAAACGGAAACGTCGTTTTCAGCGGCGACAGGCCTGTGCTGATGAATCTCGATGAGCTGGCGTTTCCGCGTTACCATAAATTCAAGCTGACGAACTACTCCAGCCAGATCCCGATCCACTCCAGCAGGGGGTGCATGTATGCCTGCACGTTCTGCCCCAACAGAATGATCGCCAGGATTTACCGCGTACGCAGCATCGGCAACTTCGTCGACGAGATCGAATACTGGTATTCCCGCGGGATCCGGCAATTCGCGATTGACGACGATAACTTTACTTTCCAGCGGGCGCGCGTGGTCGAATTCTGCGATGAAATAGAACGCAGGGAGATGAAGGACCTATTCCTCCGCTGTTCCAACGGCGTAAGGGCGGACCGCGTGGACAGAGAGCTGCTGCAGAGAATGTACGATGCAGGAGTGAAGGAAATCGGCTTCGGGGTGGATGGAGGGAACGACCGTGTCCTCAAGCTGCTGAAAAAGGGGGAAACCCTGGAGACAATTGAAAACGCCGTCCGCAACGCCTGTGAAATCGGAATGGATGTACGGCTATTTTTCATGATCGGCACCCCCCGGGAGACGCTGGAAGACGTGGAGGACAGCCTGAGACTGGCGCAGAAATACCCCGTGACGAAGCTGAATCTGAATAATCCCATCCCGTATCCGGGAACGGAGATGTACGATTACATAGAAGAGCATAAACTATTCCTTATCCCGCCGGATGTTTACCTCAACAGCGTTGCTGAAAACCGCTCCGTTCCGGTCTTTGAAACTCCCGAAATCGCCGCGGCGGAACGGGTGAAGATACTGAAAAAGTGCCAGCAGATAGAAAAAGACACTATAAAAAAGTCCGTGTCACGACAGCTCGGACGAAACGTCCTTATTCGTTTCCTCATGAGGAATTTGTTTGTTGTCGGTCTGTTTGAAAGACTGTTCTTCAATAATCTGTTCTTCCGGAACCTGTTTGAAAAGATCCGCTACAAAATCCTGATCAAGGCCCGACCATGCAACCGGCATCTTCGTTCTCGAGCAGCGGAGCTGTGATTATCGGCGGAGATTATCAGGGGCTCGGCATAGCAAGAAACCTTGCGTCCCTGGGGATCCCCGTTTATATCGTAGATCCGGATTTCTGCATCGCGCGATATTCAAAATTCGTCAGGAAATATTTTCGCTGTCCCGCCATAAACGGAAACGGCGAATTTCATCGCTTTCTGATTCAACTCGCTGAAGTCGAGAAACTCCGCGACTGGGTGCTTTTCCCCACGCTGGACATGGCGGTCCATGTAATATCCCGCGGCCGAAAGGAGCTTGGAGAGCATTACCGGATTCCAACACCGGAATGGGAGATCACGAAGTACTTGTATGACAAGAGGCTGACGTACGAAATAGCCGAGTTGACGGGAGTACCCGTTCCGCGGACTCTTTTCCCCAGAGATGAACGGGAGCTTGCCGCGTTCGAGCTTGAATACCCCGTCGTCCTGAAGCCTTCCATCAAGGACCATTTCTTTCCGTATACGCTGCGCAAGGCCGTTCGTGCGGACAACAAACAGGAGCTTATCCGCCGTTACCGGCAGATGTCCGCCATCATAGATCCTTCGGAGATCATGATCCAGGAGTTCATCAGGGGGTGTCCGGACAACCTGTTTTCCTTCTGCTGCCTTTTCAGCGAGGGAAGGGTCAAAGCCAAGCTCGTCGCCAAACGGCCGAGGCAGCATCCCATGGAATTCGGCACCGCCACTACATATGCCTACACATGCGAAGTTCCGGAACTGGAGGAACCGGCGACGCGAGTATTGAAGAGGGTCGGGTATTACGGTCTGTGTGAAGTCGAGTTCATGCGGGATCAGAAGGAAGAAAAATTCAAGCTTCTGGAGATAAATCCCCGCACCTGGGGATGGCATACCCTGGGTTCGCGGGCGGGCGTCAATTTTTCTTACCTGCTCTACCTCGACATGAACGGGGCGTCCGTGGCGCCGCACTGCTCCGAAAACGGCGTCAAATGGATCAGGGAATTGACGGATTCCCTCATCGTGGCGAGCGAGATGTGGAAAGGTCGCCTGCATCCTCTGGAATACCTGAAAACCATGAGGGGGAAAAAGGAACTGGCGGTCTACCGCCCGGGCGACCCGGTCCCCTTCCTCATTGAGCTCCTGTTCGCTCCGTATTTTCTCTACAAGAAAACGAGGGCCCGCAATGACGGATTTGGCGATTAGCTGCATTATCTCGTTGTCGATGCTGGGTCCGCTCGCCTGGAAATGGGAACTCGATCTGCGGCTGGTGCTGGCATGGGCCGTCGCTGCGGGAATCGTGATCGGCGGACTGCTCCATGCTGTTGACGCCGTTCATCCCCTCGGCAGGGCGGTCTTTCTATTGCTGGATGCGGCTCTGATCCTGGCGGTTTCCGCGGCGGCTCTGCTGATGCGTTTTTACAGACGGACCGAGCGGCGGCCCCCTCCGGGACGGGATCTGATCGTTTCCCCGGCGGACGGCACAATCAAATATCTGAAGCCGATCAGTCCGGAAACAGCCCCTTTTTCCTCCAAAGGCGCGGAGAGCGTGCCGTTATCTCCCCCTCTTTCGGGCATGGCCGGCGACAGGGGCGGATACCTTGTCGGCATCGGCATGAGCCTTCTTGACGAGCATGTCACGAGGGCGCCGATCAGCGGAAGGGTCGTTCATCTTCAGCGTATTCCGGGAGTATTCCTTTCTCTGAAGAAAAGGGAAGCCGCCTGGCGGAACGAGCGCCTGATAGGAATTATCGAGGACGGCGAAAGAAAGGTCGGACTTATCCATATCGCCTCGCGGCTGGTGCGGCGGATTGAATCTTATGTCACGCCCGGAGATTTCCTGTGCGCCGGACAGGAGGTCGGGATAATCCGCTTCGGTTCGCAGGTTGACATTGTAATCCCGGGAGGGCTCGCGCCGGAAATCCGCGTCAGGGTCGGACAGCGCGTGCACGCGGGCGTTTCCGTAATCGCCGGCATCCGCACGGGAAAGGAGGAAACCGCCATGGATGTAAAAGAGCTCGAAAAGGAGACTTTACACGGGTCATGATCGTGCCGTTCCTGGACTTGAATGCGCAATACAGATCCATAAAAGAGGAGATCGACGCCGCGGTCCACGCCGTTCTCGAGGAATGCGCTTTCATCAGCGGCCCCTACGTGGCGCGTTTCGAGGAGGAATTCGCCCTTTTTTGCGGCCGCCGGCATGCCGTTGCCGTGAGCAGCGGAACATCGGCGCTGTGGCTGGCGCTGTGTTCCATGGGCATCGGCCCGGGCGACGAGGTCATAACCGTCCCGAACACATTCATCGCCACCGCGGAGGCGATCAGCCGGTGCGGCGCGCAGCCGGTCTTCGTCGACGTCGAGGAGACGACGTTCACTATGAATGCCGCTCTTATCGAGCGCGCCTTGACGCCGCGGACAAGAGCAGTCGTCCCGGTGCATCTCTACGGTCAGTGTGCGGACATGGACCCGATAATGGAAATCGCCGCCTCCCGGAATTTGCGCGTCGTGGAGGACGCGTGCCAGTCGCACGGCGCTCAATACCGTGGAAGACAGGCCGGCTCCATCGGGGACGCCGGATGCTTCAGCTTTTATCCAGGCAAGAACCTGGGCGCATTTGGCGACGCCGGAGCGGTCGTCACGGATGATCCGGAACTGGCCTCGCGAATACGAATGATGCGGGATCACGGCCAGCCCCGGAAATATCACCACGACTTCATCGGATGGAACGACCGCATGGACGGCATTCAGGGAGCCGTTCTCAGCGTCAAGCTTGGCCACCTTGCAGCGTGGAACGAGTCGCGCAGAGGGGCAGCGGGGTTTTACAGAAAGTGCCTCGAAGGGATGGAAGGAGTAGCATTGCCGGAAGAAGCCGGATATGGAAAGCACGTTTTTCATATCTTCGGCATCCGGTCAGGGAACCGCGACCGACTTCTGGAATATCTGTCCGGCCGGGGGATCCAGTGCGGGATCCACTATCCCGTCCCCATTCATCTTCAGAGTGCATACCGGCACCTCGGATTCGGTCCGGGCAGTTACCCCGTTGCTGAGAAAATCGCGCGGGAAGCGCTTTCGCTGCCGATGTACCCGGAGCTGAAACCGGAACAGATCCGCTTCACGTCGGAAGAGATTCGCAAGTTCCATACTATGGCGCAGTCCGGCCGGGAGAGCGGGACTGAAGGGAGCGGCAATTGCTCAAGAACATACCCGCCATGACGATTGCAGAGCATGCCGCCCTGGAGGAGCAGGCAGGGGCACGGGTCAGGCATTCCGGCGGAATCTGGTGGCGGCAGGTTCGCCCCTTCTTTTACCGGCCTGTACATCTGTTTCTCAGAGCGGAGCCGGAGAAGGCCGGCCCCCCTGCCGGATCCGTGCTGGCGGGGTATCAGCATCTTGTAACCGGAGAAAAGGGTGCGAACTCGAAAATGAATTTCATCGTAACCGACAACACCGGGGAATACTCGATATCCAGCATCGCATCCAAGTACAGGAGAGCGATAAGGAAATCGGCAAAACACCTGGAGATAAGGAGGATCAGCGACCCTGCGGAATTCATCGATGCGGGACATCCGGTCTACCTGGAGTTCTTCGCCAGAACGCAATACAGGTGGAAGCGCGAGCGGGAGAAAAAGGAGTCCTTTGCGGCATGGGCGGGAGTACTTGTGCAAAGCCCCAAAGTCCTCGTCTTCGGTCTTTACCATGAAGGCATCCTGTGCTGCATTAACGTCGCCTATTCAGTTGAGGATGTCATCTATTACTCTTCTTCATTCAGCAATTCGACCGGGCTCAGGTTCAATGCCCCTGAATACTCGCTTCATCTCATCAGGGAATTCGCGGCCGAGTGCAGGGGAGCGCAGCTGGTCTTTATGGGAATCGCCGGCAGTAAAGGCAGCCTGGATGATTTCAAATTGCGCCGGGGATGCAGGCGGTCGAGCGAGCCGGCCTATTATCGCATGAACCCGATCACTCTCCTTCTGATCAGAATTTTGAGGCCGGATTACGCAAGGAGGCTGCGGGGAGTTTAAAAAATAAAGACCGGCCCTGAACGGGTGACGAGAATGAGGCTCATAAGCCCTGAAGAGCTGCAGGTTGTCCGCCCCTGGGATTATCCCGATTGGGACAGGAGACTGCTGGAATCCGGGTCCTCATCGGTTTTTCACACCGAGTCGTGGGCGAGAGTGCTGAACGAGGCTTACGGTTACGATCCCCAGTATTTCGTGCAGGCAGAAGGAGGCGCGGGCTTTTCCGTCATGATCCCCTTGATGGAGGTCCGGAGCCTGATAACGGGAAGGAGAGGGGTATCGCTGCCGTTCTCGGACTTCTGCGGGACCATCTCCGCGGGGTGCCGGCGGGATCTGCTGGACAGAATCCTGGAGCATGGGCGGGTCCGCCGTTGGAATTCGGTGGAATTCCGCGGCGAAGCCGGATATCTGCCGGAGACGTGTTCGTCGGAGTTCATCGGACACAGCCTCGACCTGCGGAAAGGGGAGGAAGGCCTGTTTTCCGGGTTCGACAGCTCGGTCAAACGGAATATCCGAAAGAGCATTAAAGAGGGGGTCAGGATAAAAATTACGGATTCTGAGGAGGGACTCAGGATATTCGGCCGGCTGAACGCGCTCACCCGCAAACTGCACGGGCTTCCTCCCCAGCCGTTCATTTTTTTCCGGAAACTGCATGAGCATATTATTGCCGGAAACTCGGGGCGGACGATCGTGGCTTTCAGTGGACGCAGACCGTTGGCTGCTGCGGTATTTCTCCACTTTGGAAAAAGCGCCGTATTTAAGTACGGCGCCTCGGATCGGAAATATCAGCACCTTCGGGCCAATAACCTGGTCATCTGGGAAGCTATCAGGCTGTACAGCGGCAGGGATTATGAAGAGTTCCACTTCGGCAGGACGGAGCCGGACAATTCGGGGCTGATCCAATTCAAGTCCGGCTGGGGCGCGGAGGAGCAGAAGATCCGTTATTTTAAATACGATTTCCGGAGAGGAAAATTCCTCGCATCGTCCGACATGGTGCGAAGAAATTATGTCCGGATACTCCGCTGCCTGCCTGTCCCCGTTCTGCACTGGATCGGTAGGACTTTCTACCGGCATATGGGGTGAAGGTCACAATGATCCGCGGAAGGTGAAGAGAATGCGTTTTGACGAAATGAATAAAAAAAAGATCTGGATTGATCTGGACAATACGCCGCACGTCCCTTTTTTCCACCCCATCATACGTGAGCTCCGGAAGAAAGGGTACCCCGTCCTGATTACGGCAAGGGACTGCTTTCAGGTCTGCGGGCTGGCGGATCTCTACGGTATGAGCTACCAGCGGATAGGGATCCATTACGGAAAGAACAAGGCGATGAAAGTCCTGGGAACGGTCTTCCGGGCGGTCCAGCTGACGCCGGTGATGCTGCGGGAAAAACCGGTTCTGGCCGTGTCGCACGGCTCGCGATCCCAGCTGCTGCTGTCCAGACTGCAGGGGATAAAGTCCGTTCTCATCATGGACTATGAATTCTCTCAGAAAATAGCCGATCCTTCCTGGATTATCATGCCGGAAGTAATTCCGGATTCCAGCCTTCCTTTCAGGAACAGCCGGATCATCCGCTACCCGGGGATCAAGGAGGACGTCTATGTTCCGGAATTCGAATCAGACTCCGGCATTCTCGGCGACCTCGGGATATCAGCCGCCGAGCTGGTCGCAACAATCCGCCCGCCGGCTACGGAAGCGCACTATCACAATCCCGAAAGCGAGATCCTGTTTTCGGAAGTCATCAGCAGGCTTGGCGCGGAAGAGGTCCGGATGATCATCCTTCCCAGAAACGAGAGACAGAACGAGACGGTCCGGAAGCAGTGGACGCGGCTGATTGAAAACGGAAGGATCGTAATTCCTGAAAAAGTAGTGAACGGGCTCAACCTGATCTGGCATTCCGATCTGGTAATCAGCGGCGGGGGAACGATTAACAGGGAGGCAGCCGCTCTGGGCGTTCCGGTGTACAGCATTTTCCGGGGCCGCCTGGGAGCAATAGACGATTATCTTTCCCGTGAGGGAAGGCTCCACATTATTGCATATCCGGAGGATGTCAAGACAAGCATAGTCCTGCAGCGCCGGAAAAAGGACGGCGGCCGGCCCGGTCGGAGAACGGATGCGCTCCGCAAGATCGTGACATCCATAGAAAAAATAATGGAGGGCGAGCATGGCACTGAACCCGGCGGCTGAGTTCAAAATTGAAAAGCTTAAGCGCGATCTCGTCACATTGGCGCTGAATGGATTGACTGACCTGTACGATAAGGAAAGGGGCCTGTTCTGCTTCCGCGCCGCCCGGGGGAGGGAGGGACTGTTCAGGGAGGGCGCATCGGTGCGATACACGCTCATTTCGCTGCTGGGTATCCAGGCCGCCCGGGACAGGGGAATGGAGACCGTCCTGAATCCGGCCGATTTCGTCTCACGGCTTGCTGCCATGATCAGGAAGGAGGAAACGGGGGAAGCCGGCCTTCTCCTCTGGCTGTGCGCCAAATCCTGTCCCGATATGCTTGGAGAAGTCTACAGGCGCCTTCATCCGGAAACAGTGTGGAGGACCTGCCATTTATCGGGGGAGTTTTTTACGATGGAGATGTCCTGGTTCCTGACGGGACTCGCATATGCATCCCGCGCGGGCGGCCGCTGCCGCAATACCGGGCTCATGGATGAGGTATTCAGAAAAGTGAGGGACTATTACGGGAATGAAGGAATATTCGGGCACCAGACGGGTGGAAGCCTGATGAACCGGCTCCGGGGCGCGATCGGCAATTTCGCGGATCAGGTTTATCCGATTTACGCCTTCGCGCAGTACGGAAAGGAAGCGGGCAATGCGGAGGCGGTCGAAATCGCGGTTAAGTGCGCCAGGACTATCTGCGCCCACCAGGGGCCGAGAGGCCAATGGTGGTGGCATTACGATATGAGAACGGGAAGGGTCGTCTCCAGGTATCCGGTGTTTTCCGTTCATCAGGACGCAATGGCGCCCATGGCTCTGTGCGCGGCCGGCAAGGCGTCCGGCGAAAATTTCGAATCGGAAATCGAGCGCGGGCTGATATGGATCACGGGCGAAAACGAGCTTGACCGGGAAATGATCGACGCCCGGCTTAATCTCGTCTGGAGGAGCATTTATAAAAGGAAAAAAATGCGGATGCTGGAGGCGGCCCTTTCTCTTGCCAGGCTGCCAGGGGCGGGAAGGGTTTTCCCATCCTCTTTCCGCCTCCAGGAAGAATGCAGGCCTTACCACCTGGGATGGATTCTGTATGCGTTTGCATGAGGTATTCAGGCCCGGGTGACGCCTTGCGCCGATACGGCGGAGAGCGCCCCCGGGGAAAAAGTGAAACCGACCCGGAGATGCCAATGGCAATCGAGAATAGCAACAGACCTGATGCGTCGGCTATTGTGCTGAACTGGAATACCAGGGATCTGCTCCTGAACTGTCTCCGGTCGATAGTGCGGGGAAGCGGACGTCTCGATATTGAGATCATCGTCGTGGATAACGGCTCCGTGGACGGCTCACCGGAAAGTGTAGAGAAGTTATTCCCCCGGGTCAGGCTCATCCGCAACGAGTCAAACCACGGTTTCGCCCGCGCCAACAACGCGGGAATCGGGATAAGCTCGGGGAAGTATCTCTGCCTGATCAACTCGGATGTGGTGGTTGCGGAAAGTTGCATTCCGGCCATGTTCGATTATATGGAGAGCAAGCCGAAGGTCGGCTTGCTGGGCCCGCAGATTATCAACGGAAGCGGCGAAGTACAGAGGTCGTGCATGGGCTTTCCAACCGTCTGGAACAGCTTTTGCCGAGCCCTCGCCCTTGATTCTTTTTTCCCGAGGTCAAAGCGTTTTGGAGGCCAGCTGCTTACATATTGGCCTCACGATACCAGCCGCGAGGTCGATGTGGTCAACGGCTGTTTCTGGATGGTTCGCAGGGCGGCGCTCGAAACGGTAGGGCCGCTCGACGAGAATTTTTTCATTTACGCGGAGGATATAGACTGGTGCCGCCGGTTCAGGAGCAAAAATTGGAAAGTAGCTTTCTACTCCGAAGCTCAGGCCGTCCATCTGGGAGGGGCAAGTTCGGCCCGCATGCCGGTCCGGTTCTATCTCGAAATGCACCGCGCCAACCTTCAATACTGGAAAAAACATCACGGGCGCCGCGCGCAGAACCTGTACCGCCTGACGCTTATGCTGCACGACGCCGTCCGTCTCGCCGCCTTTGCGCTGCTTTCGGCCGGGGATGAGGACCGGGTGAACTCGATCAGCATGAGCAAAGTGCGGAGGAGCGCGGCAGGCCTTAGAATGCTTTTAAGCGGATTGGATGGATTATGAGACCGGGAAGCAATACACCACCCGAAGGAGATTACGTGCTGGTCACGGCGGCGCATAACGAAGAGGCGTACATAGCCTCCGCCGTCGAATCCATAGCCGCCCAGACGGTGCCCCCGCGCCGGTGGGTGATCGTCAGCGACGCATCCAGCGACGGCACGGAAGATATTATAGGGAAATACATGGAAAGCCTTGGCTTCATCGATCTTGTTTCACTGCAAAGGGACGCTTCGCGCAATTTCCGGTCGCAGGTTTATGCGATCCTGGAGGGCGTCAGAAAACTTCAGGAAACGCCCTTTTCATTTATCGGCAATCTTGACGCGGACATAATTCTGGAGCCCGATTACTACGAGCGGATCCTGAAGAGGTTCAGAATGAACCCCAGGCTCGGGCTTGCAGGCGGATTCGTTTACGAATGGCGGAAAAACGCGTACCGCAGCCGCAATTTCAACCGGGTTCACTCCGTGCCGCATGCGGTGCAGCTTTTCCGGAGAGAATGCTACGAAACTTTCGGGGGATACATTCCATTGAAATATGGTGGGCCGGACTGGCACGCGGAAGTGACCGTCAGAATGAAGGGATGGGAGGCCAGGTGTTTCCCGGAAATCCCGGTTTATCACCAGCGGCCGACCGGGTCCGTGGAGGGCGCCGCGAGGGCCTATTTGCGTCTCGGCCGGATGGATTACTCTCTCGGCAGCCATCCTGTTTTCGAATTGTTCAAATGCATTATCCGCTATCGCGAGCCTCCTTTTATTATAGGTTCCCTGCTCCGGATGGCAGGCTTTTTATGGCTCAGCCTGATCCGCGAGGAAAGGCAGGTTACTGCGGAGTTCGTCCGTTTTATCCGGCGGGAACAGATGCGCAGATTGCGCTCACTTGAATTCAGGGGAAAAAAGAAAGCGGATTAATGTAGTTTGCCCCGATTGCGACACAGAGTGCAAGACAGGCGTGATATGCATCCGGAGCGGCGATCTGCGGTCCAAAGCGGCAGCGGCGGCCGCCGGGACGGATGTTTACAGTTAATCGGTCCAGGGTTTGCCGGACGGATGCCCTGCACGGAGGGAAATGGAAATGGATGACGCGATAATAAGGCACATCTGGGGTGGGGGAACCGGTGAAACGCTCATTCATCCGGCCGCGATTCTGTTTCTTGCCGTATGCGGAATATTGATACTGGTTCTCGAACGCGACAAGGCCTTTGCCGTATTCGCAATTGCGGGGCTGCTGATACCGATGAGCCAGAAGGCCGTTTTCCTGGGATTGAATTTCACGGCTTTAAGGATCCTTATTATCGCCGCCTGGGCCAGGTTATTCTTCCGCATGGAAATCCACACCATCCGTATGACGGCGATCGATAAAGTCTTTATTTTCTGGGCTCTCTCGAACGTTATTGCCTTTGTTCTGCTTTGGCAGACCTGGGGGGCTTTGGTCAATCGCCTCGGATTCCTGCTCGATGCGGCGGGCATTTATTTTCTGTGCCGCCAGATGATTTCCGATCAGGAGCAAATGGACAGGGCGGTATCGGCCCTCGCCGTCATCAGCGTTATACTTGTACTGATCATGGGCGCCGAGCAGGTCACCGGGCGCAATCCGGTTGCCTTTCTCGGCGGAATGGAAGAAATTACAACTGAGCGCGAAGGAGTCCTCAGGAGCCAGGGGCCGTTCGCCCATCCGATCACCGCCGGCACTTTCGGCGCCGTTCTGATCCCGCTGCTCGCTTCCATGTGGTGGAAGCCCGCTGCGAACCGGACATTGATCATGGCGGGGATCATCGCTTCCGCCCTCGTCACGCTTCTGTCCTTTTCCAGCGGCCCGTTTCTCGCGATGCTGGCGGGTATTGCGGCCCTCTTTCTCTCGCCCTGGCGCCACCGGCTGAAATGGCTGAAGTGGGGCGTGCTTTCGACTCTGGTAATCCTTCATCTTATTATGAAGGCTCCGGTATGGGCCCTTATCGACAGGGTAGGCGTTTTCGCCGGATCGAGCTCGTACCACCGCTTCACCCTCGTAGACCAGTTTATACGGAGATTCGACGAGTGGTGGCTGCTTGGAACCAAATCCACCAATCACTGGGGCTGGATGATGTGGGATACGGTGAATCAGTTCGTCGGGGAAGGCATCCGCGGCGGTCTGCTGACGTTTATTCTGTTTATCGTAATGCTCACGCTGTGTTTTCGCGCCATCGGCTCCAAAATGGACGAGGTGCAGGACAACAGGCCCGCCCAGATGGTGCTGTGGGCGACAGGTTCGGCGCTGGTCGCCCATACCGTTTCCTTTTTCGGCATCGCCTATTTTGATCAGATGATCCTCCCCTGGTATTTCCTTATCGCCATGATATCCATGATAAGCGGGCTTGAAGCGTACGAACTCAGCCCGACTATTGAGGCCGTAAGAGAGTATCAAATTCTTGAGAATGGTGCAGAAAGCGCGTCGGGGGAGCGGTTGTGGACTCTGCCATAGGCTCTGCTGCCGGGAAGAAGAACGCCGCTCGAAGCTCCAGGTCCAAACGGGAGGAGCAAAGCGTTTCCTGCCGACAGTGGAAATTTTGAAGACGGATGGAAGGCCGATGAAAATGACAATCATGTGCGCGGCGGCGGTTGCAGCGCTGCTTGCCTGGATATATCCCGCAGCTGCGTCAAACTGGTATGTGCGGCCTGAGGGGGCAATCTACGGGTCCGGGACCGGCAGGTCACATGCCGATGCATGGGCCGGCTTCAGCAGGATCGTCTGGGGACCGGCGGGAGTCAAAGAAGGAGACGTCCTATACGTATGCGGAACGCATCGGGAAACCCTCGAGGTGGGAACTTCGGGGACTGAGGGCGGGAAAATCACAATCAGAGGCTCCTGTCCCGGCGACGCCGGGACGATCGACGCCGGCTATTCCCGGCAGAATTGCCTGGTCCTGACCGGTCTTTCCGGCGTGGAAATAGAAGATATCTCCATGAAGCAGAGCGCGTCGCACGCTCTCGTTATGCAGGGGACAAAGGACTGCAAGGTTTCACGCTGCGCGTTTTCCCGGATTGGAATCCAGGTCGGGGCCAGCTATACGATCGACGGCAGATATGCAGAAGGGGCTGCAATAAGCGGCAACATTCTTACCGGGGCCGAAGGAGCTTTCCCCGCCAACGGCATTATCGTCAACACGGGCCTTCCCTCTCCTGCCGCAAGCATCGTGGAGAAAAACCGGATAGACGGGATCGGCGGGGACGGCATTACCGCGGGCAGCTCCGTCCTCGTATCGGAAAATACGGTTTCCAATCTGCTGAATACTCTGGTCCACTCCGATGGAATTGTCGTACAGGGGTCATACGTGTCGGTTGCCCGCAATACCGTATATGACTGCACCCAGAACATATACGTGGATGCTTTCGATTACGGGGCCGGCCTGTCGGTCTGCAACAATGTGGAGATCTGGGCCAACCTGGTATACGGAACTTCCGCCGGCGCCCCGGTCGGGGTGACCGGAATTGCAGTTGACGCGGAAACGGGAGGGCGTGCGTCAATCGCAAATTTGAAAATTTACAACAATACAATAGCCGATTGCGTTTTCAACGGAATAACCGTTGGAGACAGGAGCCCGGAAGGCGGCAAGCTGGCGTCCCTCGACATACGTAATAATGTTCTGATCAACAACGGGGGATACAACAGGCAATTCCGGTTCACCGGGCATCCTCCCCGCGGGCTCACGCTCGATTACAACCTGACTCTGAATACGATTTACGATGGAGGTTCCTCCCTGACTTATTTATGGTACGGCGCGCACAAGGATCTTGCCGGGATGAGGGCGCTCGGATACGAAGTGCACGGGTTGTCCCAGATTCAGCCCGTGTTGTCCGGATACACCTATTTATCCCGGGGAAATTCCTTCATGCTTGATCCACGCTCCGAGGCAAACGGCGCCGGGATTAACCTGGGTCAGGCCTTTGCAACCGACCACGCCGGAAGAAAGCGCCCGGCCGAGGCTCGATGGGATCCGGGCTGCTTCGAATCGCTTTGAAGCCTGAAATGAAGGAGGAGGCATGGGGGGTGAAAAAAGGGGAGGAATCGCAGCAGTTGTCATGGCCTGCGGGGAGGGCATGCTGGAGCCCACTCTCGATACTCTCGAAAGCGTCCGCCATTATTGCCCCGAGGCGCATTCGATTGTCATCGTTGACGATCTCACCCGGGACGGGACATACGAATCCCTGCAGAAGATAAAGGGAAAAAACTGGCATATTCTCAGGAATGCGAAACGGAACGGATTATCGCGGCTGACCCACACGCTCCAGGCCGGTTACCGTTTCATTCTGGAAAATCTGGGCAGTCCGGTTGTATTGAAGCTGGACACAGATGCCCTGATTATCAGGACGGGAATTTTGAGCGAAGCCCTTCAGTATGCAGAAGCAAATCCGCGGGCGGGCATGTTCGGCGTTTACGAAGTGGACTTCAACCGGCCCCGGACCTATGTCGTTCATACGCGCGTTATCAACCGCGCCATGAAGTGGTGGCGCGCCCTGATCGGGTTGCGTCCGGCCTGGCGCCATCTGCTGCTGGCCGCCGAGGCGAACGGATATATTCGGGGGGAGAATGTTTTCGGCGGATCGTATTTTATCAGTATTGAGTGCCTCCGCGCTATGGACCGGATAGGCGGGTTGAGCATGCCCCGATTCTGGAAGGCAAGGCTGCAGGAAGATGTCTATTTCTCAATGGCGGCGATCGCGGCAGGATACCGTCTGGGGCATTTCGCTGCGCCCTCGGGACCGCTCTGCCTCGATTGGAAGGGGCTGCCTTACCCGGCAAGAGAAATATGGGAGAGGGGTTACAAGCTGGTTCATTCCGTTGACAGGGGTCCGAATACCGGGTCGGAACAGAACGGCGGAATGAGGGCCCGCGATATTTTTCGCGCCATACGCATGAATCCGGAATCGTTCTCCAGTTAACCCCGGAAAGCCGGTTGAGCATGACCTTGCCCCTTACAAGCGGGAAACTTCTGGCCCGCAACACCGTGTTTAACATTCTGGGGACTACGGCGCCTCTGCTGGTAACCGTTTTTTTTCTTCCCTTTCTTATCAGCAGTTTCGGCATTGACAGATTCGGGGTGCTGGCGCTTGTCTGGGTCATTATCGGATATTTCAGTCTGTTCGATCTCGGGCTCGGGAGAGCGCTGACCCAGATGGTTGCGGAGAGGCTCGGCGCGGGAGACCAGGACGGCATTCCCTCGCTTGTATGGGTATGCCTGGCCCTGATGGCGGTCCTGGGCGTCTTCGGCGCCGTTGTCCTGGGACTCATGTCGAATTGGCTCATCTACGATGTCCTGAAAATTCCCCCCGAGTTGCGGGAAGAGTCGCTCTCCGCCTTCATTCTTCTCTCGCTTTCTCTCCCTATAGTCATCAGCACCGCGGCATTGAGAGGAATGCTGGAAGCGAAGCAGCGGTTCGGGCTCATAAACGCGCTGCGCGTGCCCCTGGCGGTCTTCATGTATATAGGTCCGATCCTCGTCCTTCCTTTTTCCGTCAGCCTCTTTCATGTCGTGGCGGTGCTCGTTTTCGGCCGGATTCTGGCGTGGTCAGTGCATCTTGTATTCTGCTTCCGGGTCTTCCCGTCGCTCAAGCGCAAGCCGCGGCTGAAGCTGCGCAATGCGGGCCCCCTTTTCCGATTAGGAGGATACATTACCGTCAGCAATCTCATAAGCCCGCTCCTGGCCTATCTGGACCGGTTCCTGATAGGATCCCTCATCTCGGTGACAGCCGTCGCATATTATACAACGCCCTACGAGATCGCCTCCAAACTGTGGATTTTCCCGGGGGCGCTTGTGGGAGTGCTGTTTCCGGCATTCAGTACCTGCTTCAAGAGCGATCATGAAAGGGCCAGGCTTCTCTTCCTGAAAGGGGTGAAGTATATCTTCATCGCCCTGTTCCCGTTCGTTCTTCTGATTACGGCATTTTCATATGAGGGAATCGAATTCTGGCTGGGGAGCGATTTTGCCCGGAACAGCGGGCGGGTCATGCAGTACATGGCCCTCGGCGTTTTCCTGAACAGCTTCGCCCTGGTTCCTTTCGCGCTAATCCAGGCCGCGGGGAGGCCGGCGTGGACAGCGGTCCTGCATTTTATCGAGCTTCCCTTTTATCTGGCTGCAATCTGGATATTGACCAGCCATTACGGGATAGAGGGCGCGGCAATCGCCTGGCTGGGTCGAGTCGCGGTTGACACTTTGGTTCTATTCCTCCTGAGCCGGCGCCTGTTGATGCCCGGTTTTGCCGGCGCGGAACGCAATCCCATGATGATTATAATCCCTTCCCTGGCCATGCTGGGTCTTTCATACGCCGATGCGGACATGGGCCTGAAAATCGCCGGAGCGGCGATTATGATCCCCCTGTTTGCCGCCGTCTCCTGGCTTGTGCTGCTGGATCAGGGGGAGCGCCGTTTCATCTGCGGCAGGATACCCGGGATACAGGCGATGTCAGGACTGGGGGGTGCAAAGCTGAGAGCCTGGCTGGAGGACAAATAAGAGTGATCAATATAAGGCTGAAAAGGAAAGGGCGTTCCTTACGGAACGCCCTTTCCGCATGATTCATCGGAACCTGATGCGAAGGTTGCGGGGAGGGCTTACGTTACCTCCCGAACTGCCGTATTCGTAGCAACCCATGTCCCAGGCGGAGCCTTGCGGCCGCGAGTAGTTATTTCTATCCCGGGCGTATTCCGATGCGAGACCTGTCCCGGAGTCGATCGCCTGCGAGCCGCTTGTCAGGGTGAAGACATTGCCGTCCGCATTCTGTGTATACTTCGTGAACGCGGGAGCCTGCGATTTGCCGTGGGCTTCATGACCCAGGGCCCTCATTTCCGCAAGCGTCTTGGAGCTTCCGTACCACCTCCAGGCCCTTCCGGAAGAATCGTAATTTGAGTAGACCAGGTTGTAATCCATGGTCACGCTTCTCGGAGGCTGCGAATTGAAGTTTACGCACATGTTGTTGCCGCCGCTGTTCACCACGATATTGTTTACGACGGTCACGCTCCCGAAGTTCCCTCCCGAAGCACCGCCGAACGTTATACCGTTGTAATTGCAGTCGGCGACGGTGTTATTGTAAATCTTCAAGTTGTCAATCACGGCGGCCCCCTGAGTCTCAATATGAATCGAAATCCCATTGATGCCTACGCTGTGGCCTCTCGATGTACCGTAGACAAGATTTCCCCAGATCGAAACGTTGTTGCAGGGGGTCTGGGCGCCGGAGCCGTAGTCGAACGAGTCGACGTAAATGCATTGCGTGCAGTCGTACACGGTATTCTGCCTGACGACGACGTTCGACCCCTGGACGACGATGCCGTCCGAATGGGAGGACGTGTTGAGGAGTTCGCCGACCGTGTTGCCCGTCACGACCACATTATTCCCGGTCACGATGCCGTCAACCTGGATTCCAATGATAGTATTCCTTTCGACCACGCTTGTCTCCGAAGAGGCCGTGCCGAGGTTGACCACGATTCCGCTGGCGTTGAAGCTGCCCTCCGAGCTGTTCATGCTGTTGCCGTAAATGAACATGGCGCTGGCATACCGTCCGTCAATGCCGAAACTTGTGCCGCCGGAAGAGATGGATCTGAATTGGCAATTCCTGATATCCGCCTTATAGGAGTTCTGAGCATTGATCCCGCTGGCGCTCGATCTGCGAAGAATCAATCCCTCGACGGCGACATAGCGCCTGTTGGAGATATCTATGCAGTGATTGGCGCCGTAATTCGGGTTGATGACGCCCGGATCCCCCGAGTAGTTGCCGCGAATCGCTATTTTGGCGCCGGAAGCCCCGGAAGCGCCGACTGTAAGCTTCTCTCCATGCGTACCGCAGACGTAAAGGACATCACCGGCCGTTACGCCGTTGGCTCCCCAGACGATCCTGCTGAAACCGCTCCAGGCGTTGGCGTACGAAGTTCCATCCCCCGAGCCGTAGCCGCTTCCCGCAGGCCGCACATACCAATCTCTTGCAGAGCAGACCGAAACCAGCATGATCGCCAGGAATACCTGGAATGCCACTGCCCCCATTGTTTTTTTCATTTACATTCCCCTTTCTCCGGCCTTCCGGACCTGACGACATATCCGAAGGACCGGCCTTTTATCCTTCGGAATTCAATTCCCGAAGTTTTATCAGTCCTTTCTTGACTCAACAGACTAATCTTAGACGAGCGCCTCGCGGGGCCACAAGCAAGAACTCGCAAAACAAGCTTGGCTGATCGATAATCTTTGTGATTGTGCCGGAGCAGGAAGAAAGCGAGCAGAAGAAGTATGGATTAAACGGCGGGGGCTCCGGAAATCAGGGACGGAGCCCCGCGCCGTATTCATTTGTGCTAGCGTTTGATCAGAATTGCATTAACCTGGGCATTTCCTCTTTGTGACCGGAACTGGATGTTAAGATTGCCGTCCGAGACGGTGACCGGCACGGTTATATCGAGAGCCCTGTTCCTCCCCGCCCGGGAATAGATATCCAGGCCGCTGATTACTTCTTTCCCCTCTATCAGGACATCGAACACGCGGCTCCCCCTCCTGACTCTCCCGTCGAGCTCCGCGAATTTCAGGGTGACCTGATAAGAGCCGTTTGCCAGGGGAATGCTGTAGGAAGAATTGCCGTATCGTTCGCACCGATAGAGCGCATCGTCGCTCGTCCCGGAAATCCCGTAATACGTACGGTATGAGGCGCCTCCGCTGTACATCCTGTCCGACTGGTAAAGGTCCTTCCGGGAATCCCTGTACTGCGAGCCGCCGGCGTTGACGGCGAAGAAAGTTGCGCCGGCCGTCCCCGCGGGAATCGTGTACGACACTTCGACGGAATAAGGGCTTTCCATCCCGGATATATCGTAGGCAGTCACGGCGAAGTAATAAGTAGTCCCCTCAGAAAGTCCGGAAAGGGTGCAGGTCGTCCAATTCCCCACATTCATCGTTTGCGAATAATTGCGTGAAGCCGTTCCGTAATAGACCTTGTAGCCGGCAAGTCCGGTTTCGGAATTCGCGTCCCACGCGAGCGATACGTTCGCCGCGTGCGCCGATCCGGTCGGCAGGCATAGAACAGCGGCCAGAATAAAACCAACCTGAACGGACAGCGGAAACCAGAGCCTTATGACTTTTCGGATCATACCCACCTCCCCAGATCTGTTACGAAGCGATCCTGCGGTGCAGTTGCGGTCGTTCCCTTTTGTGCATCGGAAATACCGCATAAACCGGGATGAGTGCTGTGATTGAGGTCACAACGGGTTTTACGCAATCAGACAGGGGTGCTGGGCTCACGAAAGGCGGGAAAAGCGGGAAAGGCGCGAAAAGCGGGAAAGCGCGAAAAGCGGGAAAGCGGGAAAAGACGCGTCATCCTGAGCTTGTCGAAGGATGACGCGTCTGCAATGCGCGAACTCGGGAAAGGATCTGTTGCGTCCTTGGGTCCATTGCGTCCGTTGCGTCCATTGGTTCAAAAAAAACCGGAAAGGGTGCTCAGGGCGGGAACATGCATGTGCTTATCATGGATCCTTCGACAGGCTCAGGATGCATGAGGCGAAAACACCATCACTTTACTCTTTCAGTTTACGCCTTACGATCCTCTCAGCTTCTCAGCTTCTTTCTCTTTCCCGTTCTTTTTTTCAGGGGGCAGCGGATCCGTCTTCTTTTCCGATTCCTTTTCCGGTTCGCCGTCCCCCGAGGATTCCATCCGCGACTCCTCAACCGGCTCCTGCATGATCTCCTCGAATTCCTCGATGACTATGCCCCTCCTGACCATAATCTGATAAATCCGCTCGGATCGGTTTTCCACGTAACGCGAAGAGCCCGTCGGCTTGAATCTCCTCGGGTTCGGTAGAACAGTAACCAGTTTTGCTGCTTCGGCCGGACCGAGATCAGCCGCGGTTTTCCCGTAGTAATGGCGCGCCGCGGCCTCTATGCCGAAGATCCCTTCCCCCCACTCCGCCACGTTGAGATAGAGTTCGAGGATTCTTCGCTTGGAGAGGTTCTGCTCTATCCGCCAGGTGAGAATGGCCTCCTTGATCTTGCGTACAGGATTTTTTGAGGGTGTCAGATAAAGGTTCTTGGCCAGCTGCTGGCTGATCGTGCTGCCCCCGTACCGGATGCGGCCCTTCTGGAAGTTTTTTTCCATTGCCTTCTGCATCGCATTGAAATCGAACCCGTCATGCGACCAGAACTTGTCGTCCTCGGCGATGATCACGGCTTTGGCGACAAACGGCGAGATGCGCGCGAGGGGTGCCCAGGCGTAACGGATCTTTTTCTTCTTGCCGGCCTTCCTCCATTCGTCTTCCCGGTATTCCATGAAGGATGTTTTACGCGGGTTGGTTTTGCGGAGCTTGGCGACATCCGGAAAAACAAGGTAGTAAGCAATACTGAGAACCAGAACACAGATAATGGCAAGCCCGGAAAACAGCAGGATTTTCCGGGCCGACAAATTCTTCTTCACGAAGCCGGCCTTCTATTTGACGCGCGTCCAGTATTGCGTTTTTCCGATCAGCGAAATCCCTATGAAGCCCCTGACCTTGATCTTGTCCCAGTTTTCCATGGTTATTTTGCACTTGTATGTCTTGCCTTCGCGGGGATTGTAGATGGTGCCGTTTTCCCACAGGTTATTGCCCGTGCGGGTGAACCCGCTCAGAAGATTAAGGCCGAGCGTGGGTCTCGTCCGCAGCGCAGGATTGGGGTTCTCCCGGTCCACCTTGGGTTTCCCCGCCATCCCTTTCGGGTCGTTTGCGGGATAATAGGGCTCCTTCAGCCAGGCGATCCTTCCGCAATACTTTCCGTCGCAGGTGTAAATCTCTATCTGCGCGTCTTTCTCCTCGTTCCACCATCGACCGAGAAGGGGGTCGGTCTGGGCGGCGTATGTCCAGGATGCAATGAGAACGATAACGCAAGCGCCCACGAGAATTGCAGTCTTTTTCATGATAACCTCCGGGAACTCGGTTTTTCCGGAGCATACAGGATTGTACCTCCTTTTTCCACTCCAACTTATATTGGGCGTTAGACTTTGGGCGTTGGGCGGCAGGAATTGGAAAAATCCCAAGCACTAAATCCCAAATCTCAAACAAATCCAAAATCCGAAATCCAAAACCGGTGAAGCTGGACAAAAAACTGGATTCCCGCCCCGATTTAAAATTTCGGGGGCAGGCTTCTCGGGAATGACGCTTTCAGGGTGTCAACGCCCAATTCCTGAAGCACAAAGCCTTTTTTCAACGCAATGGACGCAACGGAAGCAACAGAGCCTTTCCCGAGTTCGCGCATTGCAGACGTGTCATCCTTCGACAAGCTCAGGATGACGCGTCTTTTCCCGCATTTCGCGCGTTTCCGCATCTCCCGCCTGTTACTCCCATCCCATAACCCATAACCCATCACCTGTTATCCATTACCTGTTACATACATTGACAATTAATGAAAATTATTCTATTCAGGCAGGTGGAACAGGCACTCCGAAGTCAAGTAACGGCGGGGGTTTATGAGGCCGCTATTCAAGGCTGCGGTTCAGGTTTCGGGTCATCTCGGCCGCTATACGATCGGGCGCGGAAAACATTTTCTGGATCTTTTTGCCTTCGCTTACCGGATGCTCTCCGTTCTTCTGCACCGGCCTGAAGAGGGGCGCAGGCTCCTCAACACGGTCATACTGGAACAGATATACTTTACCGCCGTCCAGGCGCTTCCGATAATTATTCCCATCGCACTCCTCCTCGGAAGCATGCTTCTGATCCAGTTTGCGAAAATTTCCCCCCATTACGATCTGGGAAAAATAACCGTGCTCCTGATTGTCAGGGAATTCGGACCCCTGATCACGGCGCTGGTCGTAATCCTCCGTTCCGCCACGGCGGTGACCATCGAGACGGGATATATGACCGTCCTGCACGAGATGGAGTCCATGGAAATGGCGGGCATCGATCCCATTCATATTTACTCCATTCCCCGCCTGCTCGGGATCACGACCGCCGTACTCTGCCTTTTTCTTGTTTTCGATCTGACGGCCGTCCTCGGCGGGGGGTTTGTCGTGTGGACTACGACTCAGTACCCGATGGCGAACTTTCTGGGACAGATAGCAAAGGCCGTCAGCGGCATGGATATCGTTGTGGGCATAATCAAGGGATTTCTCTTCGGAACCGCCATCGCGATCACGAGCCTTTACCGGGGCTTCACGACAAGCCGGCAGATAACGGCTATTCCGGTATCCACTTCGAAAGCGGCCGTGGAATGCCTTTTTTACTGCCTTGTTCTGCATGTGATGGTGTCGGTGGCGTTCTATTCATAAAAGGCATCTGGCTTCGGGCATCGGGGAAAAAGCGCCGGATCCCTGTGGTTGCTGACTCAGGGGAGAGAAAAGCAGAGCAGAAAGAGTTAAAGGAAAGAAGCTGAATTGGAAGCCGGGAAAGATAAGCTGTCGAGCGATCCGATTATCAGATTGGAAAAATACAAGCTGCTTCCGGCGGGGAAGGGAAATGGAATTGCGGCGGCGGATTTTTCCGTTTATCCCGGCGAGGCCTGGTCGGTCGCAAGCGACCAGCCGGCCGATGCGCATCTGTTCATGCGGGCTCTGGCCACTTTATGCGCACCGGCCGGAGGGGATTATTTCTATGGAGGCGTGCGGCTCGACTTTGCGGATTACAGGCGCCTGCTTCCTTTCAAGAAGCGGATCGGATACATCAGTCCGGAAACCGTCCTGATCAGCAACAGGACGATCAGAGATAACCTTTACCTGATCAGATCCTATTTTGAGAACGCCTCGCCCGGCGATCCCTTCCCGGAAATGGAGCGGCTGTGCCGGGTGTTCCATATAGAAGACAAGCTGGAACTGCGCCCGTCGGGACTCGACCGGGAGGACCTGCGCATGGCCTTGGTCGTCCGGGAGCTTGTGAAAAATCCCGAAGTGCTTCTGATCGAGCGGCCGAGGGATTTTCTCGGCCTGAAGAGATTCGGGCTTTTTTCATCCGTCTTGAAGGAGAAGGTCGGAACGGGACTCCCCCTCGTTTTCCTTTCGTCGGACGAGGGATTTAACCGTGAATTCTCGAACCGCGAGGCTTTGATCGAAAAAGGCAAGCTGAGGACATCCTGAGGAGGAGTTTATGGAGCTGAACTTCAGCAGCAAAGAGAAGAAAGTGGGCCTTTTCATGTTTTTCATGCTCCTGCTCCTGCTCGCCACGATATTGATGATCGGAAGGGGAAAGGACTGGTTCAGAAGTTATATTCATTATTACACCATATTCAATGAAAGCTATAACCTGGAGGAAAATGCCGCGGTAAAACTGTCCAAGGCCGATATCGGAAAGGTCCGCCGGATCAGCCTCTATGGCGAACGAGTCAAAGTGGAAATTTCCGTGCTGCGCGAATACTCATCCCGCATCAGGACGGATTCGCTTGCCGTGGTGGAAAGCCCTACGCTGATCGGTTCCGAATACGTTTCGATCAAGCCCGGGACCGCCGGAGCGGCCCCTGTCCCCGAGAACGGGGAAATTCCTTCCAAGGCTAAAAAATCCCTTGACGAGATCATGGCGGAATTTCAGGTGGAGCAAACAGCCAGAAAAGCAGTCAAGGCGATTCAGGACCTGTCGGAAATCGCAGAGATCATGCGCGACCCCAACGGCCCGCTTTTTTCGGCGCTGAACAACACCAACCTGATTCTCGCCCATATCGAGAACGTCACCCGGGATATCCGGGACGGAAAAGGGTCGGTGGGGGGAATCGTTCGCTCCGAGCGTCTCCTGGACGACCTGTATCGGGAAATGGAAAGGGTTGACCGGATACTGGGCCGCATAGAAGCGGCAAGCCCGGAGATGATTGAGAACGTACGGGCCGGTCTTCAGGACGCGCGCAAGATAATCTCCAATATAGAAAAAGGGAGCCGTGATGTGCCGGAGGTTGCGCGATCGGCAAAGCGCGGCATACGCGAGGCCAGGGAAGGGGTGAAGAACATCGGCGGCGTCGTCCAGTCGATCCGGAATAGCCCTTTCATCCGGCCCAACCTGCCGCCCGAGCCGGAGGGGGATAATATGGACGCCGGGCTGCGTAAGTGACGGAAGCGAGGAGTACATGATGACCCATTCTGCAAGGGCAATGGCGGGAATGATGCTGGCAGCGGCCTTTTTCCTCCTGTCGTGTGCGGGCGAGCCGGTGAAGACTATTCCGGCACATTTAAGCGCGGGCGCGGAGCAGATAACAAAAGGAAATCTCTATTACGGCAAAGGCTGTTACGAACGGGCGCTGGAGCATTACCTGCGGGCGCACGAACTTTACTGCTCCTCGGATCAGCCTCGCGGAACGGCGATGAGCCTGAACAACATCGGGAACGCTTACCGGGCCATGGGAGATCCGCGGGCGGCAGCTGCATTTTTTAAAGAGGCGGCAGCCGTATATAAAGAAATCGGGGACAAGGCCGGCCTGAGGCAGGTATTGAGCAACAAGGCGGCGGTTCTGATCGGCGAGGGGGAATTGAAAGCCGCCGGCGAAGCCCTGGCCGAAGCTTCCGCTATAATAATTCCGTCCGATACAGGGGTCTTCGTCCCGATTCTGAGGAACAGGGGAATTCTGCTGATGAGAAAGAAAGACTATCCTGCCGCCGAAGAGATTCTGCGGCAGGCGCTTGCCGAGTCCGCAAAAGCGGGGTTGCCGGAGCAGGCCTCGACGCACCAGGCCCTGGGGAACCTCCTTCTGGCGACAAACCGGGCGGGGGAGGCGGCGGGCCATTTCAGATCCGCTCTCGATTCGGACCGGGAATCCGGTTTTTACCGCGGCATCGCGGATGACCTGTACGGGCTCGGGCAGTGCCGGGCGAGCTTGGGAGATTACGGCGCGGCGGCTGAATATTGGAAGAGGAGCCTGCAGGCGTACGCCCTGCTCGGGTGCCGGGAGGAATCTGTCCGGACGATGGAGATGTTCAAAAAGGCGGCCGCCAAATCCGGTAGTGAGACCGGGTTGACGGAAATGTTTATGAAGAGATGGATCGAGGAGGGTAAGAGACTGGAGGGGCCCTGCGACGACTGACAAATCGCTTTTTTCCCGTCGAAAATCCTTGACTTCGACATGCATTGGGGTTAAAAAATCCCATTAATCGTCCGAAGGTATAAACGAAATATAGAGGTAAGATGGAATCACCTGATTCTCCGCATCAACAGGGAAGCAGACCCAGCTTCCGATAAGGTCCCCCCGGCAATCCGCCTTCCAATCCGGCGCTTCCGGGACGGCCCTTCAGGCTGGTCGCGGATAAAAAGCGCTATGATCCGTTCTTTCCCCTAGTCAGCAGGTTGTTGAAAAGGCTCACATGCGGAGCTTGTCCTGAGTGGAATCGAAGGGTTACGCTTAGGCTCTCGCATGCTCATCGCCGGAGGCGGACCCGCTGCTCTTGGTTCGGCCCTTCGGTGTACTCAGGAAATTGCCGTGGAGAAACGCTGATGAGAGCTTATTTTGAGATAAAAAACGGAACAATGGTCCCCAGCACCGCCGAGGAAGGGAATATCTGCGTTTTTTCCGCTCCGGACGATCGGGAAAAACAGCAGATTATCGAAAGCCTCGATATCGATCCGTACGACCTCGATTCCGCTCTCGATCCGGATGAGATCTCGCGCGTCGAATTCGCGCCGGACCGCGTCTTCATGATCTGGAAACAGCCGAAGACTGCAACCATGGAGCAGCAGGCGATCCGCTTCGAGGTGTCTTCCGTCGGCTTTTACCGCACCCCCGGCATGCTGACCATGATTATCGGGGAGAATGTGCTTCCGTTCTCGGCGAAGGAATTTCAGGGTGTCGTCTCCCCGGACGATGTTCTCCTGAGATATCTCTTCCATACGATCCGCCACTACCTGGGCCACCTGAAAGCGATCAAGCAGATTACGGTAGAGCTCCAGTCCAAAATAGGCGCATCCATGGAGAACCGGTATCTGCTGCAGATGTTCGACGTGAGCGAAAGCCTGATCTATTACCTTAACGCGATCGAGGCAAACGGCGCGGCCCTTTCCAAGCTGCGGGGGAGGGGGGAGCGGATCGGCCTCTCGGAAGACCAGATCGATTTCCTGGATGACACGATCCTGGAGAACAATCAGTGCACACGCCAGGCGCGCATCTTCAGCACGGTTCTTTCCGGCCTCATGGACGCGAGGGGCACCATCGTAAACAACAACATGAACGTATTGCTGAAAAACCTCACGATCATCAATGTCGTTTTCCTTCCGTTGAACCTTATCGCGAGCATCGGGGGGATGTCCGAGTACAGTATGATGACCCATGGCATGAACTGGACAATTTCCTATTTCCTCTTTTCCATGTTCATGGTCCTCATCGGATGGCTGACCTGGGTTGCCCTCATCCGCTATATCGATAAGGGGACCAACAGACGCGTAAACGGGGCGGCGGGAGTCCGGTCTGTGCCCCGGGCGGAGGATACGAAATCGGGCTTTTACCTGCGGTCCTGGTTTTCCAGGACGTTCGGGTCTCTGCTGCGCCGGAAGAGCGGACCTGTCCTTTTCGGCAAAATTCCAAGCTCCAAAAAATGTTGAAATCAGGGGCAAAAAAGAAATCCCCTGTTTTTTAGTGTCCCTTTCGGGGATGACACTTTGTCCTATCCTTTCAACTCCTCACCCCCGGCGCGGGTGAAAAAGCCTGGTCTGGGCGGCAAGCCTTATCTGGAAAGATAAAGCCGCCTATCCTCGCAACTTCCCAACTTCGCACCTTCGTTTTTCTCAGCCCCTCAGCCCCCCAGCTTCTTCCTCCCTGTCGGCTTCTTTTTCAAAGGAGCCCGCTTCCGAGTTTTCGGCCTTGAAATAGCCGGGGTAATGTTTCCGGAACATGGCTACGATCGTCTCATAGGGCAGGTCTGCAAATACGCCGTGATCCCTGACATATTCCAGGTGACGGTCCCCGTCGCGATTGTATTCGTGAAAAAGGGAATCCTTTTTCCCGTCGAATTCCAGGGGATTTACGCGGAAACGGTCGCACAGGGACAGATTGAAAGCTGGTGTGGCCTTTACCCACTTCCCCTCGAGAAACATTTCCGTGTAGCCGTGGTAGATGAAAATATCGGTCTTCATCAGCTTCCGGAGGCGCTCCGTCGAGAGGTGGTTCCGGACGTCGGCAAAGCCGACCCGGCTCGGAATTCCGCACGCCCTGCAGGCCGCCGCCAGGACCGCCGCCTTGGCTACGCAGTACCCGAAACCCTTGCGGATTATTGAGCTTGCCTTCAGCCCTTCACGGGAAAGGTCTATCCTGTAAGGGTCATACTGGATCCCGTCGCGGACGGCGTAGTAAAGGCGAACGCCGGTTTGCAGCTTTTCCTTCAGACCTTTTGCTGCGTTTTCCGCGAGCGAAACGACTTCCGGCGCATCACTGTCGATAAACTCCCCGGGCCTCAAATATTCTTCCATAAGATTTCCAGTTTCTGGTTTCCGGTTTAGACTTCCTGACAAAAAGCAGTACACTTATACAACTTTTCCAGAGTTTGATCAAATATCCGGATTCGCCTAAACGAGGGGTTTGCCCCTGTTCAGCCGTTCATACGTCCTGATATACTGCGCGATCATATTCCCCAGATCGTATCGCTCCCTGGCCTCCCGCATGATTCTCTTCAACTGGAGCTCCCGGGCCCCGGCCGGCAGGCGGTGGAAGCGGACGCTGTTGGCCATGGCGAACCACAGGCCGCCCGAGTCGTAGTCGCGGAAGAGGAATCCGTTGCCGACGTCCTGGGGAGATCCGGCGGCCTTCAGCCTGAGCTCGCGTATCTTATCGTGATATCCTCCCGTGTCGCGGTTCGTGGCGGTTGCCCCGAAAAGGTTTCCCACCTGGTCGATCTGGCCGCACGGCTCGTAAAGCGATGCCCCGAACACGTCGCTCGCGGCGGCGAAACCCAGCATCGAGAGGTCCTCCCGATAATGCTGGTAGGTGATCTTCCCGCCCGAAGACCAGGCTATTCTCCCCAGGATTTCTTCGTGCGTGCGGTCCCCGCCTACGCCGTCGGCCACAAAGGCAATCTGGACATCGGCATGTTCGATCACGAAGGGGAGGGCGATGTGCTCGATCAGCTCCACTCCTTTCTGAACCGGGTCCAGACGCGACGGCCAGTAAAATAGAATCGCATCGGGGTTTTCGATCAGCCCGGTGCGTTTCTGGAATTCGAGACGGTTTACCCGTTTGGCTTCGATCACGTTGTCGTCCGGCCCGTACCGGCGGACGAGATGGTCGCTTTTATCCGGGTACATGTAGGGGGGAGGGGCGTTTATTATAGCCAGCGCCGCGCCGACTCCGTACTTGGCCTTGACCTCGCTTCGCACGCTCCAGGGGACGATCGACCGGTCGAGGAAATAATCATTGACAATTTCCTCCAGAAAGCGTTCCCCGACAAAATTGATGAGGGCGGCGCTTTTTATCGCGGAGGCCTGGCTCTCTATGCACCGCCTGCCGTATTCGTCCAGGAAATAAAGGTCGTACGCCATGCTGTTCACGTCCACGCCCCTCAGCAGGTCGAGGGGTATGTTGGCCGTGAAGACGTTGTGCACCGTATGGAGGACCGGCAGCCCGGTCGATTTCGCGTACGCCGTAATAACGCCTCCCGCCATCCAGTCATGGGTGTGGAGAATCAGTTTGCCCTGGCTCTTGGCGCGGACCGTCTTGATGACATTGTTTACGATCTCCCTCTGGAATTCGGCGGCCGTGTGGACCGGGTCGCCCGAGTATGCGCTCATGTTTTCGGCGAAGACGGCCGAGCTGACCAGGTGTATTCTGGCCGGATCTACCTTGTACCGTATCGCCCGCCACCCGGACTCGTCCATTCCGGATTCCTTCTGGAATCTTTTTTTGAGATTCAGCGTGGCGATATGGACGTCTATTCCCCTTTCGACCAGCCCGCTGCAGAGCGCGGATACAACCTCGCCCTGACCCCCGCTTTTTCCGGAAATGTACTGGGCGAGGGCGCCCATCTCTTCGGGAAGCTTACCCGTTTCGGGACTGATTATGAGCACGGTCGTTCTCCGGGTTTTTTTCAGGATACTGAAGCGGTAAACCGCTTCCTGAAGGTTGTCGATTTTGCGGGTGAGAATGTGGGCGGCGGCGGTGATCGATCCGCCGTAAGGGTTGAAATAGCTGTGGACGGCGAAATCCTCCCTCGGCCGTTCGTACAGAAAATAGACGTGGTCGGATGTGGTCAGGTGCCTCCATTTCCGCAGGAGGTCGCCCCCCGCCTGGCGGGCCGCGGCGGCCATTTTTTCAATATCCCGGAAAAGCTCGTACTGGGTCATGTTTCCGAGCCAGCCCTTGGTGTCCCTTTCCTCGTCGGCCCAGGACGACGTCGAAAGGCCGGGGATATCGACGATGGGGCACATCGCCTCCCGGAAGCGGTTTGCCACTTCCGTCGGCGTGGCCACCTGGATATTCGGGTGCGCCGCGAGCGCCTTTGGCAGCTCCCTCCAGAACGCGAATATCCCCTTGTCTTCCCAGATATGCTCGCCGATGTGCTCGTAGTCGTATCCGAGGAGGACCGCTTCTCCGTCGATCACTGCTATATGTCTGGCGTATTCCTGCGGGGTGATGGGCTGTTTCGGGAAACGGTAGGCAACGTCGTCGCTGAGGTCCCGGTTCCGGGGAATGACGATGAGCTTCGTGCCGGCGGCCCTGAACACGGCGTTAGGCGAGATATGCTCTCCTCTGCCCAGGAACATGTCGGCCCTTCTTTCGCAGAGCATTGAAAGGTACCCCATATCGTCCACGACAGCGGCGATTTCGTTGTTGTACATGAGTTCGGTGTTGCGGAAGGAAGAAGGCTTGAGCCCGAACAGCTCCTTCATTTTGTCCCGGTGCAGAGAGACCTGGTCCCGGAACTCCTGCTTTTTCGGGTCGGCGAAGAGGCTGGCCAGCGAATGGTAATAGGTCTCGTCGAGAAACTCGACCTGTCCCCGCTCCCGGCCGGCATCGGCAAGCTCCTGGAGCGCTTTGATGACTTCCGGGCGATAAAGTTCGGCCTGCTCGAGGAACGTGCCGCTCATACTGAAGGTGATTTTAAAATCCGGGTGATTGGTGACCAGCTCCGTGAACATCCGGGTGGCGGGGAGATAGCATTTCTCTGCCACTTTGAGAAACACGTCCCGGTTCATGTCATCCCAGAGGAATTTATCCCTCTCCGGGTGAAGCCGGAACGGCTGATGAAGCTGAAAATAAAAGACCGCCATAACCATGGCGCGCCTCGATATGTAATAGGTAATGGGTAATGGGTATTGGGTAATGGGTATTGGGTATTAGGTTATGGATTATTGGTTTCTGAAAAGCGAAGAGAAATCCGTCCCATTACCTATTACCCATGACCCATAACCCAAAGTCAACAGACGTTATACAGTACCATGCGTCCATTTGTCCGGTCAATGAGCCGGATGAATGAGAAGATCAGGGTTTGGACCGGGAGTGTCTTTTGCCCGGCTTGCGGGCCGTCTCTTTTTGGCGCAGGGCCTCCAGCGCCGACTGGAACTCGTTCCGGATCCGTTCCTCGAACTTGACAAGCTCCCAGTGCAGGCTTTCTACGGATTCGCGCAGCGCCGGCTGACCGTCGTCGTGAATACCCTTCCTGCTTTTTTCTTCCCGCAGGTCGCGGTATATTTTCCCTATATCAGTCCGGAGCTCGATGGCATGACGAGAACCGGAATCGAGAATTTCTATCGACATCCGGAGCGCTTCGGACACTGTCATTCCCGCTTCCGTTTCACCCGGAAGGAGTGCTTCATATTTTCCCCCCGCTTCCCTGGCGAAGGCTGGAGGGCTTGCGGCTTCCGCCTCGGATGCGCCGGGGAAGGGCTCCCCCCGCCCCCTCAGCAGCCATTCGGGGTTGAGGCCGTATTCGGTCACGAGACGCTCCAGCACGATTCCTTTGATCAGTCCCCGCTTTCTCCTGTAATTACCTATAGTATTTTTATTCGTAGAGAGGCCTCGGGCGATTTCCTCATCGGTTATGCCCCTGCTTTCCGGTCTGCTCTTAAGTGCATCGATCGCCCAGGCGACCCTATCGCGCAGCTTGTCCACTCCCCATTCCCCTTTCCTGCTTTATAGGACATTTCCCCACAAGAAAATTCTCCTGCGTCCCATTATTTTCCTTGACAAAGCACTTTTCAGCGGCTTAAATACACAAAATCTTGGCGTATACACCTGAATTTACGGATACGCGGATGAAAAAATGCGCCGACATGTCTCCTACGGAAATACGGATAGCGCTCCTGCGCCGCAAGGTAACCCAGGCTCTTATCGCCATTGAGCAAAACGTCTCCAAGGCGGCCGTTTACCGGACTATCGAAGGAAAAACGAAATCACACCGCCTCAGGCTTGCCGTTGCGGAGAAAGCCGGACTCGACGTGAAAGAAATCTGGCCGAGCTCTTATCTCGATCAAAACGGTCCTCCAAGAAAAGGCAGGCCGAAGTCCGGAATAAAAAAGCGGTTTAACCGCCGAGTGGCGGATCAAAATTAGTTTACTTTTTAACCTATTTTGGGATTTTTTACAAGGACAAAACAAAAATATGTGACGGATCGAAATATTTAAGGCGTGCAACGGGAAATGAGGAGGCAAACGTCTCCGCTTGCGCAAAGAAACGCGGGAGTGACTGCGCAGGATGGTGAAGGTCACGACTTCAAAAAAGGAAATAGCATGCGTATTCTGCGGGCATCTCTGCTCGAGCGACGGCCGGAAGAAATGTCACCATTTTGTATCGACTTCAAAATACTTCGGAGACCCGTCGCGGAAGGAGACCAGGTACTTGTTTCGCTTTCAGGAAAAAGACGTGAAGCGTGGAGCGTAAATCGCAAGGTGTGTACGACTATCCTTGAATGAAACTCCTTACGATTCACGCCTTACGCCTTACAGTGAGAGGTTTGACCGTTATTGCCGCCGCGCCTTCTACCGGACAGTGCTTTTCGCAGGCCCCGCATCCGATGCAGCGTTCGGGATCAATGCGGGGCCTTTTAATGGCGGTATCGCGGCCGAGGCGGTCCCTGACGCGGACGGCATCGAGGCGAATTGATTTCCGTGGAGTCGGGCAGACCTCTTCACAGACGATGCACGGAATGGATTCGGCATAAGGAAGGCATCTCCCCTGGTCGATCTCGGCGCAACCGATGCGGGTCCTCTTTTTGACGCCCGCCTCCAGTCTCGGAATGGCATACGTCGGACAGACCTGACCGCAGAGATTGCAGCCGTATTCGCAGAATCCCAAACGCGGCACAAGTTTCGGTGTCCATATCCCTTCCAGTCCTCCCTCCAGGAGCATGGGCTGAAGCCCGTTCGTGATGCATACCTTCATGCACTCCCCGCATCGTATACACCGGCTGAGAAATCTGTTTTCATCTCCGGAACCGGGGGGACGGATAACAGCGGCGGCCTCGGACCGCGAAGGCCGGGCCAGGCGGATCAGGGGTGCGCCGGCGAGAGCGGCCAGAAATGAAGCGGCGATATGCCTGCGGCCGAGATCGGGCCCGGACGGCAGGGAGGAATAAGACGGCAGCCATCCCGCTTTGAATCCGAAGCGGACCGTTTTCTTCGGACAGTTGTCGCGGCATTCCATGCAGCGCACGCATTCCGTTCCGAACCAGGTCTCATGCCTGCCACCGGAGGCGCCTGCCCGGCAGAAACGGACACATCCGCCGCACGAGGAGCAGTCTTCCCCGGCCGTTTTCCTGAGCGGAGAGAGAACTGAAAACACTCCGAGGAGAGCGCCGAGAGGACATAAATACCTGCACCAGAATCTCTTTTCGACCCTGTTCAGACCGATGACAATGAGGAACAGGGAACCGAAAAGAAGTCCCTGCCCGAAAGAGGGGGGATGAAACGAAAGGACGTGGGCTTTGAGGAAGGCAAAAACCGTCTCCGCAAGACCTGATTCCGACGCTGAGCCGGAATCCGGCAGGGCATTGAAAAGGGCGCGGGTCCCGTTGTCGATGCCCGGAAGGAGCCATAGCGACAGGGAACGGATCAGAAACGAGAGCGGATCGAAAACGCCGGCAAGCTGAACTGACGCCAGCGAAAGCGTGAGCAGAAAAATCAGCAGGAGGTATTTAAGTTTGCGCAGGCTCTTCGGGACAGCCGCTCTTTTTGTCTTTGCGCCGATTCCCGCCAGGTCGTTTACTGTTCCCAGCGGACATGCCCAGCCGCAGAATACCCGGCCCATTAACAGGGTTATCGCGATTACGGGCAGCGCCGGCAGAAAACCCTTCAGAAAAGTCCACTCCCAGCCGCGCGCCGAAATCAGGGCGGAAATGAAGATAAACGGATCGGAGTCGAGAAACAGGCGGACCGGGTAGCCGAGCTCGTCGCCTCCCTTGGATTCCGTCTGGAACAGAAGAAAAAGAAAAAGGAGCAGAAATGCTCCCTGCGTCAGTTTTCTTCCATGTGACAGTTTAAACATCTATAAAACCGTAAAGCGTAAACTGTAAAGGGTAAGGTGTTAAATCCCGAATCCGAAATGACTGAATCGTAAAGAGTAAACAGTAAAGCGTAAGGTGTGTCAAAAGAGGCGTTTCGGGATTAACACCTCACGATTTACTCCTTACTCCTTACGTCGGCAAAAGCCTTTCCCGCCCAATACCCAACGCCTTTTTACCCAAGCCGGATCCTTTTTATACGCAGGCGGGAAATATCCATCCGTCCGAGGCCCGCCTGATGCGCTGCCCGGATATAGCCGAGATCGCCGCCCTTCATGCCGAAGAGCGTGGCCCCGAACGAATCGACGGCAACCTGGTCGATGCCGGCAACCACCATGTCAACTTTTCGCACGTCCTGGAGATCGCCTCCCTGCGGTCCGTTGGCCGTGAGGATCCGCACGGCGTCCAGAACGGTAAGGGCGGGCTTTATTGCCGCGGCCACGTCGACCAGGGAATTATCCAGACTATGATGGATCGACCCCCGGCGTCCTCCCATAATTCCCATCCAGTTTTTCAGGGCCATGGTCAACCCGGCGAGGCCGTGATGCTTGGCGACAGGCGCATTAATGACCTTGTCCGCTTCCAGAACGTCGCGGTACAAGGGCCAGGATTTGAGGGCGCGCCCGCCCAGCTTGACGTCCTTGAACCTCCGCGTGTCCATGAAGGAAACTTCCGCGCCCGCCCGGGACGCCGCATCGGCGATCCCGCTCTGTTTATAACAGCGGCGGGCGTCGAATACGGGGTTATCGAACACCTTGACCTTTTTTGCGCCGGCTTCCAGGGACGCCCTGACCAGGGCTGCGACTATTTCCGGGTTTGTCGTTGCAGCGAACTCGGGGCGCCTGTCCCATCCTATATTTGGTTTTATGACGACGACGTCGCCCCGGGACACGAAACGGCTGATACCCCCCAGGGCGTCGATGGCGGCGCGTGTTATTCTTTCCGGGGAGGTTCCCCGCACCACGGCGAGATCGGGCGGCTTTGGATCCGCGGCTTCCAGAATCCCCCTGAGCGGGCCGGGCACCGACAGCATGAGGCCGGCTGCGATCGATGATTTAATAAAATTCCTGCGGTTCATGAGCCGAAGTATAGCATAATATAAAAAAGGACCCCGGAGGGTCCTTTTTTATATTCCTGAAGAAATCGATGCTTACTTCTTGTCGGCAGGAGCCGCCGGCTTCGCTGCATCGTCCTTCTTCTCAGCCTTCTTGGCCTTCTTAGCCTTCTTTACCTTCTTTACCTTCTTGTCGGCCTTCTTGGCTTTGTCGTCCGCCTTGGCTTTGTCATCCGCCTTCACTTTGTCGGCCGCTGCGGGCTTTGCGGGGGCCGCCTTATCCTGGGCGATGCTCAGACCTGCCACTGACAGAACGAAGAAAATGGAAACGAGAATGGCTACGAGCTTCTTCATTTAGGTTTCACCTCCTTTCAATTCGGATTCACGGGTAAGGAGGCTTCCAAAAAGCGTGCCACGGAAAGCATTCAAGAAATCAACAAGAAAACCGATATATTACAAATGGGCCAAAAAAATCGGCCGTTCTTTTTCTTCTGAATTCACAAAACGTCTCCCCGTAAGACAAAGAAGTATCCGCCACGACAAACCGCTTCCCTTAGAAACAAACAATATTTCCCTTTTTGCAAAATCAGGACCCCTGGGAAGCCGGGAAGTGTTTTTCCCAACGATGATAAAAGGTTTTGTAGCTCATGCCGAGGAGTCTGGCCGCTTTCGCCAGCACATTATTGGTCCTTTCCATGGCTTTTTTCAGCAGATTTTTTTCCAATTCCTCGTAATTTATTCCTTCATCAGGTATTTCAAACTGGAAGTCGGCGCCGGCATCCGGCAGGGGCTGTCCTGACTGGTATTTCTCCCAGCGGCCGTAAAACGTATAATAACTCATGCCAAGCATCCTGGCCGCCTTGGCGGTTACCTGCCCGGATTTGTCCATGGCCTTTTTCAAGAGGGCCTTCTCCAAATCCTCGTAATTCAAGCCGTTCTCCGGAATATCGATATCCAGAGCCTTTCTGTACCCGCTGGTCCTGAGTTCCCCCAGGACGTCCCCGGAGGAAATGGAGACCGATTCGCACATCAGCACGGCTTTTTCTATAACCGATTCAAGCTGGCGGATATTACCAGGCCAGTTGTAATCGACAAGCGCCCGGAGGGCGGAATCTTCTATTTTTGCTATTCTCTTCCCGAATTCCTTATTGTACCGGGCCAGAAAATAATTGGCCAGCTCGGGAATATCTTCCTTTCTCTCCCGGAGAGCGGGCAGCCGGATCGCCACGACCTTCAGCCGGTAATAAAGATCTTCCCTGAAATTTCCCTCCCTCATTTCCTTTTCCAGGTCCTTGTTGGTAGCGGCGATGATGCGTACGTCGACCTTGATGGACTCCCTCCCGCCAAGCCTTCTCACCTCTTTCTCCTGGAGGACGCGAAGGATTTTCGACTGCGTAATGGGCGGAAGGTCCCCGATCTCGTCCAGAAAGAGGCTGCCCTGGTTCGTGGCCTCGAAAAGGCCGACCTTTCGGCCGGTGGCGCCGGTGAAGGAGCCGGGCTCGTATCCGAACAGCTCGCTCTCGAGCAGGGTCTCCGGAATGGCAGCGCAATTGATCGCCATGAACGACTTTGTGCTGCGTGGGCTGTTGTAATGAATGGCGCGCGCGATAAGCTCTTTTCCGGTTCCGCTTTCGCCGAGGATGAGAACCGTGGCGGAGCTCCCGGCCACCTTCTTGACTATCCGGATAACTTCCTGGATCTCCCGCGAACGGCCGACGATGCCGTCGATGTGAAACCTGTCATAGAGCGCTTTTTGCAGCTCGATATTTTTCCGGACGAGCTCGACCCGTTCCAGAGCCCTTTTGAGCGTCAGGATCACCACGTCCTTGTCAAGGGGTTTTGTCAGGTAATCGAAGGCCCCCTGCTTCATGGCGTCGACGGCGGACGAAATCGTGCCGAAGGCGGTCGTGATTACGACGGCGGGGGCGGACTGCGGATCGCGCCCTGCCTTCAGTCGGTTGAGAAGCTCGATTCCATCCATCCCTTCCATTTTCAGGTCCGTCAGGACGACATCGGGATTATAGGATTTAATGAGCTTCAGCGCCTCCTCGCCGGACGAGGCCTCATAGGTCTCGAATCCCTCATCCGCGAGGATGGTCCGGAGGATCTCCCTCTGGAGGGTCTCATCGTCTACAACCAGTATTATCGCCATTTCCGCTTCTCTCGTTTTACAATCGGAAGGAGTAAAGCGTAAAGAGCAAAGCGTATCTGCCGGAAAAACACCTTACGCCAGACGCTTTACTCCTTACATTCTTCCGCTGGCCTTTCCTTTATGGACACCTTATGCTTCGCGCCTTACAGTTCACGGTTTTGGCTACATCAATGGCGAAGGAACGGGGAGATTAATCGTGATTTCGCTCCCCCGTCCCTCCACGCTGGAAAATTCTATTTTTCCTCCGTGTTCCTCTATAACCCGCTTCGTGATGGCGAGGCCGAGCCCGAGGCCGTTGAGCTTTGTCGTGAAGAAGGGCTCGAAGACCCTGGATATATTTTCTTTGGATATTCCCGATCCGGTATCGCCGACCTTCAGAACAAAATGGCCGTCCTTTCCCTCCGTCCCCATCGTGAGGGTTCCGCCGTTCGGCATCGCCTGGAGCCCGTTGATAACGATATTGAAAATGCAGGTTTTCATGAGCTCAAGGTCCATTTCCAGCTCGGGGAGGAAATCGAAACGCTCGACAATGGCCACCTTGTCGGAATCGGCCTTCGGCTTGACTATCTGGATTACATCGTTGAGCACGGAAAAAACGGAAATCTTCTGTACGTTCATTTTGAGCGGCTTCCCGTAGTCGAGAAAATCGCTGACGAGCTTATCCAGCCGGTGTATTTCGTGCTTGATCCTGGAAATCAGGGCATCGAAGTTTCCGGAGATATCGCCCCCCGCGGGCCGGTATTTTTCTTTTATGTGGTCGATGCTCAGGCTGATGTAATTAAGGGGATTGCGGATCTCGTGCGCTATCGTCCGGGAAAGCTGCCCGACCGCGGACAGGTGCTCGGCCTCGCGCAGCCTCTCTTCCAGGCGCCTTTCTTCCCGCAGCCGCTGGACCATGAAGTTGAAGCTCCTGGTGAGGTCCCCGATTTCATCCTTGCGTCCTTCGGGCAGGTTCTGGTTCAGGTCTCCGGCCGCCACCTTCCGGGCCGCCTCGACCACGTGGTGAATCGGCTCCGTGTAGCGGATTGCAAGAAAGATGGAAAGAGCTATGCCGAGGGAAAACACCATCAGGGTGGCGATAATCCTCTTGATCGTATTCTTCTTCTGCAGCTCCGAAACGTCCTCCGTGTTGATCTGCAGGTGGATGTAGCCGTAATGCATTTTTCCGGCGATGACCGGGATCATGACATTATATGTCCGCCCCTCTTCGGAAAACTGCTCCCCGAGCTGCGCCTTGATGATCATTTCCTTTTTCTTCGGGCTGAGAGGCTTGCCGACCTTGGTGGGGTTCGAACTGGCGATAACCTCGTCCTCCGTGCTGATGACCGATATTTCGTTTATCCCCTTGGACTTCAGGGACTTCATATACTGCTCGAGTCCGGACTCCCGGGTGGAAGTGCTTCCCGTCACGCGCTCCACTCCGACCTGGATGGCGCGGGTCAGCTCGGCCGTCTGCTTTTCAAAATTGCTGATCAACTGCCGTTCAGCCTGCCAGTGGAGGTACAGGAGCACAGAAAGGAGAATGCCGCTGAGGACAAGCATCATTGCGATGAGCTTCTTGTTCAGCGACAAATTAAGGAAAAGATTCCGGTAGTAGGAAAGGGTGAGAAAATCTCTCATTTATGTTCTCGCCGGAAGGATCTGATGCGACAAGGAATCTATCATCTCGGCCCCACCCTGTCAATTCGGGGTTATCACCAATGGTGATGGGTGAGGGTAATAGGTAATGGGTATTTTTAAAAGAGAGAAGCTGTCATCCCGATTGAGTTTTAATGCGGTTTGACTTGACTTTTCGCCCGGCGTCAAATAAACGTCAATTCTTATAATTCCTCCAATTGAGTGGAGAGACGTCCATCGAATGGGACCCATAACCCATAACCCATAACCCATAACCTGCCAGACTGTATGGATATAATTTTATTCTTTTTCGATTTTCTTATTCACCTCGACAAGCATCTCGACGTAATCATCCGCACGTACGGGACCTGGACGTACGCGATCCTGATCATGATAATTTTCTGCGAAACAGGATTCGTCGTAACGCCGTTTTTGCCCGGCGATTCCCTCCTGTTCGCGGTCGGAACATTTGCGGCCCTGGGGTCTTTTCAGGTCGAATGGATTGCCCTCGCCCTGGCCCTGGCCGCCATATCCGGCGACACTACCAATTACTGGATCGGGCGATACGTCGGCCCAAAGGTTTTTTACAAGGAGAAGTCCGTCTTCTTCAATCGCGAATATCTCGACCGGACCCGCGCTTTTTATGACCGGCACGGGGCGAAGACTGTCAGCATCGCGAGATTCATGCCGATAGTCCGGACCTTTGCCCCCTTCGTAGCCGGGATCGGCAGGATGCCGTATCCGCGCTTCCTTTTCTTCAGCGTGGCCGGGACCATAGCCTGGATTTCGACTTTTATCTTTGGAGGCTACTTCTTCGGGAACATTCCGATTGTAAAGAGCAATTTCACTCTCGTCGTCATGGGGATTATCCTGATTTCCGTTCTTCCCGGCTTTGCAGGTTACCTGAAACACAGGAAGGGAAAAAAATAGGAACGATATGGAAATAAAATTTCACGGCGCGGCGCGGGAAGTCACGGGATCGTGTTTCGAGCTGTCTTTGAGCGGCAGGAGGATTCTGGTCGATTGCGGCATGTACCAGGGTGCGTCCAACCGCTCCCGGCCTTTTCCTTTCAACCCGCCCGATATAGAAACCGTTTTTCTCACCCATGCCCATATCGACCACTCGGGGATGGTCCCACGACTCGTCCGGGAGGGATTCCGGGGAAAGATCGTCGCCACGACGGCAACCGCCGACCTCTGCGAGATCATGCTCCTGGATTCGGCCCATATTCAGGAAAAGGACGCCGAATGGATGACGAGAAAAAACCTGCGGGCGGGCAGGGCGGAAACTGTGGAACCGCTTTATACCGCGGATGACGTGGAGAAAGCGCTGGACCTGTTTGAGAAAAAATTTTACGGAAAAACCGAAACGCTCTTTCCCGGCTTCAAGTACCGTTTTACCGACGCGGGTCACATCCTCGGATCGGCTTCCATCGAAATCTCGTACCGCGATGGAAGCGAGAAGACGATCGTCTTTTCCGGCGACATAGGGAAAAAAGGGAACCCGATCGTCCAGGACCCCGACCACAGGGCGAAGGCGGATTTCGTCGTTATGGAATCGACATACGGGAACCGGCGGCACAAGAGCCTGGAAGAAAGCGTGGCGGAGCTGGCGGAAGCCGTTCGATCCACATTCAGCAGGGGCGGGAACGTCCTGATCCCGTCCTTTGCCGTCGGCAGGACCCAGGACATTCTCTATACCCTGAACAAGCTGGTCCGCGAGAAACGTCTCAAGCCGATTGACGTGTACGTGGACAGTCCCCTGGCGGAAGAAGCCACAAAAATATATATCGCCCACCCGGAATACTTTGACGAGGAGGCGCTCAAGCTTTTCCGGCGGGCGGACGGCGGCTCATTGAAACTTCACTTCACCAAGTCCGCCCAGGAATCACAGCGCATCAACAGCATCCGTTCCGGCGCAATCATTATCGCCGGAAGCGGCATGTGCGAAGGCGGGCGGATCCGGCATCACCTGAAGCACAACCTGTGGCGGCCGGAATGCAGCATAGTCTTTGTCGGGTTCCAGGCGCGCGGTACGCTCGGGCGGAAGATAGTGGACAGGGAAAAAACAGTGCACCTGCTCGGGGAGACGGTGGCGGTCAAGGCCCGCATCCATACCATCGGAGGCTTTTCAGCCCACGGGGACCAGCCGGAACTGATGGAGTGGCTCGGGATTTTCCGGAACCATCCAGAGGTCTTCATCGTGCACGGCGAAGAAAACGCCGCCCTCGATTTCGAAAAGGTGGTGAAGGAGCAACTCGGGCTGGTTACGCACGTTCCCTGCAGGGGCGAGATATTTCAGATCTGAACCGTGAACTACTTCTTCCTCCTGGTCCGTATCTCAGATCCCTCCCGAAGAGCTCCTTCCATCCCGATCGGAAATCCGTCTCCATCCATAATTTCAATATCCCCGGCGACAGCCTGGCTGTAGAGACTTTCGTCAGATGCGATCAGGGCGTGCTTCACCTGCATCCCGGTATAGATCTTCACCGGACGGCCGTTTACGTAAACTTTGATGTTGTCTTTATCGGACATGGTATCAGCGAGTTCCGAATCTCGAGTCCCGTGTTCGGGGTTCAGCCTCCTGTGCCATTTCACCTTTTCACTGTTACATCGATCCTGTTCGGTTCACAAGCTTTTCATAATCTTATTAATCAACTCGGAACTCGGGACTCTGAACCCTTAACTATTGTCTGATTATATTTATCCTTCCTTCTATTTTCGGATTGACCGGCGAGCGGTCACGGAGGTATCGGACGACCGCTTCCCGCAGATCGTCCCCGTACTCGATATTTTTTCCTTCCCTGAATTCCGCCAGGCCGTCCCCGCCCGCGGCGAGAAAATCGTTGACGGCCACGCGGTAGAGGCGTTCGGGATCCAATGGTACTCCGTTCAGGCTGACTTCGGCCAGCCGGGTCCCGGGCTCGTTACGCATATCGTAGGCAACCCGGAGACCGGAAACCTGGAGCAGGCCGTGATCCGCCCGCGCATTCCTTTCGAGAATCTGCATGATCCGGCGACCTGTCAGGTCAATGGCGACGATGTAATTATCGAACGGAAGAGCCGTGAAGACCTGCTCCATCGTGATCTTCCCCCGGGGTATGTCCGTGCGGATGCCGCCGGAATTCTGGAAGGCTATCTGCGCCCCGGCGGCATTCCTCATGGCGTCGGCGACCAGATTACCGATGTTGGATTCCTGCCGGGACGATCTGGCGAGATCCGCCGATGTTTCCCCGACCGCCCGGGAGAATTCCCCCCGGATCAGGTCGTCGTAGCCGCGGACAATCCCGGCGATGCGGGCGTCCGCCGGATCGCGCGGCCGGGAATAAACGGTCAGGAGAGCCCCTTCCCGGGTATGGGACAGAACCTCCCCCGTCTTCCGGTCCACTTTCAGGCGGAGAACGCCCAGATACTCCCCGCAGCATTTGGCCTGGACGACAACGGCGGACCCGGCCGTAACGGGCCGGAAGACCGCAGTATGGCTGTGCCCTCCGACAATGACCTGGATTCCCGGGACGGCGGCGCCAAGCTCGCGGTCCGCATCGAGTCCCAGGTGGGACAGCACGATTACCATATCGGCGCCTTTCCTGCGTACTTCCCGGATCAGGACCGGAAGGACGTTTTCGGGCCGGGAGAATATTAGGCCTTTCACATTACCGGGCTTTATCGAGATCGGCGTGTCCGTCGTGGTAAGGCCGATAACGGCGATGTTCAGGGAGTTTTTCCTCAAGATGATATACTGCTTTGCCCATTTGGGAACATTGCCCCGGGAGTCCCTGATATTCGCCGTGAGGAAGGGAAACGCCGCCGCCGCGCTCAGCTTCTCCAGCGCCGCGCGTCCCCAGTCGAATTCATGGTTCCCGACGGCCATGGCGTCGAATTTGAGCTCGTTCATTATCTCCAGGACGGGCCGGCCCCGGAAGACATTGGAGATCGGCGTCCCCTGGAACATGTCGCCTCCCGAGAGAAGAAGGGTCCCCGACGGATTGGCGCGGCGCTCCTTTTCGATCATGGCGGCGAGATTTGCCGCTCCGCCGATTAAGGCAGAGCCGGGAGAGCCATCCCTGTTCCGCTCGGGAAGGGGAAGGATGTGGCCGTGGGTATCGTTGACATGGAGGATAGTGATCTCCGCGGCCGCCCCGCGCGCCGGGGTTTCCGCAGAAGGGAAGACGGAGAAAATCAGGACCAGAATAAATACGGATAACGCACGGGACCGGCTTCTGAAATGCATTCCTGCGCTCCTTTTACCCCCTTTCAGTATCAGAGTATTGACCGGTTCTTTCAATCCGCATATTTGAATCAAATGAGGCGAACCGGTTCATTCTACTGTGGTGAGGCCATGCTGAATGGCAAATTTGATGAGACTGGGAATATCTTTGATGCCTAATTTTGTCATCAACCGGCTTCGATATGTTTTTACCGTTTTAATGGAAAGGAATAGCAAGTCTGCGATCTCTGCACTGGTCTTACTCTCTACAACGAGTTGAAGAACTTCCCGCTCCCGCTGGCTGAGAATCGATAAGGGATCCTTCAAGTTTTCTTCTTGATTCAGGAAGGCTCCCATCATCTGATCCGACACCTTGTTGCTGAGATAACGCTTGCCCCCGTGAACCGCATAGATTGCATTAACCAACTCACGGCCCGCGCATTCTTTCAGCAGATATCCGCTCGCTCCTGCTTTTAACGAGCGCAGGATGGGCTCCGTCGAAGATTGCATCGAAAGCATGATGACGCGCGTAGACGGATGAGATTTGCGGATCTGTTCCGTAGCTTCGATGCCGTTCAATTCCGCCATGACGATGTCCATAATAACGATATCGGGTTTGAGTTCTTTCACTTTTCTTACCGCCTCACGGCCGTTTGCAGCTTCACCGACCACTTTATATCTCCCTTGGGCTTCCAACAAATATCGAAGTCCATCGCGAACGATTGCGTGGTCATCAGCTATTAATACAGTGATGTTCATAAAGGCACCTCTACATTAATCTCCGTACCTTTGCCGATTCTGGATTTGATTGAGAAATGACCTCCCATTGATTCGGCTCGCTCGGTCATGTTCATGAGGCCCAATCCTTGATGCTCAGGTAATCCATGCAACTTTCCCGTATCGAACCCGATACCATCGTCATCTATCCTGATCCTTAGTTTCCTGTCGGCGATATTTATTCTTATTTGAATTATTTTGGCTTGGGAATGCTTGCTTATGTTGGTAAGGGCCTCCTGAACGATTCTGAACAGATTGTTTTCTATGTAAGTACTTGGCCGGGGATGAATCTCATCTCCCTTCATGATTACTTCAATTCCGGTCCTCATCGAGAATCGTTTGCTGTACCACTGAATAGCGGCGATCAAGCCATAATCATCCATGTCGGGCGGCCTTAAATCCTCCATTAAACTTCGTGTAAATTCCGATGTCTGTTCCACAAGTAACATCGAATCGTTCAATAAACAATTGTGATGGGTAGTCAGGCTGTCTTCACCGATCGCCGATCGCAGGATATTCAAATTGATTCCCACAACTGTCAAGTTCTGTCCCACCTGATCGTGGAGTTCCCTGGCGATTCTCTTTCTTTCCGTTTCTTCAGCTTCGGAAAGCTTTGCAGAAAGAATTCTGAGTTGTTCGCTTTGAGCTTTCAGTGTTTTTTCGGCCGATACACGCTCAGTCACATCCTGAGCCGTTCCAAAAAGTCCTTTGATTCTTCCACGCTGGTCAAACTCTGCTTCTCCCCGGGTAAAGACGTGGCGCACTGAGCCGTCTGGTCGCAGAATTCTCAATTCCACTTCAAATTGTTTCCCTGCAAGGGCAGAGCGGACGGATTCCTCATATCGGGACCAATCATCGGAGTGAATATAGCTCTTGTGATGGATGCGCGACGGCGCGCTTGGCATTGGATCAAGTCCAAAGATTCGATACATCTCCTCGGACCAGACGGATAACTTCGTTTCTATATCATAGCGCCAGTTGCCGATGTGGGCAAGAAACTGTGCTTTCGCCAAATCGGCGGCAAGCTGTCTCAAGGCGCGATCCGCTTTTCTGCGTTCCGTGATATCCCGGCCGATTCCCAATCTGCCCGTCGGATCGCCATGGTTGTCGTATTGCGTCGTTACAAGAAATTCCACCGGTATTCTATTGCCGTTTTTGTGGATCAGTTCCGCCTCGTAGGGCGGCGTGTCCTCGCCTCGCATCCCTTTTTTAAACCGGTCTATTGTTGATTTAATAACTTCCGGAGCAACGAGATATATGAACGGCCGGCCGATCAAATCGTCAACGGAATATCCCGTGACGTTTTCAAATCTCGGATTGACGTATGTGTATTTGCCTTTCCGGTCCACCATGAAGATCAGGTCAAGAGTTAATTCGACAAGATTCCGGTATTTCTCTTCACTTCTTCTCAGTTCGTCCGCGTCCTTGAGCCGGTCAATCTCGATTCGCTCTGATTCTGCGATTATCCGACGCAGCGAAGAAACCTCATCCATGAGTTCCTGCTTGGTCTTCTTTTTGCCCGGCATTATTATCCCACCTCTTGAACATTGAATACCCTATATCAGAAACCGGCGATTTGAAATACCCGTTCCTTCATCCCGTTCATTTTTCAACATCGGCGTACTGCATTTGTCATCCTTGGCCTACAGACAAAGCTTAAACACTTGGCTACAGAATCGAACATGATCTGCTTCAAGTGAAAGGAGATAAATGAATGGCTGACAAACCCGATAAAAAAATGTCCCGGGCGGAGAAGAAGGAACTGGAGATGGCGGAGAACCGCCGGCATTGGCTCTCCGAGGAGGAAAATATATACGAGCTTTGGGAAAAGGCGTACAACCCCGGAGGACAGGCCCAGAACGACCGGCTGGCCAAACAGGGCAAAAAGCCGCCGCGCGTTCTGATTCAGCGG
>JAQTPK010000082.1 GCA_028712885.1 Syntrophales bacterium | reverse complement strand
CTGAAAAGGAAAAGGGGGCTAACCCAACTTCCGAGCTAACCCCCCGTTTTTCTTATGGTGCCGAAGCCGGGATTTGAACCCGGACAGGCGTACGCCCACTAGACCCTGAACCTAGCGCGTCTACCAAATTCCGCCACTTCGGCGTTTTGTACCGTAAAAGATATAGTTTGCCCCCGCATGTTGTCAAGAGAAAAAACTTGAATTTAATCCCATGGATGCTCTATCTAATGGGGACATTAGACATTGGACGTTAGACGTCAGGCACTGGGCGGGAAAAGCGGAAAAGGATTTCGTGGGTCATGGGTTATGGGTTACAGGTAATGGGAAGATAACATATTGCGTTTCGTTCTGAAAAAAGCCGTCTCTGCTCATGATTTTGAGCATTTGAATTTCGATATTGGAATTTACTTGGGATTTGGTGCTTGGGATTTGGGATTTATCCCGCCGGGCTTTACACTTCACGCCTGACGCTTTACGCCTTACGCCTCACGTCACATGAGTGGAGGATATTTTGGAAGTAATAAGAAGAATAGAGGATATAAACGCCGGATTGCGCGGGTGCATTTTGACGATCGGCAACTTCGACGGGGTGCATCTCGCACACCGCAAGATCATCTGCAGCCTGGTGGACGAAGCCCGGCGGGCGGGAACGCCCGGCGTGGTGATGACGTTCGAGCCGCACCCCCAGCAGGTGCTCCATCCCGAGCGCATCCCCTTTTACCTGATCACGACGCTGGAGGAGAAGCTCGCCGCGCTTGAGGAACTCGGGGCCGATGCGGCAGTGGTTGTTCCCTTCAGCAGGGAATTCTCCGCAACGCCGGCCGAAAGTTTCGTGAGGGACATCATCTGGAAAAGGCTTCGCCCCTCGAAGGTCCTGATCGGTCACGATTACACCTTCGGAAAAGGCAAGGAAGGCAAGCCCCCCTACTTCAAGATCATGGGCCGGGAGCTCGGGTTTGACGTCGAGGTCGTCGAGGCCGTTCTGCTGGACGGGAACGTCGTCAGCAGCACGAGGGTCCGCAATGCCGTTTTCAACGGCGACGTCGAGGAAGCGGCGCGCCTCCTCGGCCGCCCCTTCAGCTTCGAGGGGACCGTGGTGGAAGGAGACAAGCGCGGCGCGGGGATCGGCTTCCCTACCGCGAACCTCCGGACGGCGAAGGACCTCATCCCCCGCACGGGAGTTTATGCGGCATTGAGCGAATTATCCGGCGGGTTCCGGCCTTCCGTGGTCAACATCGGCTTTGTTCCCACGTTCGTAAAGACCCCCGGCGCCGCGCCCCTGATCGAGGCGCATATCCTCGATTTCCGGGAGGACCTGTACGGGAAAAATATGCGGCTGCATTTTTTCCGGAGATTGAGGGGGGAAAGGAAATTCGACGGAGTGACAAGCCTGACGGAACAGATCCGCAAAGACATAAAAGCGGCGCGGGAGATCCTGCCCGCCGCCGCGCCGAAGCCGGCGCCCTGCAAATAAATAGAAGTTGAGAAGATCCCGAAGTTGGGAGGTTAGGAGGCTTTATCGTTTACAGGATCGCAAAACAAAGTTGTGAAATTCCGAAATTATAAGGATTGAAGGCCTGAACTGGATGGGCCTTATTGACTGCGAAGGATAGAGGCCTCCTATCTTCTCAACTTCTCATCTTCTCATCTTCGATCTTTTCAGTACCCCATTTTATTCATGAAGCCCTGCCCCTCCATGGGAATCCTCTCCACGAGCTGGCCCACCTTCACCCGCTTGACGGCCGCGGGGTCGCCCGAGATCAGGGTCCATGCCTTGTCAGCCTGGAGCTGGTTCGAAACCTGGATCTGCGCCGGCAGCTTCACGATGTCGCAGGTCGAATTCCTCTCATCGAAGGGATCGACGATTTCCTGGAACGTATAGGCCATCAGCATATCGCCTTCCTTCAGTCCCGACTTCTCGCCGATATTGATCAGGGCGGAGCGCTGTTTCCCGTCCGGGCTGGTCCGGGTCTGGAAGATATAGCCTTTCAGCGTGAACCATTTCGAAAGCTGCGGCCGCGCGTCGACCAGGCCCTTCGCGGCGGCCTTTTTTATCCCGCCGATCAGGGCATCGTAGCTCGGATAAGGCGTTTTCCCGATGATCTCCCGCCCGGTCACGATCATGGAGAAGAGGATCTCGCCCGTCTCCACGTCGAGAATCCGTAAGGCGACATCAGTCCTGACGTTCCATCCTTCCTGGCGGGCCATAAGGCTCCCGGCCAGCACATAACCGAACTCCCGCCGGCCCTTCAGGTGCTCGGACCCGTAATCCCTCCAGGACAGGCCCACGTTGTTTACCGAGCCCGTGATGATGAATCTCACCCCGGCGATTTTACCCAGCCGGACGAGCGTGCTGTCGTCCACCAGGCCCGATCTCTGGAACTTCTGCTCGTCCAGGATCTTCTGCATTTCACTGCGCGTGAACACCTTGGCCCCGCCCATGTTAACGATCTCGTTCGTGACGCCTTCTTCCACGCTCTCGCACAGCTGCGCGTTGATCTGGCGCTCGATGAACTGCGAATCCCTCTGGAATTTCGTCCTGTCCCTGGTCCCCCAGACTACGCCCGCCGCGCCCGGCGCCACGCCGACCGCCGCTCCGCCGACGGCCGTCCGGTCCCTCTGTCCCTGGACGCTCGCCTGGACGCTGCGCGCGAAGTCGAACGTAGTATTGTTCGTGAAATTCACGACGGCTACTTTCGGGAAGACGTGCTCGTAGGCGCTCTTACAGACCCTCGGGATTCTTTCCTTGTCGGGCGGGTCCACGACGAACGACATCGGATCGAGCTTTACCGGAGTCGCTACGCACGCCGCCAGCGCCAGTACCAATGCCGCAATAAAGCACTTCCTCCACATAAGCCCTCCTGTCACTTCTGATAATCAATAAGAATGGAATAGGATGAAAAATCGGCGATCCTGAAGTTACCTTTCTGACGGATGCTGTTTGCAAGGTAGAGCGGGTTTTCGGGATAGGAGACGATGAATTCGCCCATGGACTTCTCTTCCACTCCCGTTACCCAGACGATATTCTGCAGGGTGCTCTTGATCTCCTGGTTCGTATCGAGATCGGGGACGTTGTTCACTTTGACGCTGATCTTCCTGGCGCTGCCCTGTATGTAATGCGAAACCTTATCGAGGATCGTGGGAGCGATCTTCTCCGCCAGGTCCTTCATGCCCTCCGCCGCCGCTTCCTCGACGCTGTTGGCCAGGCCTTTGCCCTGCGCGGCTTCCGACCAGAGTATCTCCATGCCGCCGGTCTTGCTGTTGCGGGCGATTATCCGGTAGGTCATCCGCACCGCAACGTTATTGAAGGGCATGTTGAGGCCGTATCCGATGTCCTCCCCTTTTTTTGTGGAGATATTGTAATCGACCTTCCCGATGATCAGGAGATTCGAAAGGAACCTGTAAAACAGGCTCCGCAGCCTGACCGTGCTCCCCGTTTTCGCGGCGTTCTCGATCTCGGCCGCGTCCGCCGCCTGGGTCGGGGCGACGTCCACGACAGTGTAATCCTGTCCTTTAAGCTTTCCGATCAGGGTTTCGGAAAGAATGTTCGTTTCCTCGTATTCGCGGCTCCGCGGCTTCCTGGCGGGGATGAAGACCGCGATCGAATTATTGAGAGCGAGCGCGGAGACGGTCTCTCTCGCCTTCGCGGGCTCCACGCAGGCCCTGATCCGGACAGTCACTATCTCGTTTTTGTTTTCCTGGCCGAGGATATTGTATTCCCGGATTACCCCCCCGGCCTCGGTCTTCACCGCGTCGTCGAAGAGGGTCATATTCTGGACGAGGCTCTGCGCCTTCACCTCGACGCCGATCACTTTTTCTATCGCCGCCCATTTGGCGCGCGCGACCGCCTCCGTTCTGGCCGACGGCGCGTCCCCGCTTACGACGGCAGCTTCTCCGTCCGTCTCCACGCACCGTACCTGGGCCGCGGCGGCCCGGGGAAGCAGCATGAAAAGCAGGACGACGGCGCCAAGCAGGAATCTGGAGCGCATAGGGGCACCTCTGGTTTTTGTGAGTTCGATATCCGATTATCCGGCAATTTGCAACAAACATTTTACGGAATAATTTTGCGCATGTAGGGAAAAACCGGCATTATGCGGCGGCGCCTTGAACAGGCGGCGGCGGCGTGCGGATGCAGGCGAAAGACAAAGGGAATTTCCTGCTCCGGTCTCTTTGAGCTTTTGTCTTGCGCCATTATGAGATAATTATGGTGGAGGGTTTTTTTGGAGCCATGATGGAAAAAGAGTTCTTGCATGACTGGGACGTGGATTACCGGACGGCGGTCCGGATCCAGGAGGAATTGAGAAAAAGCATCAGCCTGAAAAACAGCGGGCCGCGCAAAGTCGGCATTATCGCGGGGGCGGACATTTCCTATGATCGCGGAGACGACCTCTTCCATGCGGCGGTTGTCCTGCTGAGATTCCCCTCGATGGAAAGACTGGAGGAGAGCACTGTTTCGGACAGGGTCCGGTTCCCCTATATACCGGGGCTTCTCACTTTCCGCGAAGGCCCCGTCCTGCTCCGCGCCTTCGCGGGTCTGACGGCGCGGCCGGACGTGGCGCTCTTCGACGGACAGGGGATAGCGCACCCCCGCGGACTGGGGCTGGCGTCGCATCTGGGGCTGCTGCTCGATATTCCTTCCGTCGGCTGTGCAAAAAAAAGGCTTTTCGGCGAGTATGGGCCGGTGGGAGAAAATGCCGGGGATTTTTCCCCTCTCGTCCATGACCGGAAAATAATCGGCGCGGCGGTCAGAACGAAGAAAAAGACGAAGCCTGTTTTTATTTCACCGGGCCACCGGATAAGCCACAAGCAGGCCGTCGAAATCGCGCTTTCGTCCTGCCGCGGCTACCGGATAGCGGAACCGATCCGCCAGGCCCACCTTTTAGTCAACCGGATAAGAAAAGAGAACACGTCCAGAGTCTAGTGTTGTGTCCCGGAAATAAATTGACAAAGTCTTTTGATCTTTTCCAATATTGAATCCGCCGTAGCCGTCCAAACAAAAGGGCGCGTTGTTGTGTTATATTGTTGGACAAACTGATTAATTTT
>JAQTPK010000047.1 GCA_028712885.1 Syntrophales bacterium | reverse complement strand
CGTTCCTCCGGAAGATACGGCCCTGGAGGTAATCCGCCGCATCAGATTGGGTGAATAATAATTCCAAAATGGAACCCAAGTAGTTCCAAATTCGAAATACAAAACCCGAAACGTGGAAAGTCCAGTCAGCATTTTTCGGTAATTTGGATTTTGATATTCGGATTTGTTTGGGATTTAGGATTTGGTGCTTGGGATTTGTTTAAAGAATGAGGTTTTCGGAGTTATGAAATCAGGAATATACGCGTTGTAACTCTTCGCATTCGGGCTACCCTGAGATTAAAGTACTCAAAAGGGAGGGGCCCGTGCGAAAAGCAATGATATCGTTGTCCCTGATCGCGGTTCTTACGTCGCTGCCCCCTGGGTGTTTTGCGGACATGCCGACGTCGGCCGGAGAATTGTCGGCTGCTGAAGAACAGATAATTATTTTCCGTGAAATGACCCGCAGTCTCGGAGAACTTGCCAGGATTCAGGGGAGGATTCTCCAGGGAATTCCCCTGCCGGACCGGGACGGCATGCTTCGGGACCTGACCGATCTAGAGGGGAGGATGGACCGGCTCTCGCTGGAGCTGTCGGAAATAGTAAGGGATCTTCGCTCCCGGCGTGAGACCTTGAGGCCGCGGGTTACTGAGCCGAGGATGATTCCAGCCGGCGCCGTGACGGTAAAGGTCTCGAGAGTAGCGGGGGAGGGAGCCGTTCTGTTCAAGGTCAGCCTCTCCAGCGGCACTGCCGGCGTGGAAAATTATAAACTGGAAAAAACAGTCCTGATGCGTGCGGACGGACGGGAATACCGTCCCCGAGTACGGGCTCAGACGAGCTCGCTGTACAGGATGTCGGCCATCCTTGAATTCGAAAATCCCGGCGTGGAAACGATGGAACTCGTCGTCCGAAATATAGGCGGGGTTAAGGAACGAATTTTCCGATTCTAAATCGGCTGCCCAAAATCACCCGTCTACTGCGTTTCCCTTGACCCTCGGATGCTCACGTACGCATCAGTACGCTCCGCTCCTCGGGTCTGCGGGACCTTGTATCCGGGCAATTTTGGACAGCCTTCTTTTATTAGAAATATGGACTCTGAACTGGCTGGCTTAAATATAGAAATTCTTGCCGAAGAGTTTTTTGCTCAGCCCGGTCAGGTCGGCCCATTTCATAGGTCCTCCCTTTTCAGGCGGAAATCCGGTCCCCCATATCATTCCCACATCGATCATCCTGGGGTCCTCTACGACTTTCCTGTCCAGCAGATCTGCTCCTACCCTGACCATCGCAGTCAGGAGGCCGTCCTGGATTTCACTCTCGTCAGACTGCCGGGGATCCTTCAAGGAAATCAGGGGCAGTACCTCCGGATCTACGGCGCCGTCTTTCAGGAAAAACCCTCTTCCCGATTTCTTCAGTCCAAGCCTGCCCGCGTCCACAAGGTTCTTGAGGGTTTCCTGGCGTATTCCCATCCCTGCAAAAATCTTATGAGGCACGTCTATTCCCACTTCGTCCGTCAGACGGATCGGGCCGAGCGGCATGCCGAAACGGACCAGTGCTCCGTCTATTTTTTCAATTGAATTTCCTTTTTCCAGATAATCCAGCGCTCCCAGGAGATAGGGAAAGAGCAGGGCGTTCACGACAAACCCGGGATTATCCCGGCAGACGATCGGGCGCTTGCGGATCGACGCGGCGAAATTAATGAGATTATCGACAGTTTCCTGCGAGGTTTTTTCGCCTCTTACAACCTCCACAAGCTGCATCAGCCAGACGGGGGAAAAGAAATGGGTTCCCCCGAAGCGCTCGGGACGGGTTACAAAACCGGCCATGGCGGAGAGAGGAATGGATGAAGTATTGCTGGCAATCAGGCAGTCGTCGGGCACGACCTTGCAGAGCTCACGGTAAGTATCGGATTTGACCTTTACGTCTTCAAATACGGCCTCTATAACAAGATCTGCATCCGCAAAGGAATCGGAGAAGTCGGACACGGCGGTGAGGAGGCCCAGTATTTCTTCGACTTCCCCCTTCAGCTTTCCCTTATCGGCCATCCCCTGCAGCGTTTTGCGGACGAAGTCCCGGCCGGAGCCGTGGGTTTCAGGAAAGTCTTTGACGAGAACCGGAATCTTCATGTTCCTGACGATATCGATCGCTATTCCCCGGCCCATCGTTCCGAAACCGAGGACGGCGGCCTTGCGGATCTGCTTCGGCGCGAATCCCCGGGTCATCATGCCCCGCGGGCGGTCCATCATCGTTTTCAGGAAGAAAGTATGTATGCTGCCCTTGGCTTCCCGCGAAAGCACCGTCTCGGTAAAGTAATTCTTCTCAATCTCCAGGCCTTTCTCCAGAGGGAGCCTGAGGCCTTCCTGCATTGCCCTGATGGCGAGCAGGGGGCCGGGAATCTCCCTTCCCCTGGTAAATTTGAGAACCCCCTGGCGGGCCATTTCCGCGGCCATATCCAGCATGGAGAAATCCTGCACAGGTCTCTTCAGGCCGGCGGTGCCGGCCGCTGTCTCGCGGACGAGCGCCTTCGCCTCTTCAAGCAGGTCGCGGTCCGCAGGGACGAGCCGGTCGATCATTCCCAGTTTCAGTGCTTTCGCCGCGGGCACCAGTTCTCCCTTGAGAATGAGCTCGATTGCGGGATAGCCGATAAGCCGCGGCAGTCGCTGGCTTCCGCCCGCGCCGGGGAAGAGGCCGACTTTGCATTCGGGCAGGCCGATCACGGTTGATTTCGTGTCTTTGGCTATCCGCGCCGTACAGGCAAGCGAAAATTCCAATCCGCCCCCTGCGCAGGCGCCGTTAATGGCCGCAACCGACGGGAAGGGCAGGTGCGCCAGACGGTTGAAGGAGTCGTGGAAAATATCGAGGGCCTGCCTGACGTTCTGCGCGTCTTCCATCTTCTGAAGAAGCTTGAGATTGGCCCCGGCGAAGAAATTGTCGGGTTTTCCGGAAATGAAGACGACGCCGAGCGCTCCTTCCGTCCCTTCGAGTTCTTCAAGTACCGCCCGGTAGCTTAGGACGGCTTCTTCCGTCCATGTATTCATCGCTTCTCCGGGCACATCGAATGTGACGACCGCGATCCGGTCTTCCATCCTGAGATTGAATATTCCCGATTTGCTCATGGATTTACCTCTCTCGGATACGGGCTAAAGGCTAAAAGCTGAAGGCAAAAGGGATAAAGAAGCTGGCTTCGACCGGATAAGCATGGCAGAACCGCATTAACTGCCGAAAAAAGGCGCAAGGTAAAAAACTGAGGCAAAGGTCATGAAACAATTCTTTACCTTTTGCCTTTGGCCCTTTGCCTTGCGCCTTTTTTAAACTTATTTCTTTGCCGCGGCGGTTTTGGCCTTTTCCGCTTCGGCTTTTTTTCTGGCCTTCTCGGCTTTTTCCGCTTCCGCCTTTTTCTCTTTTTCGGCCTTCTCTGCCTGGGCCTTTTTCGCCTTCTCGGCTTTATCCGCCTCTTCGCGTTCCTGTATTTCCAGCAGCCGCCGCGTTTCGTGGAGATAGTAGCTTACCTTGTAATCGAGACCGATATTGGGATACTCCCGCGCAATCGCCTCGAACCGCCTCAGGGCGGCGCGGTACTTCCTGGATTTGAAGTAGAACCGGCCGACATAGAATTCATGCTCTCCCAGTCTCTGATTGCACTCCCGCAGCATCTTTTCCGCCATGAAGCTGAACTGGCTGGAGGGATACTGGGCGATCAGGCGCTCAAACTCCTTTTTGGCCTTCCTCGTCTCCGTCTGGTCCCGATCGATGGTCATGATCTGATGAAAATGACACATCCCGAGCTGGTAGATGACGTAGGGCAGATTGAGATTAGTAGGGTGGAGGTTAATGAACTCGCTGTAGCTTGCCTCTGCCTCTATGAATTTATCATCGCTGAAATAGGAATCCGCTATTCCCAATTCCGCCATGATCGCGAATTTGCTGAGGGGATACTCTTCCTTGAGTCTCTGGAAGGCCTCGATGGACTTGTCGTACCTTCCTTTGCGGTAAAGTTCGACGCCTCGCTGGTACAGGCTTTCGGGCGTGACCCGCACCGGTTCCCTGGTCTTGAAAAGATCGGAAAACCATCCGCATCCGCTGATTCCGATCAGGAAGAACACGGCCAGGAGCAGGCGTCCTGCCCTCGGATTGATTCGAATAGAGGAGAAAAACCTGCTCATTGGATACTTTTCTTAATAAGGCCTTCCAGACGGTCTTTGGACGTAAGGCCTATCATTTTATCCACGACCTTGCCGTCTTTGAAAAGGATCAGCGTAGGAATGCTCTGGACGCCGAATTGCGCAGCCGTTTTATGGTTATCGTCGACGTTCATCTTGGTGATCTTGACGCGGCCTTCGAATTCCATCGCCAGCTGTTCCACGATGGGCCCGATCGCCTTACACGGGCCGCACCATGGAGCCCAGAAATCGACGAGGGCCGGTTTGTCGGACTTGATTATCTCGGTCTCGAAATTCTCGTCCGTCACCTGCTTGAGCGGACTCTCTTTTTCCATGGGGTGCCCCTCCTTTCCCGTTCCGGACTATGCCACATGTATTTGAAAAGTGCAATTCTGATCTTAGCATCGGATGTCGGCATAAGTCCTTTCATTTTTGACATTGCCGATATGTTCTGGTAAATCGTGACGGTCTGGTGGATGAAGTGCAGTGTGAGTGGATATGAGTCGGTTTTCCTTACTGTTGGTGTGTAAGAGGGGACGGGAATGGAGCCGCTGGGAATAATATCCGGTACGATGGGCATGGGCAAGGCGCTGGGGAAGCTTGAATTATTGCAGGCGGAAAACGAATTCGGCACGGCCGCCGTAATGGCCGGCAAGGGGATCTGCTATATTCCGAGGCACGGGACCGAGCCTTCCGGATATATTCTGCCGCACCGCATAAACCACCCGGCCAATCTGAAAGCCTTGCGGGACAACGGAGTAAGAGAAATTATCGGAGTAAATTCAACGGGATCTCTGAAACGGCATTTAGGACCGGGCACTGTCCTCGTGCCGGATGATTTTATCTCGATTGTTTCCGGAGCCACGGTGTACAAGTTTGAGCCGGTACATATCACTCCGGAGTTGAGCGGGAAAGTCCGCCGTAAACTTCTGAATGCCGCCGCCGCATGCGGAGCCGCCGCAACGGACGGAGGAGTTTACTGGCAGACGCGGGGGCCCCGGTTGGAGACGGCGGCCGAGATACGATTCATGGCTCAATACGCCGATGTCGTGGGAATGACGATGGCGAGCGAGGCCGTTGTGGCGCAGGAACTCGGGATGGAGTACGCCTCGCTCTGTTCCGTTGACAATTACGCCAACGGTCTTGTTGAAAAACCTCTGAGCATGGAGGAAATACTCGAGAATGCGCGGCGCAACCAGGACGTAATCAGGAAAATAATCATCGCCTGTATTGAGGGGAGGGGATAATGAAGTTCTCTAAAAAAGGTGACGGCGGAGAAACGAGTCTTCTGGGAGGGCAGCGGGTACCGAAGTACGACTTGAGGCCCGAGACTTACGGGACCCTCGATGAGGCGAGTTCAGCCCTGGGCGTAGCCAAGGCGCTGACGGTGGACAAAAAGATATCCGATATCCTGTTCGACGTCCAGAAGGACCTTCTTGTCCTCGGGGCGGAACTGGCCGCCCTTCCCGGGGATGTCGAGAATCTCGCAAACAGGATCGGAGCAAGCCAGATAAACAGAGTTGAGAAGCTGATCGATGATCTGCAGCAGGATGTGATGCTCGGGAGGGAATTTATCTACCCTGGAAAAACCCTCGTATCGGCCCAGATTGACCTGGGCAGAACAATAATCCGGAGGGCGGAACGCAGGGCCGCCGAGATGAAGGCAAAGGGGCTTATCTCGCGCCCGGAAATCCATTCCTATCTGAACAGGCTGGCCGATATGCTCTTTACCCTGGCCCGCTGGGAAGAAACCACGACGCCGGGGATCAGGGCTTTTTAAAGGCATTTTAAAGGCATTGGGTGTTGGGCATTGGGCTTCAATTCAGAAGGCATGCTCTTCTTTTATAAAGCACCTAATGCCTGACGCCCAATGCCGTATGCCCGTTAAAACGCTCCGAGCTGGCAGGAACTGATTTTTATTCCCAGCTTTTCGCAGGCTGAAGAAATCTTTATTTTAGGAATTCTCAACCTTTTGGAGATTTCCCACGCTGCAGCGCAAGTGAGCTTACCGTTCTGCAATGATTTGCGGATTTCGGATTCCAGTTCCGGGGCAACGCTTTCGGCCGCAACGACGACTTTGCCGATGGGCGTATTTCCGAATAACCCCAGCAGGCATTTTGTAATTCGGGTCTCGAGACGGTCGAGCGTGAACCCCACCTCATCCGCGCTCACGTCCAGTTTCGCCGCAATAGCGGCGGCGGTGGCGCAAGGCATCGTGCCGTAAAGAATTTCTGCCCGGACGGCTTTTTCCACTTTTGGATCCGTTTTTCTCTCCTTCGGATATTTATCGGAATAATTACCTTTGTCTTTTTGAGCCATTCTGCAACTCCCAATACGGTATGCTAATTTATATCATCTTCCCATCTTCGCATCTTCGTTTTTTACCGCGAGGAAAGGGCTTTCATATCGAGCATCTTGAAATTTTCCTTGTCTATCACGGACTGCGCCTTCTCCAGTTGATCGACGTCCACGACGAACACCGCCGCCTTCAGGCTTTCGAGAACGAAGCCGTAAGCATTGTTGATGTTTATCCCTTCCCGGAAAAGTATCTGAGTCAGCCTGTCCAGTCCCCCCGGCCTGTCATCGATGAGCACTGCAATAACGTTTTTCAGCGTAACCATCAGACCCGCCCTCTTCAGCGCTTCATGCGCGCGGTCCGGGGCGTCGACAATGAGATTTATGACGCCGAAAGTGTCGGAAGTGGAAATCGTTGTTGCCCGGATATTGATGTTTTCCCGGTGAAGTATGCCCGTCACCCGGGCCAGGCTGCCGGGCCGGTTTTCGGCGAAAATCGAAAGCTGGTGAATGATCATTGATGCCTCCTTCGAGAAATCCTGAATTTCGTATTTCGTGCTTAGGATTTCAGTCTTTTCGGTTATCCACCACCCTGACTGCCTTTCCTTCTGTTTTCGGCAGGGAATTTGGGGCCATGAGTTCGACCTGCGGCGTGATCAGGATATCGCTCCGCAGGTCCTCCGTAATTCTGCGCCGGAGTTTCTCCAGGTGGAGAACGTCTCCGTCGAAGAAGTCCTGGCCGACTTCCACCTTGACCGTCATGCGGTCGTTATATCCTTCACGTTCGAGGACGATCAGAAAATCGTTGCCCACGCCGGGGATCTCCATCAGCTTCTTTTCGATCTGAATGGGGAAAATATTGACTCCCTTAATGATGAGCATATCGTCCGTTCTCCCCGTGATCCGCTCGATTCTGCGGTGAGTCCGTCCGCAGGGGCAGTCGCCGGTGATGATCCGGGTCAGGTCTTTCGTCCGGTATCTCAGCAGGGGCATCCCGGTACGGCGGAGCGACGTCAGGACCAGCTCGCCCTCGCTCCCGTCCGCAACGGGCTTCAGCGTGTCCGGATCGACTATCTCCGCGAGAAAATTATCTTCCCAGATATGAAGTCCGTTCTGCTCCGGACACTCGAAGGCTACTCCCGGGCCGTTCATTTCCGAGAGGCCGTAAGAGTTAAAAGCCTTGAACCCGTAAAGCTCTTCGATCTTCTTTCTCGTCCGTTCGGAATGAGGCTCCGCTCCGATGAAAGCTATTCTCACCCGCGTATCCCGCGAGGGCAGCAGATTCATTTCCTCAAAAAAAGAATAAAGGTGGAGGGCGTAGCTGGGAATAATGTGGATCACAGTCGTGTCGAAATCGCGCATAAGCTGGATCTGGCGCTTGCTGTTGCCGGCGCCTGCCGGTATGACAAGCGCCCCGATTCTCTCAGCCCCGTAATGAAAACCCAGTCCGCCGGTGAAGAGGCCGTACGTCATAATGTTCTGGAATACGTCGCCCTTGCGGACTCCCGCCATATACATGCAGCGGGCGACAAGATTAGTCCATTGTCCTATATCATGGGCCGTGTGAAAAACGACGGTAGCCCGGCCGGTTGTACCGGATGAGGAATGCATTCTCACCAACTCGTCGCGGGAAACCGCGAGAAAACCGTAAGGCCAGTGCTCGCGAAGATCGTCCTTTGTCGTAAAGGGGAGCTTTTCCTTTGAACGGAGACCGTCAAACCCGGCGGGGTCGATCCCGGCGTCGCGGAATTTCTTTCCATAAAAAGGGGAAAGCGCCGCCAGTCTGACCGTGTCACGCAGCAGCCCGGACTGGAGCGTTTCAATCCGGTCACGCGGCATGGTCTCGATATCCTTTTCCCAGTACACGTACTCACCTCATTTGATTTTAATGCTGTTTTTTATAATTCGTTTCGGAATTTATCAAGGGAAATAAGCGGAAAAGCAGGGTTCAAGGCCGCTTGACCTTCGAGGATTCATTCTGTATCTTTCAGTAAAACTTGAGACTTGGGACTTGAGACTTGGAACTTATAAGGAATATTACCGGTGTAATCCTTGCCGGCGGCAAAAGCTCCCGGATGGGTACCAACAAGGCTCTGGTTGAAATATCCGGAGCAAAGCTGATCGACCGGACGCTCAGGCTGTTCAAAGATATCTTCCGCGATACCATCCTGATCACAAACACCCCGGACGAGTATTTTGACCGCGATGTGCGGACAGTTACGGACGTTATTCCCGGAAAAGGTCCGCTGGGAGGAATTTTCACGGGGTTATTTTACGCCGGGACGGAGCATGTCTTTGTCTCAGCCTGCGACCTTCCGTTCCTGAATCCTTCCTTTATCCGATTCATGGCCCGGCGGGAGGAGGACTTTGATATCGTAATTCCCAGGACTCCCACGGGCATCGAGCCCCTCCACGCGATTTATTCAAAAAGATGCCGGCCGGAGATCGAGCGCCGTCTTCTCCGCGATGAATGCAAGGTTACCGGATTTTTCAACAAGGTCCGGGTCCTGGAGATAGGAGAAGATACAGTCAAGTCCTTCGATCCGGGCGGGACGCTTTTCATGAACATAAACACTCCGGAAGACCTCAAGAAAATCCGCTGATATTTTCGTTGACAATACATGGGAATTTGGATAACTGTGACTGCGCTTTGTACCTATTTCGTTGTTATGAGACGGTTTTTTTCATCCTAAGGAGGAGAGGACATGGCAGAAAAGACGTTTAACAGATGGCTTGTCGTCCTCGGCGCGTTATTGATCCAGGTAAGTCTCGGCGCCGTTTATATTTACAGCGTTTTCAAACCCTCCCTCGGCGTCAGGTTCCCGAGCTGGAGCGCTACCGATCTCGCTTTGCCGTCGCAGATTATTCTTGCCTTCTTTGCTTTATCCATCGTTTTCGCAGGCAGAATCCAGGACAAGGTCGGCCCGAAAAAAGTCGCCACCGCCGGAGGTATTCTGCTGGGCGCAGGGTTGATCCTGTCTTCTTTCGCCCAGGATCTGCTTACTTTCACTCTCTGCTTCAGCGTGATCGGCGGTATCGGCATCGGCGCCGCATACGTCTGCCCGATCGCGACCTGCGTCAAGTGGTTTCCCGATATGCGCGGTATGATCACGGGGCTTGCGGTTGCCGGATTCGGCGCGGGCGCCCTGGTCTTTACACCCGTTGCCAAGACTCTTATCGCATCACAGGGGATCATGGCCACGTTCATGTGGCTGGGAGCGATTTTCCTCGTTGCCGTCGTCCTCGGCGCCCAGCTGATGGTCGTTCCTCCGGCCGGGTATAAGCCGGAAGGATGGAATCCCCCCGCACCCGCCGCCGGGGCGGCAAAAACGGCGGGCGGTGAATTCACCTGGCAGGAGATGCTCAAGACCACACAGTTCTGGTTCCTCTGGCTTACATATTTTGCCGGATGCACGGCCGGTCTCATGATCATCATGAACGTGATGAATCTGTGGCAGACCGTGTCCATACTCGAAGCAGCCAAAGCGGCGCCGACTATTCCGCAGGCCGCTTTCAAGAGCATTACCGATCTCGGCGCTACCGCCATCATGATCGTTGCCATCCTGAATGCGCTGGGACGGATCATATGGGGTAAGGTTTCCGATGCGATCGGCCGGAAAATGACCCTCGTTATCATGTTCGGCGTGAGCGGCGTTGTCATGCTGTTCCTCAACAGCTTTACTTCCTTCGCGCTGTTTATTATCGGCGTCAGCACGGTCGGGTTCTGCTTCGGCGGATTTCTGGCCCTGTATCCGGCAGTGACAACGGATTATTTCGGAACGAAGAACGTGGGCGCCAACTACGGCTGGATGTTCACGGCGTATGGAGCCGGCGGACTCTTCGGGCCCTGGCTGGCGCCGAAACTGATGAGCGTTCTCCAGAAAGTTCCTTACGAGACAATGGACAAAGGGGTCCTGGTGACAAAACAGTTCGCCGCCGGGAACTTCCTGACCGCTTTTATCATCGCAGGAGTTATGTGTCTGGTATCCGTTGGTATAGTCTGGGCGACGAAACCGCCTGTAAAATAGGTTCAAGAAACTGAAAAGGGGGGGCAGTCCAAGCCCCCTTTTTTCTTTTCCCGAATCAGAGCCTTGCGCTCGGAAATAAGAATTCCCAAGTTCCCGGGTTCAAATAGGATTTGCAGGTCGAGCAACTCTGAACTCCGAACTCCGAACTCCGAACTTTGAATAATGAGGCAGTCTCCAGTCCTTATATCCGTTTTTGTTATTCACTTCTGTCTCGGCGCTTTTTTCGCGTGGCCGTCCGCTTCAAGGCAGATTCTTCATGCCCCGTATTCAGGATGGATCTTTCTCGCCGGCGTCCTCATGGCGGTTCCCGTACTGGCGGGAGCGGAACTGATAAGAAGCCGGATCGGAAAGAGGCTGCCGGTAGTCCTGGGCGGGCTTTTTCTCGGCGGCGGCTTCTCAGTCGGCGCCCTCATGGGAGGGAGTCTCCTTTCCCGTATTTTCTTTTACGGAATTCTCGGGGGCGCGGGAATTGCGCTGGCGTATGTCGTTTCTCTGTATTCCGCGCTGCGCTGGTATCCCGAACGAAAGGGATTCGCATCAGGGATCGCCTCCGGCGGATTCCTGCTGGGAATTCTTTTCTGGGACGAAACGGCCTGGGGACTGCTTCCTTTTTTTGAAGCTTCGCCTGCGGGCCTGAGCGACATCTTCATGATATTCGGCGTGCTGATTTCGGCGGCTGTTGCCCTGGGCAGCATTTCCGCCGTCCCTCCTGACGAAAACCAGTTTGTTCCCGGACCGCTCGATACGTCCGGGACTGTTCCCTGCCGCGCCCCGGCCGGCAGGCTGCCCGGAAAAGTCTACTTCTGTGCCCTCTGGTTCATCATTTTTTTCTCTTTTGCCGCTGTTTTCCTGATCCTCGACTCGCTTTTTGCCTTCGGATTAGATGCTTTGAGTGCTTCCGGCCTGGAGACGAGGATTGCTGCGAAAGTCTCTCTCGTGTCGGCGTTCTGGTTCTGGATCATAGCGGCGTCGGGAAGCGTAATATGGGGGGCTTTTTCAGACCGCCTTAATCATCGGCCGCTGCTTTTTGCGATGTTCATCGCCCAGACGGCGGTATTTTTCGGTTTTCAGTTCATAAGTTCCGGGGCAAAGGGCCTGATCCTGGCGTCCTGTCTCATCGGTTTCAATTTCGGAGGATTCCTGGCCCTCTTTCCCTTGCTGGCGGCCGACAGTTACGGCGAGAGGAGTTTTGTGAGCAGTTACAGCCTGCTTTTCTCGGCCGTGCTCGCCGCCGCCGTTTTCGGGCTCATGGTTTCCTCCCCGCTGAAAGGTATTCTGGGCATCGGGGGCGATCCTTCGCGGTGGATGCTTCTTTTTGCAATTTCCGGAATATTATGTCTGGTTTCCGCCGTAATTACCCTGTTCCTGAAGCGTCTTCAATAAGTCTATTGAAGTTCGCCGGGAAAGAGTGTAAATCTTAAGGTACTATCCGTCCAGCGGGAAAGAATGGAACGATTTGAAGTAATTATCATCGGCGCGGGTCTGGCCGGGCTGGCAGCGGCCTATACCCTCGCCGGCGAGGGGATCGAGGTAGTCGTTCTGGAGCGCGGAGAATTCCCCGGGGCAAAAAATGTTTCGGGAGGGCGTCTCTATCTGAACCCGGTCCGCCCTCTTTTTCCCTCACTGTGGGAAGACGCTCCTTTTGAGCGGAAAATAGTGCATGAGGGGATTACTCTCCTGGCGAAGGAAGGATCGGTTGCCCTGGAATACTCGGGAGAAGAACTGCGCCGTCCTCCCGGTCATAGCTTTTCGGTTCTCCGCTCCCGATTTGACCGCTGGCTGGCGGAAAGGGCCGAGGAGCGGGGTGCGGCAATCCTGCCTAACACGCTGGTGGAAAGGCCGCTGGTAGAGCAGGGAAGGGTCATCGGCGTCAGGGCCGGAGGGGAGGACCTGGCGGCGGATGTCGTGATCTCGTGCGACGGGGCGCTTTCTTTGACTGCGGAAAAGGCCGGGCTTCGGACCCCCGGGTTCCCGCGGGACTACGCCGTGGGGGTGAAGGAAGTAATCGCGCTTGATCCGGGGAAAATAGCCGACCGTTTTCACGTCTCGGAAGGAGAGGGATCGGCGCGACTGTACCTCGGCGAAGTGACGAAGGGCATGTTTGGCGGCGGTTTTCTTTATACAAACCGGGACAGTATCAGCATTGGGCTGGTAATCAGAATAGAGGATATCGGGGGGGAGGCCGCCCGATCCGTACCGGCCCTTCTGGATGAATTCAAGGAGAGGCCGGAAATCTGCAGTCTCGTAAGGGGAGGGACCACAGCGGAGTATTCCGCCCATCTGATACCAGAAGCGGGATTGCGGGGAATGGGGAAGCTGTATGGAGACGGGATCATCATCGCCGGAGACGCAGCCGGTCTGGCGCTCAACCTCGGGCTTACCGTCCGGGGTATGGAATATGCGCTTGCCTCGGGCTATTATGCGGCTCAGGCCTTTCTCAGGGCCAAGGGAAAAAGGGATTTCAGCGCCCCGAGCCTGGAAGTATACCGGAGCCTGCTCGATGACAGCTTTGTCCTGAAGGATTTCCGAAATTTCGCCGGGACTCCCGATGTCCTGGATAATCCGCGGTACTTTGAACATTATCCCGAGTTGGCGGCAGCCGTTTTCCGGGATCTGTACAAAGTCCCCGCCGGTTCGAAAGATACTCTCTTTTCGACGGTCCGCAGGCATGTGGACTTGAAGGAAATCTGGTCAATTTTGAAGGATCTGAAAAAAGCGAGCGCGATATGAGCGAAAATGCCGGACTCAAGGCAAAACTCGGCCTGGATGTTTTCAAGCCGCTGGGAAAACCGCATATACGGATTCGCCCGGGCATGGAAAAGGATTCACGGCTGAAAGCCGCCGTTACCGGCTGCCCCGCAGGTCTTTACACGGAAAATGAAAAAGGCGAGGTCACGCTGGCGATCGACGGCTGCCTCGAATGCGGGACGTGCCGGATCGCGTGCGGGACGGATGTTCTAGACTGGAATTATCCTCAGGGAGGCGAAGGCGTTCAATTCCGGTTCGGTTAGGCCGGAGAGGGCCCGAGCTTCGATGGCCGCTCGAAAGCTGAACTTTTGAGCAACAGACTGTTACAGCAGCGCTTAACGAAGGAGGGGATTATGGATTTCAAACTGACCGAAGAGCAGGAACTTATCCGCAGGAACATCAGGGAATTCGCTCTCAAGCATGTAGAGCCGATTGCAGCGGAAATCGACGAAAACAGCCGTCATCCGGCCGAACTGTTCGCCAAGCTGGCCGAGGGAGACTGGATGGGCATGCCGATACCCCAGCAGTACGGGGGCGCGGGAGCGGATTATCTCACTCATATAATAGCCGTGGAAGAACTTTCCAGGTCCTGCTCCTCGACCGGATTTACAGTTTCCATCCATGTCGGGATCGCCTGCATGCTGCTGCTCCTGTTCGGAAATGAAGAGCAGAAAAAGAAATACCTGGTTCCCATGGCAAAAGGCAAGCACCTGGGGGCATTCGTCCTGACGGAGCCCGGCGCGGGAACGGACGTCATGGCGGCGACGACCACGGCGGTCCTGAACGGGAACGATTACGTCCTCAACGGAACGAAGACGTTCATCTCCAACGGGCCCATTGCCGATACGTACATCGTGTTTGCCTGGACCGACAAGTCTGCCGGGAGAAAAGGAATGAGCTGCTTCATCGTGCCGAAAGGGTCTCCCGGCCTCAAACCCGGCGAGCATTTCAAAAAAATGGGGCTCCGCTCGTCCCAGACTTCGGAGGTGGTTTTCAAGGACTGCCGCATTCCAAAAGAGAATATCATCGGGCAGCCCGGGCAGGGAATGGGGATCGCCATGACGGGGTTCGACCACGGCCGGGTCGGGATAGCCGCCCAGTGCGTCGGTATTCTTCAGGCGGCATTGGACGAGTCGGTCAAATACTCCAAAGAGAGGGTCCAGTTCGGCAATCCGATCGCTCGGAACCAGGCCATCGCCTGGATGATTGCGGATATGGCGACGGACCTCGCCGCCGCCCGGTTCCTTACCTATCATGCCGCCTGGCTGAAGGATCAGAAGCAGCCGTTTTCCAAGGAAGCCTCGATGGCCAAGCTCTTCGGAGCCGAAGCCGCCATGCGGCACACAATCAAGGCGGTTCAGATACACGGCGGATACGGATACATCAAAGGCCAGAAAGTGGAGCGCCTGATGCGCGATGCAAAGATCCCTGAAATATACGAAGGGACTTCCGAGGCGCAGAGGATGGTCATTTCGGGGAATGTACTTCGCTAAAGGTATCAGGTATCGGGCGTCAGGTGTAGGCGCCTGATTAACCGGAAACCTGAAACCCGAGACCCGAAACCAGACTGGAGATAATATGCGCGAGATAGTTGCCTGCTTCAAGTGGGTTATAGATGAGGCGTATATACGGCGGGGATCGGGAGGCGATCTCGATCTCTCCGCCGTTAATTACAAGATCAGCGACTACGACCGCAACGCCATTGAAGAGGCGGTCAGGCTGAAGGAAAAGTGCGGCGGAAGCATAACGGCTGTAACAGTCGGCGTCCCTGAGGCGACCAGGGGGATCAAGGATGCCCTGTCCAGGGGTGCGGACCGGGCGGTTTTCATCGCGGATGCGTTATTTGCGGGGCTGGAGCCTTCCCAGACCGCCTCCGTTCTGAGTGAGGCGATCCGCGCCGGGACTCAATTCGACCTTATACTCTGCGGGGAGGGGTCAAGCGACCTTTATGCCCAGCAGGTAGGGCCGCGACTGGCGGAAAAGCTGGGGATACCATGCATATGTTATGTTCAGAAGTTGGACGTTGAAGGCGACCTCCTGACAGCCGAGCGGCGCGTCGAGGAGGGGGTGGAGGTGGTTGAGGCGAAACTGCCTGCCCTTGTAACGGTTCTGCCCGATATAAACACACCCCGTATCCCGGGGGTAAAAGACACCCTCACCGCTTCCAAAAAGCCGGTGGTCACGGTGACCGCGGCGGAGTTGAAAAGCATTGCGGAGGCAAGGCTGAAAACGACGGGAATAACCGCCTTCCGGATGGAGCGGAGCTGCGAGCGTTTCGGAACGGACGATAAAGAAATAACCCGATTCGTGGGCGCGCTTAGGAAGAAAGGCGTGATTTAGGAAGGTCGGGTTTTGGAATTTGAGATTGTTTAGGATTGAGAAATTCGTATTTAGAATTTGAGGTTATTATGGCCGGCATCTGGGTCTATGCGGATAACCCTTCTTTGACGCTCGAGCTGCTGACTGCCGCCTCCTCGATAGCCGAAGGGCTGAAGACGGGCGTTGCGGTAATACTGTCGCATGACAGGGACAGGGCTCAGGATTATATTGACTGTGGGGCGGACGAGGTATTTCTTCTGCCTCCCTTAAGCGGGGATCGGTCCGCCGGCGATTACGCGCCCGTCATCGCCGATGCCGCCCGGGAAAAGAAGCCTGATGCAATCCTCGTCGCCGGAACATCGGGGGGAAAAGAGATTGCAGCGCGCGTTGCCGCGCGATTGGATACAGGGCTCTGCGGGAACTGCATCTCCATGAGTGTCGAGGGGGATTCACTCGTCATGGACCGTTTCATGTACGGGGGAGCGGCGGTGCAGAAGGTCGCCTTCATGGCGAAACCGGCTTTGGCGACGATTCCTCCCCGCGCCTACGAGCCTTCCCGGCCAACGCCCGGAAGGCAGGGTAAAGTGGAGGAGCTTCCTGCTCCGCCCATTTCGGGAATAAAGGTGGCCGGCAGGCGGGGAAGAGAAAAGAGGACGGAAGACATTTCCGAGGCGCAGGTGGTTGTCTGTGCAGGAAGGGGGTTTGAAAAGAAGGAGGATCTCGCCATGGCGAGGGAGATTGCCGATCTCCTCGGCGGTTCCGTCGGATGTACGCGTCCTGTTTCGGAAGAATTGCACTGGCTGCCCGAGGAGCTTTGCATCGGGCTCTCGGGCATAGAAGTTAAGCCGGCCCTTTACCTGGGAATCGGCGTTTCCGGCCAGATCCAGCATGTAACCGGAATACGCGACGCCAAAATCGTTTCCGCCGTCAACAAGGATGAAAATGCGCCTATTTTCGCAGTAGCGGATATGGGAATTGTGGGCGACCTGTACGAAGTTCTTCCGAAGCTGATATCGGCGCTGAAAAAGGCGAAGGGCTGAAGGCAAAGGGGGCTAAGGGCGAAGGGCAGGGAAAGGGAGCACTTCGGAAAATTAAATTGAAAGAGAAGGGGGAAGCTGTAAACTGCTCCCCCCTTTGCTTTTCAGGATTATCTCTCAGTTTTCTGCCCTGTGCCTTGCGCCTTCAGCCTTTTGCCCTTAGCCTTTGGCCTTGTTATATTCCCTTGCCAGCGAAGTATTAACGTGAACGACTTCCTTGTTGAGGTCCTTGAGCGGGTAGTCATCCGTTACCCGGGGAAGCGCATCCGCGGCGGCCTGTTCTTTTATTACGGTGCCTGCGGGGACGATGCGACCGTCAGGAACTTTAACTCCCATCAGGATGCAGCCGGGTTCGATAACGCATCTGCGCCCGACGTAAGCCTTGAAGACAAGAACCTTCATCCCTACAAACGTGTCGTCCATGACGACCGCCGGTCCGTGGATCTGGACCTGATGCGCGAGGGATACTCTTTTCCCGACGTATACCGCGTATTTCCCCCCGTTCACTTCGAAAAGATTTTTCTCGACCGGTTTGCCGTGGTGTTCCGTCTCAAGGGCATGGATAATGACGCCGTCCTGCACGTTGGAGTCGTCTCCCACGAAGAGCGGCTGGCCTTCATCGCCGCGGACAGCCGCAAACGGCGCAACCATCACGTTTTTCCCGAGGATTACGTTTCCGATCACCGCCGCCAGAGGATGGACATAAGCGGAATTATCGATCGCCGGTTCGACTACTTTGGCGCTGAATTCGGTCTTCACATTCTTTTCGATCATTACTCCTCCTCCGTGTTGGGCTTTGCATGAAACGGATCCGGTTTTCCCGTCCCCTTTTCAGACACCCGTCCTTTTCTTCTTCTCCACTTCCATCAGAATTGTCCAGATCCGGTCCGCCTGTTTTCTCGTAGCTTCTACGGGCCCTTCATTGTCGATGACATAATCGGCAAAGGGGACTTTCGCATCAATAGACATCTGTGAATTCAGCCGCTCCTCGGCCTCACGGCGGCTGAGTCCGTTTCTGGCCATCAGTCTCCGTATCTGCTCCTCCGGCCGGATGTAAATCAGGAGGACTGAATCCACGTGTCGGTGCCAGCCCGTCTCAATGAGGAGAGGGACGTCGGATATTATGATCGCCTCCGGGTGTTCTCCCCCGATCCGGCCGATACGTTCCATCCATTCCCTGAAGACCGCAGGATGGACGATCTGATTCAGCTTTTCAAGCAGCAGGGGGTCGCGGAAAACGATCTCTCCCAGCCTTTTCCTGCTGACGGTCCGATCGGGATTCAGGATATCCATCCCGAATGCTCGGACGATTTCCTCCCAGGCAGCCCCGCCCGGTTCCTCTGCCGTATGGGCAATCTCGTCGTGATCGAGGACATAAGCCCCCTTTTGACGGAAAATGTCTGTCACCGTCGATTTGCCGCTGGCGATACCGCCTGTCAGGCCCACATTCAGCATGGCTCAGAGCTTCTATCATACCGCAGCCCGCCGATCAACCGGAATCAGGGATTGCCGCCCTGCCGGCGATCCGCTTCCGTGCAGAAATAAATTCATCCGCGCAGCCGGCATAAATATCTTGACACTGTTTCACGCCTTATAAGATTATTTATATTGGCATCAGGCGCTGATCAGGTGCGGATTTGGAGAAATCAGGGAGAAATGGAATGAATATCCGTTTCGATGAACGTACTATTCTCCATCTCAGGAAATCCCTGAGGCTTGAATGGGTCGATGCCAACGGTCGGGGGGGATATTCTTCAAGCACAATCCTCCAATGCCACACCAGAAGATACCACGGCCTCCTCATCGCCAACCTTAAAGAGCCGCCCGGCCGGCATGTGCTCCTTTCCTCCCTCGAAGATTCCATAGACCGGGAAGGGAAAGAGATATTTTTATCGTTCCACAGGTATCCGGGTGTATATTATCCTCATGGATATAAGTACCTTTCAGAGTTCCGCCTCGACCTGTGCCCCCGGTTCATTTATCACCTGGGTGAAATCCGGATACGCAAGAGCATTATGGCGGTTCACGCCGAAGACACGGTTCTGATCGAATACGACTGCGAACGGGGCGACATTCCTCTTGTCCTCCGCATCCGCCCTCTCATCGCCTATCGGGAAATTCATGCCCTTACCCGCGAGAACCTGGATCTGCACGTCAGGACATACGAGGCGAGGAACGGATTCAAGATACAACCGTATGACGGGATGCCGCCTTTCTTCGTGCAGGCCGGGAAAAAATGCGATTTCTATCCGTCTCCCGTCTGGTACAGGGATCTCGAATATATGATCGATGCCGAGCGGGGTTTTGAAAACCATGAGGATCTTTTCCAGGCAGGCGTCTTCGAAATACCGATCAGACAGGGCGAAAAAGTTCTCGTCAGCGGGTCGCTGAAAGAACAGAAGGGCAGCCTGCGGAGCATCTGGGATCGGGAGGAAGAAAGGCGCTCCGGGGTGCTGAATCATATCGAGATGTGGACGGGGGGAATTCCCGATCTGAATGACAAATCTCTCCTGTCACAGCTGATGGAGGCGGGGGAAAAATTCATTTTCCGCCCCTCGGCGGGAAGGAGAGGCATCATTGCCGGTTTTCACTGGTTTTATAATTGGGGAAGGGACACCCTGATCTCGCTCCCCGGGCTTACGTTCTGCTGCGGGAGAATAGAGGCCGGCATTGAAGTCCTGAAATCGATCGGAAGATTTGAAAAAAAGGGGCTGCTTCCGAATTTCATTTCCGAAGACGGAAAATCCGTCTCTTACAATTCCGTCGATTGCGCCCTCTGGTACGTCTGGGCGGTGCAGCAGTTCCTGTCGTATACGAAAGACTACGATATTCTGGAAAAGCACTTCTGGCCGGTCGTAAAAAGGATCGTCCGCCGCTATATGGCGGGGACGGAAAACAGCATCGGGATGGAGCGGAACGGGCTTCTGCATGCGGGCGATTCAGGCACCCAGCTCACGTGGATGGACGTCATGGTGGACGGAAAGCCGGTAACCCCCCGCAACGGCCTGCCTGTTGACATCAACGCCTTGTGGTATAATGCTCTGTGCTTCGCGGCGGAAACGGCGGAAACGCTGGAGGACAGCCGTTTCAAACTCGACAGGGGCTTGCCGGACCTCGTGCGGAAATCATTCCAGGAGATATTCTGGATGGAAGAAGAGGGTTATCTGGGGGATGTCTGGACGGAAGGACGGCTTGACGCATCGGTCAGGCCCAATCAGATTTTTGCCGTTTCGCTGCCGCACTCGCCCCTGGAATCCCATCACTGGAGGCGCGTCGTGGACAAGGTGCAGAGGGAGCTGCTGACCCCGGTCGGACTGCGCACCCTGTCTCCGGGCGACCCTGCTTACCATGGAAGATATGCGGGCGGCCCGCGGGAGCGCGATGAGGCGTACCACCAGGGCACCGTCTGGCCGTGGCTGATCGGACATTTCGGCGAAGCCTGTCTCAAAGCCGCGGATTGTTCCGACGAAGCGCGCCTCTTTCTGTTGAGTATTTTGCGGGAGATGCTTCCGGCTCAGATTGAATCGTCCGGACTGGGATTCCTCTCGGAGGTTTACGACGGAGACCCGCCTCATGAACCCGGCGGATGCGCGGCACAGTCATGGAGCGTTGCCGAAGTGATCCGTCTTTATACGATCCTGATCAGCAAGGAGGCGCCGAAGTTCCGGATATAAAAAGGGGAGGCGTATATGCGCGTACTCATGTTCGGCTGGGAGTTTCCGCCGCACATCAGCGGCGGTCTCGGAACAGCCTGCTTCGGGATTACCAAGGCCCTTACGGAAAAACAGGTAGAAATAGTTTTTGTCTTGCCGCGAATCAAAGGAGTTGACAGGTCTTCCCATGTGACCCTGCTTTCGGCTTCGGAAATTCCGCTTACCCGGACGATGGAGGTCGAATTTTTCGGAAAAGGGATGGACTTCAGACCGATCGATTCCATACTGAGGCCGTATATCGGAGAGGAGCAATACACGGCCGTTCTCTCCGAAACCCGGCAGAGCTCTGAAGAACAGGAATCATCGAAGGAGGCGTGGCGGGAAGGCGGCCCTTGCGCCGCCATCTCCGGCGATTACGGCCCCGACATGATGGCGGAGATAGTGCGCTACGGCGGAGTGGCGCGCGTCCTTGCCGGCAGAGAGAATTTCGACATTATACACGGCCATGACTGGATGACCGTCTTCGCGGGGATTTACGCCCGGGAAGTCAGCGGAAAGCCTTTTATCCTGCATGTGCACGCGACGGAATTCGATCGCAGCGGGGAGAATGTAAACAGGGACATTTTCGAAATCGAGCGCTTCGGGATGCGTAACGCCGATTGCATTATTGCAGTCAGCCATTATACGAAGGGCATAATAGTCAACCGATATGAAATCAAGCCGGAAAAGGTCAGCGTTGTGCACAACGCCGTCACGAAGGAAGACGGCGGCGGGTACGCGGCCGTCCGCAAAAGGCCGGGGCAGAAGATAGTTCTGTTTCTGGGCAGGATTACTTTTCAGAAGGGGCCCGATTATTTTATCGAGGCGGCGGCCCGGGTGTTGAAAGTTTTCCCCGACGTCACGTTCGTCATGGCGGGTACGGGCGACATGATGCCGCGCATGATTGAAAGGGTCGCCGAGCTGCGGATAGGGAAACATTTTCATTTTCTCGGATTCATCAGCGGAGACCAGATCGAACAGATCTATGCAATGAGCGATCTCTATGTGATGCCGAGCGTCTCCGAGCCTTTCGGCATCTCGCCGCTGGAAGCGATGCTGAGAGACGTGCCCGTGATCATCTCGCGTCAATCCGGAGTTGCGGAAATCCTGAACAATGCGCTTACCGTCGATTTCTGGGATGTTTCCGACCTGGCGAATAAAATGATCGCGGTGCTGCAATATCCGGCTCTATCGCGGGATATGACGGACATGTCGCGGGAAACGCTGAGGACAATCGGTTGGGAGCATGCGGCGGAAAAGATTATAGAGATATATGAGGGGCTAAGGGCTAAGGGCTGAAAGCAAAGGGCAAAGGGCAAAGGGCAAAGGGCAAAAGGTAGTAGGCTGAGAATAAATACAAAAAACCATGCGGCGGCATTCAAGAGAGCTTTTAAGAATGCTTCGATCCTAAGGACATTGGCGCCTGGGATTCAGCTTACAGCCTTTTGCCCTTAGCCTCGAGCCTTTAGCCTTTTTTCTATCGGGGATATTATCATGCCGTCAGTGTGTTTATGTTTTCAAGTCCATCAGCCGTACCGGTTGAGGAATTACTCTTTTTTTGATATAGGCCGCTCCCATTCATATTACAATGAAGAGTTGAACAGAGTGCTGCTCGGAAAGGTGGCGGAGAAGTGCTATCTTCCGGCGAACAGGATACTGCTGGACCTGATCCGGAAATACCGGGGCGATTTTCGTGTTTCGTTTTCCATAACAGGCATCCTGCTGGAGCAGATGGAAAAATATTTTCCGAAAGCTCTTGACAGCTTCAGACTTCTGGCGGATACGGGGAGAGCGGAGTTTCTGAGCGAGACTTATTACCATTCCCTTTCTTTTCTTTTCTCGCAGAGGGAGTTCCGGGACCAGGTCAGGATGCACAGGAACAAGGTGAAAGCCCTCTTCGGACAGACTCCGAAGACATTCCGCAACACGGAAATGATATACAACAACGATCTCGCGAAGCTGGTGGAGAACCTGGGGTACAGGACCATCCTGACGGAGGGGGCGGACCAGGTCCTCGGCTGGCGAAGCCCCAACTATGTATATCAGCCCGTGGGTTGTCTCAAGCTGAAATGTCTGCTCAAGAATTACCGCCTCT
>JAQTPK010000046.1 GCA_028712885.1 Syntrophales bacterium | reverse complement strand
CCTCACCGGGGCTGTCGTAGCCCAGCAGCCGCACCATCGCCGGGTTCGCGCTGATGAACCGCCCCTCCGGCGAGGTCTGGAAGATCCCCTCCACCGCGTTCTCGAAGATGTTGCGGTAGTTAGCCTCCGCGCAGCGCAGGGCCTCTTCCGCAAGCTTGCGCTCGCTCACGTCGCGGATGATACCCCGGAACCCGATCGGTTCTTTCCCGGAATCGAGAATCAACCCGACGGAAGTCTGGAAATAGGAAATACTCCCGTCCTTGCGGAAGAACTTTCCGTCGAGGATGCGCTCGGGCCTCCCGGTTTTGAAAACATCATTGAATTTCAACCAGATATTCCTGGCGCTCTCCTCATCCATGTAGTTCCGGTAATTGCGGCCGTAAAGGTCCTCGAAGCGGTATCCCCACATTCTGGGCAGGGCAGGATTCGCGAAAACCAGGTTTCCGCGAAGGTCCAGTTCGAAATACCCGTCGTCGATGCTTTCCAATATCCCGCGGTATTTTTCCTCACTGATGCGGAGGTCGTCCTCGTATTTCTTTCTTTCCGTTATGTCCGCCGCAACCGCCCTTACCCCCACCGGCAAGTCGTTCTCCAGGATCGGAGCGCTGTAGACCAGAAGGGGAATTCTCTTTCCTTTACGGTTCACGGCCGTATATTCGACTCCGGAGATCCTCTCTCCGGCAATTATTCTTTGAAAATCCCTCCGGGACCTTTCCTGATCCCCGGCATCGATGTATTCGAACAGATTCTGGCCGGAAAGGCTCTGAGAATTGTCGATGCCTAAAAAAGAGGCGGCGTTTAAATTGATATATGTGATACAGCCGGACTGATCGGTCTCGAACACCATCTGGGGCAGCAGTTCAGTGATTTCCAGGTACCGTTTCCTGCTTTCCTCCAGCTCGCTTTCGAAGCCCGTTACGTCCGTCGCGAGGACCAGCAGTTTCTCGTCTTCACCCGCGAACCTGAACACCTGCAGGGATAATTTCCTGCCGCTCGGAATTTCAAATTCCGCCGGCTGCGTCGGAGCCTCTCCCGCCTCCTGAAACAGGCCGAGGATTTTCTTTGTGTCCGAATCGTTGAATAACTCCACGAAATTCAGACCCGGCAGCTCTCTTTCTTCTTTTTCGGAAATGGAAACCGCCGCGCGGTTGACATTCCGGATAACTCCGCTCGGGTCCAGCTCGAACACACCTTCCGAGATGCTCGATATAACTGTTTCCAGACTGTTGCGGATCGAATTCAGTTCCCGGACAATGATTCTCGATTGGACGTGCTCCAGTCCGATCACTTCCGGAATCGGCTCCGCCGACCGGTCGAGGTGCTCGATGGCTCCCATGATCGATTCGGAAAGACGGTTGAAAGGGGCCTTTGCAATGCAGGCGTCTGCTCCCATTTCCAGGAAAGGTATCCGCTCTTCGGAAGCCATTGCGGTCACGATGACGATCCGGGTGGCCCGGAAACGGCTGTTTTCCCGGATAAGCCGGCACAGGCGGTCGCCGGATATGTCCGGCATGACGAGATCCAGGAGAATGATATCGGGGATGGATTGTTTCAGGATCTGGAGAGCCCCTATTCCGCTTGAGGCGGTAATTACTTCATGCCCCAGCCTGGCCAGGAGTCTCTCGGTAAGAGTCAGGATGACCGGATTATTATCGATAACCAGAATGGTCTTGGGTATCATAAAAGCCCGTAGTGGAGATAAAACTCATCCAATATGTTATCGGCACTTTCCGGCTTGAACTTGATCAGGGGCAAAGGGCTAAAGGCCAAGGGTACAGGCCTAAGGGAAGGTCTTTGTGCCTTTTGCCCAAGTTCTTTTAGCCTTTAGCCTTGTGCCTTTAGCCCCTTAGCCCATTTCAAGGTGTCAGTGTAAATCGCTGCTCTTCTTTCGGGACATACCAGCGGATAAAATCGTAACCGATGCCGACAGGGGCGGGCTGGATTCCCCGGAAGCGGGCGTGAACAATGGGCAGGGCCTCCGGCACATACAGGAAGGTGTACGGCTGGTCTTCCGCCAATATCTCCTGGATCCGGTAATAGGCTTTTTTCCGTTCCTCGATGTCGAAAGTGCTTCGGCCCTTTTCCAGGAGAGCATCAAGTTCCTCGTTCTTGTATGAAATGAAATTCAGTTCTTCGGGGCCCGTCTTGCTTGAATGCCAGACATCGTAGAGATCGGGATCCATCGGGACAGTCCATCCCAGCACCGTGGCCTCGAAGCGGCGCTTGTTGATAAACTCCTTGACGAACGCCGCCCATTCAATGATCCTGATCTTGACCGAGATGCCTACTTCCGCCAGCCGCTTCTGGATTATCTCGGCCGTTTTACGGCGGACTTCGTTCCCCTGGTTCGTGATCAGTTCAAAGGCAAAGGGCTTCCCGTTCCGGTCGAGGATCCCGTCCCCATCTGTGTCTCTCCAGCCTGCCGCGGCAAGCAGTTCCCGGGCCTTCTGCGGGTCGTAAGGATAAGCCTTGACGGCGGGATTGTGCGCCCACGTGCCCGGCTTGAACGGCCCCGTGGCGACCGTTCCCAGGCCAAGGAGGACGCCTCTGATGATTTCTTCCCTGTTGATGGCATAAGTTATCGCCTGTCTCACCCGGCGGTCGGAGAAGAGCTGGTCCTGGAGGTTATAGCCAAGGTAAGTATAGGAAAATGAGGTATAGCGGAACTTTTGAAAATTTCTTGAAAAAAAGCGGTTTTCCGTTTGACGGGTGTACTGCAGGGGCGTCAGGTCCATCCGGTCGATGCCCTGCGCCCGCAGTTCGAGAAACATGGTTGCCATGTCCGGGATTATCCTCAGGACATAGGCGTTGATGTAAGGACGTCCTTCGAAATAATCGGGATTGGCGGTGAGGACGATCTTCTGCCCGGTTATCCATTCCTTGAAGCGGTATGGCCCTGTCCCGATCGGCCGCCTGGCAAGCGCCGACTTGGTGATGTCTTTTCCTTCCAGAAGGTGTTTAGGGAGAATGGAGGCTCCCCAGCTCGAAAGCGCGGGGGCGAAGGGCTGGTCGTAAGTGACTCTGAACGTGTAGGGATCGATGACTTCGGCTTTTTTCACCTTCATAAAATCTCCCGCGTAGGCCGTCGGCGTTTTCGGGTCGATGGTTACCCTGTAGGTGTACAGCACGTCCTCGGCGGTGAAGGGATGCCCGTCATGCCATTTGACCCCCTTTCGGAGATGAAATGTTATTACCAGGCCGTTTTCGGATATATCCCAGGATTCCGCGAGGTCTCCGACGATGCGGATATCTTTGTCGTATTTTACGAGTCCGTTGTAAATAAGGCCGGAGATATTATGCGAAGCGCTGTCCGAGGCCAGTATGGGGATCAGGTTGCTTGCATCGCCGATCGCGCCTTCCACGATGATATCCCCGTACGCGGGGGGGCGTTCGGAAGCCCGGCTGCCGGTTTCGGTATCCGGCGAAGAGCATCCGAAAAAGGCGAAAACAACAATAAAAGCAAGCGCCAAACGGCGCCCTGAAAGGAAGCGAACGATGTGCATGCGGGGATACTAAATCGGGGAGGGGTTTTTTGCAACAAATTATAGTACTTACCTATGCGAAGGAGAAGAAAGGAAAAAATACGGGGGCGTTAATTCCACCCCCGTATTCTCAACATCTCACCCGCTTACCATCTCAATTCGTTTTTCAGCAGACAGCGCGGCTCTCGATCAGGCCGCCGAGGAGGGAAAAATCCACCGGCTTGAAAAAGGATACGTCGGCGCCTGCCTCCCGGAAACGGTCAAGGCTCAGGGAATCGGTGATGCCGATGGTAAATATGGACGGGTGCATGGATTTGATGTACCGGCAGAGCTCGAAGCCCGACATGAGAGGCATATGGCCGTCCGTAATTACGGTGTCGAATCCGCCTTTGCTGAGCTTGGCAAGCGCCTCAAGTCCGTTGCCGGCGCTGTCGGTCTCAAATCCGGAAAAGATCATGAATTCTGTCAGGAGTTCAATAATCTCGCGATTGTCGTCTACAATGAGTACCTTCATGGCGACTCCTTTTCTTCCACCTGTCCCCGAGGTAAAGCAGGGCCTCTGCTCTCCTGAGTGAGCAAGGTATGTACCAGTTTTTTTCAGAGATGAAATCGGCAGTAATATCAGAATAGTATTGAGGTCAGGGAGGGACAACGGCAGAAAAAAAGAAGGCAATTTCCTTCATGCTATGGGGTAAAAGAACATGAATCTACATCCGAGGGATGCAAGAAAAAGCTTCAAAAAATGATCTTCGCGATTTTACGGGAGATCCTGAAGACAGTTCTGAGAATGAGAAATATTCTTAATTCAGGAGCTTACAAAATCAGTAGTTCGCTTGAATCATCGGGCCCTCGACACCTTGAACCCTTCCGGACTGAAAGCCGGCCTTCAACTCAAGGCGCAGGTTATTCCCTTCGGCCTTGCCTGAACTCGGGGGGACGGATTTTGTGTCTTTCGAGCATTTCGTAAAGGTCGGCGCGATATTTCCCGGCCAGCTTTGCGGCTTGGCTTACATTCCCTTTGCTGATTTCCATCAGCTGCGTCAGGTACTTCTTCTCGAATTCCCTTCTGGATTCCTTAAAGGATTTGAGAGAATTGGCGGCCTCCTCCTGGGTCGGCAGAATGAGCGAATCGGATATGATCGGATCGGTGCACATGACGACGGCGCATTCTATCGCATTTTCCAGCTCCCGGACATTGCCCGGCCAGGAATACTGCAGGATCTTGTTCAGCGCCTGAGGAGACAGCCCCTTTATTTCCTTGCTCATCCTGGTGCGGAATTTATCGAGAAAATACGCCACCAGGTGCGGGATGTCCTCTTTGCGCTCCCGAAGGGGGGGTATTTTTATGGGGATGACGTGAATCCGGTAGAAGAGGTCGCGGCGGAAAGCTCCTGTTTCCAGCTCTTTCTCCAGTTCCCGGTTTGAGGCTGCGATGATTCTCAGATCGACCTTCACGGACCTCTGGCTGCCCAGAGGGTAAAACTCCTTGTCTTCGAGCGCCTTCAGCAACTTCCCCTGCATCGGCAGGGGGATTTCGGCGATTTCGTCGAGGAAAATCGTCCCCCCGTGCGCCTGCACGAAAAGACCTTTCTTGTTGAGCGTGGCCCCGGTAAACGCCCCTTTCTCGAATCCGAAGAGCTCGCTCTCGATCAGGGTCTCGGGGATGGCGGCGCAGTTGATCGCCACAAACGGCTTGTCCTTGCGCGGGCTCGCGTTGTGAAGCGCCTTGGCGATAATTCCTTTGCCGGTGCCGCTTTCGCCCTGGATATAGATATTGGAGTCGGATTCGGCGGCGAGGGCGACCAGCTCGAAAAGCCTCTTCATCGAATCGCTCTGCCCGATAATATTGTCGAACTCGACCTGTCCCTGGCGCACGAAGCTTCTCAGCCGCTCGACTTCGCGGGAAAGGTGTCCCTTTTCTATGCCGTTGCGTATCTGGAGGAGCAACTCGCGGTAATCGAAGGGTTTGGTCAGGTAACTGTGCGCGCCCTTTTTCATGGCTTCCACGGCGCTTTCGATTGTCCCGTGAGCCGTCAGGATCAGGACCGGCAGCTCCGGGTCGACCGCGTGGATGGCTTCCATCAGTTCGATCCCGTTCGCCCTGGCCAGCTTCAGATCCACGACGGCGAGATCAAATTCGCTTTCTTCAATCGACCGCATGGCCTGCTGAACGTCCTCTACTACCGTTACTTCGAAGCCTTCCGCCTCCAGTCTCATTTTAATCACTTTAAGAATGCTTAAGTCGTCATCGACGACGAGAATCCGGTTCATTTTTACTGCTCCTGCAACAATTTTTTTCTTTTTTCGACAACGTCCAGGTCTACATCCTTGATCTGTTCGATTTTCTTCTCCAGCAGACTGTTTTTCTTCCGCAGGTCCTTGAGTTTCCGCTCCCGGCTCAGGATTTCCCGGACCAGGCCGGACGCCCTCTCGGATTCCGGCCTGTATGAGCTTCGCGGATGCTCACGTACAACCCGCTGAAACGCATCGAGCGATTTGTGGAAATCCCGTTCCGGGTACTTCGCCGAGGCGTAGATCGCGCCGATATGGAACAGGCATTCGTCGGCATAGCCCGGCTCCGTCTTCAGAGCGCCTCGGTATTCCTTCATGGCTCCCCGCATGTCGCCTTTCGCGTACAGCCGCCGCGCTTCCCAGATGGAATACTTCTCCTTGGAATCCTTTATGCGGAGGGAGGAGCAACCGCCGACTGCAATGAGGAGCGTGAGAGCGGCAATGAGAAGATGAAGGTGCTTCCCCTGCCCGGCTCGCTTTCCGCCCATATGTTTCCTCCATGAGCATTGATAATATATTTTGCGATTGAAAGGCCCAGGCCCGTTCCCCGGACTGTTCCTTTGCGGTCGTCGACTCTCTTGAACTTTTCAAAGATCTCTTCCAGGCTTTCCCTGGGAATCCCGCATCCGGTATCGGTCACGAATACTTCAACACTGTTTGCAGTTCCGTTCCTTTCCAGCCTGATGGATACCTCGCCCTCTTTCGGGGTGAACTTCAGCGCGTTGCCGATCAGATTTTCAATCACCTGGCTGATTTTATCGGGATCCGCCGAAACGCAAGGAATATCTCCGTCGGGAGAGTACGCCAGGCGGATATGCTTTCTATCCGCGATCGGCGAGAGCTTGGCGACGGTCTTGCGTATGATCGCAACCAGGTCGGCGTCTTCGAAAGCAAAATCCGCCATTCCCGCCTCCATGCGGGAAAGCTCCAGGATCCGGCTGACGGAGCTGATGAGTCGTTCGCACTCCTCGTTGATGATGCCGAAGAGCTCCGCCTGCTTTTCGGGCAAGCCCGCAAAAACTCCCTCGGTCAGCATGCTGGAAGCCTCTTTGATGGCCGTCAGGGGCGTTCTCAGCTCATGCGACAGGTGGCTGATGAAATCCACTTTCATCTGATCGAGCTCGCGGAGCCTCTCGCACATCAGGTTGAACGAATCGGCGAGCTCCTTGATCTCGGGAGGAGACGATATCGCCAGCGGGCTTCCGAATTCTCCCCGCGCCGTAAGTTTTGTTTTTTCCCGCAGGAGCCTGATCGGCGAGTTGATGCTCCGCGTTATCAGAAACGAAATCAGGACAACAAGAACGACCGCAAAACTTTCGGTGAAGAGGATCGTCCGGGAGATCCGGTAGCTGATCTCCTCCGACTTCTTCATCTTCTCGCTTCTGGCTGCGTCGGCGCCTTTTGCTATCAGGCGGCAGTTCTTTTCGATGGCGGAGATGATTTTTTCTTTTTCCGCCGGATAGCTTTTCGGAACCGCCGATCCGCTGAGGGCCGCTTTCTCGAAAAGAGTGCGGTACCTCTCATGCAGGGCGCTGATCTCGGCCGCCAGGGCCTTTCCTTCCTCTGTATCCGAAATGACTTCCAGTTCAGTGATTTTTCTCACAATGTAGGGGTTCATTTCGGAAAAATTATTGTAGAAGGCCCGGTCTCTCGAAATCAGATACTTGCGTTCGGATCCGGTCTGGATAATAACGGACTGAGCGATTTCCTCGGCAATCCTGATAACCTGCGCATCCACCGAGTTTGCCCCCCGGATGATCCTGTTGATTTCGCCGAGATTCATTACGGTATAAATTCCGGAGCACAGAATCAGGACTGTAATTGCCAGGTAGCTGACGATAAGTCTTTTGAAAATGCTCAGTTTCAGTTCCTCATTCCTCTTCAAGGGGCAAAAGGCAAAAGGCTAAAGGCAACGGGCCAAAGTCAAAGGGCCAAAGGCTAAGGGCAAAGGGTTAAGGGGCTTATTGCGCTCAGATCAGATGCCTGCAAAACGGGAGCCAAATGGCATAAGGCAAGCATTAAATCTGAAATCCAATCCGGGCCCGCCCTGCAGGATTCAAAAAACCGACCCCAAACGACCCGGTCTCTTGCCTTCAGCCATTTGCCTTTAGCCTTTAGCCTTTTACGTTTTGAGCGAGATGATGAAGCGCGTAATTGCTGACAGGACCGGTCCGGCCGCCTGAAAATGGGGCACGTGACCGCAACCCTCGATAAGGAGCGCATCAGCCCTGCCGCCGGCTCCCTTGACGATTGCCTCAACCTGCGCGGGCGTGCCGTACTCGTCGTCTTTTCCCTGAATAGCGAGAACGGGGCAGGCAATGCCTTTCAGGCGCGATTCTATGTTCCAGGATCTGAATTCGGGCGAAAGCCAGGTATCCGACCAGGCCCGGAAAACGGCGTCCGTGTTCGGGCCGTGAAACCGGGCCAGCTTCTCGCGCAGATTCTCCTCCTCATAAGCAGAAACCGCTTTCCGTATTCCCTCCACGGTAACGTCTTCCACGAAAACATGCGCGGCTTCCGTTATGACCCCCCGGACGGAACGATCGGTCGATGCATAAAGGAGCGCGATAGATCCTCCATCGCTGTGCCCTATCAGAATGACGTCCCTGCCCGTGCAGAGATCAGCTATTTCCGCCAGGGCAACAGCTTCTTTATGCAGATAGTCGTTGCCTCTTTTTCCGGTGAAAGGCTCCGATTTTCCGTGTCCCCACCGTTCATATACAAAAGCGGGAAGCCCCGTAGCGGAGCAGACTCTCTCCGGGAAATCGCGCCATTGCGCTATACTGCCGAGCCCTTCATGGAGGAAAATAATAGTCGGTCGAGATTGAGGCGGAGCGGCGGAAACGGAGGCGATGTATGCGGCGGAAAGGCGGTGGCCCGAAGCGCGAGTTTCAAAATAACGGCGCGACAGCATTCGCTGATCGGTCATCTCGATCCTCTTTTCAGCGCCCAAGTAATGCTATTTTATTCATGCTCCTGTCAAGGGAAAAATGAAGGTGATATCCTACAGGGCATAAGAGTCCCGAGTCCAGAGTCCGCATCAGAAAGCACTATCTGATTCTGCTTTTTAAAATTCGCTATAATCCGGCCCGTCTTTATTAACAACTCGGAACTCGGAACTCTGGACTCCGAACTTGATATCGTGGTAACTTGTGCCATGCCCCTGTTCCGCATAGCAACATATAACGTAAATTCGATCAGATCGCGCCTGCACATCGTAATACCATGGCTGGAAAGGAACCGTCCCGTCGTACTCTGCATGCAGGAGACCAAGGTCAGCGACGATCTTTTTCCGGCGGATGAATTCCGGAAAATAGGGTATCACGTTGTCTTCCGGGGAGGGAAAAAGGGGAACGGCGTCGCGGTAGCAGCCCCCGAAACGCCCCGGGAAGTGAAGTTCGGAATTGACGACGGGAAGGAGCCATGCGAGGACCGCCTGATAACGGGAATTTTCGGGGGAGTGCCCGTTATCAATGCCTATGCCCCGCAAGGCTTCAAAATGCAGGCCCCGCAGTTCCAGTTCAAGCTGGAATGGTATGGGCGCTTTCGGGAGATATTGTCCCGGAGGTTTTCGCCGAAGGGGAGGCTTGTCGTATGTGGAGACCTGAATGTGGCGCCTGAGCCGATCGATGTCCATAACCCGAAGCGTCTCCTCGGCCATGTAGATTTCAACCCGGAGATCTGGAAGGAATTCGAAGAGCTGAAAAAATGGGGGCTCCTCGATCTCTTCCGGAAGCACCACGCCGGGGAAGCGGGCAGGTTCACTTTTTTCGATTACCGTATTCCGGGGACGGTAGAGAGGAATATCGGCTGGCGTGTCGATCATATCCTGGCTACCAAAGCCATGGCCGGAAAATCCGTCCGGTGCGAGATAGACATGGCGCCGAGACTGGCCGAAAAGGCATCGGACCATACCATTCTGTTCGCAGATTTCGAAATTTAGCCGAACTCTGAGTTTCAAGTCTCAGGTTCTCTAAACAGGTACCTTGAGTCTCCAACCGAGTTGCTACCTGAAATTGAACTGAAACTCTAAAGCTCGGAATTTACTATTTTACAACTTGAGGGCCTGTTGCCCAAACAGTCCAGTGGTTTTCCGGAAATTTTCGGTGCGCGGGTGGGGCCGGGTTCCGGACGGCGCATTAACAGGTCTTTTCGTTGCCGCTCTTCTCGCAGCGGAGCGCCCGTAACGCACCCTGAGGCCGGCCAACCACCACGGCTTTCTCCCCATGCTTTGATTCCGGACGAATGTGCGTTACAGCGCAGCGAGAGAATAGAGCGGCAGAAAAGACCTGTGCGCCGGGAGGAATCCGACCCGACCGCCAAACTTTGAAATTATAAATGAGTTTATTTGAGCAACAGGCCTTTGAGACCTGAAACCTGAGACTTGAAACTCAGAGAGTGACCCTCGGTCATTAATAGGTTGACTTGGGGACAGTTCATTGGTAAGTAGTGAGGAATATTAGAAAGCAGGAGGGCTATATGGCGGAAACTCCCAGGGACGTAATCGAGAAGCTCAAGGCGAAACTTGCTTCCAAGCCGGATATCGGGAAGGATATAGGCGCGATGTACAAGTTCGTCGTTACAGGCGAAGGGGGAGGCACCTGGCTGATGGATATGCGTCAGACGCCGCCCGCTATTACCGAGGGGGAAAGCGCCGAGGCCGCCTGTACGATCCGGATGGATTCACCGGATTTCGTCGCGCTGTTGAACAGGGCGGCGAATCCCGTCATGCTTTACATGTCCGGCAAGCTGAAGATCGAAGGCGACATGCCCCTCGCCATGAAGCTGCAATCGATCCTGAGCTGATTCAAAAGCAAGCCGCTGAAAATTTGAATAAACGATATTTTTAATGAAAAAACCCGCCTACACGCATTGGGCGGGTTTTTATTTGTTCAGGCTGTTTCAAAGCTTGTCCCGAACTTGATCCGGGATGCCCGGATGCAGGGCAGGCTCCCGGGTGTCATGGTGAGCCTGTCGAACCACGCCCGGAGCGCAACCCTTCGACGGAGCTTGACCTGAGTTTGTCGAAGGTCTCAGGGCAGGCGCCGCAGAATCCGTCCCCGGGGAGGCGGGGATGGGCGTTTGTAAAGCCTTCGGCTTTTCCGGCAAGGAATGTATTAGACATGATGCGCTTCCCTACGGTACGCGCCCCCGGTCAAACAGCCCGACTTGCTATAACAGCCGCGCCGATCGCCCCCATCACCTGGGCATATTGAGACACGATGAGCGGAATGCCCAGCTTCGCCTCGAGCGCCTTGACTACGCCGATATTCCTGGCAACCCCTCCCGTGAGCATGACCGGAGAAACGATTCCGATCCGGGCCGCCATGGCCGATACCCTGGCTGCAATCGATTCATGAATCCCCGCAATGATGTTTTCCCTGGTCTCTCCTTTTGAGATCAGGGAGATGACCTCCGATTCGGCGAAAACAGTGCACAGGCTGCTGATCCGGGAAGGACGGTCCGCCTTCAGCGACAGCGATCCGAACTCGTCCAGATCGGATCCGAGCGCGCGCGCCATGACTTCCAGGAAGCGTCCCGTCCCGGCGGCGCACTTGTCGTTCATGACGAAATTTTTCACCTTGCCGGTCCCGTCGACGGAGATCGCCTTGCTGTCCTGCCCGCCGATATCGATCACCGTTTTCACTCTGCTGTCGAGCAGAAGCGCCCCGGCGGCGTGGCAGATGATCTCGGTCGCGGTCTTCCGGGCGAATTTTACGCTGCTCCTGCCGTACCCGGTAGAGACGATCTTCCCGATCGAAGCTGTCTCAATCCCCAGCTCCTTGATGAGCTCTTCGAACACTTTCCGGCCGGCGAGATCCGTATTGTATCCGGTAAAAATAATCCGCGATCCGAGGATCATTCCGTCTTCCATGACCGCGGCCTTGGCCGTGATGGACCCTATGTCGATTCCCGCCGTTCTCACCGATGACGCTCCTTATTTTTTGTTCTGCTTGATGATTTCCATGAACGCGTCGATCCGGGTAGCAACCTGGCTCTCCGAAAAATTCCGCTCGTCCACCATGTCGGCCTCGAGCATGAGGCACGGGATGCCGCGCTCGCGCTCCACGATGCGCTGGATGTCGTACTGGCCCAGCGAATAAGGCTTGCAGCTCCGGTTGGAATGCATCACGAACCCGTCCACGCCGTATTTGTCGATCATCTCGATCACGGTCCGGGCCATCTCGTCTATCCCGACGTTCAGGTAAATTCTCGTGTACGCTTCCGCCATGGAATCGAAAAACGGACGCGACAGGTCCACGTATTTAAGGGAGCCGCACCACGCGGAGGTGTAAGTGTCCGCGACGAGACATGCCCCGTGGGAGGCAAACCGCTGCGACAGCCAGCGCACGCGGTACCAGATGGGCAGGTTGTCCCAGAGGAGGCGGTATTTTTCGCCCGGCACGGCGCCGATTCCCCGGGTTACCCGGTCCTTCATCCGGGCGAGGAGGTCGCTGTAGTAGTCCAACACGTCTCTGCGTCCCCGGAGGCTGACGATCAGGGCGAGGTGGTAGAAGGCGTCGAACGCGCTGATGGGCGCGGGGCGGCTTGCCGCCGTATCAAGGACGGCCTGCCACAGCTTCTGTCCCTCGATCGACCAGCGCCAGATGTTTTCCATGCGGCCGGAGTCGAATTTCCTTCCGCACGCCTTCTCCAGAAAGACCATGTACTCGTCTATCTGGCTGCGGACGTATTTCTTCGCCTCCTCGGAATATTCCGTATGGCAGAACGGGGTATCAAAAATGAAGAGGGGCACATTGAAACGCCGGGCCTGCACTTCGTACCACTTCAATACGGTTCCGCAGATGTTGTTGCAGCAGACCAGCATGTCGGGGCGCGGGAGTCCCCCGATCGGGCCGCCGTTCACCACGGCGCAGGCGATGTCGGCGCGGGCATACGAACAGAGGTCCCGCGAGTATCCCATCTCCTCCGCTTTTTCGCACAGAGCCACGCCCATTTTGCTGGCGCCGATCATCGCGCCGTGGTTCTCGGGATAAATGGGGATGACGTCCATAGCGATCAGGGGCTCGACCGGCCCGCCGCTGGTAATCCAGGCGACCTTTTTCCCGGCCACCCGCGCGCTCTTGCCTTCCATGTAATAGATCATCATGATCTCTTTCATGGGCTTCCTTTTTTTGAAGCGCAGGACGAGCTTCTTGAATCCGGCGGCGATGAATATCAGGATCTGTTTAAGTTTCTCGGTCATTTTCACCTCTGCATCAAGGCATAGGCATTGGAGGTTGGGCATATTGTCGTCCCCCCCCCCAGGAGGATCGGTGTCCGGGGCAGGAGCGGGAATCCATTTCCATTGTCATGCCTTTCCCGCCTGAATCATTTCCATGAACGTCTCGAACCTGGTCCGGAGCTGGCCTTCGGAAGGAGGCTGCTCCTCTATTTCCACCAGCAGGTTCGGAATCCCCTCCCTGTCCAGCAACTCCTTCATGTAAGGATAATCGAACGCATGCGGATCGCAGAATTTAAGCAGGACAAAAATTACCCCGTCCGCTTCTTTCTCCTTCGCCATCCGGACAAGCCGCAACCCGCGGCTGGACAATCCCGCAAATTTGGCGGGGCAAATAATGCGCGACAGGTACCTGCCGGCTATCGCCGCCAGCGGATCCTCTTCTTCATCGGATTTTTCCGCGAAGTATCTCGATCCGGTGCAGAAATCGTCCCCGGCTACAACTCCCCCCGATTCCTCGACGATCCGGTATATTTCCGGGTAACTGCATACGCCGCCGGACAGCAGGATCCTTTTGCGGCCGTCCATTGCCGGGGCGGATCGCGCTTCTATCCTCCCCAGCATCTTCGAAAGCTCCGCAACGGCTTCGTTCCTGTCCGCGATCATCGAGGCGGAAGCGGCGGCCCAGATCTCGCGCCCTGAAATCACGCCGGGCGTTTTCTCCATGATGCCGTAAAGACGCCCGATAATGCGGCGCACATCGTTCGAGACGCGGATGGCGCCGCGCAGGGAATCATCGGTGACGGCAACCCCCAGCCTGCCTTCCAGATCCGACCTCAGCTTTTTCAGCACGCTTTGGTAATACTCTCTCGCGCTCGCCGTATCGAGCTTCACCGGAAGTACGAGGTCAAGGTGGAACATTCCCGGGACGTTCAATCTCCAGATGTCGGAAAGCCGCTGGATGGAATCGCAGGTATGGGGAATAATCACGCCGTCGAGGAAGTCCAGCCTGCCGGTCAGCGCGTTTTCGAGCATGCCCCGCACGAGGGAGCAGCAGTAGGACTGAAGATGGGAGTCGGCGAGCCGCATATCGCCGCCCGCGCCGAAAATGCGGAACGGGTGGGCGCCCGCCGCCAGGACTATTTCCTCCGGCATGTACGAACAGAAATACCCGACCACTTTCCGGCCGTCCGCCTTCAGCTTCCGGCCGTACCCGATCGGGTCTTTCATGATCTCTTCAAACCATTCCATCCCAAAATCCTTTCACTCAAACATCTCACATTTTCAGATTTGAAGTCCCGAGTCCCGAGTTCAGAGTTCATTGGGGCAACTCAGGACTCGAGACTCGGGACTTTCTATTTGCCGGTATATTTCCCCTCCGCCCGGAGTCTTTCGATCTCTTCCTTTTCCAGGATGTTGAAAGCGATCTTTCCCACGAGTGTTTTCGGGAGGTCGTTCCTGAACTCCACCTCACGGGGACAACTCCATTTTATCAGATGCTCCCGACAATATCCTATAATGGCTTTTTCCATCCCCGCTCCCGCCTTTGCCGGATCCTTCAGGACGACGAACGCCTTTACCCGTTCCACCTGGGCTTCATCGGGAACGCCGATCACGCACGCCTCCCTCACTTCGGGATGGCGGTAAAGCACTTCCTCGACCTGAGAGGGGTAAACGTTCATTCCGGAGGACTTGATCATGCGCTTCAGCCGGAGCTTGAAATAGAAGAAGCCGTCTTCATCCATGGCGGCGATGTCGCCGGTGTGCAGCCAGATCTTGCCGTCCTTGTGGGTCCGCAGGGTTTCGGCCGTTTCTTCCGGATGATCGAGATACCCGAGCATGACGGCGGGTCCGTGCAGGCATATTTCTCCCTCTTCTCCCGCGGGCAGCTCCTCGGTCGTCCCCGGCCTGACGATTTTGGCATGCATGTCGGGGAAGGGTACGCCGATGCTTCCCTCCCTGTACTGCCCGATCGGAGTCGCCATGATCGCCGTCACCGCTTCCGTCAAACCGTATCCCTCCAGGAGCTGGACGCTTCCCCCCTGCTTCCGGACGATTTCTTCAAATCGCTCCTTGACGGTCCGGGGGAGCGTATCGGCCCCGCTGAACGTCGCCTTGAGGCAGCTCAGATCGGCTTTGTGCATGACCGGGTCGCGGCTTAGCGCGTCGAAGAGGGTCGGTACCCCGACAAGAAGAGTCGGCCTCTTGGATCGGATAAGTTGAGCCACTGTTTCCGGCGTGAACTGGGGAACAAGTATGCTCGTGCCCCCTCCCATAAAGCAGGCATTCACGCATACACCGAGGCCGAAGCCGTGGAAAATGGGGAGAATGGCGAGGATCCGCTCGCCGTCTGACAGGTTGCCCCAGGCGGAAACCTGCATGCCTTCGCTGATGAAATTGCGGTTGGAAAGCATGATTCCCTTCGGCACCCCGGTTGTTCCCCCGCTGAACAGGATGACGGCCAGATCATCGGTGGCCATTTCTGCCTTTTCAGCCCGGGGATAGCTGCCCGACATGATCTCGCTCCACCAGCGCACCTTGAAATCATCCGGAAAGTCTTTTGAAGTTTCCTTGGGTACGGGCGGTATCTTTCTTCCTTTTGCGAAGTAAAAGCCAAGCCGCTTGAGCGGGCTCAGGTAATCCGGAATGCGCGCCAGGATCAGCGTCTTCAGGTCCGTGCGCGGGCCGACCTCCCTGAATTTTCCGTAGAAGGCGTCCAGCGTAAGCGCGAAGCGGCTCCGGCTGCTGTTCAGGAAGAATTCTATTTCGTTGGCAGTGGAAAGCGGATGGATCAGCGAGGAGACCGCCCCGAGCTTGTTGGCGGCGTAAAAGCAGATGATGCCCTGGGGCGTCGTGGGCATGGATATGGTTATCCGGTCCCCCTTCCTCATTCCCAGGGAGGCAAGCGCGTCGGCGCACTTATCGATATCCTTTTTGAACCGGCTGTAGGAAGACGTGTACCCGAAGAAATCGTATGCAGTCATGTCAGGGCATTTCTGCACCGTCTGCATTACCGCCTCGTACATGGTTACCCTTGGATACTCGATACTGTGGGGGACCTGTCCGTAATGCTTAAGCCACGGCTTCTCTTTCTGCATTTGTCTCTCCTAAATGATTTAAAAGACTCAAACAGGAATTATGAGTCTTCGTCAACTGAAAAAATAGTCCGAAACGGGGCCAGTGGCGGTCAAAGTCAGCAAAAGCATCCATGCCCGCGTATTTTTTTCCATTCGGCTTGACTCTGCCCCTGCTTCCCGTCCAAAAAAATATTTTTGACATACCGGCCGATTTCACATAAGTAAAATTTTGAGTTCAGATCCGAACCCATGCCCATTGCCCATGAAGGAAACTGAAAAACAGGAACAGAGCCTGTTCGGCGAGCTTGAGAGCATTTACGAGAGAGTGGCCGAAGAGGGTGTCGGCAGCGCCGACGATCCCGTTCCCGCGGATCGCGGGCGAAGGCCGGGGAAAAGGCGTTCCGGAATCGCCGCCGCCGAAGATGCGGGGAAAATGAAGGCGTGGGTCGCCCGGTTGTGGATTCCGGCGGCCGTTTTCGTTGCCGTCCTGTCCCTTTTTGCCTGGTTTATCTGGCCTACCCCTTACGATTACAAGTCGATCAAAGACGGTTCGCGTATTTACCTCGTAAAAACCAACCGCATTACAGGCTCAATGAAGTATTTTCACGCCGGCCGCTGGATGGACAGGCCCCTCCCCGCGTCCAAGGAGCCGGCCGCGATAAGGACTGCCGAGAGAAGAGACGAACCGTCTGCGGGAGCGGCTCCCGAGAGAGCAGAAGAAGCATCGGTCAGGCGCGCCATCGAGAAGCTTGCAGCGCCCGCGCCGGTAAAACCGACGCCGAAAAAGGCGGAGAGCCGCCGCGATGGACCCTATTTCGTTCAGGTCAAGGCGTTTCGCGATAAAAAGGAGATGGACGGCTTCCTTGCCGCCAATACCGGGATTCCCGATCTCCACTGGAAAAAGGTGCAGATACCGGGGAAGGGGACCTGGTTCAGAGTTTTCAGCGGGAGTTTCGCCGGCGCAGATGAAGCCGCCGCGCATCTGAGAAAGACGGAAATGGATAAGCAATTTCCCGGCTCTTTCGTCCAAAAGCAGGCCGTCCAATAACGCCCATCTACTGTGTTGCGCTCCGGGCGTGGTTCGACAGGCTCACCATGACACCCGGGAGCCTGCCCTGAGCTCTTCGACAAAGCCTGTCCTGAGCTTGTCGAAGGGCTCAGGACAGGCTTCGTCGAAGGGCGCGCCTTGTATCTGGGCATTCTTGAACGGTCTGAGACTTGAGACCTGAGACTCAGGAATTCGCAAAGCGCTTTGTGTACTTTTCGACAACGGTTTTTCCGTCCAGCCCCAGGCTCTCCGCGTAGAACTCGAGAAATTTTTTCAGGTGGAACGGCGAAGGAAGCTGGTCCACGCGATCATCCTCGATACACTGCAGAAGCCAGATCCTTACTTTAGTCCGTTCGGATATCTGCTCCAGCGATACGCTGAGCTCCGTGCGGATGCGCGCCAAGTCCTTTCCGGTAAGCGTTTCGGAAGAGAGGATTTCACTCGAGACCGGGCCCGGCCCCCTGCCTGCAATATTCCTTTCCGCGGGGTCGGCGCTGTGGGCCCCTTTATCCATGGCAAAAATGGGAATAGGCATTCTGGCCGGCCGGTTATTTTCAGCGCTTTTCTCGGAAATTTCCACCCCGGCGGTCTGCCGGTCGTATTCCGTTCTTTTCCGCTCGTCGATCAGCGTCAGGAAAGCGTATTCGATCCGCCCCAGGATCTTCTTGCGCTCTTCTTCCGTGAAAAGGGAATATGTTGCCAGGGAATCGCCGTAAAGCTGGCAGGCCCTCTTGTAGGCGCGGCGGATTTCGAAAGGGGTCGCTCGTGAATCTATGTCGAGGACCTCATAATGATTACGCTCGAAAAAAACCTTCATCTATCAGCCGGCTCCTTCGTGCACGGTCATCTCCCTGCGCGCCCCCGGAACGGATCGGAAGGCATGCGGTTCGGAGCATGACAGCAGCATGTTTCCGCAGAATTCCTGAAGGTCTGTTGCCGTCTGGGTATAGGGAAATTTCGAGACAAAGGATATTTTTTTGCAGATTGCATCATGGACGCGATCGTCGAAACTGATATTGCCCACGAATTGGAGGTGCAGGCCGAGGTGCTTTTCGACAATCTTGCAGATGAGCAGACCTAGCTGCGGATTGTCGTGCTTGCGGCACTGGTTGATGACGATCCGGAATTGCTGATTACGAAGCGAGTCCTCGAGCGAATGGCCTTTTTCGGGATCTGTTTCTTTCAGCACAATGAGGATCTGCTGCAGAAAGTCCATTCCCAGCTGCTGCGGACGCAGCGAGGCCTTGTCGAGGAGAGTCTTGAATTCGTAATTGCCTATGATCTGGCGGATCTTCCGCATGTACAGCGACCTGATCAGCCGGTATACGTTCTCGATGGAGGTCGGTTCGGGAGTCGTGACAAGGATGCCGCAGTCTGAAATCAGAAAGAAATCTATGGTGTTGAACGACGTTCCGGCGCCGAGGTCTATCAGGATGAACTCGAAATCCAGCCTGGAGATAGCGCGAAGGATCTTCGCTTTCTGCTCGTAGGCGAGATTTGCGATGTCGAGATTGTTCCTGGCGCCGCTGATCATGGAAAGATTCGAAACCGGCGTCTGCAGAACTGTTTCTTCCAGCGCTTTTACTTTTTTATTGAGGAAATCCGAGAGGCACCTTTCCGGGTTGGCCATTCCGATTATGGTATGGAGGTTGGCGGCGCCGAAATCGGCATCGATGATCAGCGTTTTCCTGCCCATCATGGCAAGGCTGATTCCGAGATTCCCCGCCAGGAAGCTCTTGCCGGATCCTCCTTTGCCACCACCGATAGGCCAGATGTGCACCATTGGCAACCCGGAAAACGAGACATTGGACGTCAGACGCCAGACCTCAGGAATCCTTTAACTTTCTTTGAAAAATGCCTTATGTCCAATGTCTTACGTCTTAAATCGTATTGAACAGACCCATATATGAACCAAAAGGAAATTTCAAGATAATCTTGTTTTTATTTTCTTCCCCCCGTCCAGCCACTGCCCGATATGGTCCCTTACCGGCCGTGAATTCCGAACCCAGTTGAAATGATCGAGGCCCTCGGCGTCCAGGTGAATATGGGTTATTCGGTCCCGGGACATTTTGGCGCATAAATTCCGCACGGACCTCCGCGGAGCCAGGAAATCGCCCTTGAATGAAAAGGCAAGGACGGGTTTTTCCAGGGCGGCCAGAAGCGATTCGAAATCGAGAGGGCTTTTTGCGGGCCGATAAAGGCCCGTCCTTGCCTGATTCGCCCAGTCCCGTATCATGGTCTTCGCTTCCGTCTGGCCGAAACCCAGCTTCTTGCCGGGGAAATATCCGAGGAAAACAGCAAGACGCTTTGCGATTGCCGTCCCGGCCAGAACGCCCCAGCTCTGCGGGAAATTCCATCCCCGGTAATATACGGAAGGAGCCGCCACGAGGACGAGGCCGTCCCCCGCTTCGGGACAAGCGCTCAGAAAAAGGCAGCTCAACTGTCCCCCCATACTGTGGCCCAGAAAGAAAACGGGATTCCCCGCAAAGCGGGTCCTCACTGCCGAAGCGATGGCCGGCCAATCGTACGTGACCATTTCGTGATAGCCGAAATCGGTTGCGGCGGAGACGCGCACGGAGCTGAATCCAAGCCCCCGCAGGTCCGCCGTGACCAGAATCCACCCTTTTTCCGCGAAAGGAGCGGCGAGGGGTTCGTAATACCTGGCGGCGATGCCCATTGCCGGCATGCAGATAAAAACCGGAGCATCCTTGCCGCATTTTTCCGGAATATAAACGGTGATGCTCGAACTCGTTCCGTCTTCCATCCGGACAGGAATGACCTCCGCTGCCGCTTCAACCATGATTATTCTCCGTCGCGCCCTTTTCCGCCGAACGTCTGCGGCTTCCCGAGTAAAGCTCGAATTCAAGCAGCCTGCACTCGATCGGTCCATTGTAAAAAGGGATCCGCCGGCTCGTTTTAAGGCCGATGCGCTTGGCCAGGCCGGGATTTCCCGTGAACACGTATCCGCGGTAACCCTGGCATTTATTTTTGAAGAAATCGCCGATGGCTGCGTACACCGTTTCCAGCCCGGGGATATCGCCCAGTCTTTCTCCGTAACCCGGGTTGAGGATGACAACTCCCCGCTCCGGCGGGATTTCCGTTTCGGCAAATTCGCATACCCCGGTTTCCAGCAGGTGTTCAACACCGGCGGTGGCCGCGTTCTTTCTGGCCGCCTCCACGGCTGAGGGATCGATATCGGTGGCGATGATGCGGCCGGTCAGTTTCTTTTTCCTGCCGGATGCCTCGCGCCGGATTGACGCCCAGACCTCTTTTCGGAATTCGCGCAGATGCATGAAGGCGAAACGGTTTCTGAGGAGTCCCGGAGCTCTATCCATCCCGATCAGGGCCGCCTCGATCGCCAGTGTGCCGCTTCCGCACATCGGGTTGACGAGGTGATCCTGTCCCGTCCAGTTTGTCGTCAGTACCACGGCGGCCGCCAGCGTCTCCTGCATGGGCGCCGCCAGCGGAATCCGGCGGTAGCTCCTTCTCGACAGGGGTTCCCCCGACGTATCCAGAAAAATTTCTCCCGTTCCTCCGGTCCAGCGAAGATGCACAACCGCCCCGCTTCTGCGGGAACCGGAATCGGGTCTTCTTCCCCGTCTGAGCGTCATCCGGTCGGCCACGGCGTCCTTGCATTTCAGGTTGGCAAACCGGGAGTCCCCGACCGGCGCATCCGACAGGGTGGAGGTGACGGTAAAATATCCCTCTTCGTCCAGAAAGTCCTCCCACGGTATCTCTTTTACCCTGTCGTACAGCTCCTCCGGGGAGGAGGCGGGAAACTCCTTTAAAAAAATCAGGACGCGATGGCCCGTCCGCAGACAAAGGTTAAGGCGCATGGCGTCGGACAGGGTGCCTTCCGTTTCCACCGCGGACCGCGTCTCGCGAAGGACGGCCATGCCCAGGCCGGAGACCTCGCGGGCCAGAACCGGGGGGATTCCCTTGGGGCATGTTATTACGATGCGGTATTTCATTTCAGGCATTGGACTTAAGGCTTCGGGCATCAGGCGCTTCATCCCGAAAACCTGATCAACAGGAAATCATATAGAGAAAACTTCTACCATGTCCGGCAGTTTTGGGGAATGGGCAAAAGCTGGAAAAGCGGGAAAATATCGATTTCATCTTGCCTCCGTTTATCGCTTTTCTTCGCCATTCATGTCTTTCCTGTCTTTTGACCCCCCGATAGAGCAATGGACTCAATGGACAATGGACGCAACAGACGCAATGGACGCAATGAACCATTTCCCGCCTTTCGCGCCTTTCCCGCTCATCTTTTACCCTCGGACCTTTGATCCCTCGGCCCCTTGAACCCGCTTCATGCTATCCCGCTTTTTCCGCACGAGATGTCATTTCGAATCCGCCGCGGCGGATGAGAAATCTTTTGGACTGATTGACTGAAAGATTTCTCGTCGCTTTGCTCCTCGAAATGACATCAGGGGGGCTTCTGGTGTTGCTTAACCCGTCACCCATAACAAATAACCCATTACCTACAGTTCGATAAGACCTTTCGAGCGTCAAAATAAGGACTGTCGTGATGGCTCGCAGAGGGAATTTATAAGTATTATTACGTATCCTGAAATAAGGAGGTAGAAAATGACAGCGGACTATCGAGAGCCGATACGCATCGGCCCGACGGGGACGTCGGGAGCTTATGCAGGGGCTTTCAGAAGGATCTCCTGGGGTTCGATATTTGCGGGAGTCGTTGTGGCCCTGGTTTTTGAGCTGACACTCGGGATTCTCGGATTGGGAATCGGTTTCGGAGTCGTAAACCCCGCCACCGAGCAGAACCCCCTGGGTGGCATCGGCATCGCGGCAGGAATCTGGTTCGGACTGAGCACGCTGATAGCGCTCTTCGCCGGCGGCTGGGTTGCCGGGCGGCTTGCTGGATTTCCCCGTTCATGGAACGGAGTTATTCACGGACTTGTAATGTGGGGCATGGTTACGCTGCTATCCTTTTATCTCATGACAACCGCGGTAGGGCTTCTCATCAGCGGGGTAGCCGGTGTGATTGGAAAAGGCCTGACGATGATCGCCAGCGGCATCGAGATATTCGGGCCGCAGGCGGCGCAGATGGCCGGGCAGGAGCTGCAGCAGCGCGGGATCACTCTTGACCAGATCACCGGTCAGGCGCAGCAGATGATATCTCAAACCGGGGTTGCCCAGGACCCGGAACTTCAGCAATCGTTGAGACGGCTGTTCGCCGACCCGCAGCAGGCTGGAAGCCAGCAGGACCGGGAGGCGGTGATCAGCGCGCTTACCCGCAGCGGCATGTCGCGGGAACAGGCCTCAACCACCGTAGACAACTGGATCCGCCAGTATTACCAGGCTGCCGCGACGGCCCAAAACGTTCAGCAGGAGGCGCTGGAAAGGAGCGAAGCGGCGATGAACGCGCTGGCGACGGCGGCTATCTGGGCGTTTGTGGCCCTGGTGCTCGGCGCCCTGGCGGCTTCCGCGGGAGGAATGCTCGGGAGCCCGAAGGAGATTCCGCCCGCGCGGGAGGCTGAAGGCCCCACCCTTTGACCTGCGCGCGAAAGTTCAGAAGATAGGCGGGTTTTATCTTTTCAGTTCAGGCAGTCACCTATCCCCGCAACCTCGCATCTTC
>JAQTPK010000045.1:6625-23461 GCA_028712885.1 Syntrophales bacterium | reverse complement strand
CTTTTGTCCGCAGGAGCGGGAAAAGAATGACGTCCCGGATGGAGGCGGAGTCGGTGAGAATCATTACCAGGCGGTCTATGCCGATCCCCTCTCCCGCAGTGGGCGGCATGCCGTATTCGAGGGCGCGGACGAAATCCTCGTCCATTACATGGGCTTCCTCGTCCCCGGATTCCCTCTGCCGGATCTGCATCAGAAATCTCTCGCGCTGCTCAACGGGATCGTTCAGCTCCGAAAACGCGTTTGCGATCTCCCTGCCGTGAATGTACAGTTCGAACCGGTCCGTAATTGCGGGATCGAGGGAATTCTTTCTGGACAGGGGGGATACTTCGACGGGATACCCGGTAACAAACGTCGGCTGGATGAGTTTTTCCTCGACCGTGCGGTCGAAAATTTCCATGATGATTTTGCCCTGGGGATCGTCTTTGCCCGGTTCGGCGCCGAGCGCGCGCGCCGCTTCCATTGCCTTTGCCCGGTCTTCCAGAATGATCGGGTCCGCGCACCCGTACTGCAGCAGGGCCTCTCTGACCGTCAGGCGCGGCCAGGGCGGCGTGAAATCCAGCTCGGTTCCCTGGTACGATATTTTCAAGGACCCGAAGAGCTCCCTGAGGATATGGACGATCAGCTCTTCGGTGAGGTCCATCAGATCTTTATACGTCGCATAGGCCAGGTAAAACTCCATCATCGTGAACTCGGGATTATGGTGAGTCGAAATCCCTTCGTTCCGGAAATTGCGGTTTATTTCAAAGACCCGCTCCAGCCCGCCTACAACCAGGCGCTTCAGGTAAAGCTCAGGAGCGATCCGAAGGTACAGGTCCATCCCGAGCGCATTGTGATAGGTCCGGAACGGCCGGGCGGCGGCGCCTCCCGGCAGGGACTGCATCATGGGAGTTTCCACTTCCAGAAAATCCCTGTCCTGCATGAACCGGCGGATAATCTGGATGATCCGGTTGCGCAGGTGAAAAGTCCGGCGCACTTGCGGGTTGACGATCAGGTCGAGATAGCGCATGCGGTAGCGGGCTTCCGTGTCCGTCAGCCCGTGCCATTTTTCCGGCAGAGGGCGCAGAGATTTTGAGAGGAGCCTGAAGCCTTCGACATCTATTGTCAATTCGTTAGTCCGGGTGCGGAACAGTCTTCCCGACAGCATTACTATATCGCCAATGTCGAGCCTGCGAAAGAGCTGGAAGGAATCTTCCCCGACCTTGTCCTTCCGTATGTAGGACTGAATCCTGCCCTGCCGGTCCTGGATATGGATGAAGGCGGCCTTCCCGAAGTCACGCATGGCCATTATCCGGCCTGCGACGACGAAAGACTCCTTCAAGCCCTGAAGGGTCTCCTGGTCGGCGTTTGCGTAGAGCTTTAAAATTTCCCCCGTCGTGTTGGTGATTCTTGCGTCATTGGGGTAAAGCTCGACGCCCGATTCCTTCAGGGATTCTGCTTTTTCTCTTCTGTTTTTCAGGATTTCGCTTTCAGCCACAAAACAGTCCTTTATAAGTATTAAAACAAAACTGCCTATATTGTTTTTAGCCTTTAGTCAAGGGGTTTAAAAGGACCGTAAGGCGTAAAGCGTGAGGAGTCAGGGGTAAGTGGAAGATGGTGGCCGACTGCATTGCAGCGGTTAAAACACCTTACCCCTTACGATTTACTCCTTACGGAAAGGCGCACATATTTACATTGACAAGAAACACCTGTAATTATACCATTCTAAGATTGCACTTATTGATAATTCAGAAGGATAAGACAGAGGCGGCCAGGGGGTCCGATAATGGAAAGGACATTGATAACAGGCGGCGCCGGTTTTCTGGGAAGCCATTTGTGTGATTTTTTCATCGGGAAGGACCATGAAGTCGTCTGCATGGACAACCTTATCACGGGCGATGTGAACAACGTTGCACACCTTTTCGGGAACAGAAAATTCCGTTTTATCGAGCATGACGTTACTGATTTCATTTACCTGGAAGGTAGAATCGATAATATCCTCCATTTCGCCTCTCCGGCAAGCCCGGCCGATTACCTGCGGCTGCCTATACAGACGCTGAAAGTGGGAGCCCTCGGCACTCACAAATCCCTTGGCTTGGCCAAGGCCAAAGGCGCCAGGTTCCTCCTTGCCTCCACTTCCGAATGTTACGGGGATCCGTTGGAGCACCCCCAATCCGAGGAGTATTGGGGGAACGTGAATCCGGTAGGGCCGCGGGGAGTGTACGACGAGGCAAAACGGTTTGCCGAGGCCATGGCCATGGCGTATTGCCGCTATCATGGTGTTCGCACAAGAATAGCCAGAATTTTCAATACTTACGGCCCAAGAATGCGGCTCGATGACGGCCGCGCGCTGCCCACCTTCATGAGGCAGGCGCTGCGGGGCGAGGAGTTGACGGTATTCGGCAACGGCCGTCAGACAAGGAGTTTCTGCTACGTATCCGATCTGGTGGAAGGGATTTACCGGCTGCTCTATTCGGAAGACATATACCCCGTCAACCTCGGGAACCCCCAGGAGATGACCGTCGGTGAGCTGGCGGAAAAGGTTCTGCGCGTCTGCGGCTCTTCCAGCCGGATAGTTTACCGCGATCTGCCTGTCGACGATCCGAAAGTGCGCCGGCCCGATATCTCCAAGGCGAAGAGGGTGCTCGGGTGGGAGCCGGCCGTTCCCCTGGACGAGGGCCTCGAGCTCGTTCTTGATTATTTCCGGGCGAAATGCGAGGAGGACCGGTGATCCTGGTTACGGGGGGGGCCGGCTATATCGGCTCGCAATGCGTAAAAATCCTCACGGAACGGGGTTACCGGACCGTTGTTTTCGACAATCTCTCCCGGGGTCACCGGGAAATGGTGCTCTCGGGGGAATGGGTCCAGGGGGACCTGGGCGACGGAGACGCGCTCGCCGGCGCCATCCGGCGTTACGGTGTCCGCGCCGTTGTCCATTTCGCAGCGCTGGCGCTGGTCGGGGAGTCGGAGGAAAGGCCGCACGAGTATTACATGAACAACGTGCGAGGCGGGCTTCATCTGCTGGACGCGATGCTGAAAACCGGTGTGGATCGAATCGTCTTCTCGTCGAGCGCCGCCGTTTACGGCGAGCCGGCTGCCCTGCCGATCGAGGAGGGCCATCCGACGAGGCCGACGAATGTGTATGGAGGGACAAAGCTGATCTTCGAAAATATCCTCCGGCAATATGCCCGGACATACGGGATCCGATTTATTTCCCTTCGGTATTTCAACGCTGCGGGCGCCGATCCGGAGGGTGCGATCGGAGAAGACCACGCGCCGGAGACGCACTTGGTTCCCCTCGTTCTGGACGCCGCGATGGGGCGCCGTCCGGAAATAACCATCCACGGCGCCGATTACGACACCCCGGACGGGACCTGCATCCGGGATTACGTTCACGTCCGCGATCTGGCCGCGGCGCACGTCCTCGCTCTCGATCGCCTGGAAAAGGGGCCCTGCGGCGAATTCTACAATCTCGGCAGCGGCAGCGGTTTTTCCGTACGGGAAGTCATCCGTTCCGCTGAAAAGGTAACCGGCCTGAAGGTCCCGGTAAAGGAGGGGCGGAGAAGGGCGGGCGACCCGGCCCGCCTCGTGGCGAGTTCGCGGAAAATCGAAAAGGAACTCGGCTGGAAGCCGGTTTGTTCGGACCTGGATACGATCATGGATACGGCCTGGAAATGGCACAGGAGGAGATTCGAAGGGAAATGAAGGGACTCGGCAGGAAAAGGGCCCTGCAGATTATCGACGGCTTTCCGGAATCCAGGGTTCTTGTCATCGGCGACCTGATGGTCGATCATTTCATCTGGGGAAGCGTCTCCCGGATCTCGCCCGAAGCCCCCGTGCCGGTTGTCCAGGTGCTGAAAGAGAGCAGGCTGCTGGGCGGGTCGGCCAACGTTCTGCACAACATCGTCTCGATCGGCGGCAGGGCGGCCGTCTCCGGGATTGTCGGCGACGACGAATCCGGTCAATGGATGGTGGATGAATTCCGGAAAATGGGGATCGATGCGGAGGGTGTTTTTGTCGACAGTAAACGTCCGACCACGATCAAGACCAGAATCGTCGCCCACAGCCAGCAGGTCGTGAGGTTCGACCGGGAAGTGCGGAACCCGGTCGGGGAGAATCACCTGAAGAAACTGATCGCGTATCTCAAATCGGTCCGCGACGATATACGCGCCGTAATAGTGTCGGATTACAACAAAGGACTCGTATCCGAGCGCCTGATCCAGGGGATGCGTTCGGCCTTCGGCGACAGGAAAGTAAATATATTCGTCGATCCGAAGCGCAACGACTTCGGGATTTACAGGGGGGCGGACGCGATTACGCCCAACCACCTGGAAGCGGCCCGGGCGATGGGCGTGGAAGAAATAAACGGTCCGGGATTCCCGCAGGTCGGGAAAGCGGCAAACCGCCTCATCAGGGATATGGGGCTCAAAGCCCTTCTCATAACGCGTGGGGAAGAGGGCATGAGCCTCTTTGAAAAGGGCGGGAGCTGCTTTAATATTCCGGCTGCGGCCAAGGCCATTTACGACGTAACGGGCGCAGGCGATACCGTGATCGGCGTCTTTGCGCTGAGCGTCGCTGCGGGAGCCGATTGGCGCGAAGCGGCTGTTCTGGCCAATCATGCCGCCGGGATTGTGGTCGGAAAGGTCGGCACCGCGACGGTAACAAGGGAGGAGTTGAGGAATCTGGTTTGAGCAGGCCCTCCGAACCCAAACCGGCCAAGCCGGTCATGAGCGTCATGTCCGGCGACAGGGCCCGGATCGTGTCCGCGCTCGAAGCGCTTTCGCAACGGTTCGGCAGGATCGATTTCCTGAGCGAGTTTCTCCCGTTCGATTTTACTGATTATTATGAAAAGGAATTCGGGAAGGGGCTGGAGAGAAGAATAGCGTCATTTGAGAAACTGGTTCCCCCGGATACGCTGGCCGATATAAAAAAAGCGACAAACGGGCTGGAAGAAGCCGGTGCGGCGGGCGGGAACAGACGCGTCAATATCGATCCCGGACTCCTTTCAGAATTCAATTTCGTCCTGGCCACCGGTAAAGGGTATGCCCACCGCGTCTTTCTCCGGGACGGGATATGGGCGGATCTGACGCTGATTTACAGGGGCGGAGATTTTCTGCCGCTGGAATGGACGTATCCCGATTACGCCGGCGAGAGTATCCGGAATATCCTGAAAAAGATCCGCCTGAAGTATATGTATCAGCTCAAGCCAGTGAAAAGTTAAGGCAAAAGGCAAAAGGCAAAAGGTCCTTAAGGGCTTCCATCAAGGTTTGAAGGTATAGAGATGATCAAGAGCATGACGGGCTACGGCCGGTCGGAATCGCTGTTCCAGAACAGGATATTTTCCGTTGAGATAAAATCGCTGAACCACCGCTTTCTGGAAGTCTTTGTCAGGCTTCCTTCCACTCTCAGCTCGCTTGAACCGGATATAAAAAAACGTATTGCCGACCGGTTCTCGCGGGGGAGGATCGAGGCGGTCGTCCGGATGGATGCGGAGCCCGGAGAAGGCGAAAAGAGGGTTGAGCTGAATCTGCCGATCATCCGCAACTATCACGACCAGCTGGTAAACCTTAAAAGGGAATTGAATTTAAGCGGCGAAATCACACTGGAATCCCTGACCGGGATCAAGGATGCGGTCATCTATACCGAAGAGAGCCTCGATCCTGCCCGGGTCTGGGAAGGGCTGCAGGGCGTTCTCGATGCAGCCATGACCGCACTGGAGGAAATGCGCGTGCGCGAAGGTGAGAGCATCGGCAGCGACCTGCTGCGGCGTGTTGAGCTCATGTCCCGGCATATGGAAAAAATTCGGGAGCGTGCGCCGCAGGTTGTCTTGGAGTACAGGAAAAAACTTTCCGACCGTATCCGCGAGCTTGCCGAAGACATCGCCCTGGACGAAAACCGGCTGAGCCAGGAAACGGCCATTATGGCCGACAGGAGCGATATCACGGAGGAGATCATCCGCTTTGCCAGCCACACGGAGCAGTTGACGGGACTGCTGAAAGGAAATGAAGCCGTGGGCCGCAAAATAGACTTCCTCCTGCAGGAGATGAACCGCGAAGCGAATACGGTAGGATCGAAGAGCAACGACGCCGAGATTTCCCAGAGGGTTGTAGAAGTAAAGACGGAACTGTCCCGGCTCAGGGAGCAGGTGCAGAATATAGAGTAGATCGTGAGGTGTAAACCGTGAGGCGTAAACTGTCTGAAGAAAACATCAAGGCAACACCTCACTCCTCACTCTTTACGCCTTACGACAGAAACAAAGAAGATGGAAGCCGGTTTGACAACGCCTGATAAGGGCATTCTGATGGTTGTTTCCGCTCCGTCCGGGGCGGGCAAGACATCCGTATGCAGGGAGGTCCTGAAGGAGTTCCCGGAAATCCGGTTTTCCATTTCGTATACGACGCGGCCGCGGCGGCCGGGCGAGACGGAGGGGATAGATTATTTTTTCGTTCCCGAAGAGGAATTCAGGAGGCGGATCGGCGCCGGGTGGTTTGTCGAGTGGACCGAGCATTTCGGGTATTATTACGGCACTTCGCGCCGGACCCTGGAAGAAGCGCTGAACCGGGGCTGTGATCTTATGCTCGATATCGATACCGAAGGGGCGAAGAAGATCCGGGAGGCGTTTCCTGAAGCCGTTTTTGTTTTTATTCTTCCGCCGAGCATGGAAATTTTAAGGGAAAGACTGGAGAAGAGGGGATCCGAGCAGCCCGAGGCGCTTGAAAAGAGGATGCGCAAGGCATACAATGAAATACGCGAGGTTTTCCGGTACGATTACGCAATTTTGAACGATCGTATCCCCCTGGCGGTAGAGCGGCTCAAGTCGGTCTATATTGCAGAGAAATGCAGGAGTGAGAGATTAAAGGATAGTATAAATAAAGTTTTTGGCCTGGAGGAGAGTAATGGCAAGAATCACCGTTGAAGACTGCCTCAAGGAGGCAAAAAACCGCTTCGCCCTGGTCCTGCTGTCGGCGCAGAGGACGAGACAGCTCCTGAAGGGATCGAAACCCCTCGTGGAGTGCGATAACCGCGAAATCGTGTGCGCGCTGAGGGAAATTGCAGACAGCAAGGTCAGGTATTCCCATCCCGAATACATCCATGCCATTGAGCAGGATAAATTCCAGCTGGAGGACTACTCGGAGTTCGTCGGCGAAGAGGACGATATTGAATCCTGAAGCGAGGAAAAGACTCGTCTTTGCCCTTGACGAATCGGATATGGAGAAGGCCGCCGCCTGGGTGGATCTTCTGAAAGACCGGGTAGGAATGTTCAAAATCGGCAAGGAGGCCTTTACTTCACTGGGGCCCCGCATTGTCGAATCCGTCATCCGGAAAGGAGGCGGAGTTTTTCTGGATCTGAAGTTTCACGATATTCCCAATACCGCAGCGGGAGCGGCCCGCGCGGCGGTTAAACTGGGGGCGTCCATTTTCAACGTGCACGCGCTGGGCGGAAAGGAGATGATGAAGTCCGCCGCGGACGCCGCGCTTCAGGAGGCGGAGCGGATTTCCGTTCGCCCGCCGCTGGTCCTGGCCGTAACCGTTCTGACGAGCCTCGGGGACGAGGAGGTCCGGTCGATGGGATTCGATTATCCCGCTTCCGAACTGGCAGTCCGGCTTGCCGTCCTGGCCCGGGAATCCGGGTTGTCGGGGGTAGTGGCCTCCGCCCGCGAAATAGATAGTATTAGAAAGGCATGCGGCAGGGATTTCGTTATCCTCACTCCCGGGATCCGCTGGGGAGAAGCGGTCAAATCCGATGATCAGAAGCGCGTCCTGGGTCCCGCGGAAGCCATCCGGAGCGGAGCGGATTTCCTGGTAGTAGGAAGACCTATCAGCCGAGCAAAAGATCCGGCGGCTGCAGCTGATGCCGTCTGCCGGGAAATTGAAACGGCCCTGTCCGGAAACAAAAACTGATCGTGGACATCGTATACGGTATTAATCCCGTCCTTGAGCTCCTGGAACAGGGCAGCGGCTGTGTTGAGGAGATTTCGATCGCCAGGGGCAGAGGGGGCGGGGAAGTACGCAGGATTATCGAGCTGGCCAGGAAACTGGGCATAAAAGTTTCCTTTCAGGACCGCAGAGAAATAGAAAGGCGTGCAGGACCTAAATCTCAAGGTGTTTTTTGCACCTGCAGGGAATTTCGCTACTCGGAAATAGATGAAATCATTGAAAACAGGAATAAGGAATTCCAGTCAGACCTGGTGCTGGTCCTGGATTCGGTTTTCGATCCGCAGAACCTGGGATCTCTTATCCGAACGGGACTTTTTTTCGGGGCAAACGGCATCATCATACCTGAGCACCGGGCATCTCCCGTCACCCCCGCCGTAATCAAGGCATCCTCCGGCGCGGCTTACCGATTTCCTGTTGCCCGCGTTGTCAACATCTCGACTTCATTGGATTATCTCAAGGAAAAAGGATTCTGGATATACGGGAGCGACCCCCGCAGCGCCTCCGGAGATTCCACCCCGGCCTTTGAAGGCAATGTCGGACTCGTACTGGGGAGCGAGGGCAAGGGAATCCGCCCCCTGGTCCGGGCGAAATGCGACTTTATCGTGTCGGTCCCCGGGGCGGGAATCATGGATTCATTAAACGTTTCCGTTGCAGGCGGGATATTATTGTATCTTGCGTCACAGAAAAGAAGGAAATCAGGCGCTTGACTATTCGGCGGACGGGGTTAGATGCCGATAATAGGCTAAAGGCTAAAGGCTAAAGTCAAAGGCAGGCCTGAAGGGTCCCGTTTGGCAGTCTGATTTATTATCAATGTTGAAAACTAATCATTTTTTTTGCCTTTTGCCCTTAGCCCTTTACCCTTAGCCCAATTTATCGAGGTAGGAATCATGCAGGTCTTTGTCTGGGAAGCCAGAACACTGAAAGGCGAAGTAAAAAAAGGCGAGATCGAGGCGGAGAACGAATCCTCCATTCGCAACCAGCTGCGCAGGCGGGGCTTCAAATCGATTACCGTCAGGAAGAAGCCGAAAGACATTCTGGCGGGTATTCCGTTTTTTGCCCAGAAAGTGAAAGAGAAGGAGGTCGTGATCTTTGCGCGGCAGTTTTCCACGATGATCAACTCCGGACTTCCAATCGTGCAATGCCTGGAGATGCTCGGGTCGCAGGAGAAAAATAAGACTTTCGCCAAAACCATTACGACTATCAAAGAGGATATCGAAGGCGGATCGACGCTTTCGGAATCGATGAAAAAGCATCCGAAAGTATTCGATGAGCTGTTTGTAAATCTTGTGGCAGCTGGGGAAGCGGGAGGCATCCTGGATAAAATTCTGGCCAGGCTCTCCACCTACATGGAAAAAACGGCGAAGTTGAAGGGCAAGGTGAAAGGTGCGCTTACCTATCCGGCCAGCGTGCTGCTCATATCCATCGCCGTCGTTGCCCTCCTGCTGATCAAAGTTGTTCCCGTTTTCCAGAAAATGTTTGCCGGGATGGGGAGAGACCTGCCCGCCCCCACCCAATTTCTGGTAAACGCGAGCCAGTTCGCACAGGACTACTTTTTTTACATGATAGGAGCGGTGATCCTGGCCTTTTTTGCTTTCAAAAAATACTATGAAACGGACAGGGGCCGCTGGAATGTAGATTCCATGTTGTTGAAGCTGCCCGTCTTCGGCCCGCTGCTGAAGAAAGTGGCCGTAGCCAAGTTTTCACGCACTCTTTCCACGATGCTGGGCAGCGGCGTTCCCATTATCGAAGGACTGGATATCGTAAGCAAGACGTCGGGGAACAAGGTTGTCGAAGCGGCGCTGCTGGAAACAAAAAAGAGCATCAGCGAGGGAAAAACCATTTCGGAGCCTCTCCGGGATACGAAAATTTTCCCCGCCATGGTTATTCAGATGATTTCGGTCGGAGAAAATACGGGCTCTCTCGATTCCATGCTGTCAAAAATCGCGGATTTTTACGATGACGAGGTTGATGCAGCCGTAGAAGCCATGACTGCGCTCCTCGAGCCGTTCATGATGGTCTTTCTCGGAGGGGTGGTGGGAGGAATGATCGTTGCGATGTATCTGCCTATTTTCCAGATGGCATCAGCAATGTGAGGCGAAGGGCTAAGGGCACAGGGTAAAGGGCAAAAGGCGAAGGCCGCTTTACCCTTGACCCTCAGGCTTGTGCCTCACCCTTTACTCTTTACCCTTAGCCTTTAGCCCATTGCCTTTTGCCTTTAGCCTATAAATAATTGGTCGGGATGGCGCGATTTGAACGCGCGACTCCTGCGTCCCGAACGCAGTGCCCTACCAAGCTGGGCCACATCCCGACAGTCAAATAACTTAACCAATTCAAATTGAAAAGTCCATTCCTTTTTAAGAGGGCTGATTGTTTTTTTGCCGTTTTCGTGGTATACAGGGCTTCAATTTGAAGGTGAATCATACATGATTATTTACGATCTGAGATGCGTGAAAAACCACGGCTTCGAAGGATGGTTCAAGGACCGTTCGGCGTTCGAGGAGCAGAAATCGGAGAAGCTGATCACCTGTCCGGTGTGCGGAAGCTCCGACGTGGCGATGGTCCCTTCTTCCATTTCGATCCTGGGAAAAGAGATAAGAAACGCGGAGAAACAGGGAAAGGAATTCCAGCTTCCGAAAGCGCTTCAGCTCTTTCACGAATTCCTGGACCGCAACTTCGAGGAAGTCGGACCGAAATTCACGGAAATCGCCCTGAAGATCAAGTCCGGAGAGGAAGAAAAAAGGAACATCAAGGGGACCACGACAAAAGAGGAAGAGGAGATTCTTAAGGAAGCGGGAGTCGAATTCGTCAAGATCCCTGTTCCAAAATTCGACAGTTGATTTCAGAAACGGATCCGAATGAAAAAAAGGGTCGGGTATTCCGACCCTTTTTATTTTTAGTTTTGGGCGGGAATATGATAGAAAGTCATATTCTTAGCCGGCTCACAAAGATATGAGGTCAAGAAGGATGCGGGAGAAGATGCCGGGTTTGCTTTCCCTGATCGGGAACACGCCGCTGGTGGAAATACGGCGGCTGAACCCGAATCCGAATGTAAAGATTTGCGCAAAGCTGGAAAGCGCCAATCCGGGAGGATCCGTTAAAGACAGGATCGCCCTGTCCATGATCGAGGGCGCAGAGAAGCGGGGAGACCTGACGCGGAACCGTGTTATCCTGGAGGCGACCAGCGGGAATACGGGGATAGGCCTCGCGATGATCGCGGCCGTAAAGGGCTACCGTCTTCTCCTCATGATGCCGGAATCGGCCAGCGAGGAAAGGAAACGGATCCTGAAAGCGCTGGGCGCGGAGCTTCGCCTTACGCCGGCGGCCCTCGGCACGGATGGAGCAATCGAGGAGGCATACACCCTGGCCAGGGAAAACCCCGACGTCTATTTCTGCACGGATCAGTTCAACAACGAGGACAATGTCGCCGCCCACTACCACGGGACCGCCGAAGAGATATGGGCTCAGACCGATGGCCGGGTCACAATGGTCGTCTCTTCGCTCGGCACCTCGGGGACGGCCATGGGAATTTCCAGGCGTCTCAAGGAATACAAGCCGGAGGTGCGGATAGTCGGAGTAGAGCCCTACCTGCGTCACAAGATACAGGGCCTGAAGAACATGAAAGAATCCTACCAGCCCGGAATATACGACCGGAGCAGGCTGGACGAGAAGGTCAATGTGCTCGACGAGGATGCGTTCGAAATGGCCCGGCGGCTGACAAAAGAAGAAGGCATACTGGCCGGAATGAGCTCGGGCGCCGCAATGCATGTGGCGTGCGAAAAAGCGAAGGAGCTGAAAGAGGGGCTGATCGTCGTGATTCTTCCGGACAGCGGCGAGCGGTATCTCAGCACCGAGCTCTTCGCCGACAAGCAGAGGTCGTCGCTTCGTCTTCACAACACTCTGACGCGCAAGTTGGAGTTCTTCGAGCCGATCGACCCGGAATTCGTCCGGATGCACACCTGCGGGCCCACCGTCCACGACATTCCCCATATCGGCAGCTATCGGCGGTTCGTCGTCTCCGACCTTCTCATGCGTTATCTGGAATTCAAGGGTTGCCGCGTCCGGCATTGCACCAATATCGTCGACCTGGCGGACCGCGCGATCAAGGGCGCGGACCGCGCCGGCATGAACCTGAAGGAGTTCACCGATATCTGCTTTGATAAGTTCCGAACGGACATCGCCGAGCTCAATGTGCTCCCGGATACGCAGTATCCGCGGGCAAGCGACAACGTAGAGGAAATGATCCGTTTAGCCGAGCGCCTGGTGGAAAAGGGATTCGCATACGAGAAACTGAAATCCATCTATTTCGATATTTCAAAGCTCGAGGATTACGGGATGCTGTCCAATATCGATCCCCGGAACGTCCGGCACGAGCGGACGATCGACATGGACGATTACGAAAAGGACAGCCCGATGGATTTCACGCTTCTCAAGAGGTCCAATCTTGCCGAGCTGAAGAAAGGCGTCTTCTTCAAGACGCGGTGGGGGAACGTGCGGCCGAGCTGGCATCTCGAGTGCGCGGCGATATCCATGAAGTGCCTGGCGCCTGCCTTCGACATCCACTCCAGCGGCGCGGATATCGTTTTTCCGCATTGTGAAAACGTCCTGGCGATCGGGATGGCCTCCGAAGGAAAGGCCCCGGCCAGGTACTGGATCAATACCGAGCTGGTGATGCGGGACGGGAAGAAAATGTCGCGGTCGCTGAAAAACTACTGCACTTTGAGCGACCTCAAGGAGAAGGGGTTCCGTCCCCTCGAGGTCAGGTACTTCCTGCTGAGCTCCCACTACCGTAAGCCCCTGAACTTTTCTTTCGGCGCGCTGGAAACGTCAAGGAACACGGTGCGGAACCTGAACGATTTCGTCCAGCGGCTGATCCGGTGCAAGGAAGGCCGGGGGGCGACGGAAGTAGACCAGTTCCTGTACGATCTGAAACAGGGCTTTACGGAAGCGATGGACGACGATCTGAACATCTCGCAGGCGCTTTCTCACCTGTTCCATTTTATAAGGAGGGTCAACGTTCCCCTGGCGGCCCGTGAAATCAGCGGAGAGCAGAGAGACCGGATCATCTTCGCGCTGAAGCGCATAGATTCCGTCCTGGGAATCATGAGCTTCGAAGAGGAAGGGCTGGATGAGGAAACGAGGGCGCTCCTGGATGAGAGGGCGAAAGCGAGACAGGCGGGAGACTGGGAAAAGTCCGATGGCCTGAGAAAAAAACTCGAGGAAAGAGGTCTTCTCGTCCAGGATACGCCGGAAGGGACGGTCTGGAAAAAAGCTTAGCTCAGGGGCTCAAGGCAAAAGGCTCAAGGAAAAAATAGACGAAGTTATCGCTTTTAGCCCTTTGCCCGATAGCGGCACCGGCTTTCTTGCCCTTAGCCTTTGGCCTTAGCCTATTTATATCGTTAACTGTTCATTCACGGCTTTCCTGTCGTTTCTGCTCCGAATGGGCGCCAGCATGGCGATCCGCGTGCCCTTGCCCAGGCCGGTTTTGATCAGCATGCGTCCCCCGACGTACTTCAAGCGCTCCCTGATGCTCAACAGGCCGAAACCGCTCGTGCGGTGAATCAGCATGGCGTCGAACCCCACGCCGTCGTCGGTCACCTCGATCCTGATCATCTGCTTTTCTTTCCGCAGGTCGATCTTGATCGTTCTCGCATTTGCATGCGTGATGCTGTTGATGATCAGCTCCCTGGTGGATTGGAACAGCAGGATGCGGCAGTCATTGTCCGGCTCTTCGATGTTCCCGTTGCAGTTGAACGCGATCGGCACGCCGTAACGCTCCTGCATCTGCTCGGCCAGCCACTCGACGGCGGAGACCAGACCGAATTGTTCCAGCACGGGAGAGCTGAGCTCGAGAGTCAGAGACCTGGTCCGGAGAATCGCTTCGTCCATCAAGGCGAGAATCTCGTCGACCGCTCCGCCGGAAATCGAATCCTTCAGTCCCGCGATCTTTATCCGGGTGATGGCCAGCACCTGCCCCAGCGTTTCGTGGAGCTCGTTTGCGAGACGCCTTCTCTCCCGCTCTTCCGCCAGCGTGAGCTCGGAACTGAGAGAGCGCAAACGCTTGTAATACTCGCGGATCTTTCTTTCCGCCTCGACCCTTTCTTTTCTCTCCCTGAATTCCCGGAGGGCCTGCCGCACCGCCGAAGGGAGCCTGAACAGGTTGTCCTTCAGTACGTAGTTAGCCGCACCTTCCCGGAGAAGCGCGATGGCGCTCTCCTCGCCTATGGCGCCGGAAACGAAGATGACAGGGACGGAAGGAGCTTCAATCCGGGCGATCCACATGGCGGACTTCCCGTCAAACCCGGGGAGGCTGTAGTCGGCGAGTATCACTTCGGGCCGGAAGTCGCTCAGCGCGCGGCGGAAGTCCTCCTCGGAGGCGACCCTCCTCACGTCCGCCCTCAGCCCGTCCCCGCTCAGATGCCGCGCCATCAATTCAGCGTCTTCGGGGACGTCCTCCAAAATCAGGACCCGGATCAGATCCAGTTCTTCAATTGTTTGCTGCATGTTCTTCCGTCTTGAATTCGCCGGGGTCAAGCGACACAACGCAATTTCTTCCCTCGGCCTTCGCCCGGTAAAGAGCGACGTCCGCCGCCTGAATGATCTGTTCCGCCGTCAGCCCGTGATCCGGGTACACGGCAAGTCCGACCGATAACGTCCATCCGCTGATCGGCTGCTCCCTGAACACGATCTTCAGGGATTCGAATTCCCGCCGTACCTGCTCCGCTCTCTGCCGCGTTATCTCGAGAGTGGTTTCCGGAAGAACGAGGATAAATTCCTCTCCGCCGTAACGGCATGCGAAGTCCTCTCCCCTTATCTGACTTTTCAGAAATGAGCCGAGTTCGCGCAGAAACAGGTCGCCCGCCTCATGTCCGTAAGTGTCGTTGACTTTTTTGAAGTAATCTATGTCGATCATCATTACCCCGAGCGGAAGTCCCCGGCGCGACATCCGGTGCAGCTCGCGCTCAAGTGTTTCGGCCAGGTGCCGGCGGTTGCAGAGGCCGGTAAGCGGGTCATGCACGGACTGGACATACAGTGTTTCGCGGAGCCGGAAATTGGCCAGGGAAAGGGCGATATTTTCCGCCACCGTTGTCGCGATCTGCCGCTTGTGCCTGCTAACGTGTTCGCGCGTCCGATCCGAATATTCCTTCCAGAAGTTATTGAACCGCAGGCTCAGCAGACCGAGGATCTCCCCGTGGGCGGTCATCGGAACATCCAGATAAGCCGCAACTGAATCGATGTTTTTCACGTGGGGACAAACAGGCTCCGATTCAGTGTCCTGAATGAAATAAGGCCTGCCCAGGCGAAGAGCCCAGCATTCCTTTATTTCGAAATCGTTTTCGAGCCGGTCCCACTCCCCCCAGGAAGCTATTGATTCCAGGAGGCTCATGCCGGGATTAAGGAGAAAAATAGATCCGGATTCGGAGGCGAATATTTTCTGCACGGAATTGGCGATGACCCGGTATGCTTCCTCGGTGTTTACGCACGCCTGGAGGAGGCTGCCCATCTCGCTCAACAGCTCTATCTCCCTGTTTCTGCTCTCCAGCTCGTTTACGGATTCGGACAGGACGTCATTGAGCTGTTTCAGGGATTCTTCCGCTCGCTTACGGTCTTCTATTTCCCGCCGGAGGAGTTCGTTGGAGGCCGCCAGCTGCGAGGTGCGTTCAACTACCCGCTGCTCCAGCTCGTCACGCGCCTTCCGGATCTCCTCTTCCGCTCTCTTCCTTTCGGTAATGTCCTTTGAGACCACCGTTACGAAAACGATCCGTTCCGTCTCGGGGTCCTTTACGGGACTGAGCGTGCGAAGAAAATAACGATGCCCTTCCGTTCCCGCATCTTCGTAGTGAATGGATCGGCCGCTTTCCAGGACCTTTCCGATATTTTGCATGAGCTCTTCCTCCTGGGAGGAAGCGTGAAAATCTCCGTATTTCCTTCCGACGACTTCGCTTCTGTTCAATCCTATCCGGGAGAGATATTTCTCATTGGCGAAAAGATATGTGCCCTTCGCGTCCACCATGTAAATGGAATCGTCGGTCGATTCCACCAGGACCCTGTATCTTTCCTCGGAATCCCGGAGGCGCTTTTCGGCTTCCCAGCGCTCCTCCCGCTCCCTGATTTCACGCAACGCCCGCTTCACCGCGGCGGACAGCCGGGAGAGTTTGTTTTTAAGGACGTAATCCGTTGCCCCCCTTTTCAGCAGGTCGATGGCGAGTTCTTCGCCCATGGCCCCGGACACGAATATGAATGGAGCATCGGGGATTTCCTTGAGGGCGATTTCAAGCGCCGTGGAACCGTCGAACGAGGGGAGGGAATAATCGGCCAGGATCAAATCAGGATTGAATTCCTTGATCATTTTACGGTAAGAAGCTTCGTCCTCCACGCGCTTCAGCGTGAAGGAGATCCCGGAGTTCCGGAGCTCCCGCTCGATCAGTTGAGCATCCTCCTCAACATCCTCAAGCGCCAGGATGGCAAGGGGCTCGGGATGCTCATCATCAGTTTTCACAATTTCCGGCAAATCTGTCATGAACTTCGCATCTTCGCATCATCGTATCTTCGCACCGTCTTTTTCAGTACGGGGGGGAATTCAAAAGAACCCAATAGCAGCCGATCTCCCCGACGGCCCTGACGAAATTCTCGAATTCGACGGGTTTAACGATGTAACTGTTCACCCCCAGGCGATAACTCTCGATCCTGTCCCTGTCCTCGCCTGAAGAAGTAAGTATCACTACCGGGATACACCGGGTGTTTTCGTCCGACCGGAGTCTTTTCAGCAGTTCCAGACCGTCTATTTTCGGCAATTTCAGATCCAGAAGGATGACCTTCGGGCACAGGTTTGTCTGCAGGCTGCTGCAGTGATTCAGCCTGGTATTTATGAAATCCAGGGCCTCTTCACCGTCTCTCAGAACGTGAACCTTGTTGGCCAGATTG
>JAQTPK010000045.1:0-6525 GCA_028712885.1 Syntrophales bacterium | reverse complement strand
CCCTTGATTATGCCGTAGGCGGAAGCCAGGCCGAGACCGGTCCCCCGCCCCATTTCCTTCGTGGTGAAGAACGGTTCGAAAATCCGCTTCCGCACTTTTTCGTCCATTCCGATGCCGTTGTCGGTTACCGAAATCCTGACATAACGCCCTGCCTGAAGGCCGTTCCCCGCCGCAAAGTCTTCATCCAGAACGACATTGGCGGTTTCCAGGCGCAGATTTCCGCCTGCCGGCATGGCCTGCCAGGCGTTGATATAAAGGTTCAGCAGAACCTGTTCTATCTGGGTCTGATCAACTTCAACGATCCATAGCTCGGGATGGAACTTTTCGAAAATGCTGATTTCCTTTTTTGTCCTGCCGAACAGGGCTGCTGTTCTTCCAATCAGATCGTTAAGGTCGGTCGGCTTGATCTGGTATCTCCCGGCCCGCGCAAACCCGAGGAGCTGGCGGGTCAGATCAGCCCCGCTTTTCACCTGCCGTTCGATCATTTTCAGCTTTTCATGAAAAGGGTGACCGGGAGTAAATTCGAGCAGCATGAGAGATACATACCCCTGGATGCCCATGAGAAGGTTATTGAAATCGTGGGCGATGCCGCCGGCGAGAGTGCCGATCGCCTCCATTTTCTGGGCCTGCTGAAACTGCGCCTCGAGTTTCCGGTTCTCCGTTATGTCTTTCAGGAGGCCGACGATGCCGATCAGCATTCCGCTGGAATTGAAATTGGGGGCGCCGCTGATATTGAACACCCGCGAAGATCCGTCCCTGTGGACCAGCGTGATCGTCAGGTCCCGGACAATCTCCTTTCTGTCCATAATGTCCCTGAAATTCCTGATGGTGTTCCTGGTCTCCCCATCCGCGAAGTCATGCAGATATTTCCCGATAACTTCCCGCCTTTTATGGCCCAGGTTTTTCTCCCAGGACGGGTTCACATACGTGATCGCACCGTCGACATCCAGGGTATAAATTATATCGGGGGCGTTCTGGCTCAGGGACTTGAAGCGGTCCTCGCTCTCGCGAAGTTCCTCCTCCGCGAATTTCCTTTCCTGAAAGGTCAATTCGATATCTGAACGGATCAGTGCAATAGCGTCGAAAACGGGCTTGAAGGGATGGTCCGCATCAATTTCGATGGAGGGATTGAAAACCTCCCCTGTTTCCCAATTGATGTTTCCGAGGTGGTCCAGGATATCCTGCACGAAGCTTGTCACGGAGCGGGCTTCGCCGGTAAGATCCCTGTCATGAGGCCGGGCGGCTGCCGTGAATTTGTTCATTGCTGACGTCCTTAGCGGCTTGAGGTTACTCCTGTCCTGTCGCAAAAACGGAATACGGGGCAGCGGCTGCACCAGGGAGATATGGGGCGGCAGGTCCGTTTCCCGTGCGCAACCATGACACTGTTGTAGTCCGACCAGTATTTTCGCGGCAGTTTTGCCCGGAGCGCTTTCTCGGTTTCAGCCGGGCTTTTGGTGCTGATATATCCCAGACGGTTGGATATCCTGTGAACGTGGGTGTCGACGCATATACCCTCTCCGTCAAGGGCAAGTGTCAGTACGAGGTTGGCGGTCTTCCTGCCCACGCCTTTGAGGCTCAGGAGATCTCTCATGCTCCGGGGGACTTTGCCATGAAATCTTTCCAGCAGGTCGCGGGAGATTTCTTTTACATATCGCGCTTTGATCCTGTAAAAGCCGACAGGATAGATGGCGCGGGCAATCGCCTCATCGGAGAGCCGCAGCATTTCTTGGGGGCCTGAGGCAAGGGAGAAGAGCCTCTCGCTCGCTTCCTCCGTGACCTCGTCCGCGGTTCTCGAGCTCAGCATGGTTGCGATCAGGATCCGGTACGGGTCCTCTTTCTTCCGGGAGTATCGCGTTATGACCGGAGGAATACCGCGGTCAAGCTCCCCCTGAAGAATTTCCATAACCCGGACGATGTCGCGATCATTCATTGGAATAGGCAAATGGCTAAGGGCTAAAGGCGCAAGGTGCAAACAAAGAGAATCTCCTGAGCCTGTTTTATATCTGTATTGATAAAGCTTGCCTTGCATGCAATATGGGGAGCAACTTAGAAAACCTTTTGCCTTTAGCCTTGAGCCTTGAGCCTGTCAATCATACCCCTCTTCATTCGCCAGGACGTCGAGGTGCAGCGTGGCGATATCTTCTATATCCAGATCCGCTTCTTCCTGCGTCTTTCGGAAATCCACGGTTTTGATGTACCGTTTGCAGCGATCGCAGACGTCCACGCGATACCGTTCATCCTCTTCCACCGTGAAGTAAGACAGCGTTTTCTGCTCCTCATTTCCGCAGAACGGGCATTTTATGCGCCGGAACTGCCAGTTCGTCCCGCACTGGCTGCAGAAGAGATATCTTGCCCCTTCCTCCTCCCGCAGTTCTCCTATTTTCGGCTCCTTGCCGCATACAGGGCAATATCCTTCCCGCCAATCGGATCTTGCGATGCTCTCCCGATAACGCCCGGCGATCCTTTCCAGGACGGGCCGGAGGCTTTCCTCGATGAGAAACCCGACGAGATCTTCCCTTCCGCTTTCTTCCTCATCTTCCGTCTCTTCCCGATGTGAGAAGGATTCGCGAACCATCTGCTCGTAATCCAGTCTGCCTTCTTCCAATTCCCGGATGAGCCCTTCCGTTTCTCCCTCGTTGATCTTGCCCGCTATTTTCAAAAGAGACAGAAAATAGTTCCGCGACTCGGCCAGATCGAGGTCCCCCCGGGAAAAGTCTATCAGCGGCAGTCCTCCCGACAGCTTCTTCTCCACATGATTATCGAGGATAGGGCAGATGTCTTTCTTGAGGTTTCTGCCGGTCTTTTCGCGGAGGATCAACACCTCTCCAAAAATATCCAGCAATTCCCTGTAATGAGGGTTTGTGTCTTTTCTTTTTTCAAGTTTTTCGAGACTTTCCTTAAGTTTTTTCATGTTTTCCCCACGAACGCCCACGACTGTTTGCATGGCGTATAACCTTTTTCCGCCTGGACATCAAGACTTTCGTTTGGCGGAAAGAGGAATTAGGTTGAATCTGTGATCTGACTCACACACCCGGCCTGCCGGCCTGGAGTTCCGAGTTCACAGTTCACTGTTCAGAGTTAAAAAACAGCTTTTTGAGCCGATTTCCGATTATCATTCTTCAAGGCGGACGATGTTGGTCAGCTCTCCGATCCCCTCGATCGAAACGGTTATAATATCCCCGGGGCGAAGGAAAATCGGCGGTTTCCGGGTGAATCCGACGCCTTCGGGCGTCCCGGTCAGAATGACCGTTCCGGGCAGCAGGGTCATCGATCTGCTCAGGTCGCTTACGATCTGCCCGATATCGAATATCATGTCCGAAGTGAAGGAATCCTGAACGACGCCGCCGTTGAGGAGAGCCGATATCTGCAGGTTCCGGTGATCGTGAATTTCATCCCTCGTGACAATGAAGGGTCCGATCGGACAGAACGTATCAAAACTCTTGCCCCGCGACCATTGCTTGTTCTGTTTCCGGAACTGCCAATCCCGGGCGCTGACGTCGTTGGCGCACGTATATCCGAGAACGTACTGAAGGGCCTCTTCCCTGGCCACGTTTTTTGCTTTGCTTCCGATAACGACGGCGAGCTCCGCCTCGTAATCGACTTCCAGGGGGCCGGCCTTGGGCAGCAGGATCGTATCGCCCGGACCCGCGATGCTGGTATTGGATTTGAGGAACAGGATGGGGAATTCCGGATACTCGGCGCCGAGCTCGTCCGCATGCCGGCGGTAGTTCATGCCAAGCGCAAGTATATTCGGCGGCTCGACAGGAGGCAGGATCTTACTGATTTCCACGATCCTGTCCGTGAGCCTGTAATCGCCGAAAATGTCTCCTTCGATCTCTTTGATTTTATAAGAGTTGTCCGGCAGCGGCGCACCGCAGACGGTCCGGCCGCCCGCCGTTAAAAAACGGCCTATTTTCATCTCCTGTCCACCTCCGTAAGGCAAGTAAGGCGGTGAATATATCATTGCAAAGGGCAAAGGGCAAAAGGCAAAGGGCAAAGGGCAAAAGGCAAGTTGTCAGCTATTTATGTTCGCCTTTAGCCCCGTGCCTTTAGCCTTTCGCCTTTCCCTGCAGGGCAAAGGGCAAAGGGCCGGTTGTCAGCTATTCATGTACGCCTTCAGCCCCGCGCCTTTAGCCTTTCGCCTTTCCCCTGTATTGACGCTGCGACTGCCGTTGGATATACTTTCCCGCGCAAGGGTGAAAAGAGGATTGAAAGTTCTTTTGCCATTTGCCTTTAGCCCTTAGCCCTCAGCCTATGTCCAAATTCAGAATTATAACCGATTTCACGCCCAAAGGGGATCAGCCGCGGGCCATTGAGGATCTCATTCACGGTGTGGAAACAGGCGAGCCGCATCAGGTTCTGCTTGGCGTCACGGGCTCCGGGAAGACCTTCACCATCGCCAACGTCATCCATTCCGTGCAGCGGCCCGCCCTGGTAATCGCCCACAACAAGACGCTTGCCGCCCAGCTCTACGGGGAATTCAAGGCCTTGTTCCCCGATAACGCGGTCGAATATTTTGTCAGTTACTACGATTACTATCAGCCCGAAGCGTATATACCCGTGACCGATACCTATATCGAGAAGGATGCCTCCATCAACGAAGAGATTGATAAATTGAGGCATTCCGCAACCCGCTCCCTGCTGGAGCGCAGGGACGTGATAGTCGTGGCAAGCGTTTCATGCATATACGGCATCGGGTCTCCGGAGTCTTATCATGGGATGCTGCTTTTCCTGGAAGAGGGAATGGAAATTCCCCGGGATCAGGTTCTCCGCAAACTGGTCGAAATCCAGTACCAGCGCAACGATGCGGATTTCCACCGCGGCGTGTTCAGGGTGAGGGGCGACGTTATCGAGATATTTCCGGCATATGAAGAGGAGAGGGCGATCCGGGTGGAGTTCTTCGGAGATACGATCGAGGCGATTTCCATCATCGATCCTCTGCGGGGCAGAAAAACGGCGCAGGTTTCCAGGTGCGCCGTATACCCCGGAAGTCACTACGTGACCACGAAGGAAAACCTGAAAAAAGCGACAACAGGCATACGGGAAGAGCTCTCGGAGAGGCTCCAGGACCTGCGCCGGCTGGATAAGCTTCTTGAAGCCCAGCGTCTCGAGATGAGGACAAATTTCGATCTCGAAATGATGGAGGAAATGGGTTATTGCCAGGGCATAGAAAACTATTCGCGGCACCTGACCGGCCGCAGCCCGGGCGAGCCGCCGCCCACGCTGATGGATTACCTTCCGAAAGACGCCCTGATCGTCATCGACGAGAGCCACGTGACGATTCCGCAGCTGAACGGGATGTACCGCGGCGACCGTTCGAGAAAGGAGACTCTGGTTGAATTCGGATTCAGACTCCCTTCGGCATTGGATAACAGGCCGCTGATGTTTTCGGAATTCGAATCGTATCCTCAGCAGAGATTGTTCATTTCCGCCACACCGGCCCAATACGAACTGACAAAGGCAAAAGGGCGCGTCGTGGAGCAGCTCATCCGGCCTACGGGCCTGATGGACCCCGAAATAGTTGTCAAACCGGTCCGGCATCAGGTTGACGATCTTCTGGTGGAAATCCGGAAGAGAGTAGCTCAAAAAGAGCGGGTCCTCGTTACCACCCTGACCAAGAAAATGGCCGAGAACCTTACCCATTATTACCAGGGCCTCGGTGTAAAGGTCATGTACCTGCACTCGGATATCGCAACGCTCGAGCGCGTGGGGATCATTCGCGACCTCCGGCTGGGCAAATTCGACGTGCTGGTCGGAGTGAATCTTCTCCGGGAGGGCCTGGACATTCCCGAGGTTTCTCTGGTCGCCATTCTGGACGCCGACAAGGAAGGCTTCCTCCGCTCGGAGAGGTCGCTGATTCAGACGAGCGGCAGGGCGGCCAGGAATGTATCGGGGTGCGTGCTGATGTTTGCGGACAAAATTACCCGGGGTATAGAGGCCTGCATGCGGGAGACCAACCGCAGGCGGGAGATTCAGCGCAGATTCAACGAAGAGAACGGGATTACGCCGGAATCGATCCATAAATCGATAAACGAAGTCCTCGCCTCCGTTTACGAGGCTGACTATCTGACGATTCCGTTGGCCGCTGAAGAGGAACAAGAGGTTTACCTGAATATGAAAGAGCTCCGCACCGACATTCGCAAGCTGAAGACGGAGATGGAAAAGGCGGCCAGAAATCATGAATTCGAAAGGGCGGCGGAGCTCCGGGACAGGATCAGGAAATTGCAGGACCGTGAATTGGAATTCGGGTGAAGTTCAAATTTCTAAGCACAAAATCCTAAATCCCAAGCAAATCCAAATGTCAAAATTCAAATGCTCAAAACAGATGAAAGGACCAGTTTGGGACAGTCATTCTTTCGAATTATTTTTGGATTTGAATTATTTGTGTTTTGGATTTGTTTAGGATTTAGAAATTAGGATTTCTAAAATGGATAGGGATAATCTGAAAGAAAAGCTCAAGAGCGCTCCCCGGAGCACCGGCGTTTATATAATGAAGGACGGCGCCGGCCGGGTAATTTATGTCGG
>JAQTPK010000081.1 GCA_028712885.1 Syntrophales bacterium | reverse complement strand
TCGCGTTTGAGATGTTCCAAGTCAGAACCGGATTGCCGTCGTGGACGAAGCGCCGGTCAAGAATGGAGCCCTCCAGGGCTTCTACTGCCGGAGTGATATCCTTGAAGCCTTGCCCCCATGGGACTAACCGCAAGGCGCCAGACCTCTGCTTATCCTTGCTGTCAATGTAGGCATCAAGGCCGATGTCCGCCATAGCCTTCATTAAGTCGTCTATCCGGTAACGGTCAAAGGCCATTCCGAGCACGACATAATCCTTGTGGATCTGCGCGAGGCGGGCCGCGATCCAGTCATATTGAATCGCCCGGCCCGGCGTCGTTTCGATGAAACCCTGATTCCGCCACACGGTGTACGGCACGCGGTCGCGTTTTTCGTGCTCCAGCAGCGTTTCCTTCGGCTTCCAGAACCATGCTTTCACCCGGTCCTGCTCGCCTGCGGTCACCCCCACCAGCGCCGTCAGGTCAGTTTTCCCGGAGAGGTCAAGACCGAGATATATTTCCGAGCCCAAAGGGATCTCCGCATCGCCCTGGCAAGCCATCCATTCGGAACGGGGGATCAAGGGGGATTGAGCATCGACACGCTGATTGAGGTACAGGTTGCGAAATGACTGTTCAAATGACGGCATCCGGACAGCCCGCTTCGCCGCCGTTCTCATTTCTGGAAGGCTGCGAAAGTCGCCGAGGGCAGGATTTGCCAGTTTCCAGAGTTTTTCATCGGTAAAAACATTCTCCGCGTCATCCGGGACGGCGTATAGGTGGCAGACCGTGGACGGGTCACGCCCGGAGAGGCCATCATCGATAAGCTGGGAGAGGATGTGCTGCGGGTCGTTTGACTGCGTGCTGATCACGATATATAGAGGTTCCAGCCGGGCGGCCATCGATGTATCAAGGGCATCATATAGATCCCGGTTCCGCGCCTGGGCGAGTTCATCGTAAATAACCACGGTGGGGTTGAGGCCGAACTTGGAGCCCGCCTCTGCGCTGATCGCCCGGTAAATCGATCCGTTTGAAAAGCAGACCATTGTTTTTGTGCTGTCAACGATTTTAATCAGGGATTCGAGTTCCTTGTCCGCCCGGACGATCTGCGCCGCGTACTTAAAGACAATAGCCGCCTGCTCGCGTTCGGTCGCCGCTGAGTAGATTTCCCCGTTTTTGATCGCCTCCGGCCCGACGAGGTGAACAAGGGCAAGACAAGCAATGAAGGCGGTCTTCCCGTTCTTCCGGGCCATACTGAGCACGGCCCGCCGGACGATCCGGAGAAATTGATTTCCCGTCCTGTAAACGGGGCCATACACGTCCTGGATAAAACGCCGCTCGGCTCGATTCAGTTTGAACGGCTTCCCCTCGCCCTTCCCGGATGGAACGGTAAGTTGTTCAATGAATTGGATGATTCTCTTTACGCGCTCACTATTTTTTGCCACTTCCTATAAGCCCCTTAAACTTCGATTCCTTTTCCTTGCCTGGATCAATCGCCAGTCGCGCACGCGCTGACGGCGTCAAACCAAATTCCGCAGCATACCGGATCATGTCGTTCGCCGCCTTGTTTGCGATCCCGATAAGGCAATTCTGAATGATGTTCCCGTTTGAAGTCTTGTCGATCAGGCCGTAAAGTTCAGCCTCTTCCGTCGCTTCTTTTCGCTTCATCCCGGATTTGGTCAGTTTCGTTTGCGCCGCTTTCACCTTCCGCCTAATTTGATCTTCAGCCCGACGCCATCTCGAGTACGCCCCACAATAGGCCGCAAGCGTCTGTTGGTCGATTTCTGTAAGCACGCCCATAATATGTAAACCGGACGCGATACGGTTCCATTCCTCGATTCCGTAGGCGTCCAAGTGAACGGGCGGAGAAGGAAGATCGCCCGCCGGCGGAGTCGGTTCCTTTTTGATGGGCCGTTTTCCAGGATTCCCCATCTTGAACTTCAGGACATTCGGGGTCGGTTTTCTTCCTGATCCTCTTCGCGCTGGCATATCATTTCTCCTTTTGATTCCAGGGATGGCCGGGATCGACCGGGAGACCGTCGAGGTCCGCCGCCTGGGAATAGCCGTGAATTTCTTGCATCCGTTTTGCCGCCGAGTGGCAGGGGGCACAGACGCCTTGCCAGTTTTCCTGATTCCAGAACAAGTCATAGTCGCCTTTGTGCGGCTGTTTGTGGTCAACGATTGTCGCGGGAGTATCCCGCCCGATTTTTTGGCAGAGGGCGCAGAGGGCGTTATCGGGATCGGCCAGAAATGTTTTCACGGCCCGCCTCCATCGGGTTGTGTCATACCATCGTTTTTCGGTCATTTTAGACCCTCGAATCTTCGGAAACCCTTTGTGGGCGTGGCTTTCCGAGTGGCACTATTCTTTATTGATTTCATGTCTTTAACCCCTCTCCTTCGGAAACGCAGAATAGGCGTGGCACGTAGAGCCTTCGGAAACGCTGTCCAGTTGTGACTTTGCGGGCACTAAAAAGAAAACGCCTTAAATCGTCGATTTTGGGGTCTGCCAAAATCACCGAAAAACACCCTTGGGAAACCTTGACGGGTTGTGACTTTGAGAGCGCCCGGAAACCCTGTAAGGGCGTGACTTTTAGAGGCTTTTTATTCAGTAATGATATTATGTGGTTGCGTAAAAACGGAAAAACCGCCCCGGAAACGTAGAGTGGGCGGGCATCAGACGGCCTCGAAATTTGACTTATAGGCCCTCTTCGGCAGGGGGGCCTTATGATTATATGGCCCCCCTGAAAACGGTGCTTTGACAAGATTCGTGCCACTTTATCACTCCAGACAAATAGCCAGGTCTTTTTTTATGTAGTACTTTTTGCCGTACTTTTCGAGAAGCCGGATCGCTTCTATGCCGAACGCCTTCCAGTCAATGGCATTCGCCCGCGTGTCATGGTTCCATTTGCCGACTTTGAATAGATCTACGAACTCATGACAGCGGTTTATGATTTCCAAGGACTGCACCGGATCAATGACCGGCTCCAGACTGGCCCAGGTGAAAATCCCTCGCTGGTTGGCCTTGCGTAAAACGTCCATCCGCTCCTCCGGGTCTGCCGCTCCAGGTTCCCATTCGCGGGACTGGGTGCGGTTCATAAAGGTGAGGGTTGCGCCGTAGTGATCGCCTTCCCCAAGTAGATCGAAATCCCGCACCGATCGCTCGCCACCTTTGGTAAGTAGATAGATATGAACGCCTGCGTTTTTACAAAGCTGGATTGCGCTCCGGGTTAGTTTTCGGTCATTGTCGATGGGCTGGTAAGGATCGCACATGAAGCAGAAAAAGAGGGGCTTGCCGGTATGGGCTTTGATCTCTTTCATTAGGTCCGGCCATTTGATGTTGCGGGCCGATGCCTCGCTGTGGAATTGTTCGGGTGACTGTCGCCGGATCGCCGGGACGTAGCAGTACCGACAGCCATGCGTACAGCCGTTGTATAGGTTAAGGGCGTAGTCGCCGTACTCCTTCGCTTTGCCCTTGGGCTCATAGATGTAGGACATTGCGCACCTTCCTTTCTTATGCCGCGATGGTGGTTTGCTCTAATACTTCCCGCCTGCTGTCGGCCTGGAGAAGCGCCCGCTTAATCTTGTTCAGGTGGAAAATGATCAGGTCGATCCTCTCAATATTGACATGGGCCGCTGGAGTCAGAACCGCCGAGAGGACAGACAGGTCGTCCCGATTAAATGCTTGGTTGATGAAACTAACGATGCTTTCGATCATCCGGTCATATTTGCTATTGACTTCCCTTTCCACAGGAAGAGGTTCGGGGAGAAAGCTTTCCTGTTCCTGTGTGTAAAGCATTGCGTTTACCGTAGCGGTCAATTTGTTTTGAGTTTTCGCTTTGCCTGCGGAGATCATGTCGAATAAGATACCTTGCTTCTCTTTTGGCAGTCGGCTCATCTCCCTTGCCTGGGTAGGGGTTAGGATTCCTTTGACGGTGTAGTCCTGATAGACCTTTTCGAGGTTCAAGAGGCTTAACCGCCATTCGATTCGGAAAGTGTATTTCATTCCCATTTTTCCGGCAATTTCCTCCACAGATAAACCAATATCAACTAGGCTTCGGTAGGCGTTTGCCTCCTCGATAATGTTCAGGTCCTCCCTTTGGATATTTTCGAGGAGTGCGAGTTCGGCAATTTTCTGTTTATTTGCTTTGATTATCCTCACTGGGATATTTAGAAGGCCAGCGATTAAACAAGCCCTCCATCGACGTTCCCCCGCGACGATCATAAACCGTTTGCCTTTTTTGACGCAGACAATCGGTTCCATGAGGCCGCAGGCTTTGATTGACTGGGCAAGCTCCTCCAACTTCCCCGAGTTGAATGATTTTCGCGGTTGGTCGGGGTTCGGATAAATCTGATCATGCTTTACTGTTTTCATGGCTTCCTCCTCTTAGTTTAATTTATGTAACTACTTGCTTTCACTAAGAGTTTAACCTATTTGTTTTTTATTGTCAAGAATTATTTAACAATATCAGCCACTTGGTTTATTTTGATACATAGGTAACTTTTCCGTTTATCAAAGGTCGAATACATCTTCACGTTTCGGATTCCGACCGTCCAGAGATAATCCAGCAGCTTCTTTTGACCGTGTCGATTGAAAATCGTCTGGCATTTATCGAGCATGGCCGGAGTATAGCCCAGGGCGAACAAGAGATTATTCGGAAGCCGTCCCATGCCGGTTTGAATGAAGGTTAGAAAAACCGTCAAAGGGTTTCGGGATCTTTTAAGAACGTCCTGCAGGTTGGTCACCGGCGATCCGTAAGCGTCGCAGTCAACGATATGGAAATGGGAATAATCGACCCGGAACTTCCGGTTGTCGCCCTGGAGATAGATTAGGGGCATTCCTGATTTTTTGTCGATGCCCAGGACGTTAATAGTCCGCCCGGTCTTCTTTCTTACATCTTCCCAGATAGCGCCGGCGCCGTGAAACATATCCAAAACATTGACCGGATCGGTTTCCGGAAGGTTGTCGGCCCGCAGTTTTACCTTTTCTTCAAAAAAAGAATTATCTGTTTTAATTGCTTGACTGCTCATATTCAACCCCTTCGGTTTTTATAATCTTTTCAAGGTGTTTCTGGATTTCTAAGAGTTTTTCCGGGGGGAAGCTGAGGAGAACATGGGACATTCGATATGGCCGGAGTTCTTTTTCTTCGTAATCCAGTTTTGGCTTTAAGGATTCCTCGTCGTCGATTCCCTTTATACCCCAGTCGGTCAACGGTAAGTCGTCCCAGCCGCTTAATAAATCAAAGTCCCAGGTGCCGAAAGCGGTATTATCCTTGACAATAAATTCCCGTTTTTGATCCGCCGTAAGCCCTTTCACGATTTTAGCGGTGCATTTCTTTGCGCCGGCCTTCCGGAGTGCAAGGAGGCGCATGTTTCCGCCCAGCACGGTCATGGTTTCATCAACGACGATCTCCCGGAGTTGCATCATTTCTGGGAATTCGTTAAGACTTTTAACGAGTCGGTCCATGTCCGTATTGCTTATGCGGCGCGGATTGTCTTTATTTAGTTTGATCATTGAGGGTTTTACTGTTTTTACTTCTATTTCAATCATTTCACCCTCCTTCTGAAAATGCGGCTTCTAAATGGAGAT
>JAQTPK010000044.1:19006-24330 GCA_028712885.1 Syntrophales bacterium | reverse complement strand
ACCGGGGGTGGCGCAATGCTTCGGAATCGCATGGCGGATTGCATCGGAATTCAGTGGCGGAATGGATCGGAATCAGGTGGCGACTTCAATCGGAATCGAGTGGCGACTTGCTCCGGAATACGCACCCAAGGTCTTCAAAACGTGTAATTCTCATCTAAGCACCTTGTGTTGCTTTTTACTTAACTATTACTGTGCGGGAATGAAAAGGGCGGGATGTTCGGGAGGGAAGTTCTCGCTGATGATAGGACTAATACGCAACAGACTTGATGGACGCAACAGACCCAATGGACTCAATAGACGAAACAGACCCAATGATGCAACGGACGCAAAGGACACAACGGACGCAAAGGACACAACGGACGCAATAGACGCAAAGGACCCAATAGACGCAATGGACGCAACAGACGCAACGGACAGCTTAAGCTTTATAGATCAGCTTGTTCTTCTTCTTGACGACATTCCGCGTATCGACCACGGGAATGTCGAAGGAGGCGAAATCGATACTGGAATAGGCATCGTGGGCGGTGACGATCAGCATCAGATCGTAATTTCCGGTAATTTCTTGCGATTTCCTGCCGGCGAATTCGGAAAACTCACGGGTAGGTCATATTTCCCGAACATACGGGTCGTTATAACATACCCGCGCCCCCATGCGTTCGAGTTTCCTCATCAGCCTGTATGCAGGAGATTCCCGATCATCATCAACATTGGCCTTGTAAGACAGGCCGAGCAATAGAATCTTTGCCCCGTTTATATGTTTTTTTGAGTCGTTTAATGCCTTCACGACCACTGAGACAACAAAGTCCGGCATGGATGTATTTATCTCGCCCGCCAGCTCAATGAAACGCGTCGAGAAATCGTATTCTCTCGCCTTCCAGGTAAGGTAAAAAGGATCGATGGGAATACAATGCCCACCGAGTCCCGGACCGGGATAAAATGCCTGGAATCCGAACGGTTTCGTTTTGGCCGCTTCGATCACCTCCCAGATATCTATGTCCATCTTGTCAAAAAGCACCTTCAGCTCATTTACAAGAGCGATGTTGACGGACCGGTAAATATTTTCGAGAAGTTTTGTCGCCTCGGCTACACGGGTTGACGATACAGGAACCGTCTGCATTACTATTGCATCGTAAAGAGCCCTGGCGGTCTCAAGGCACTTCCTGGTATATCCGCCGACGACTTTCGGAATTGTGCCCGTCCTGTAATCCTTATTGTTCGGGTCCTCGCGTTCGGGAGAAAATGCAAGGAGAAAATCCTTGCCCGCAATCAGCCCGCTTGTTTCCAGGACTTTCCGCATCTCTCCGTCAGTCGTTCCGGGATAGGTAGTGGATTCAAGGATGACGAGCTGACCTCTTTTTAGATACTGCGCGATGACTTTGGCAGTGTTTATTACATACGAAAGATCGGGTTCTCTGTATCTGTTGAGAGGAGTCGGCACACATACAAGGATGCAATCCATTTCCGCAAGTTTTTTGAAATCATAACTCGGCGTAAACAGCTTCTTGTTCTTTCCGGAAGTATCTTTTTTTGAAATTTTCCCGGTTATCAGGGACACATCGATGTGCTTTATATAGCTTTTACCCTCTTTCAGCATTTCAATCTTGCCCTTGTCGACATCGAATCCCGTTACGCAGAAGCCGGCTTTGCAGAATTCAATGGCAAGCGGAAGCCCGACATAACCGAGACCGATAATGCCTACTTTCGCCTGACGAGACGCAATTTTCTCCGATAATTTCATAATGTGGCACCCGCCGGGATATTACTTTACATCAACATGGAAGCTATAATATTGGATTTGATGGGAAAAGCAAAGGTGAAATTGCGGGAGGGCGCGAGTGCCCGGGGCATTCGATTTCGCCGGGAAAGGAATCTCAGTTATTACGATGTTGAACTCAAAAAAGCGCGGCTGAATGTATTGGAGCGGAATAGTCGCTTCAATTTCAGCCGGATTGACATCAGTGATCGCGGTGAGATGGAGCCGTTATTTGAGAGGGGCAGGTTCGAGCGGGTAATCCATCTCGCGGCCCAGCCCGGTGTGCGATATTCCTTGCGGAACCCGTTTGTTTACTGCAGCAGCAATATTCTCGGCTTCACAATCCGATCGGACTGCTTGATTTTATCCGCGTGATCGAAAAATGCCTCGGCCGGGAGGCTGAGAAAGAGTTTCTGCCGCTGCAGCCCGGAGACGTCCCCGAAACGTATGCGGATATTGACGATCTGGTCCGTGATGCCGGATTCCGGCCCAGGACGTCCATCGAGGAGGGGATACCGAGGTTTGTCAGATGGTATAAGGAGTATTATAAGATTCAAAGTTGATGATATCGTAAAAAGTCGAACTGTCACCCTTCGACCCTTCGGCAGGCCCTTCGACCGGCTCAGGGCGACATCCCCTTTGATGAATCGAATTTCAGAAACCAACCCGCCATATAGCCGGAAGCCTCTACGGCAGAATCCCATATGGTAAAATATTGCCAAATTTTGGTTGAATTTCTACCATTATTTGGTAATATTTCGGCATGGCGCCTTCGACTCTATACAAACGGAACCTGCTTCCCGTTCTCAAGGAGGCCATCTCGGATTCTCCTGTCGTATATATCCGGGGGGCGCGGCAAGTCGGAAAGACCACTCTTGTCAGAGATCTCCTTGACCACGGTAATTTTAATTATTTAACCATGGATAATGCGGCGGTCCTGTCTGCGGCTTCTTCCGACCCGACCGGTTTTGTAAATGGTTTGAAGACCCCTGTCATCTTAGATGAGGTCCAGAGAACCCCCAACCTGCTGCTCGCTATCAAAGAGGACGTAGACAGAAGGCGAACCGCCGGCAGATATCTTTTGACGGGGTCCGCCAATGTACTTGCAGTCCCCCGCGTTGCCGACTCTCTCGCCGGCAGAATGGAGATCCTGACCCTTTGGCCCCTGTCCCAGGGGGAGATTGCCGGAGTCCGTGAGTCGTTCATTGAGAATCTCTGTGGGGAAAAGATTGAACAAAAATACTACCCGCAAATAAACATTCAGGAGCTTGCCTCAAGAATTGTCGGCGGCGGTTTTCCCGAACCTCTCGGAAGGACTGCTCCGGCAAGGCGGGATGCATGGTTTGGATCCTATATTACTACTATTGCCGAGCGGGAGATCAGAAGCATTTCCATGATTCACGAAGTGGCGACTATTCCCAAACTCCTCCGGTTTCTTGCTTCGAGGACGGCAATGATCCGTGATCAGGCGCAGATAGCACGATCTCTCGGTATTCCGAACACCTCTTTAATTCGATATCTCTCGATGCTGGAGGCGGTATTTTTCATATATCACCTTCCCGCCTGGACCAATAATCTCGGGAAGCGTCTGGTCAAGGCGCCTAAGCTGTATTTTACCGATACAGGCGTTGCCTGCCACCTGCTCGGCCTGAATGCGGAAAGATTGGCGGGAGATCCCGGGTCCGCCGGCAGTCTGTTTGAAAATTTTATAGTGTCCGAAATTTGTAAACAGGCGACGTGGTCCAATGCTAAGATACGCTGCTTTCACTTTCGTTCGCATCTGGGGCATGAGGTGGACCTCGTTTTGGAGGATGCGTCGGGAAAGATATACGGAATAGAAATAAAACTTGCCGCAGCTGTTACAGCGAAGCACTTTTCAGGCTTGAAGGTACTGAAAACAATCGCCGGAGGGAATTTCATTTCCGGAGCGGTAGTCTATACCGGCTCTCAGGTTGTGCCGTTCGGGCGTGATTTATACGCGGTGCCGGTTTCGGCGCTGTGGAGTAAGTAGTATGGAAACTTTCGGCTCCGTTTCTCAGTCGAGCGGCTTGGCCTCGTCGATCAGCATGATCGGGATGTCGTCCCTGATTTCATAGAGCAGCCTGCACTTGTCACAGACAAGGCCGTCGCCGTTCTCGGTCAGGTAAATATCCCCCTTGCATTTGGGACAGGCGAGAATTTCGAGTAGTTCTTTGCTGATAGTCATAATAACCTCCGGGATAAAATCGTAAATCCCAAATCCTAAATCCTAAATAAATTCAAAATTCGAAATCCAAATCTACCGAAACTTCTCTAAAATCGATCCGAAGATCTTCATCAATTCCGTTGTTTCCTTCAGCAGGAATCGGTATTGTTCGTTATCGGGTTCGCCGTTTTCGATTAAGTTCAGCCAATATAATGATTCTTTGGCTTCCTTCCGACAGATTCGAATTCTCATAAGAAAATCTTTTTTCCCCAGAGACTCATTTGCTTCGATATAATTTGCTCCTACAGAACAGGATGATCTGATTAGTTGTTTAATGATTTCGGTATTGGAAACTGTTTTTGGCAGAACCTTTGTGAAGGAAATTATGTTTCTTGAGTATTTCAGCGTACGATCCTCAAGATCGTACTTTTTTGAATTTTGGATTTCGGTCATTCGGGTTTGTTTGGGATTTGGTGCTTGGGATTTAGGATTTCAACAGCCCTCCGAGATTAAAAAAATACCGAATATCCAATGGTGCCGAAATGCGTATTGATTCCGCTGTTCGGGGATTTCAGGCCCGCATTTGACATGTGCCGGAAGCGGTATCCCGCGTGGACCGCCGATTTTGTCGTGAGGTGGTAATAAACTCCCGCACCTATGGTATCGGCAAAAATAAACCCGGTCGCCTGGTCGTTGTCCTGCACGGTGATGAAATGCGGCCCCACCGATCCCATCACGTATGGAGATATCCGGTCGGTTACGGGATATATGTACTTCAGCCCGAATCCGACGCCGAACTCGACATCGGTGTCGGGGTTGAACGCCGGGTTGATCTGCGGCTCGCAGATAAATGAAAGTGTGCCGCGGTGATTTCCCAGGAACCGGAGGTGCGGCTTCAGGTCCGCCGCGAGATGCCATATCAGAAGGATAGGCTCGTAGTCCCCTTTGGTGACGCTGCCCGTGCCCATCCCCGTGATGAATCCCGATTCGGTGAAGAATGAGGAAAGCGGCGCCTTCACGGATTTGCCGGTTTCTTCCGCCAGGGCCGGGTTAATGAATCCGATAATTGAAAGAGTCAGAAAAAAAATAATAACACGATAAAAGCGGCTCATCCGTACGTCCTCCAATTCCTAAAATTGTCATTCCGGCCAACGAGCCGGAATCCAGCATTTTTATTGGGCCCCCGCTTCCGCGGTGACGTGGTCCGGATTCCGGCTCCCCGATTAAAAACTTCGGGGACAAGTTCCGCGGAATGACCCCGGGCGGGGCCATGTCATTCCGTGCTCGACACGGAATCCAGCATCTTGCGCACGGCTTCGAATACCCTATCGACGGATATTTCGTCCATACATTTTTTTGTCCCGCACTCTTTCCTGAAGCAGGGGC
>JAQTPK010000044.1:0-18906 GCA_028712885.1 Syntrophales bacterium | reverse complement strand
TGCATGTTAAATCTGCGCGGATCACTTCGTGCCCCCTCCCGTACGGCCCCGTGCGGACGGGCGAGGTCGGGCCGAAGAGGGCGACCACCGGGGTCCCTGCAGCGGCGGCAATGTGCATCGGGCCGGAATCGGTCGTGACAACCAGGGCGGCTCTGCCGTAAAGGCAGGCAAGGTCGCGGAGCGTGGTCCGGCCGCCGAGGTTGAGAGAAGGCTCGCGCATCTGCGCGCGGATCGATTCTATTGCTCCTTCTTTTTCCCCTCCGGTGAAGACCACGGCGAAACCCAGCTCCCTCGCGATCCGGTCGCAGAGGAGGGCGAACCTGCTTTCATCCCACAGCTTGGTTTTCCAGAATGCAACCGGATTGACGGCGACGAATCCCCGTTCGGCGGAAATGTTTCCTTCAGCCAGAAGCGAGTCGATTTTCTTTCTGTTTTCTTCTTCAACGGCAATGATGAATCGGGGTTCTTCGGATGCGCCCCCGAGATGCCTGACGAAATCGAGATAGCGGTCGACGGCGTGCTTGTTCATGTCTTCCGGAATTTTTTCCGTATAGAATAGCCCGGTCATCTCCTGCATGCTGTCGTAACCGAGTCTGCGTCCGCCTCCGCTCAGAAGGACAATGGCCGCGCTTTTCATCAGGCCGTGGAAATCGATCACCAGGTCGTATCTGCGGCTGCGCAGGCCCGAAAGAAAGCTGTTGATCTCGCGGAAGGTCTTGCCGATTTTTTCCCCCCGCCGCAGACAGGCAATCCACTGCTTTCTTTTCGAAACAATTACCCGGTCGAGATCGGGGTTCCCGGCCAGGATGTCAGCCGCTGCCTCCTCGACCACCCAGGTTATATGGGCCTGAGGGTAAAGCTTTCTCAAAGATGCCAGTGAAGGCAATGTGTGAACGACATCCCCGATCGCGCTGAGTTTGACTATAAGGATATTCATTTCCGCTCGCAATAAAATAACATTAAAATTGTCATCCTTCGACAAGCTTAGGATGACAATGCCTTGTTCGGTTTGGTTATATCCCCGGCAATGTTATCTGCGGTTCAGTTTTTTTCTCTCGTTCAAAATCCACTTCACGGCGCCAAGGATATTGTCCGCGATGTGCGCCGGCTTGTCGGTAATAGTGATATTGCTTCCGTATCCGGTGCGCACCAGGATTCCTTTCGTTCCCACTCTCTTTGCCGCCTCGATGTCCTTGAGCATGTCGCCGATCATGAAAGAGCGGGGAAGGTCGATATCCATGTCGCGGGCCGCCGCCAGCAGCAGCCCCGGCTCCGGCTTTCTGCATTCGCAGGCTTTTCGGTAAATTCCTTCTCCTGCGCTGGGATGGTGCGGGCAGTAATAGAAGGCGTCGATGCGTGCGCCTTTCTCCCACAGGATTTCGTTCAGCCGCGTGTTGACCCGCTCGAGAAACTCCTCGCCGAAGTATCCCCTTGCGACCCCCGACTGGTTGCTGATCACCACCGCTTTCATTCCGCTCTCGTTTATCAGGCGGATCGCTTCGAAGGCCTCGGGGATGATCTTCAATTCCTCCAGGCGGCTCAGGTAACCGACTTCTTCATTAATCGTGCCGTCCCTGTCCATGAATACGGCGGTGTTTCGGGACATATCTGCTCCTAAAGTCGTGAGGCGTAAAGCGTAAGGAGTAAGGTGTGTCTAAAAGATCATCTCACGCCGAACCCAATGACTGTCTTTCTTGACGCAATAGACACAACAGACACAATAGATGCAACAGACCCAACAGACACAATAGACGCAATTGACGCAACGGACGCAATGGACGCAATTGACGCAACGGACGCAATGGACCCAACAGACGCAATGGACTCCTTCCCCGACCAGTTTATCGATTTATCGAAGGACAGTCCTTTATCAACTTCCTCGCCTTTTCATATACCTCGTCGGCGGTAACTTCATTCATACACCTGAAATCCGTCGGGCATTCCTGTTTCAGGCAGGGACTGCACGGGACCCCTTTCCAGATCACGATGCTCCGCGCTCCGGGTGGAGACGTAGCGGCGGGATTTGTCGATCCGAATATCGCAACCGTCGGCACGCCGAGGGCTCCCGCGACATGCATGAGCCCGGAGTCGTTGGAAATAAAAAGTCTGCAGCGCGCGATCAGGGCGATCGCCTCACGGAGCCCGGTTTTTCCCGCCAGGCTGACCGGGCCGCACCCGGCGCTTTTCTGCACGGCCTCGACGCTCTGCCGGTCTCCTTCGCTCCCGAAGAGTAGAACCCGGCAGCCCGGATCGGCGGAAAGCCGGTCCGCCACTTCGGCGAAACGCTCTGCGGGCCAGCGCTTGGCGGGACCATAGGCGGCGCCGGGCGCTATCCCCACCAGCAACTCACTGCCGTCCATGCCCAGTCTCTTCAGGAGGGATTCCGATATGCGGTGATACTCTTCCCCGGGCTTCAGCCTGGCCTCTTTTCCTGCGGGAGGTATTCCCAGACCGGCAAGCATGGCAAGATAGTATTCGATTTGATGTACTTTGCGCACCTCGGGGGTGCGCCGGACGGGATGCGTCAGGAGCACTCCCCTGCAATCCGAATCGTATCCGGCCCGGATCGGAATCCCCGCCAGCCCGGCGATGATCGCCGCTTCGATTGCGTTCTGGAGCAGAATGGCCGCATCGAAGCCGCGTCTCTTCAATTCTCCCGCCAGCCTGAACTTGCCGGCAACGCCGTCGTGGGCGCCGGGGCTCTCGAAAAGAACGATTTCATCCGCGTCCGGACAGATCCGGAAGATCTCGGCAACCCACGGTTTCGCCAGAATGGAAACGTGCGCCTGCGGAAAAGCCGCGCGCACGGCGGCGACCGCCGGCAGCGTCATGACGGCATCGCCGATCCAGTTCGTGCTGCGCACCAATATTTTTTTCAATTCAAAGCTCGATAACATTTTCGATCCATATCCCACACTTCACTTATCGAAGCTGAGAAGGTGAGATGGTGAGATGGTGAGATCAATAGCAGAACTTTGTAGCCATCTTCTCTACTATATTTATCATTCTTATGATTTCTTCATATTCAGAATCGAGAGAATTGAAACTTTTCTCTTCCATGTATTTACAAGCGAGACAGAATTCGAGCCAACTTTGGGTTTCTGATGCCTCCTGCATGGAATCCGTCAACTTGTTTTTAAATACAGCAGTATACCTTCTTTTTCTCCATGCTTCTGCCAGGTTTGAGCAAACTGACCTGGATGATTTACGAATCTGGTCTGTCAAAGAATATTTTTCATCAACAGGGAAACTTTTTGAGATTTCATAAATGATCATAGCAGCTTGGAAAGCCCGTTGATAAACCTCAAGGTCCCGAAAATGTCTGATTTCTCTTTTTCTTTCCGATTTGGTTTTCAAGTTGTGGTCCTAATATTTCTATTTTCAATTGGCAATCCTTTCTCTTAGCCTCTCACCCCCTCGGTTTCTTTCTCCGCGTTTTCAGCAACTGGCCAATAGCCATTACTCTCATAGGAAGTTCTTCATCTCAACTTCTCACCCTCTCAACTTCTCAACTTCTTTCTTTACTCCTTCTGAAAGGGCTGCGTCTTCCACCGCTGGTGTATCCAGAACCACTGGTCGGGGTACTGCCGCACCATTTCTTCGACCACCCGGGTGAAGCGCTGGGTATTGACCAGGATGTCTGCTTCATCATCCCCGGTTACGGTGATCTCCACGGGGGGTTTGATTACAAACCTGTACTTCCCCTTCGCAATCCTGGGCATAAAGGCCGGAAGGACGGGTGCGCCTGTCCGCATGGCCAGGACGGCCGTGCCCACGGCGGTGCAGGCGGGGCGGCCGAAGAATTCGACGAACACGCCTTCGCGCGCCGCCACGTTCTGGTCGCTGAGAATACCTATTGCCTGGTTTTCCCTCAGGAGCCGCACGATTTTCTTCATCGCCCCCTCTTTGGGGATGAGCGTGTTTCCGTGCAGCGTTCTCATCCATGCGAGCATATCATCAAGAACGGGACTGTCGAGAGGGCGGTAGATTATACCCATCGGCTGCGCCGACAGGGGCAGCGCGACCGTCATGAGCTCCCAGTTGCCGAAATGGGCCACGACGGACAGTATCCCCTTATTAAGGGCCAGGGCATTGTTGAAATTCTCCAGGCCGTCGAATTCCACCCACTCATGCAGATTTTCCCTGGTGATCTTCGGGAGCTCGAAGAATTCGGCGGCCACGGTTCCAACGTGGCGAAAGACGCCTTTCGCTATTCCGGCAAGCTCCCCGATATCCTTATCCGGATAGGCGCGGCAGAGATTGTGAAGAGCGATCAGCCTCTGTCTCGGGGAGAAGTAGTAGAAAAGGAGGAAAAATGAAGTGAATAAATGCCTTCTCAACCCGAGCGGGACGCACCGGAAAAGAAACATGATGACGCGCGTCGCCGCAGTCGGCTTCATGATCTTAACCCGGCCAGGAGGGCGTCTTCGAAATTTTTGTTATCAGAAATGATTTCCATTTCGATGCGCAGCACGGAGATATTCATATCCTGCAAATCGCGGCCGGCAAGCTTCACTCCGTCTTTTTCCGTGGTCAATATCAGGTCGGCGCCGCAGTTCTTCGCATTATCGCGGATCACTTCCAGGTCCCCGGCGGTATAGTCGTGGTGGTCGGGGAATTCGTTGAAGGAGGCCACTTCGGCTCCCAGCGATTCAAGCGTTCTGCGAAAATGACCCGGTTCCGCTATTCCCGCAAACGCGCTCACTTTCCTGTCGCGGATAAATTCCGGAGGAAGGATGCCTTTTCTGTCACCCTGAGCCCGAATGTCACCCTGAGCACGAATGTCACCCTGAGCCTGTCGAAGGGTGACATTCAGGTCCGGGCCGGCATGCCGGCCCGAAATTTCCGTTGCCCCAGCCATGCCGGGGATCGTCGGCGACAGGGGGATAATTCCTTTCGGTTTGTGGACCGCCCGGAAAAAAGGCATCTGCGGCAAACTGCGCTCGAGATCCTTCTCCCAGCGCGTTTTATGCCCGTCTTCGTCCGCTCTCGTAAATACGATCATATCCGCCCGTTTCACGCCGGTCTCCTGTTCCCGGAGCGGCCCGCGGGGAAGCAGGTGATTGTTTCCGAAAGGCCTCTGCGCATCGAGCAGAAGCACGTTCATGTCCCTTTGCAGCTTCCGGTGCTGGAAGGCGTCGTCCAGAACGATTACGTTCGCGCCCAGTTTTTCGATTGCGTGCATGCCGGCAGCGAACCGGTCGGGACCTGTCAGGACTGCTGTCCCCGGTGATGAGACGGCGACAAGAAAAGGCTCATCACCCGATTCCGCCGGGCTCTTCATTATATTATTTCCGTCAGAGACGACCGTAAGGAGTCCCTCATCAGTTCCTGCGTATCCGCGGCTGATGACCGCCGGGCGGAATCCCGCGTTCCTTAAAATCCTTGCCGCCATTATTGCCATCGGGGTTTTTCCCGTCCCGCCTGCAGTAATATTGCCGATGCTGATGACGGGGCAGGGAAGCTTCTTCATCCCGAGTATTTCCCTGTTATAGAAAATGTTCCGGACGCGGATAATCGATCCGTAGATCAGAGAGAAAGTATAAAGGAGGGAGGAAAAGGGGTTCGTAAAATCCGACACGCTGTCGTCGTTCCAGATTTTTATGATTGCTTTTTTCAGCTTCATTAATCGGCACTAAGTAATTTAAAGGGGCATCAGGCACTTCGGGATGTAAACGAAGTAACTTTTCACTGCTTTGCTGTCGCCCATGTCATGGTTCGACAGGCTCACCATGACATGGAGATTGGATTGCCATCCCAAGTTTGGCTCACCATAACATGGGAATTGTCATTCCAGGCTTCGCTCGTCATGACCAGGAGTGTCATTCTGATCCCAGCCTGCCTTGAGTTTTCTATTTCCTATCCTCGCAGCTTCGCAGCTTCGCAACTTCGTTCTTTTCCAGGTTCTCAGCTTCTTTATTGTCGGTCCCGTTCGCGCGGAATTGCATATTATAAAGCTTGAAGTATTCGCCTTTGCGCAGCAGGAGCGATTCGTGCGTCCCTTCTTCCACGATCCGGCCGTCGACAATGGCGACGATCCGGTCCGCATTGCGGATCGTGGAAAGACGGTGCGCGATTACGAGGGTCGTCCTGTTCTCCATGAGCTTGTCGAGCGCTTCCTGCACTTCTATTTCCGCCTCGGTATCCAGGGATGAAGTGGCCTCGTCCAGGATCAGGATGGGGGCGTCCTTCAGGAGCGCCCTCGCGATGGAGATCCGCTGGCGCTCGCCCCCCGAGAGTTTAACTCCCTGCTCCCCGATAATCGTGTCGTAGGCGAGCGGGAGCTTCATGATGAATTCGTGGGCATTCGCCGCCTTGGCCGCCCGGATGATGTCTTCCTCGCTTTTTGTAATATCGCCGTAGGCGATATTATTTCTGACGGTATCGTTGAACAGTATCGTCTGCTGGGTGACGATGCCGATCTGCTTGCGGAGCGATTCCATCGTGACGTCCCGGATATCGATCCCGTCGATCATCACCCGGCCTTCCTGAACGTCATAGAAACGCGGTATGAGGTTCACCAGCGTGGTTTTGCCGCCTCCGCTCATTCCCACAAAGGCGATCAGCTCGCCGGCCCTGATTTTCAGGTCGATTCCCTTAAGGACCGGGGTATCTTCGTATGCGAATGTAACGTTCCGAAGTTCGATTTCTCTCGAAATCCGGGGCAGGGGAATGGCGTCTTCCCGGTCGCGGATTTCCGGCACCGTGCCCATGACATCGAACACCCTCTCGGCCCCGGCGATGCCCTGCTGGATCGTATTATTCACGTTCGTGAGCCGTTTTACCGGCTCATAAAGCAGCAGGAGCGCCGCGAGGAAGGAGAAAAACGTCCCCGGAGTGGATGTGCCGTTGATGACCTGGTACCCGCCGTAGAGGACGATCGCCGCGATCCCGAATCCGCCGAGGAACTCCATCAACGGGCTCGAGACGGCCCGGATGGAAACCGACTTCATGAACAGTTTAAACAGGCGCTCGTTTTCGAGAGAGAATCTGTTGTTCTCGTGCCTCTCCATGCCGAACGCCTTGACGATCCGGTTTCCCGAAATAGTCTCGTGGAGGAGCGAGATCAGGCTGCCCATCGTCACCTGGGTGTGCGTCGAAATACTCCTCATTTTTCTCCCGAACTGCGCGATGGGATAAATCGTCAGGGGGAATACGACCATGGCGATGAGGGCGAGTTTCCAGTCCCGGTAAAAGATGACGAAAACAAGGCCGATCAGGGTGAAGGAATCTTTCAACAGGCTGGTGACCGCTTCGGATACCGCGCCCTGGATCAGGCCTACGTCGCTCGTGATCCGGGAGATAAGCGTCCCGGTCGGGTTCTTTGTAAAAAAGGAAAGGGGCTGGTTCTGGATATGACGGTAAAGATCGAATCGCAGATCGGTGATGATGCGCTGGCCGATGTAGCTCATCAGGACGGTCTGTCCGTAATTTGCCGCCCCTTTCAGAAAATAAATAACGATGACGGCGATGGGCATCCATGCGAGGGTATCCGCATTGCGGTTCAGGAAGATCTCATCCAGGGCCGGCTTGATCAGGAAGGCGGCGGCGGAAGTGGCCGCTCCCACGATCAGCATGCAGAACATGGCCAGGATGAACTTGCCGGCATGCGGCAGAGATAATTTCAGCAGTCGCTTGAAGATATCCATATAAATAGGCTAAGGGCAAAAGGCCAAGGGCAAAGGGCCGACGGAAAGGGGCTTCATTTTCGCGCCCTTTCGGCAGTGAGCATTTCCTTGCACATTTTTCCAAATAAAATCATTTCGCCGGGTTTACTGCAAGAAAAATCAATTGTTCCGCGTGACTGCTTTGGTCAACTGCGACTTTTTATATGTCATCAGATGAAAGGTGAATGAGAACACCTTACCCTTCACTCTTTACTCCTTACGACGAAAAAGAACACCTCACGCCTTACTCCTTACGCCTCACGACTGAAGAAGGTTGCAAGCCAGTCTGGCGGCCCGTTCCGCGGCCCCCGGCTCTCCCAGTTTTTTTGCTATCTTCTTCAGTTCCTCCCTAACGGCCTCATTTTTCGGCCGGTCTTTCAGGAGATCGTAAAGGGCATCGGCCATCTTTGCCGGATGGGCCCCGTTCTGGATGAATTCCGGCGCGACCGTCTTGCCGGCGATGATATTCACCATGCCGATGTGATCGACGCTCACCACCATGCGGCCTACAAGGTACGTGAGGAGAGAAACGCGGTATACGACGATCATGGGAGTCTCGAGCAGCGCCGTTTCCACCGTCGCCGTGCCGGAGCACACCATCGCCGCATCGGAAGAGCCGACGGCGTCGTATGCATCATCCGCAACGATACGGACGGGCAGGGACGAAGATCGGGTGTATTCCTCGATGAGGCCGGCGTCCAGGGTATCGGCAAGGGTAAGGACGAACTGTACGTCCGGTATTCTTTTCCGGAGGATCTCGGCGGCGGAAAGCATGACCGGCAGAATTCTTCTGATCTCGCCCTCGCGGCTTCCCGGCAGAATGGCGACGACGGGCAGCTCCGCGTCCAGGCCGATTCTATCCAGCGTTTCCTCTCTTGAGTATTTTCTTTTCACCGCGTCCAGGAGGGGGTGTCCCACAAAATCTACCTGCATTCCGGCCCGGCGGTAAAAAGGCTCCTCAAATGGAAGGATCACCGCCATCCGGTCCACGTCCCGCTTCAATCGGCCGATCCTCCCCGTTCTCCAGGCCCAGACCTGCGGGCTTATGTAGTAAAATACCCGGAGGCCTTCCTTCCGGGCCGCCTTCGCCAGCGGGAGGTTGAAATCGGGATAGTCGATCAGAATCACGAGGCCCGGCTTTTCTTCGCGCAGCAGGCGTTTCAGGCGGAAGAAATTTTCCACGATGAGCTTCAGCCTGGACGCAACTTCCGTCAGTCCGACCACCGCCATATCGGAGGCGTCGGCCAGGATCCGCACCCCCGCCCCGGCCATCCTCCTGCCGCCTATTCCCTTGAACTCCAGCCCCGGATCTATCCGCCGCATCTCCCGCACGAGATTGGATCCGTGCAGGTCGCCGGATGCCTCTCCGGCGACGATCAGGACGCTCCGTGTGCGGCTGTCTGAAAAGTCGGCCATAGGCTATTATCGGATCTTTCTTTCGGCAAAGATGTTGTCCGGGCTTTCCCCCTTCAGCAAAGGGGGACTACGGGGGATCTGGCTGAAGGGGAAAATCCCCCCTGCTCCCTTTTTGAGAGGGGAATAAGGAAGTGGTATGCTTGGCCACCCTGCCGCACGCTCCTTCCGCTTCCCGGATTCAAAAGGCGCTGTTTACGATACTGCTGATCAGCCGGATTTCCTCTTCGCTGAGCTCGGGGAACATCGGCAGAGATAAGACTTCCCGGGCGCAGGCATCCGCGCAGGGGAGGTCTTCGGCGGACTGTTTCATTCCGGAAAAGACCTCCTGACGATGCAGCGGGACCGGGTAATAGATTGCGGTGGAGACGCCGTTTTTATTGAGCCGGGCGGCTATGCGGTCCCGGAGAGCGGAACGGACGGTAAACTGATGATAGACATGCCTGGACTCTTCCCTCTCGCCGGGAAGCCGGACGTCTTTCCCGGTTATATATCTTCTATACAGCCCGGCCGCCTTTCGCCTCCCCTCATTGAACGCATCTATTCTTTTCAGTTTGACGCGGAGAACGGCCGCCTGTATTTCGTCAAGGCGGCTGTTGTGGCCTATGATGCCGTGCATGTATTTTGCCCGGCTCCCGTGGTTTCTCAGCAGCCGGATGCGCTCGGCAATCCCGGGATCCTCCGTGACGACCATCCCGCCGTCTCCGCAGCATGCGAGATTCTTGCTCGGGAAGAAGCTGAAGCATCCGCAATCCCCGAACGATCCGGTCTTTCTCCCCCGGTATTCGGCGCCGAACGACTGGGCGCAGTCTTCGATTACCCGTACTCCTTTTCTACGGCACAGGTCCATGATGGGATCCATGTCCGCCGGCATTCCAAAAAGGTGAACGGGGATGACGGCCCTGGTTTTGCGGGTGATTTTCTTTTCAACTTCCCGCGGATCGATGTTGAACGTGTCCGGCAGAATATCCGCAAAGACGGGCGCGGCCCCGGCCAGTGCGATCACTTCCGCCGTGGCGATGAACGTGAAGGGAGTGGTGATGACTTCGTCGCCCGGGCCGATGCCGCACGCCTCCAGCGCCAGCAGGAGCGCATCCGTTCCGTTCGCTACGCCGATCGCATGGGACACGCCCAGATAAGCGGCGATCTCTTTTTCCAGTTCCCGGCAATTGGGTCCCAGGATGAATTGGGAACTGTTCAGAACGTCCAGGATCGCATTATCGATCTCTTCCTTCAGAAGGCGGTATTGCCGGCCAAGATCGACCATGGGAATCATGAAAGAATCCTCTCCTGGTTGAGTCTCATCTTTCTTGCGATCTGCAGGGCGAGTTTGAGGGATCTCCCGGCTTCTTCCCCCGTGACTAGGGGGGGGATCCTTTCGGATACGCAGCGCAGGAATGACCGGATCTCCTGCTCCAGCGGGTCGCATTGCTCTATCTGTACGGTGTTGGGGGATATTTCGACGCGCCCCGCGGGCCCGTCTTTGCGCGCGAGGGAGACGAGCTCCCTTTTTTCATAATCCACGGAATGGTACCCTTCCATCCCGAAAAAGCGGATTTTCTGCAGCTTCTTTCCGGTAATGCGGCTTGCCGTTACGTTTGCAACGCAGCCGCTCGCGAAGACTATTCTTGCATTCGCGATATCGGCCTTGTCCGAGAGGACGGATACGCCGACGGCCTCGACCGATTTGATCGGGGATTTCACGAAATGAAGAATTATGTCCAGGTCGTGAATCATGAGATCGAGAATGACGTCCACGTCCGTGCCCCGGGTGAAAAAAGGATGGAGCCGGTGGGATTCGATGAACATCGGAATCCCGATGACTTTTTCCAGCGCCTTGATTGCGGGATTGAAGCGCTCTACGAAACCGATCTGCAGGACATTTTTCTTCAGGCGGGCCAGCCGGACAAGCTCGCCCGCTTCTTTCATTGTCGCCGCGATCGGTTTTTCCAGAAGGATGTCGACCCCGGCTTTCAGGAAATCGCGGGCGATTGCGAAATGGCTTTCCGTCGGTACGGCAATGCTGACCGCGTCGACGCCCCCGATCAGCTCGCGGTGATCGCTGAAAGGGGGACATCCGTATGCAGCCGATGCTTCGCGGGCGCGCGCAATATCGATGTCCGCCGCGCCGGCGATACGGCAGCCGGGAATGGAGGCGTACTTCTGCAGGTGGTATTTGCCGAGGTGGCCGATGCCGACCACGCCTATCCTGATTGGCTTCTTCAATTCATTCCTGTTTGAAGGTGATAAATCCCAAATCCCAAGCACCAAATTCCAAACAAATCCTAAATCCGAAATCCAAACCGTAAACCGTAAATCGTAAGGTGTAAGGTGTATCTGAAATAGGGCAAACCCAACGGACTCAATAGACGCAACGGACGCAATGGACTCAATAGACAATCGACTTTTCGCGCATTTCCCGCCCAAGACCCAACGCCCTGACGTCTAATGTCTAACGTCTATCTATCTGCAAATCCCCCTCTGCGAGCTCAGAATAAAATCGAGAAAATGACGGATCTCGGGAATGTCTTCCACTTCGCTCCTGACCTTTTCCGCCGCCACCGGGACGCGGAGCGATGACCTGTAAACTATACGGTACGCCGCCTTCAGGGCGCGGATGGTCTCTTCCCGGAAGCCCCTCCTCTTCAGGCCTACGAGGTTCAAGCCGTGCGGCTTGGCATGGTTGCCGGCGACCATGACGTACGGCGGAACATCCTTGGCGACGGCCGAGGCGCCGCCGATGAACGAATGGCAGCCGATGCGGGAAAACTGATGGACGCCGCTCATCCCGCCGATGATGGAGAAATCGTCAATATGAATGTGCCCGGCCAGCATCGACCCGCCGGACATAACAATGCAATTGCCCAGCTTGCAGTTATGGGCGATATGGCAGTTCGCCATGATCAGGTTGTTGTCGCCGATGCAGGTCATGCCTATGTCCGCGGACGTAGCCCGGTTGATAGTCACGTATTCCTTTATGAGGTTATTGTTTCCGATGATCACTCGAGTCTCCTCCCCCTTGTATTTCAGGTCCTGGGGAAGGCCGCCGATCGAGCTGAACGGAGCCAGGCTGCAGTTCTCGCCGATATCGGTATGGCTGTGAATGACTACATGCGGTCCTATTTTCGAGTTCCTGCCGATCCGGGTTTTGGGGCCGATTACGGAATAGGCCCCGATCTCAACTCCTTCGGCTATCTCCGCGTCTTTTGATACGATGGCGGTGGGATGAATGTTCATAATTTTTCCTTTTTTTCCAATTCCTCAACCCTCTTCAAAAGGGATTTAAGATTTTCGCGCATTTCCGGAAGCTTTGGAATCAGGGCCTGGAGGCGCAGCCACTCGCGATGGGGCTGGTGCGGCGCCCCGGCGACAACAAGGCCCGGCGGGATGCTTCGCGCCACGCCCGACCTGGCTGCAATCATCACTCCGTCGCCGATTTCGATGTGGCCCACGATTCCGACCTGCCCGCCGAGGACGACGCTCTTTCCCAGCTTGGTGCTTCCCGAGATGCCGACCTGGGCCACGATGACGGAGTTTTCTCCGATGGTGACGCCGTGGGCTATCATCACCAGGTTGTCTATTTTGACGTTCCGTCCGATCCGGGTTTCTCCGAGAGCCGCGCGGTCTATTGTGGTATTCGCGCCGATTTCAACGTCGTCCTCGATGACCACCGTGCCGACCTGCGGCACCTTGAGGTTGGATCGGGCGAAGTCCGCGAAACCGAATCCGTCGCCGCCGATCACCGCTCCCGCGTGCAGGATGACCCTTTTCCCGATAGTGCACCCGTCGTAAACGGCGACATTAGGATGGAGGGTGGAATGTTCCCCGACAGCAACGCGGTTGCCGATGTAAACCCCCGGATAGATCACGCATCCGTCTTCGATCCGGGCGCCGCATCCGATGTAGACGCCGGGATAGACGGCGGCCGTTGCGGAAATCTCCGCATCCGGCTCGATGCAGGCATGGGGACTGATTCCCGGCTTGGGGCGGACGGCCGGATAAAATATATTGAGCGCCTTGATCAGGGCCGTATACGGATTCTTTACGACCAGCAGATTCGTCTGAGCCTTCTCCGGCGCCGGACCGACAAGCACCGCCGTCGCCCGGGTGGAGCCGATCTTTTTCCTGTATTTAGGGTTGGCGATGAACGTCAGGTCGCCTGCCTGAGCCTCATCGATTCCCCTGACGCCCCGGATTACCGCCGATTCATCCCCGATCAGCTCGGCTTCCAGAATAAGGGCAAGTTCCTTTAAGGTCTTCTCCACGAATTACCTTTTGCCCTTTTTCTTGTTCAATTCGCTTACGATTCTTTTCGTGAGGTTCTGATTTGTCTTGGAATGATAAACGACGATAGGATTGTTCACGTCGAGAATCAGGGTGTATCCTTCTTTATCTCCCACGGACTGAACGATTTTCATTATCTCGGGAATCAGCCTGCCGGAGAGCTGCTGGTCGCGGGCCGACAGTTCCTCATTGGAGTCGCTTACGAGACGCTGGTATTCACGGAACTGCCGCTGGTATTCCATCTCTTTTTCCTTGAAGGCTTCCTCCTTCAGGACCGAGCGCTGCTTATCCAGGGCCTCTTTCTGCTTTTTCAGATCGTTCTCCTTATGCTGAATTGCCGCTTTCTTTTTTTCAAACGCCCTCTTGAAGTCCGCCGCCGCCGCTTTTCCGGCGTCCGAGTTGAAGATTATCTCTTTCATGTCGATGAATCCGATTTTTTCCGCCTGCGCCGAAACCGGGCCGGCAATGAGAAATACGGATACGATAACAATTATCCAGGTCGCAAAAAATTTCTTCCTGTTCATTTTACCCTCCTTTTTTAACAACCAGGCTAAAGGCAAAAGGCAAACGGCATGCCGATCTTTACTCTCGCCTTTTGTCTCCGGCCCTTCGCCTTATGCCTTTAGCCCTTAGCCTTAATACATATTCCTTTCTCACATAAAGAACCCGATCGTGAATTCCCATCTGCTTGCAGGCTCGTCGTCTTTCCTGTCGAGTACGTACCCCCATTCCAGCCGGAGAGGGCCGATCGGGGAGTACCACCGGATACCCGTGCCCGCGGTCTTTCTCATGTCGCCCAGTTGGTATCCGCTTTCCCAGGTATTGCCTGTATCGTAAAAGATTACCCCTTTCATCCCGGCGTTTTTGACCAGCGGGAACACGACTTCCGCGTTGAAATTCAGCATCGTCAGACCGCCGATTACGTCTTTAGTTTCCGGGTCGATCGGGCCGACGGACCGCAGGCCGCGTAGAGAATTAATGCCTCCCAGGTAGAAGCGGGAATATACCGGGACTTTCTTGCCCTCCTGCTCCAGCAGATGCCCGGCGCGGCCCCGGACTCCGAAAATTATGTCGCTGGCGATCGGAAAAAACCATGATGAAGAGGCGACCGTCTTCGTATAGCTTGCATCGCCCTGCAGGATGGTGCCGGCATGTTCGACGGAGATGCTGTTCCTCGATCCCATCGTCGGAAAGATGTAATCGTCCGTCGTATCCCGGAGCAGGGTGCCGGTCATGGAGCTCGTTGTCGTCTCGCCCTCCTGCTCCTTGATGTACTTGGAGGCGGTGGTGGAGATATTGTTTATCGTATCCATGGACAGCCTGTAGCCGAGATAACCGGTTATCCTGGGCCAGAGCGGATAGCCGAAGGTGACGCCGAACCCCTTTGAATTCAGGTCGTACGTATCGTAGGCCCTGTCCATGTGCCAGATTTCGTATTTGCTCCACAGCGGAATATCGAACAGCCAGGGTTCGATAAAGTAAATATCATACGTCGAGGAGTTGGCGCTTAACGCCGTGTTGAGGCCGAGCGACTGTCCCCGTCCGAAGAGATTCGACTGCACGACCTGGCCCGAAATGACGGCCTGGTCGACCGCGCTGTATCCCGCGCCGATGCTGAACATCCCCGTCGGCTTCTCCTTGACGCGGATATTGACGTCCATCGAATCCTTTTCGGCTCCTTTTTCCGTCTGGAAATCCACCTCCTCGAAATACCGGAGCCTGCCGAGGTTCATATAGCTCGTCTTCAACTTTGCCCGGTTATAAAGCTCGCCTTCGGCAAACCCGAGTTCGCGGCGGATTACTTTGTCGCGGGTCTTCGTATTGCCGCTGATCGTGATCCGGTTGAAATGGACCTTTTCGCCTTTCTTCATGGTGTAGGTGATATCGACGACCTGCTCCTTTTCCTTGGGCGTCGTAAGGGGCGAGACGTCCGCATAGGCAAACCCTTCGTCGTTCAGCGCCTGAGTGAGATAGTCCACGTCCCTCATGATCGCTTCCCGGTCGTAATGGACTTCTTTCGTGATCTTGAGTTTTTCCCTCAAATCCTTAACGGGCGCGGCAGGAAGCTCCCCTTCTATTTCCACCTTTCCCACCCGGAAGCGTTTCCCCTCGGAAACGGGAACTTTGACATAGATCCATTTTTTGTCGTTGGTAATCTCCGGTTCGCCGACCTTGGCGTGAATAAACCCGTTGTTAAGATAGAAGGCGTTGAGCTTGTTTATGTCTTCCTTGAGTTTGTCCCTCTTCAGCACGCCGGAATCGGTGAAGAAGTGGAATATGCCCCACTCGTTGGTTTCCATCATGTTTTTGAGTTCTTTATCCGTGTAGGCCTGATTTCCCTCAAAGGTAATGGTCTTTATATAGATGCGGTCGCCTTCGATGATGTTGAATACGACCAGGGCGTCCCTGTCCCCCCTCTTTTCCGTTTCAACCTTTACTTCCGCGTTCAGGAACCCTTTGCCGGCATAAAGGTTTCTGATTTTTTCCGCATCGGCCTGGAGCTTGTCCATATCGAGGAACTGTCGCGCTTTCGCGGCCGCCGCATCCTCAATGTCCTTCGTTTCCAGCTCCCTGTTTCCCCTTACCTGGATCTCGGATATGACGGGTTTTTCCTCGAGAATAAAAGTGATTACTTTCCCCTCGGGGACATCATCGACGGTGGCCTTGACGTCGGTGAAATAACCCATTTTATAAATGGCTTTGATGTCGGCGGTCAGGTCCGCCGCCGAGAAAAATTTCCCCTTTGCGCCGCGGATGATGTTGAGCACGGCGTTTTCCTCAATCTTGCGGTTTCCGGTGATCCGGACGGCGGCGATTTTCCTTTCGCCCGACGAGGCCATAACGATCCGCTCCGCAAGCTGCCTGGCCAGGGGGGCGGGCGTTTCCCCGGAAGGGCCCTGCACAAAAAAGCTGCCCAGGCTGCGGCGGGTCTTCACGTCAAGCATTCTGGCGTCGATGCTGAGGATGTTCCCGAAGCGGCTGATGCTGCCGAGCACGGCCAGGTCCGCTCCGACCCTGGCGCCTGCCGAAAGGGCGAGGTTTTCGTCCATTTTCCTGTTTTCTATAAGGGGGGCATACTCGGAAGGCGCTGTCAGGCGGATCGATCCGCTTTTCAAAAGTTCGGTTATTATTTCCGCGTGAATTATCTTCTGGAGGTCGGGGGCGGGAGCCGCCGTGCGGGTTTCAAACGGGAAAACGACTATTTTTTTCGGGCTCTGAGCGGGAGCTGCTGCGGAAGGTGATAAACAAATTGCGAGTACGACCAGGATCGCCCATTTCAGTCCGGCGGATCTTATCATTCTACAACCTTCCCGTCCTGCAAGCCGATGCTGCGGGACATCCTTTTTGCAAGCTTGTTGTTATGGGTGACTACGATCAGAGTAATTCTTTTGCGCCGGTTGAGATCGAGCAGAATATCCTCCACCTTCGAGCCGGTTTCCGTGTCGAGATTGCCCGTCGGCTCGTCCGCCAGCAGGACCTCCGGCTCCATCATCAACGCCCTCGCCACGGCCACGCGCTGCTGCTCTCCGCCGGAAAGCTCCCCGGGTTTGTGGGGCATCCTATCACCAAGCCCCACTTCATTCAAGACGATCTCTGCCTTTTCCCGCGCGTCCTTTTTCGACGCCCCGCTGATAAGGGCGGGCATCATCGTATTTTCCAGGCTGCTGAATTCCGGCAGGAGATGGTGAAACTGGAAGACGAAACCTATTTTCCTGTTTCTGAAATCGGCAAGCTCGGCCTCGCTCCATTGGTACACGTTTCTGCCGTCGAAGAGAACCTCTCCGGAAGTAGGATGATCCAGCGTGCCGATTATGTGGACAAGCGTGCTTTTCCCCGCGCCCGAAACGCCGACGATGGACAGCGATTCCCCGCGTCTGATCTCCAGGTCTATATCCTTGAGAACTTCTATCTTCTTGCCGTTCTTCACGAACGATTTATTTAAATTTTTAATTTCGATCATATTAACCTTGTATATAGGGGCTAAAGGCAAAGGGCTAAGGGCAAAGGGCAAAGGGCGAAAGCGCACTCATGCCATCGCTTGCTTCTTGGCGCGATTCATATCTCAAACGTCTTTTGCCCTTTGCCCCAAATCGCACACGTCCCAAACCTGATGTCCAACGTCCAACGTCTGTCATTTAACCCTATGGACGCAACAGACGCTATGGACTCATTTCCCGCCGCAAGGTGATTTGGACTTGTATGCAATTTGTAATCTGTCTGGTTCACAGCCTCCTATCTTCTCAGCTTCTCACCTTCTCAACTTCTTTATTTACTCGTACCGCAACGCCTCCGCCGGGTCGAGGCGCGAAGCCTTCCAGGAAGGATAGATCGTGGCGACCAGGCTGATGACCATCGTTGCGATCACGATCGCGACGACATCGCCGTAATGAACCTGCGACGGCAATGCGTTCAGATAATAGACATCTCCCGGCAGGATTTTGAAACCGAAGACGCGCTCGATGAATGCGGAGATCTGTTCCAAATTGAAAGCGACGGTCAGGCCGAGAACGCAGCCCAGGACGGTCCCGATGACGCCGATAATAACGCCCTGGTAAAGAAAAATTTTCATGATCCCGCGCGATGTCGCGCCCATCGATTTCAGGATGGCGATATCCTTGTTTTTCTCCATTACCACCATGATCAGCGTACTGATGATGTTGAACGCGGCGACCAGGACGATGAGAGTAAGAATGATGAACATGACTCTTTTCTCCAGCCGGAGGGCGGAGAAGAGGTTCTTGTTCATCTGCATCCAGTCCCTTGCCCAGAACGGAAAACCAAGGTCTTTTTCTATCGAGTCCGCGATATTGCGCGCCCGGTAAATATCTTTTATTTTTATCTCGATCCCGGTGACCGCGTCTCCCATGCCGAGAAACGTTTGCGCGTCTTCGAGCGAGGTATAGGTGAGGGCGGAGTCGTACTCGTAAAACCCCGAATCGAAAATACCCACTACGAGGAACTTTTTCATTTTCGGGACAATGCCCATCGGGGTCGAGATTCCGGCAGGAGAAACGATGTCTATGGTATCGAAAAGATAGAGCCCGAAGTTTTTCGCCAGCTCCTTCCCGATCAGGATCCCCGGGGTGTTCCGGAATTCCTGCCGGAGGCGAAGGTCTTCCCGGCTTTCCTTATTCAGATAATGAAGGTTGCCTTCCAATATCTTCCCCAGGTTTACCACCTTCGGCGCGCTTTCAATGTCGAGGCCCCGCAGAAACACCCCCATCACGTGGTCCTGCTTTCTCAGCATGACCTGGCTCATGACGAACGGGGTCGTGGCGATGACGTCCTTCACCTGCTCCACTTTACTTCCGACCGCCCGGTAATCCTCCATGGCCCCGCTGTATTTTGTCACTACGATATGGGAGTTTACGCCCAGGATCTTATCGCGGAGCTCGGCCTCGAATCCGTTCATCACGGCCAGCACGATAATCAGCGCGGCCACTCCCAGGAGGATGCCGGCGATGGAAATGAATGTGATAACGGAAACGAATACCTGTTTCCGTTTTGCCCGCAGATAGCGCAGACTTATTAAGAATTCATA
>JAQTPK010000005.1 GCA_028712885.1 Syntrophales bacterium | reverse complement strand
AGCTCCTCCCCTCTCGCCGGCGGGCGCTTCAGCGAGGAGCTCCGCCAGCCTGGTCCTCTTCAGAAAAACAATGTAGCCCGATACTATCGGGATCAGGAAGCCGTGATTGAAATCGGGGAGATTCATCCAGTCCCGGACAAGATTCACGGCCATCGGCGCATAGATCGCTGCAATCCCCGCCAGGAAAATTGCCGACCAGAGGGCCTTTTCACGGTTCCTGACAAGCACAGGGTAATACTCCCGGATGCCGGTCATAGGCTCTCCTTATTACCGTGAGTTGTAAGGCGTAAGGCGCAAGGAGTCATGCCTCATTCATTCCTTTTATCCTGCCGGCATGAGAAAAGTGCAGGCGCGTGTTCCAGGCATTTCAGAACCCATCGCACGGATCGTGCCACGGACACGCTCCGGCGTTTCCCGCGGAATTTCGAAATAGCGCAGGTTCCCGGAGCCGCCGAATGTGAACTCCATTTCCGGTTGATAAAACATGAAGCAACTTCGACATTATTTGATGTTTTTGTCTGAGCAGCGGCAAAGCTCAAAATGTAAACAAGCGGGAAGAAAAAATCCGAAGCCGAAATATCCTGTTCCGGATGCCGGTTTTGAAATGAGTCAAGCCGCGCATGCCGTCCCGGCCTCTTTCAGAAAGCGGAAAGATGGTAATGGTTAAAGGCACATGATTTAAATCTTTCCAGGCTCCTTCGCATGGGCGTCCACAGCCCGTACTTCCGGAGGCTCGGCTGAACTCTGAACTTCGGTTTTGCTGGCACAGCCGATGCAGTTCTGCCTCCGGAAAGGGGGGTCTCAATATGTCAAAGACGATCAGCCGGTGTGCGGCCGTCGCCTGCATCTTCTTCCTTCTCGTGTCCTGCACCGCGGAAGCCCGCAAGGAGAGGCACTGGAAAAAAGGAGAGCGGTTCTTTGAGGAGGCCAAATACAAGGAAGCGATTATCGAATACCGCAACGTCCTGCAAGCCGACCCGAAAAACGCGTTGGCGCACTACAAGCTTGGCATGTCATATCTGAACTCGGGATCGATCCGCGAAGCCTTTGCGGAGCTTCACCGGGCTGTCCTGCTTGATGGGGAACTGCTCAATGCCCGGATCCACCTCGGCAAACTGTTCCTCCTGTCCGGAAAAACCGATAAGGCGAAGGAAAACGCGGATTACGTCCTTGCCAGAGAGCCGCGCAATCCCGCGGCGCTGCTGCTGCGCAGCCGCGTTCTCGAAGAGGGAGGACAGCTCGACGAGGCCCGCCGCGTCGTGGAGGAATCGCTTTTCATCGACGGCAAAAACCCTCCGGCGCACATTCATCTGGCGAAAATTCATCTCCGGCTGAAGGACAGCGCTGCAGCGGAGCGCGCCCTGGCTGCAGGCATTGAAGCCAATCCGGGATCGCTGGCCTCGCGAACGGCCCTGGCCGAATTCTACAGGAGGTCGAATGACGCCCGCCGGGCGGAAGGGGTGTATGCCGACATGATCAAGGCCTTCCCAGACAATCCCGCCGCATACCTGTATGCGGGTAATTACTACTGGGCGGCAAGGAAGTCGGATGAGGCCGAGAGGATGTATGAAAAGGCGGCCGAACTGAAGCCGGGCGAGACGTCGATGAAGCTGAAGCTGGGGGATTTCTATCTCCTGCTGCAAAAAAAGGATAAGGCGGCTGCAGCATTCCGCGCCGTTCTCGAAGCCGACGAAAACAACGCGGACGCGCTCGCCCGGATAGCCGAATTGGAGCTCCAGCAGCGAAAAATTGCGGACGCCGCCGCAACAACCGACCGGCTGCTCAAGCATCATCCGAGGAATGCGGAAGGCGCCATTCTCAAAGCGAGGCTGCATATTCTGAACAGGGAATTTTCGGATGCAGTCAATCTGCTGAACCCGCACGTGAAGGAAAACCCCAGGTCGCCGAAAGGCCATTACTATCTCGCTCTCGCTCACATCGGCCAGAATAACAATCAGCAGGCCCGATCGCATCTTGCGGAGGCCGCAAAGCTGAAGCCGGGCTGGAAAGAGCCAAGGATCATCCTTGCAGGAAATCTCCTCGCGGGAGGGGCGGTGGACGAGGCGATCCGGGAAGCCCGTTCAATTTCCCGGATGTTTCCCGGCGACCTCCGCGCCCTCAGCCTGGAAGGCCGGGGCCATCTGATGAAGAACGACCCTCAATCCGCAGTCCGCGTCCTGTCCGAGGCAATCCGGATTGCCCCTCAAGATGCCGGCGCCCATATCCTGCTCGGCCGCGCCTACCTCGGACAGAAGAAAGCAAAAGAAGCCCTGGCCGCATTCGAGCAGGCCCTGAAGCTTCGCCCGGAGTACGTGGAACCGCTGGAAGCGATTGCCGCTTACCATGCGGGCAGGAAGGATTTCGATTCCGCTCTTCGCCGGGTGGAGGCGCAGCTCTCCGCATCGGCCGACAATCCCGATATTCACGCCCTGCTGGCCCGCATTTACGAGCTGAAGGGCGACCAGGGACGGGCCGAAACCTGCTGGCGGAAGGCGGTTGAATTTTCCGGCGGGTCGCCGGCGGCACAGTATGCCCTCGGGATGTTCTATTTCCGCTGCCGGAAGCTGGAAGAAGCAAAGAGCGCGCTTCTGGCAGCCTCCCGCGGGTCAAAGGACTCGGCCCAGGCGGACCTGCTCCTCGGCATGATCTTCGAAAGGCAGAAAGATTTTGAAGCGGCGAAAAGCTGCTACCGCAAAGCGCTGGATAAAAAGCCGGACATGGTGGCCGCGGCGAACAATCTCGCCTTTCTGTACGCGGAGCACGGAGGCAATATGGATGAGGCCCTCAACCTGATCCTCCGGGTGGGAGGACCCTCCCCTGCGAACCCGTCGGTCTCCGATACTGTGGGCTGGATTTATCTCAAGAAGAATATGCCTACACAGGCGCTTCAATACCTGAAGACCGCGGCGGCCGAATCCCCCGGCAATGCGTCGATCCGTTATCATCTCGGGCTGGCTTACCGGCAGACGGGGAATATGAATGCCGCAAAGAAAGAGTTCCGGAAGGCTCTGGAAATAGATCCCGGGCTGCCCGAAGCTCCCAGAATTAAGGAAATGATCTCCGAAAAATAAAGTTCACGAAGAACTGTCCAGGACCTCCCGGATTTTCCGGGAGAGTATTTTCATATCGAAAGGTTTTTGCAGGAATCCGTTGCAGCCCCGTTCCATTATATTCCGGACCTTTTCATTTACACTGTAGCCGCTGCAGAGTATTATTTTCGAATCGGGATTGATATCCCGAAGCTGGAGAAAAGTGGCTTCCCCCGACATGCCCGGCAGGATCATATCCAGAAGAACCAATTGGACCTGATTCTTTTTCTCCAGGTACGTGGCGACTGCTTCCTGTCCGCTTCCCGCAGCGAAAACCCTGTAGCCAAGCACTTCCAGGATCTCTTTCGTCGCGTTCATGACGGCTCTCTCGTCGTCGACGATCAGAATGGTCTCCGTGCCCTTGAGGATCTCCGAGGGGCCGGACGGCGCCGCCTCGATTTCTTTTTCCGAAGCGGGGAACAGGATCCGGAACGCCGTACCCGCCCCGGGAGCGCTCTGCACGTCGATTGCCCCGCCATGCCTCTTCACGGTGGCGTAAACCGTCGCGAGGCCCAGGCCGGTGCCCCGCCCTCTCCCCTTGGTGGTGAAGAAAGGCTCGAAAACCCGCTTTTTCGTCTGATCGTCCATTCCCGTGCCCGTATCGGTTACGGAGATACGAACGTACATTCCCGGATCCAGGTTCAGGCATTCCGCATCTTTGCCGTGCAGGACCTGGTTGTGCGTTTCAAGACAGAGTTCGCCCCCTTCCGGCATGGCCTGCCAGGCGTTGACGTACAGATTAAGCAGCATCTGCTCTATCTGAGACCGATCCGCTTCTATCGTGAACAGATTATCGTCGAACTCCCTGTGGATCATCACCTCTTTCTTGGTCCGGCCGAACAGGCTTGCCGTATTATCCACCACCTCATTGAGATCGATAGGGACGACCTCGAATTTTCCCCCCTGGGCGAAGCCGAGCAGGCGCTTGATCAGTTCGGCCCCGCTCCGGATCTGCTCCTCTATGGAACAGATCTTCTCGTAATGCGGGTGGTCCGGATCGAGATCCATCAGGACAAGGGTGGCGTATCCCTGGATTCCGGTAAGAAGGTTGTTGAAGTCGTGGGCCATGCCTCCCGCCAGCGTTCCGATCGCTTCCATCTTCTGCGCCTGGAACAACTGCGATTCGAGCCGCTTGCGTTCCGTGATTTCCCTCACTACGGCCAGCAGGAAATTCTCCCCCGAGACTTCCATTACATTAAGGCTGACCTCCGTATCGAATGTCGTCCCGTCCAGGCGCGAATGCCTCCACTCGAAAAACTGCGGTTTTCCCGAAAGGGCGGCATCGATCTTTTCTCTTGATTTTTGCTGCGAAGTCGTTCCGTCCGGCTGGAGCAAGGGCGAAAAATCAGCCGGCGGGCGCATAAGGATATCCTCCTTGGCGCAGCTGAACATCTTCAGCGTCTTCGTGTTGCACTCGCAGAATAAACCGTCTTTAATCACGAAGATGGCGTCCCCCGCCGTCTCGTACAGGGTCCGGTATCTCACCTCGTTGGCGCGCAGGATTTCTTCAGCTTTCTTCCGTTCCGTTATGTCCATGGAATTGCCGAGGATGGCCGGCCTGCCCCCGAAGGAGATCGAAGTGACTGTTTCGAGTATCCAGCCGGTGCTGCCGTCTTTACGGATTATTCTGAATTCATGCGGGGCTGTATAGTTGCCGTGGAGTACGGCTCGGACGGTTGCTTCGAGTTCTTTGCGGTCGTCCGGATGGACCAGCATGTAGGATTTGAATCCTGTCAGCTCGTCGGGTGAATACCCCGCGTATCGCGATGCATTCTCATTCAGGTACTTGAAGCATCCGTCCTGCACTATGTAGACGCCGGCAAGCGATCTCTCCGTGAGCCCGCGGTACATTTCCGCCGTTTCGCGGTAGGAGGCTTCCCTGAGCTCCAATGCAGCGATTTTTTCCTTCAGAAAGTCAGATTCATCAAGCAGGTCCCGCTGCGATACCGCACGGTTTTTCATTGATTTTCCTTACCTGGTCCTGAAATAGGTTCGGTCGAGGCTCAACGTATTATTTATCGGCAGAATCCTTCGGAAAATTTAGCTTTTTGGGGGAAATAACCCTGTCGGGAAAGATAAAAGAAAACGCGGGCGACTTTCCATCGCCCGCGCTTTCTTTTATCTCAATCCGGATTTTTATCTCTTCATATAGAAATCCTGGTACTGCTGTCTGATAACTTTTTTATCAATTTTGCCTACACTCGTCTTGGGTATCGCCTCGATGAACAAAATTTCGTCCGGCAGCTGCCATTTTGCAAATTTTTGGCCCAGGTGCTGCAGGAAATCGTCGAATTTCACCTGGCCTTTGAATTCCTCTTTCAACACGAGGAGGGCAAGCGGCCTCTCTTCCCATTTGGGATGATTTATTCCCGTAACCGCCGCTTCCAGTACGGCGGGATGGGAGATCAGTTCATTTTCCATGTCGGTCGAAGATATCCATTCCCCTCCGCTCTTGATCAGATCCTTCACCCGATCCGTAATTTTGACATATCCCTCCTCGTCCATGGTTCCCGCATCGCCGCTCCGCCAGTAGCCGTCCGGGGTGAACTGGACTTCCGTCCCGGGCGCATTGAAGTACTTCGCCGTGATCCAGGGGCCTTTGATCACGATCTCTCCTACCGATTTTCCGTCATCAGGCAGCTCTTTCCCTGATTCGTCAATGATTTTCAGATCAAGACCGACTACGGCATAACCCTGTTTGCGCTTTATGTCCCAGCGCTGCTCCTCCGTGAGTTCCCTCTGCAGCCACGGCTTGAGGCGGTTGATCGTAACCAGGGGCGTCGTTTCCGTTGCGCCGTAGGCATGGATGACCTCCGCCCCGGTCAGGTCGTACAGTCCTTTCATCAGGGCCACCGGCGGCTCGGTCGCCCCGGACAGGAGCCGGGCGCCTGTAAGGTCCGGCTTTACGGGCATTCTTTCGATGTACCGCAGCATGGGAAGGAAAATGGCCGGCGCCCCGTCCGCCACGGTTGCCTTTTCCTGAACCCAGAGGTCCACGAGGGGGGCGAGGTCCTCCACCGCATACCGCCCGGGGAAGAGCAGCTTCGCACCGGCGAGCGTTGCGGCCTGGGGCGTGCCCCATCCGTTGGCGTGAAACATGGGGACTATCTGAAAGAAGCAGTCCCTGTAGCTGATTTCGGCGTTTAATGCTATGGCATGCGAGTGCAGGTACACGTTGCGGTGGGAATAATACACGCCCTTCGGGTCTCCCGTGGTGCCCGTCGTGTAGCAGCAGGCGTAAGCCGATTTTTCGTCGAGATCAGGCCATTCATAAGCAGGTTCGGCCCCCGCAAGCAGTTCCTCATAGCTGTGCACCGGATTGAGTTTCGTCTTGACTTCCCGGAGGGGTTTATCCGTCAGGACCACGAAATTCTTCACCGTGGGGCACATGGGGGCAATCGCCTCCGCCAGGGGAACGAGGGTCTCGTCCACAAATATGCACTTGGCCCCGGCATGATTGATAACATATACGAGGTCCTTAGGGGCGAGGCGTAGATTCAATTGGAGGAGAACGGCGCCGGTACCTGGGATTCCGAAATCCATCTCGTAAAAGCGGTAGGTGTTCCATTCAAGCACTCCCACCCGGTCGCCTACCCCGATTCCCAGCTTGCCCAGGGCGTTTGCCAGCCGCTTGATGCGTTCGTAAGCCTCCCTGTACGTGTACCGGAAAAGGCCTCCCGGCTTTCGCGTCACTATCTCCTGGCGGCCAAAGCATCGGGTCGCGTGCCTTATGATGTTGATCATATTGAGCTGGTAATCGTCCTGCATGGTCGAAGGGAATCCATTGACAATCTGCATAAGCACCTCCTCTTGGTTGTGCAACAGAAATGACGGGGTCTACCCCTGTGACTGGGACGGTCCTGGTAAAAAAAGGGAACTGCTATGGACAGGGCGAAGCGGATTCAGTTTCCGATGCGCCCGTCAGAACGGGAGTCCCGGACGGGACTTGAAAAGATACAGACTGATGCTGAAGGTAAGTAATACCTGCTTTAAGCAATTTGTCAATTTTTTTCTTCAGACCGGGGCCGGGAAAGCAAACCCGGGGGCCGCGCCCGAATGGGCCCCCGGATCCTGATCCGGTTAACTCTTGACGGAGGGCCTGGCGCTCTTCTTCGCGCCCGGGTCGCGCTTGAGGCATTCCACGTAAATGAAGGCGCGCTGTTTCTTCTCGTCGTAAAACGCCTTGATCTTGGCGTACGAGCAGCTTTTGTCCATTTCGTAATAATCGTCCGCAAAATTCCTGGCGATCTTCATCCTCTCGCTTTCCGATATTCCAAGCCAGTTCTGCAGCGGCATCTCTGCGGCAAGCCATTCCCCTCCCGAAACCGCCTTGGCCGCCTTGCCTTCGTCCAGCGCAAACACTGAACCGCCGAACGCAGCCGCTCCGGCCAGAACAATTAAAGCCGCCAAAACTATCTTCTTCATAATATCTCCTGATTTTCCATATTTGCCGGCGGGAAAAACCCCGGCAGAAGTTAATAATACGGAGATGCGTCAGGTTCAGTGACTCAAATCACATCGACTCTTTTAAGATAACATTTCCCTCATTCGAGGAAACGGAAGGACGGCCTTGGTGATCCGTCCGATCGCGGCCATGTCCCCGTCCCTGTCGAAAATCCGCGAGTCAATGAAACAGCTCCTCCTGCCCATTTTCAGCACCTTTGCCTCGACCGTCATTTCCCCTGCCGCCACGGCCTTCATGACCGAAACGTTTATATCCGAAGTGACGGTTAACTGGTCGTCAGCAAACAGCGACGCGGAAGCAAGAAAGGCGGCCAGGTCCAGTACAGTGTAATAAATTCCTCCGTGTACGACCCCGGCCATGTTCAATGTATTTTCCGAAGGCGAAAACCGCATTCTGCACATCCCTCCCGCCGCCTTCTCCACTTTAACGCCGATAAAGCGGTGGTATGGATGCTCTTCAGATATTGTGATCAGATTCCGCAGCAGCAACTCATTCATTTCCAATCCCTTTCTTCCGAATTTCTCATGAAGGCCTGATCTCGGGCGCAGCATTCTTCCAGACCCGCTGATCCGGGAGCGGCCTGCCGAACCATAATCCAAACCAGGGTCCGAATCAAGGCCGTTTTCTCAACAAGAACGAGGATGCGAAGCTGCGATGTTGCGAGGATAGGAGGCTTGTCATGGTGATCCCTTCGACTGGCTCAGTTAAAATGTCATGGTGAGCCCGTCGAACCATGACCACCCGCTTTTCCCGCCTTTCCTGCCTTTCCCGCATTTCCCGCTTTTTTATTGACATGCAATTCAGGTTTATATAATTAGCATACAAAATACTTTGGTGCGGGAATGCCATCGCAATACGAAGACTGCATTCTGTTTCTTCTCGGCAAAGCATACCAGAGGGCTCTCGGCTGCTTCAAGCGGCGCCTTCAGGAATACGGGCTGACCCCGGTCCAGAGCCTGGTAATCGTCAGCATTTCGGAGGAAGAAGGCCTTTCCGCAGGCGAGATCGCGAAGAAGCTGATTCTGGATTATGCCACTCTGTCCGGCGTTCTGGACCGCCTCGCCGAAGGGGGATGGATAATCAAGGAAACGGCGGAAGACGACAAGCGCCTGCTTCGGATCTACCTGACATCCAAGGCCAGGGAAATGACGAAAGACATCATCAGGGAGAGAGACGGGTTGAACGAAGAGGTACTGGGCGGGCTTAAACTGGAGGAAAAACTTCTGCTCAAGCGCCTCCTTCGCGATCTGCAGAAATGATTTTAACTCATAACTTAGCACGCGAAACAATTAAACAGCCATGCACGAACTGGCGGTCACGGAAAACATCCTGAAAACAGTGCTGCGCCATGCGGAAGCAAACGGGGCGCAGAAAGTAGTAGCCGTCAATTTGCGAATCGGCGAAATGACGGACCTCGTCGACGAATGGGTGCAGCGCTATTTCGATTACCTGAGCCGGGACACGATAGCCCGGGGGGCCGAGGTCAGAATCGACCGCTCGCCCGTAATGTTCCGCTGCGAGGGTTGTGGAATAACTTTCCGGGTCCGGCTAGGCGAGCAGGACCGCATCGTCTGTCCCGCGTGCAGCGGCGGGAAATCCGTCCTCGTATCCGGCCGCGAGTTTTTCATCAGGAACATCGAGGTGATCTGATGCCGGAGATCAAGATAATCGAGATCAAGGAAGAGATCCTGGCCGACAATGACAAGCTGGCCGGTGAAATCCGCAGGCAAATGCAGGAAAGGGGCATTCTCCTGCTGAATCTCATGTCATCGCCCGGATCGGGAAAGACCAGCCTGATCGTCCGCACGGTCCGGGAAATGGGAAATGCCTTACGGACGGCCGTTATCGAGGCCGATATCGATTCCACAGTAGACGCGGAGACAGTCGCTCGGGAAGGCGTGCCGGCCGTGCAGTTCCGGACGGGCGGCGCCTGCCACCTCGATGCGGCCATGGTCGAAGCCGCCCTGCGGGAGGTCTCCCTTGATTCCCTGGACCTCGTCATTCTCGAAAACATAGGAAATCTCGTGTGTCCGGCGGAATTCGACACGGGGGCATCCGTGAACGTAATGATACTGAGCGTGCCGGAGGGGGATGACAAGCCGCTCAAGTACCCTCTCATGTTCTCCACCTGCGACGCCCTCGTCGTGAACAAAATCGATTACCTCCAGCTTGCGGATTTCAACCTGCAGGCCCTGCGCGAGCGGGCGATAAACCTCAATCCGCGGATCAGGATTTTCGAGGTCTCCTGCAAGACAGGGGAAGGCATCCTCGCCTGGGTCGCCTGGCTGCGCTCAGAAATAGAGAAAATAAAAGAAGGTGAGAGGGTGAGAGGGTGAGAAACTGCTTATTTGTCACTTTCTTAAAGCAAGATTTCTCGTCGCTCTGCTCCTCGAAATGACACTTGAGAAGAACAAGATGCCCCATGACAAGGAGTCGAAAATGGGCCTGTACGAAAAATTCCGCGAGATACTTGACGTCCATCCTTCGGGAGCGCCGAAGTCGAAGGCTTTCGACGAGATCCTGAGAACTCTCTTTGCGCCGGAGGATCTTTCCCTCCTGGTTCATATGAATTTCAGTCCCAAGCCGCTGGGGGCGATCGCCGCAGCCGCCGGCGTTCCCGCCGGGGAGGCGGGAAAAAGACTCGAAGCCCTGGCGGACAGGGCCCTCGTGTTCGCACGGAAAAAAGGTGAAGAAAGCATGTTCGGGCTTCTGCCGACGATACCGGGACTTTTCGAGTTCCCGTTCATGAAGGGCAGCCTCACCCCCGAACTCGCCAGGCTCGGAAAGCTCTGGGATGAATACCATCGCGACGGATTATGCGAGTCGTTCGCCGGAAATCCCACGCCCGTCGCCCGCGTCGTCCCCGTGGAAAAATCTCTTGACGTTCTCCTCCGCGTTCACCCGTACGAGGAGGTAAAAAACCTGATCGAAGAAGCGGATTTCGCGGCCGCCGGCGAGTGCGCCTGCCGCGTCAGCATGAGGAAGTGCTCGAAGCCGACTGATACGTGCCTTTTCTTCGACGCCCCCGCCAGGTTTCTCGTCGAGCGCGGATACGCGAGGAAAGTCAGCCTTGAAGAGGCCCGGGCCATTCTCGACCGCTCCGAAAAGGCAGGACTGGTCCACACGAGCACAAACAGCGCCGACAAGGCGGGCTTCATCTGCAACTGCTGCCCGTGCTGCTGCGTGATCCTGAAGGGCCGGACCGAGCTGAATATCCCCCATCCCTTTACCCCGAGCGGCTTCCAGGCGAAAATCGACGCAGACGCCTGCACCGGCTGCGGCATCTGCAGCGACGAGAGATGTCCGATGGGGGCGATTGCCGTTGACGGCGATACCGCCGTCCTGACGGAGGAGAAGTGCATAGGCTGCGGCCTCTGCGTGACGGGATGTCCCGTGGAAGCCGTGTCGCTTGTCCGGAGAGAGGCTCCTCCGGAAGTACCGTCGACGAACAGGGAAATGCTCGAAAAGGTCCTCACCGAAAAGGGCAAGGCCGGAAAATTCATGAAACTGATGAAGTCCTGAGGGATTGCGATGCTTACGCCGGAACTGGCCGCCCTTACGGCATCCGCCGCCGCCCTGGGTTTTTTTCATACCCTGCTGGGGCCCGACCACTATCTGCCTTTCATCGTCATGGCCAGGGCGAAAAAATGGACAATCGCCAGAACCGCCCTGATCACGTCACTGTGCGGCATCGGCCATATCGGCAGTTCGATGCTCCTGGGATTCATCGGCATCGGGATCGGCCTCGGCGCGGCGAGAATCGAGGCTTTCGATTCCTTCCGGTCCGATATCGCCTCATGGGGTCTGATCGCCTTCGGCCTTGTCTATTTCGCTTACGGTGTGAAGACTTCGTGGAAAAAAAGGCCGCACGAGCACAGTCACGTCCATGCCGACGGCTCGGTGCACATCCACCGGCATGCGCACGTCGAGGAGCATGCTCATGTCCACGGAAAAGAGGCGGACATCACGCCCTGGGTTCTCTTCACCCTGCTCGTCCTCGGGCCGTGCGAACCCCTGATCCCCCTGTTCATGTATCCCGCCGTGCAGGAAAGCATCGCCGGCCTTGTCTGGGTGACGGCGGCTTTCGGCGGGGTCACAATTGCTGCGATGACCGGGGCGGTTACCCTGGCCATGCTGGGTTTCGACCTGGTATCGGTGAAACCGCTGGAGAGGTTCGCCCACGCCCTTGCGGGTATTACCATTTTCGCCTGCGGAATCGCGGTTCAGTTTTTCGGGATTTAAGCGGAATCCTGCTATTCCTGATCCGCCAGAAAATTCCGGGCCCTCCGCCCCGTTCTCGCGTTGTCAAAACAGTAAACCTCCAACCCCGGGACGATCATGCGGACCGTGGGAACGCCGATGTCCGGCCTCGTGAGATCCACTGCGATAATCCTGTCCAGGCCTCTTCTTTCCAGCCTGGACATCATTGCCCTGATGTCCAGGAGAATATCGGATTCGTACCCTGTTTCCAGCTCCTTGAGGCCTTTTTGCCTGAAGGCGTAAAACCTCGGGTCTTCCTCTTCCCCGTCTCCCTGCAGGTAGGAGGCGGCCAGGCACATGCCTTCGATGCCGTATTTCTGGATGAACAGTGCGCGCGTGGTCGCAATTTCAAGAACGGCCCGGACCATGGAGACGCGCGGATCGAGATGGGCGCCGAAACCGCTTATCGGCGCCATGTTGCGGTGGATGAGATCCCTGGAAAAGGCGCCGATCACCGGAACCCCTGTATCCGACGTCAGATCCTTCGCCACGATCTCAATTCCGGCGGAATCGAACTTGCCCGCTGCTTCGATGATGAACCCGTTTTCCGGGTCGTCCTCGATAAAAAGTGAATCGTTGAACGTACGGGCATACAAGGCCAGGCTCCATGCATCCCTCTCGATCAGCTCGGCGAGTCCGTGGATGACGGCTTCTTCGTACGTGTTTCCTGCGGCGATCCCGTTCGTATGGGTGCTGATCACGATCAGGCCGTCGAGATGAAAGGGGTGATAGACGGCGCAGGCCGGCACCAGCACCTCTTTTTCCCGCAGGAGGTCGCACCCCGACATCCAGTAAATCTCTTTATCGTCCCGGTAATCGGAGTCCGGTGAAAGGATCATCTCGCGCGGATCCAGGACTTCGAACGAGGCCTTCAACCGGCTGTAACTGCCCCTGACCAGTTTGTCCCGGTACTCGTCCCGGAACTCCGAGCAGTACCGCTCGATGGATTCCATCATTATGGAGACTTGCGCCTGAATGGGCGTGACCCCCTTCCCCGTATGGCTGGTCGTGGAGCCGTCCGGCCGGACGCGGTCGCAGGTGAATACGGGAATGCCGATGCGGTCGACTTCCGTCGCGTCCCGGAACGATTTCATCTCCACTGTCTCCCGGATTCGCTTCACGAACGCGAGGGTGGATTCGGGAGTTTTGGAGCGGTGGGTTTCAAGTATGTACACTTTCGGACACGGCTTAAGGCTGATAATCGACATCGCTCTCCCCGGTTTAAATCAAAACCATGTTTACAGGGTCCCCTCTATTATCCCTCCCCCAACGACCGTTTCCCCGGCATAAAAGACCGCCGCCTGTCCGGGGGTGACTCCTTCCTGTTCCTCTTCAAATTCTACCCTGAGCTTTTCCCCTTCAGAGTGGATCCGGCAGGGGATATCCGCTTTCCGGTAGCGTATTTTCACGGAAGCCCGGGACGGCCACTCCGCGGCGAGCAGGTTGAGGCCGCATGCGATCAGGCCCCCGCTCCGCAGCGACGCACGCTCCGCTACGACTATCCGGTTTTTATTGACGTCGATGAAAGTCACGTAAAGGGGTTCCCCCCCGCCGCGCCCGAGCCGGCTCCGTTGTCCCACTGTATAGTTGGCGATACCCTTATGTCTTCCCAGAATTCTGCCGTCACGATGCACTATCGGACCGGGTTCCATTGCAATCCGCCCGGCGAGAAAGCTTCTGTAGTCCCGCCCGGCAATGAAACAGAGGTCCTGGCTTTCCTTTTTGCCTCCGGCGGCCAATCCGGCCCGGCGCGAAATTCCGTACACTTCCTCTTTTGTATACGCCCCGAGGGGAAAAAGGCACCCGGACAGGTCCTTGAGCGCAACCATGCCGAGAAAATAGGACTGGTCTTTATTACGGTCCTTGGCTTTTTTCAGCACGGTTCCCGTCCCGTTGCTTTCGAGACGGGCGTAATGGCCTGTCGCCAGGAAATCGAATCCCATTTCTCCGGCGGCACTCAGGAGCACTCCGAATTTGAGGACGCGGTTACATTCCATGCACGGGTTGGGAGTCCTGCCGCGGGCGTAAGCGTCAAGAAACGGCCGGACCACTGCGTCTTCGAACTTTTCCGACAAATCGAGGGTGCGGTGCGGTATGTCCAGCCGCTCGGCAACCGACTTGGCTTCCGCTGCAGCGTCCGGGGAACAGCTTTCCGATCCGCCGGCGCCCTCTCGCCTCTTAAGGCGCATCGTAAGCCCCGACACCAGATGTCCCTGTTCTTTAAGCAGCCATGCGGAAACGGATGAATCGATTCCGCCGCTCATGGCCACAAGCACCTTTGCCATCAGCTGCACACCTCCACCATCGGCTGCCTGTTATCCTCATTCGGTATCCATTTACCCCATACAGCCGAGATGGAATTCCTTTTCCGAAATGATAAAACCCATCGACCTGTCTTACCGTCAATGGGTTCTGTTTACTCCGGCAGAGCGGTACGTATTCACCGGATCGGGCAGTCCGCTCCCGGGATTCCCGATTGATTTATCTTTACCCTATTTCTTGGTCATGAACGGAAATTCCTGTATACTGCCGCTCCGGTAGTATCTAAATCAGCACCGAGGCGTTGTCAAGATTTTTACAGGGACGTTCACGGCAAGGATTCCAGATATGGCTCACAAATCAATCAGCGGATCGATCGTCTCGATCAACAGCCGTTGGGGACGAGGTTACAATACTGGGTGAATTATAATCGGGGACAATGCCTTTCCGCTTTCAAGCTACCTTCGACTCAATAGACACAATGGACGCAACGAACGCAACAGACCCGGCAGACCCTTTTCCCGCATTCCCCGCCCTATAGCCTTTGCATTACGGCGACAGTTACCCTGTTCGAAGTATTCCCCGCCCTGTCCTGGATCCAGGCCGCGATGAAGACTGTGCCGATCCTGGCGCTGAGCGGGATGGAGGGAAGGATAAGCGAAAAGGAGCCGGCGGTCTGGCCTGACAGAGTATCGGGCAGAACGGTTGCATAGGGAGTGCCCTCATACAGGAAATTGAACCGGCCCCCGTCAAGGTTGCCTCCCGGCGCAGCAAAACTGAAGGAAACCGAAAATGATTGATTCCCTCCCGCAACAACCGAAGATGGAGTAAAAGACACGGAACTGAGGTTCAGCTCGCCCCCGCCGCCTCCCCCGCCTCCGATCTCCACTTTCCCGGAACAGCCGGGGGACAATATCGGCCAAAGGGCGGCCGGCAGAAGCAGGATTGCGGCGCAGGCCTGTTTTATCCTGATGCGCCGGGCCGCCGTAATGCATCTCGAAGCAAAAGAGACCATCCTGCTCCCCTTTCGGGCGTTATACCGGATTTATCGGGAGAGGGGATTTTAACGGACCAGCCGGGGCGTTCCGCCGGTGTCCCGGGATTCATGAGAGGCGCCGCTTCCTTCGGCAACTTACCGGGGAAGATCAGTCGGAAGGGAACCGCAGGACGGCAGTTGAAAGAGAGCCTGATCTTTGAATCCGCCGGAGAAGAGGACGATGTCACGGGCGGCGAAGAAAGCGGGCGCCATTGCAGATCCAAAAAGCAACTTGCGTGCCTGCCGGCGGGGAAAAACGTCCATTGAAAAACCGGGCAGTTGCCGGTTGCGAGATTTCCTGCGCCCGCCGGTCCATCACTTTTTGATGAAGCAAAGCTCCAAAATTTGAGGGTGTAAGGTTGAAAGTGAAAGTTTAAAGTTAAAAGTAAAACGTAAAAAATGATAAAATGTGCTACAAGATTCGCGGTTGACGCCTTTCACTTTGTACTTTTTACTTTCTCACTTTTCATATGTACGACTTATTCACGATCGGCCACTCGACCCATTCGGTCGAATACTTTCTTGAAATGTTGACCTCGCACCGCATCGCGGCCGTATGCGACGTCCGTTCCAATCCGTACAGCCGCCATGCTCCCCAATTCAACCGCGAATCTCTCCGGACCGGGATGGAAAAACGGAAAATATCCTATCTCTATTTCGGGACCGAATTGGGGCCGCGGAGCAAGGATCCGAACTGTTATGAAGGGGACCGGGTGCAGTATTCCCGCCTGGCGGGAACGGACCTGTATCGGCAGGGCCTCGACCGCCTGCGCAGGGAAATCGCCTCCCGGCCTGCCGCCCTGATGTGCGCCGAAAAAGACCCGATCAATTGCCACCGGATGATCCTTGTCTGCCGCAGCCTGCGGAAATTCGGTCTCCGCATGGCCCATATTCTCGCGAACGGTTCCCTGGAGGACAATACGGCTGCGGAGGTCCGCCTCATCAGGCGTTTGAAGATTCCGGCGGGGGGACTTTTTGAAGATGACCGGACTCGGATTGAAAAGGCATACGATCTGCAAAGTTTCAGGATAGCGTACAGGAGAAAAATTTAAGGAGGATTAATGAAAAGAAAAGCCATTCAGGACCTGTATCCCGACGAGTTCGCGCACTGTTACGGCTGCGGGCGGCTCAACGAAAAAGGACTTCATATCAAGAGCTACCGGGAAGGGGAAGAAAGCGTCTGCCGCTACACTCCCGAATCTTTTTACTCAGGAGGCGTCCCCGGCTGCGCCTACGGCGGGTTCATCGCATCCCTGATAGACTGCCACGCCTCCGCGACGGCGTCGGCGGCAAGGTTGCACGAATCGGGAGGATCCCCCGCCGGCCCGCCTCCCCGGTTTGTCGCCGCGGCTCTGAAGGTGGACTTCCTCAAACCGACGCCCGTCGGGAAGGAGCTGGAGCTGAGGGGAAGGGTCAAGGAGTCGAAGGGACGTAAGGTGATTGTGAGCGTCACGCTCTCGGCTGACGGCGACGTCTGCGCGAAGGGGGAATCGGTCCTTATTCAGATGCCGCCGCGATAAGTAAGTTCCGAGTTCGGAGCTCAGAGTCCAGAGTTTCCTGAAGCTGTAATTAAAATCCAAACACTGAAGATTGTATTGAAACTTGTTTCATTGGGCAAAAGAGAGAAGGCCGGGTCGCCCCGGCCTTTCTCACGTCAGTTCCTCACTTCTCTTTCACGTTCCCCTGCTTCCTGGCGACGCCCGCGGAGCGCAGCGCCACCGGGTTCTTCTGTTCGGCTTCGAACTCCTTTCGGCTGATGACGCCGTCCCGGTTCGCGTCGTAACTCCTGAATTTGGAAGGCGCGATAAAAACGACAAGATAGGCCGTGAATTCCCTGGGATTTATCTTGCCGTCTTTGCCCTTGTCGACCTTCTTGAAATCCACGTCGCCGGCAAATTCTATTTTACTCAGATACCCGTCCCCGTCGATGTCGAGCTGTTTGAATTTATCGGGGCCGATCTGTTTCACGTAGACGCGGAATTCCTTCATACTGATCCTGCCGTCCTTGTTCGCGTCGATGGCCTTGAAATCTTCGGCGAATGCCGGAAAGCTCAGGCACAATGCGATCACAGCAGCAATGGCCAAAATCCTCATGGCAAGTTCCTTTCTTTAATTATCTTCCTTCGGGATTATTACCCGCTTCTACTCACTCTCCATGGTTACAATGTACGAGCCGTCCGTCTGCTTGACGCATTTGATGCCGTGCGTGCCTCCCGTTCCCGGGCTGCTCGTCATGGGATAGCGAAGCCCCCGGTAATCGACGATCACCGAATCCCCCAGCGGGCAATTGGTGCTGCAGTTCCAGGACCCGCCCGGATGGATCGGACCGGAGTGATGGTCCTTGCACAACAGCGTATGAGTATAGAAACCGATCTGAATGTCTGCGTCGCAATGATTCTTGAACATGTGATCGTAGGAAGCCCAGGCATTGAAGGCCATTCCCGCCACAAACACGAATACAACCGCCGCCGTCATCAACATCTTCTTCATACAGCCTCCTGATTTTTGTGCGCTCTCGCGCACGGAATCCGAACAGTTCCTGATCTGCACCCTTCGATACGCCGCGGCCTCCCTAATCGGACTGCCTTTTACGAAATTGCCGGGAGCAATCTCCATGCCATGCAGGAAGTCTGTTTTTTCAATGAGTTACTCGACAGGAGCGTACTCCCCTTTTCGGAATACGCCAATATCGTGGGCAGGACAATACAACAATCGAGGTGAAATGAAAAGAAAGCACACAACAAAAGGCTGCACTTGTTCGGAAAGACAAGCATTTCAATGCACTTGACATTTGAAAGTCCTGCAGGCGCTCGGACTGAAGCTGCATGCCGAAGCCACTCGGGCTAATTGCCGAGGGCGTTTGACCTGCCAAGGATCGATGCAGAAAATGAAGAAAAGAATGATTGAAAAATATACTTACCGTATTGAATGGTCTGAGGAGGACCAGATACATGTGGCAAGATGCCTGGAATTCCCCTCTCTGACTGCCCATGGAAAGACTGTAGAAGCCGCCCTGAAAGAGATCAAGCATGTCGTAACCGAAACGATTAAATCGCTTATTGAAGAGAATCAGTCAGTTCCTGAGCCGCGCAGCCTTAAGGAATCTTAAGCATGATTGGCTCGCTTACCCCGCTGATAGATCCGAGTCATGCACTCGCCACCGAGTTCAAAGGGAACCAACCCTTCGTCTACCGAAAATCCCGTTTGACAGCCAGTATAAGAACCCTGAAAGTGTGAAGCGAGAAAACAAATATGGCTTGACATGAGTATTCCTTAACGGTTATATTCCATCCATGGCATGTCAGGTGGAATATACGGATGAATTCAATGAGTGGTGGGAAAGTCGGGACGAGGCCAGCAAGAGTCCGTAGCTACCTGTGTCATATTGCTCGAAGAAAGAGGAACTTCTCTGCCATTCCCATATAGTTCTGCTGTTGAAGGATCGAAATTCGGGCATATGAGGGAATTGCGTATCCAGCATAAAGGGGAACCTTATCGTGTTCTTTATGCCTTCGATCCAAGAAGGATTGCTATTCTGCTCATCGGCGGGAACAAAGGTGGTGACGACCGCTGGCATGAAAAACTGATTCCCAAGGCAGACAAAATTTATAGACAGCATCTCGAATCTTTAAAACAGGAAAGGGACAATTAGAGAAAATGGCCAAACCATTCCATGAGCTAAAAAGTAAGATGAAACCCGAAAGACGAAAAGCGGCCGAGGAAAGGGCCAGAAGGATTCTCGCCGAAATGCCCTTGCAGGAGCTACGCCGGGCCAGGAGTCTTACGCAAGAAACATTGGCGAAGAATTTGTCCGTTCGACAGGCTGCAGTTTCCAAGCTGGAGAGCCGCACTGATATGTATATCAGCACCCTGAGAAACATGATTAAAGCTATGGGGGGTGATCTGGAGATTATCGCTAAATTCCCGGATGGAGATGTAAAAATAAATCAATTCAAAGAAATCAATCCCGATGAAGATTCCGCAAAACCGGCTTAATGGTCCCGGAAAATATTCCCCACCCAGGTCGGTCTCTATTGAATTCCGTCCGGCGCCTCAATTCCAGGAAACCGGTCGGAATACAATGCCGACCGCCATGGAGTTCGAAATCACTTCGGTGACGAGCCTCGTGATATCGATGCCGTTTCACCCCGCCCCGATTTAAGACACCTGAGGTGATGGTATCAGCCCCTTATTAGCCAAGAGTGCTTATTTTATTTCGCACGATGATCCACGCCCCTCTCTAAAATTTAAGTTCGTTCGTTTTCAGGTATTCCGCATAGATTTCATCAACTGCCTTCCGGACATCTCTGAATGCCTCGGGAATCAGTTCGCGTTTCGTGGTTTCCGCAATAAAAGGCAACGTCCAACACGAGATCTTTTCCGCACGCCTTGCACGAGGTGCAATTTCGACAAGCTTGGAGGGTCTTGAACTGAATTGATACACATTCTAACACGCTCTGCCAAAATCAGCATTTATTGACATATATATTTCAGGACCGATATACGTGTTTTTTCAAGGTTATATTGAAAGCTACAGAGGAATCAGAGGGGTCGGCCCTTGACTTGGGACAGGGACTCCCAAGCTGCTCAGGCTGGTTCTCGGAATACTTTAATTAGGATAATTTCAGCGGCTGTCTTTTACGAAATGCGGTGATTTTTTCCAATCATAAGACTGCTGACAGGTAGCGATCAGATATCGAAAATCTCTTCGGGAGCCAATTGTACTTCTCCCCCCATATCGCGCTTGAGCTTCGTTCTCTGAATGAATTTCAGATCGCCGGCCTGCGCTAAAATATAGAGCTGATATTTTGCCTCAAAAACTTCGTCGCGGCAGTAGAGGAGTTCGCCGGTGACGATTTCCAAGGCAAGGAGTACGGGCGCCTCGTCGAGGACTACTACATCGACGCGCGGAAGACTGAAAAGATCTTCAAAAAATATGGCGATTTCGACTTTCTCTTCGACGGAAAGATATTTTCCCGACTTGACGCCGATGTCCAGGTCCGACGGGGTCGCGGATAGTTGATCTATTCTTTCCTCCACCAGATCAAGGATCTCCTTCCCCCTGCTGCCGAAGGCATAGACCATCTGGAGGCAGTACTTCTCCGCCATTTCGCTGATCTTTTCCTTATAGCAGATCATGACCTTCCCCGGCCCCTCAGTTTCCTGACTTCTCAACTTCTCAGCTTCTCAACTTGTTTTTAAAAAAGTGGTGCCTGGGGCGGGAATCGAACCCGCACGGTACCAGGTACCGAGGGATTTTAAGTCCCTTGCGTCTACCTATTCCGCCACCCAGGCCCTGAAATAAAGTTTCAGGTCTCAGGTCTCAAGTTTAATAAAGGCAAGCTGCTCTTCCGAAGTCTACGCCTTTTGCCTTCAGACCGTTGTCGATTGCCCAAATTTCAAGGAATTACATAGTATTTCCGGTCATTACTGTCAAGGCGATTTACCGGATGGCATGTTCTTCCTGAAGTGCTGTTGCTCGCGAATAGAGTTTCTGGTTTCATTTTTCAGTTAACAAAAAACCGATAGACTGTTTCGGCAATAGCCGGAAGAATTGGCTTGAACATTCCCCTTAAAAAAAATACAAAGATAAACTGTTTCTAATTTTGCGCCTCCGTGTCTTTGTGCGAGAATTTAAGCGGTATTCATCCGAAGGAGAAAAGCAGATGGAGCAAGTCGATATCCTGGTCTCGGGCGGGACGGTCCTGACGCTGGATGAAAAAGACACCTGCATCGGCTGCGGCGCGGTTGCGGTCCGGGGCGACTCGATCGCGGCCGTCGGCGCCGCCGAGGAGCTGAAGGCGAGGTTCTCAGTCCGGAAGACGATCGACGCCGCCGGGTGCATTGTCATGCCGGGACTCGTGAACGGACACACGCATGCGGCGATGACCTGCTTCCGGGGAATGGCCGACGATCTCAAGCTCGAGGACTGGCTCCAGAATTATATTTTCCCGGCTGAGGCGAGAAACGTACGCCCCGAGCTCGTCTACTGGGGCACCCTCCTCGCCTGCGCCGAGATGATCCGCTCCGGCACGACCACCTTCTGCGACATGTACATCTTCGAAGAGGAAACGGCGCGGGCGTCAAAAGAAGCGGGCGTGCGCTGCCTGGCGGGCGAGGTCCTGTTCGATTTCCCCTCCCCGAATTTCAAAACTTCCGACGAAGGGCTGAAGTACACCGAGGACCTCATCAGGCGCTGGGCGGGCGACCCGCTGATTGGCATCGTCGTCGAGCCGCACGCCTGCTATACCTGCTCGGACAATCTCCTGGCCAGGTCGAAGGAGCTGGCGGACCGCTACGGCGTCCCCTACGCCGTCCACCTGCTGGAGACGAAGGCCGAACGCGACGGGCTGATTTCCAAGCTCGGAAAAAGCCCCGTACATTTTCTTGCGGAAAAAGGCATCCTCGGCCCGAGCGTGACCGCTTTCCACTGCGTGGCCATGGACGAAGAGGACATCCGCCTCTTCGCCGACCACGGCTGCCGCATCGTACACAACCCGGAAAGCAACATGAAGCTCGCCTCCGGCGTTGCGCCCGTTCCCGAAATGCTCGCCGCGGGCATTGCGGTCGGACTCGGAACGGACGGCTGCGCAAGCAACAACAACCTCGACATGTTCCAGGAAATGGACATGGCCGCCAAGCTCCACAAGGCGTGGCGGCTGGACCCGACCGTGATGAGTGCGGACACGGTCCTGAAGATGGCAACCCGAATGGGCGCGGCGGCGCTCGGGATGGCAGACCGGATCGGATCGCTTGAACCGGGAAAGCGCGCCGACATAATCTCTATCGATCTGAAGAAACCGCACCTCACGCCCCTCTACCGGGAGTATTCCCACCTCGTGTATGCAGCCAAGGGGGACGACGTCAGGGACGTTATCATCAACGGCAGGATTGTTATGGAGAACAAGCAGATACGCACTTTGGACGAAGATAAAATCATCAGCAAAGTCATAAGCATAGCCGAGGAAGTGAAGGCGTCGCTTAAGCAATGAAAAAGCCGGCGGAAACAATCCCGGAAAGAGTGGACCTCCTGGTTGCCGGAGGCGTCCTGCTGACCATGTCGGATGCGATGGAGACGTTTGCGGACGCCGCGATCGGCATCTCCGGAGGGGAGATCCTGTTTGCCGGAAGCATGCGCGATTACCCTGAACTGCCGGAGGCGGCAGAGAGGATTGACGCATCGGGAAAAATAATCCTTCCCGGTTTCATCAACACGCACTGCCACGCCGCCATGACCTGCTTTCGCGGACTGGCGGACGACCTGCCTCTGATGGAGTGGCTCCATAACCACATCTTCCCCGTTGAGGCGAAATACGTTAACCGGGATATGGTCTACCGCGGGACTCTCCTGGCCGCCGCGGAAATGATCCTCTCGGGAACGACAACAATGGCGGACGGGTACTTTCATGAAAGCTCCGCCTGCCGCGCAGCGATCGAGGCGGGCATCCGGACCGTGCCGGCCCAGGGCTTCATCGATTTCACGCCACCCGGCGACGAAGCCGTACGGAACCATATCGCCGTCGCCGAAAAGTTCCTGGGAAAATGGCGCGACCGGTCCCCCCTGGTTACGCCCGCCCTCTTCCCCCATACGGCGTACACGTGCCATAAGCGGACGCTCAAGGCGGTGAAAGCGGTCGCCCGGGCCGAAGGCGCGCTCTGTTTCGTCCACTTGGCCGAAACGGCCGAGGAGAACCGGGTCGTCCGCGACGCAACCGGACTCTCGCCCGTGCGCTATGCGGAAAGCCTCGGCATCCTCGATCCCCGGACCGTAGCCGTCCACGCGGTCTGGCTGGAACCGGACGAGGTCCGGATTCTGGCCGATACGGGCGCGGCGGTCTCCCACTCCCCGGAGAGCAACATGAAGCTGGCTTGCGGAATAGCGCCGATTCCCGAGCTTCTCGCCGCCGGCGTCCGGGTGGGAATCGGGACCGACGGCGCCGCGAGCAACAACGACCTGGACATGGTGGGCGAGATGAATGCCTGCGCCAAGATATTCAAAGCCGCGCGGATGGATCCGACCGTCATGGATGCCGCCTCGGTGCTCCGGATGGCGACGATCGGCGGCGCCCGAGCGCTCGGGATTGGGGATCGGATAGGATCCATCGAGCCGGGGAAGAGGGCCGACATCGTCACGATAGACTGCCGGAAACCGAAAATGACTCCCTTGTACAACCCCTATTCCCAGATCGTTTACAGCGCCGGCGGAGCGGACGTGAGCGATTCGATTATTGAAGGCAAGGTTGTGATGAAAAACCGCCGGGTACTTACCCTGGACCTGGAAAAGACGATGGAAGATGTGGAGAAGATCGCCGCCGCGGTCCGGAAGGATCTGGAAGAGCGCTGCGTATGCAGGCATGGCTGAGAAAAACGAAGATGCGAAGTTGCGAGGGTGCGAGGATCGGCGGCTTGTCATGGTGAGCTGTCAGCCCTGAGCAGAGTCGAAGGGTCGAACCATGACTCAGCCTCTAATTCAGCATTGTTGTCTCAACGAGGACAAGAGTCGGCGGGGATTCTCTTCGCTGAAAACCTGAAGCCCTTTCAAAACGAGTGCTGGAAGCCGAGAGTAATCCTGAATCTCGGCGACTGGTCGCCCAATCCCGCGCTTGCTCCGAACCCGATCAGGGTAAAGGGAGTGAGCTGTGTCCGAAAACCGAGCTCGAACATGGTCGACCTTTCCCCTTTTTTAATCGTCAGCTCCCGGAAGAGGTCCGTAACCAGGACAGTATCCCTTCCGACCCGGATATCGAAGCCGACAAGAGCCCGGTAGCGGTCCACCCTTTCGTCATCGTTGGCGCCCCTGTTATGCATCCAGCTCAGATTGAAGTGCGTCCGGTTGAAACGGGAGCTCGGGATGATCATTTTAGTGGCGATGAAAGTCAGGGTCGTGTCCACGCCGGCGGATTCCCTGCCGGTCGGAAGGTCGGCCCGCCCTGACAGGGCAAGCGCGGGGAGGAACAGGGTTTCGGCATTGAAATTGTAAAGGGTCTCGATGCCGACATTGCCGCTCCCGGTCTGGTCGGCGTTGCCCGCAATCACCGGCACGGAGATCGATCCCTGCCAGTTCCTGGCAAACCCGTATTCCAGCCGGGGCTCAAGCACGAGCTTCTCTTCACTTTCACGGGTCCTTTCATATCTCCAGCTTGCCTGGATCTCGCGGTTAAGATAAGGAGTGGCGTAAGCATCGACAACCTGGAGCGGGATTCCTTCCTCCAGATTGGTATGATCAGCCGCGCCGGAATTCTGCGGCAGGAAGCATGCCAACAGCAACGCGGTCAGGATCGGCCCTGTCAGAATCCGCTTCAGAATGACGAACATTCCCTTTCCTCCGTACCGGGCCGGCGCCCGTTCAGACGGGCTCGTCTTTCATCTCGAGCGGTTCGATATCCGGCATGTTTCCGTTTTTGTTTTTCCATGCCTCGAGCATCACCCGGATCGTTTCCACGGGCTCGACCCCGGGATCCATGTCGTGAGGCTTCATTTTCATCTCCGGCATGACCTGCTTCAGGGCATTCGCCAGCGATCCCGGACGCTCCCCCTTCTGGATACCCGGCGCCAGCTTCATCCGCACCTGATCCATAACCGCAGAACGCACGGCCCTGCTCCCGCCGGGCGTCATCAGCGGCAGCATCTCTTCCATCATCTCCATCATGATCCGGTTCATTTCCCCGTCTGAGCCGCGCATCCATTCCTCGTATGCGCCGGGGTCCGCTTCCGGACGGGGAATCCGGAATTTTCGGGCAAGCTTTTCATCGCCGGGCTGATAGCCCATCGCCTTTATCACGCGGTACAATTCTTTTCTCTTCTGCTCATGGGTCCACTCCCCGTACGCCAGTATGTCGTACGCGATCCCGTGCAGCATATGAAGATTGTCGAAGATGTTCGCGGATTCCGGCGACATCCTTGAGTACCGGGGCATCACCTCCCTGCTGAGAAGCATGCGCCGGGGCCTGTTTCGCAGGACCTGGTCGTAGAGCACCTCGTCCACGGTAAGGACCAGCCGATCCTGACCGCTTCCATTGCCCCCCCTCATCATGGCTTCGTAAACCGCCGGATGCCACCAGTGCGCCACATAGAAAAAATTATTGGAATGAGGGTACAGATTCCGGAACATGGTGAAATAGGGTTTCATCATGACCCCGGCCCTCCGCATGGTGACCTCCAGAGGAGCCGGGCTTCGCGGAACGTCGTTTTTATCGAGATAGTAGCGGACGGCCCTGTCCGTCCATTCCTTTTTAGCGGACCATGGAATCCGATTGTCGGAAAGAATATCGTAGGTCTGTTCGTGATGCATATGGGACCAGTCAATGGCCCGGTAAAGCCGCCAGGCTATCCTCGCCGTATAGGGCCCGTAATATTCCATCGCGGGATCCGTTCGCGGGGGGCCGTGGATCACGTGAACGCTTTCCGCGTCAAACGCCGAATCCGCCAGCACATGCTCCACCAGCGACGTGAGCAGGAGGATATCGTGCTGCTTGGCGTGCGCATAATGGAACGCAGAGCCGATGCGGAAAGTCCTGTTGTGGCGGTCGAAAAATTTTCCGTTATAGTCCCCCCGCAGATATGAAATTTCATTTCTCATCTCGGCGGAGACCTGCAATGCGCCCCAGAGCAGGACAATAACGATGAGGGCGGCTTTCCTGAAAAATACCATCTGCCCCCCTTGCGGCTGGACGTTGATTGAGAAGAGTTTAATCCGCTGTCAAAACTTTTCCGATCCCCCGAAGCCGGGCAATGTACAATGCTTTTCCATTATCAGCCGCCGGAAAATCGGGGCGCGTCTGATTTTCCGTTTCGAAAAGCCTGAGCACTCAGCGAGCCGCTCGGCATTTTGCCGTAATTCTCAAGCATCACTTTCAGAGCTCGCCGTTTGCCATTCGCGCGCAGTCGTGTCGTGCAATTCGCTTGCTATTCTTGATGCTTTCAAGTAGTGTTCAAGCCAAAGTCACCTTTGCAGAATCCGGAAATGAGGAATTTTTTCAAACAAGCGGCGGAAGAGATATATTCCCGGGCGAAACAGGAAAAGCGTCTCAAGGAAGGCCTGTCTCTGAGTCAGATCGAGCGTTATGCTCTCCGGCAGGAAGGTGTAATTCAGACGCAGGTCGGGTCGATCGCCGCGGACTCGGAACCCATGTCCCGCTCCGCGCCGCACACCCAGAACAGCGTAGACCACCCCTTCGGGGAAAAAGAGGAAAGCCTCGCCCGGCAAGCGGTTTCGTTGCTCGCCAGGGAGAAAATAATATCCCTGGATACGGTGGTGGGGGACGGCCGGGAAGGGATCACGGCGCGGTTCATTATGCCCATGCAGTACGCGCAGATCGCCTACGGCTTGAAGCTCCTTTTCGATCAGCCCTCCGCAAGGGTGGTCGAGGATCCGACCTATACTGTAATCTTTTTCACCGACGAGGCATTCGAGTTCAACAAGCAGAAAAAGCTTCTGGACAAGGACATAACCGTCCGTCTCATGATGGGAGAGAAGCGGGGCGAACAGGTCAAGATCTGCCGCAATACAATCTATCTCGGAGAGGGAAAAAAGGGCATTTTTCAATTCGAGGACTGGAGAGTAAAAGCGATCGACAGGAACGGCCTGTTCCTTCACGCAGGCGCGAGACGCGATTTTCTCTGGGTCTACGACATGGAGACGGAGCGGCCTGAGTTGTCCGAGATAATCACCGCCGTTTCCGGGCTGACGGCAACGGGCAAGACGACTACGCTCTGCCGGCGATTTTCGCGGATGCCGCGCGAAAGCTCGGAAATGATCGGGGACGACGGAGGAACCCTCGGATTCGACGGGAGCTATTCCGCCTTCGAAATCGGCGGGCTTTATGTGAAAACGGAAGGCCTGGACGAGAGTCAGCCGGAGATATTGCGCGCCGCGGAATCAAAGGACGCCTTTCTGGAAAACGTAGCTGTAACCAAATACCCTTACATGCCGGATTTCAAGGACATCTCGAAAACCGGAAACGGGCGCGCGATCATCACTCGCGACAATCTGGAAATAGCCAGCAAGGGACTCCGGGCGGACCGTCTCGATTATATCATCATGCTGACCAGAAATCCGCTGGCCAACGTGGTCAGCCGGCTTACCCCGGAACAGGCCACCATGCAGTTCATTTACGGCGAATCGATCGAGAGTACGGGCGGAAATCCCGATGAAGAAGGGAAATTCAAGCGCGTCTTTTTCCTCGATCCGTTCGTAGCGGGCGATCGGATGGAGCATGCGATGATCTTCTACGACATCCTGAAACGGAACCGGATCAGGTGCTACCTCGCCAACACGGGTGCGATCGGCCCAGACGAGCAGAAAGTGACGCTGCGCCAATCCCTGTCGGCGTACAACGACCTCCTCCGGGCACAGCTCCGTTTCAGCTTCGAGCCCGACCCGCTCGGATACCATTATCCGATAAAATGCGACCGGGCCAACCTTGACCTGATGAACGCCGCGGCGCTCTTCCGCGATAAAAGCGTCTTTAAAAGCAAACTTCAGGATTTCTTCCGGGGGCGTGAAACATTCCTGGAGGAATTCGAATCCAAATACGGGAAAATCCCCGTCCAGATCAGGGAATCGCTGCCATACAGGTACAGAGAGAGCCCCAAACGGGAATGACTGAAAGACGTTAGACATTGGACGTCAGGGTATCGCTGCAGTATTCCCAACGTCCTACGTCTGATGTCTACTGTCTAAAATAAATCCAGGAGGTATTCATGAATCGCTCATTGCTGATCGCCATTGCCGCCGCCGTACTGCTGGTCCTCGTCCTCTTCTGGACGCGATTCCAGGTCATACCGGCCAATTATGCCTACGCCCCTGCTTTCTATAAGATCAACCGGCTTTCCGGTGAAGTGACGCTTACGGTAGGGAAAGAATTCGTCATCGTGGAAGGAATAGATACGAAAAAATCCGAACAGCCGCCGGTACCGGCCCCGGCCCCCGCGCCGAAAATCCCGGCCCCCGCTCCGGAATCATCGGCGAAATAATAATCAGGCATTGGGCATAGGGCTTGGGCTCTGACCTTCGAGTCTTCCCTATGCCTGATGTGCTTATGCCCGCCCGCGCACGGCGACAGAAAACGGAGGGTGAGAAAGTGAGATAAAAACCTGAAGCAACGCCCAACGCCCGCATTAAACCCGACGCCATACGCCCAATGCCCAAAGCCCTTGAAGCCTGACGCCTTTAGTGCTTGACCATCGCACGCCTTGCAACTACACTCGATGTCATCAGGCTTTGTTCACTTCCGTATCCCAGTCCCGTACTGCAGCGAGAAACTCATGCATTCAGAGCTTCCCCGGCTGAAGCTGGATCATCTCTTCGCGCTTACCGACGACACGGGCATTCTTCAGCATGCCCGGTATACCGTGCCGCGGAGGGACCACGGCTACTGCACGGACGACAACGCACGCGCGCTCACGGCCGCTTCCGCTGCCTTCAGCCTGATGCCGATGCCGTCCCGATCCGACCTGCGGATTCTTCTCTTGCGCTATCTCAGCTTTCTGGAGCAGGCGCAGAACAAGAAAACAGGACGCTTCCGGAATTTCTTTTCCTATGACCGCCGGTGGGACGAAACCGGATCTGAAGACTGCCATGTCAGGGCGGTCAGGGGTCTTGCCGCGGCATGCTGCAGCAGGGAAGAGGACATAGAAGGGATCTGCCTGGAAATGCTTGACCGGGCCATACCGGTCATGATGTATTTTTCTCATCCCCGCGCCTGGGCGGGGGGAATATTGGGCCTTATCGATTATCTGTCCCGCTTCGGCGGGGACGCGTCCGCACAGCGCGTCCTGGAAGAACTTTCCTGGAGGCTGTTCGGTCTGCTGCGCCGGAACGCGGCGCCGGAGTGGCCCTGGGTAGACGGGTGCCTTACTTACTCCAACGGGAAAATACCCCATGCCCTGATCTCAGCGGGAGCTTTTACCGGCGACAAGGAAATGCTCGCCGCAGGTCTTCGATCCCTCGCCTGGATCATGGAAGTTCAGCGCGATCCCGCCGGACATTTCGTGCCGATCGGCAACAGGGGATGGTACCCGATTGACGGAATGCGGGCGAGGTTCGACCAGCAGCCCGTTGAGGCAATGGCCATGGTCGAGTCTTGCCTCGCTGCATGGCGGGTAACAGGTGAACCGAAATGGCGCGAAGGCGCCCGGTTCTGTTTCGAGTGGTTCCTTGGCAGAAACGACCTCCGCTGCCCCTTATACGACGATCGGACCGGCGGATGCAGGGACGGCCTCCAACCCTCAGGCGTCAACCGGAATCAGGGCGCCGAGTCTACCCTGTCCTGGATTCTTTCCCTGCTCAGGATGATCGAATCGGACAGACAGTTATAGAAAGAGCATCCGTTATCCCGTGGAATTTTTCGTTATCCCCCTGGCGGCGATCCTCGTTTCCGCTATAAGCCTGTTTTCAGGTTTCGGGCTCGGCACCCTGCTCATGCCGGCCTTTGCCCTTTTCTTTCCCGCCCACATAGCCGTAGCACTCACCGCAGTGGTTCATTCCCTTAACAATTTTTTCCGTTTTTTTCGCCTCCGGAAGCGGTCCGATCGGGGCGCCGTAATCCGGTTCGGTATTCCGGCCGTCCCGTCCGCCCTGGCCGGCGCGCTCCTGCTCGATTACCTCTCACAGGTGGAGCCGTTTTACTCGTATTCGATCGGGGGCCGCGTTTTCAACATCACCATCCTGAATACAACCATAGGCTTTCTGATCGCGGTATTCGCGTTTCTCGAGGTATCGAGGAGGTTCCGCAATGTCGCCTTCGACAGGAAGTATCTTCCGCTGGGAGGCGTTCTCAGCGGATTCTTCGGCGGGCTGTCGGGGCACCAGGGCGCATTCCGCAGCATGTTCCTCCTGCGCTCGGGGCTTTCCAAGGATGCATTCATCGCAACAGGCGTAACCGCGGCGATGATGGTGGATATTCCCCGCCTATCCGTATACGCCTCCCAGATTGCAGGCATACGTTCGGAGCATTACCTTGTGCTGGGGACGGCCGTTCTTTCCGCCCTGCTCGGCTCCTTACTGGCGGAAAAGGCCATCCCGAAAGTCACGATGAGCACGGTACAGAACATCATCACGGGAATGCTCGTTCTCGTCTCGTTCGGCCTCATGGCAGGACTGATCTGATTCCGGATCTCACACGAGACTCGTCGTCCGGTTCCGCACGCCCGTCGAGGAATACGCGGAATACGCGCGGCAGCTGGCGGGAATCACCGAACAGGTAACGGAGCCAGAGAAAAAGAATAATAAAGGCGGATGTTAAGAAGTTGACAAGGTGAGAAACAAAAAACCGGGAATTGTGAGATTGCCGGGACTTTTTTATTCTCACCATCTCACGATCTCACCATCTCACCTTCTTTGACTCAGGATGATCCGGCAATCCGCTACAGTAGCACCCTGGCCTTCAGGGTGAACGATAAGGGGATTGATATCCATCTCCGCAATCTCCGGTTGATCTGAAGCCAGGTCGGACATGCGCACAATGCACTGCTCTATCGCGTCCTGATCCGCTTTCGGCTGCCCGCGGAATCCCTCCAGCAATTTGTGGCCCCGGATGTGCCTGATCATCTCCCGGGCATCCAGCCGGCAGATAGGCGCAAGGCGGAAAGTAACGTCCCGGTAAACCTCAACGAAAATGCCCCCCATGCCGAACATCAGCAGGGGACCGAAGATCGGATACCGGTTCATGCCGAGAATGACCTCCTGTCCGGCCGGCGCCATTTTCCGGACGAGAACTCCCTTTATTCCCGCCGCAGGATCGTAGCTGCGGGCATTCTCCACGATTGCGCGGAAGGCCTCTTTCACGGCGGCCGCATCCCGGATTCCTATCCGCACGCCCCCCGCATCGGATTTGTGCAGAATCTGAGGCGAGACAATCTTCATCACCACCGGGTACCCGATCCGTTCAGCCGAAGCGGCGGCATCTCCTTCATCGGCGGCAAATTCCGCCGGCGGAATATTGAACCCGTAAGCGGCAAGGAGCTCCTGCCCTTCCAGTTCGCCTAAATACGTCTTTCCGGATTGGAGATGCTTCCTGATTAAGGAAGACGCTTCTGACCTGTCGTGACGGAAGGGAAACTCTTCCGAGCAGGAGTACCTGCGGCTCAGCCAGTTCGAATAGCGGTAAAGGGCGCCGAACGCCTTGGCGGCGTTCTCCGGAAAGCGATAGACAGGATAACCATGCTCCTGGAGATAATTTACCCCCGCGGAGACGTCGATAATTCCCATAAAGCAGGAAATAATCGGCTTGTTGGAGCGGCGGGCGATACGGACGATCGCTTCCGCCGTTCCCAGGGCGTTCGTCATCGATTGCGGCGTCAGGAGCACAAGCGCGCCGTCCACTCCATCGTCGTTTATGACGGCAGCCAGAGCCCGCTCATACCGGTCCGCGGGAGCGTCCCCGATCACGTCCACCGGATTCCTCAGGTTGGCGGTCAGGGGGAGGTGGCGCATCAGCTCGTCCACCGTTTCTTTCCTGAATTGCGCGAGGCGAAGTCCCGAAGACAGCGTCATATCCGTGGCGAGGATTCCCGGGCCTCCGGCGTTCGTGATAATGGCCACCCGGTTCCCCCGGGGGTCCTTCCTGCTCTGTTTTCCGAGCACGCTTTCATGTTTGTAGGAAAAGGCGTTGGCGAAGTCAAAAAGCTCGTCCACCGAATCCACCCTGATGATCCCGGACTGCTCGAATATCGCATCGTACACCGCGTCCGTCCCCGCGAGCGATCCGGTGTGGGAAGCCGCGGCCCGGGCCCCTTCCGCCGTCCTCCCCGACTTTATCGCCAGGATCGGCATAGGGCGGTCCCCGGAAGTTATATTTCTGACTGCTTCGATGAATTCATGTCCCCTTCGCAATTCCTCCAGATAGAGCATGATCACTTTCGTGTCGAGGTCGTCATGAAGATAGAGCAGAAGATCAAGCTCATCGACATCGGCCTTGTTTCCCGTCGAAATGAATTTCGAGAAGCCGAAGTCCCGCTCATAGGCAAAATCGAGAACCGCCGTACAGAGCGCCCCGCTCTGTGAGATAAAAGAGATGTCGCCGCTGGCGGGCATTCTTGCCGAGAAGCTGGCGTTCATGCTTACGGCGGCTACCGGGTTGATGACCCCGAGACAATTGGGACCGACCAGTCTTACTCCCGCTTCGCGGCACATGGCCGTGATGCGGTTTTCGATTTCCAGCCCTTCGCCGCCGACTTCGCGGAATCCCGCCGATACGATGACTATCCCCCCGACCCCCTTCGCGATGGAATCCTCCACGGCCTTGACGGCAAGCCTGGGACTGAGGATGATTATCGCGAGATCCACGTCGTCCGGAACATCGCCGATTGAGGCATAAGCCTTTACGCTCAGGACAGATCCTCCGCTGCGCGTTACGGGATAGAGAGTACCCGTATATCCGCCCCGCAGGATATTGGCGAAAATATCATGCCCGACTTTGCCGGGCGTAGTAGAAGCCCCCACAACGGCGACCGTCCGGGGCGCGAATATGGCATCCAGGCCTTTCATTTTTGTCACCTCACAGGGTCATCAGGCATTGGGCATTGGGCGCCGAAACGCGGAAACAATTTATCGAGTCTGCTATTGCGTCCGGGGCTGCGGGAAAAGTGGAAAGACGCGAATGCTGGAAATATTGAATTTTTTGCCCGTCAGGTTTGTTCCTGATATAATGATTAATTATAACGCCTCACGCCTCACGCCTAACGCCTAACGCCTAATTTTTAACGCTTGACCGAATAGTTATACCACTTCTTCGAATTGAAAGTCTCAATCACGATCGCGGCCGCCACATCAAGGCCGAGGTTGGCCGTATTGATCGTAAGGTCGTAATTGTTCGGGTCGGTCAAATCCGCCTGAAAATATTTTTTGATAAATCCCCGCCGCTCGGTTTCGGTTTTCCGGACGCTTGCCCTTGCCTCCTTTTCCGTGCAGCTATGCTCTTCCATGACGTTGCGGATTCTTGTGTCCTGGGGTGCAACCAGCAGGACGCGGAGGCTTACCTCCACCGGCAGGATGTAGCCGGCTCCCCTGCCGAGAATCAAGGCATGGCCGTGGGCGCCGATCGACCCCACCACCTTCGTCAGGTGCTGGAAGTATTCGTGCGACCACATCTGAGATTCGTCCAGATATCCCATCCAGTCGTCCAGAATAGATCGATCCTGCTCATCAAGCGATTCGATCACTCTCCGGCTCACGCTGGAGCTTTTGGCAATCTCTTCTATAATCCCGTCATCCCAGAAATCGATCTTCAGCTCTTTTGCAATCCGCTCCGCCATCTCCCGCGCGCCGCAGCCGGGCAGCCGGGACAAGGTAATGACCGGGCGGATCGGTTTTTTGTACTTTTTCTTCTGCACAACCTCCCACTTCCTGACCTGGTTTTCTATAATCTTGTCGAGTGAACGGGGCATCTTTTCCATGGCTCATCCTCCTGCGGATGGTAAAGGGTATCCGGTATCGAGTTTCGGGTTCGGGGATTAAGGGGGTGATCGGATGCGCAGGCGTTCAGGCGCTTATGATCGGTCTTTACCTGCACACGCCTTCTTTTGCCCGAGACCGGAAATCCGGCACCGGATAATATTTAGATTAGCACAGCATTCAGGGTAAACGTAAGGCCCCTGGAAAGAAAATCAGACGAGGCCGTGGAAAAGGCGGGGCAGAGCACTTCCCGCCTCCTCACGGACGGACAGATCGTACAGGTGAAGCCGGCACGCCGCTCTCGGCGGACATTCCCGCCCCGTGAAGAATACAATGCTCTCGTAATTGCCGGGATTCAGCCGGGTCATTCCTGGCCGGCCTCCATTTTGCGGCGCTTCTCGATCGTGCGGTCGATCAGGTGGAGAAACAACTCGAAATCGCCCCTGGCCCGGTCAATATCCTCCGCCCCGACGATATCTGCGTTCTCCTGATAAAACTGTTCCACGATCCTTTCGGCTTCCGCCTGCACGGCCAAAACTTCCCCTATATCGGGGCTTCCATCACCCATAACCCATGACCTACTCTGTTACTATTCTCGAAAAATCCGCAATCCCGAAAAACAGCTCCGAAATTTCCTTCAGGAGAGACAGACGGTTTTTCCTGATCCGCTCGTCTTCCGCCATGACCAGCACGGATTCGAAAAATCGGTCCACCGGCTTTCGCAGCGCGGCGATCTCCGTCAGCGCCGCTCCGTATTCGCCTTTTTCGATTGAGGCTCCGGCCTTTTCGCGGATCTTCCGGAATCCGGAGTAAAGTTCTCTTTCCGCATCATTTTCGAAAAGCGCCGGGTCCACGCTCCCCTGACCGGCGTTTTTGATTATATTGCATACCCTCTTGAAGGCGATCGCCAGCGGCTCGAAGTCGGGATGGACCTTGAATTCCTTCATGGCTTCGATCTTTGCCGTCGCGACGGTCAAATTCGCGAGCCCGCGGGCGAGCACGGCATCAACCACGTCGTAAGGGTATCCCTGGGAGATGAGCCTGTTTTCGAAACGGCCGCGGAAGAACTCAAGTACTTCGGCGCGCGTTTCTTCAGCCGGCCGCTTCAGCCTGCCCTTAAGGAATTCCAGGCTCTTCCCGATGAGTTCGTCGAGCGGCAGCCTGTAATTACGGTCGAGGATGATGTTTATCACGCCCAATGCCTGCCTTCGCAAGGCATAGGGATCCGCAGTTCCCGTGGGGACCTGCTTTACTCCGAAAAAGCCTGCAATTGTGTCCGTCTTGTCCGCAATGCTGACGATGGCGCCGATTTCTGTGCGGGGCAGCTCACCGCCCGCGGAAGTCGGGAGATAGTGCTCAAATACTGCTTCCGCCACTTCCTTCTTTTCTCCCGCAAGCAGAGCGTATTCCCTGCCCATTACGCCCTGAAGGCTCGGAAACTCGTAAACCATCTGGGTCTCCAGGTCCGCCTTGGCCAGGTGGGCGGCGCGCTCGACGTCCGGTTTTAAAGACGGATCGATCCGGTCCGCAATCCACGCGGCAAGCTGCTGGAATCGGTCCACTTTGTCCAGCGAGGTTCCGAGCAGGGAATGAAAGACGACCTTGCCGAGTTTTTTGAAATGCTCGTCCAGGGACACTTTCCGGTCCTCCTCGAAGAAGAACCTGGCGTCCGCCAGCCTGGCCCGGATCACTTTCTCATTGCCCCGGGCGACCACGGACGGATCGCGGGCAAGGGTATTGTTGATCGTGACGAAGTACGGCATCAGCGCGCCTTTGCCGTCAGTCACCGGGAAATACCGCTGGTGCTCAACCATGGAGGTAATCAGGACTTCGCGCGGGAGCTTCAGGTATTCCCGGTCGAAACTGCCGACGACCGCCGTCGGATACTCGACCAGAAACGTCACTTCCTCGAGCAGGTCGTCGATGATCAAAGGTTTTCCCCCGGCGTCGGCGGCCGCCCTGGCCGCCTCCTCAATGATCATTTTTCTTCGCTCGGCGGGATTGACGATCACGTAATTATCCCTCATTTTGGCGAGATAATCCCTGCCGTCCTTGACCAGGAAAAACCCCGGGCTCATAAAACGGTGACCGCAGGTCTTGCGTCCGGACGTTATATTCTCCAGTTTGAAAGAAACAATATCTCCGCCGTACATGGCGACTATCCAGTGGATCGGCCTGACGAACCGGATGTTCAGATCCTTCCAGCGCATGGATTTCTGAAAGGGAAGACTCAGGATGAACCCGGAAAGTATCCCGGGCAGGACCACCGGCGTCTGTTCCCCCTGGATTCTCTTCCGGGCGCATATGTATTCGCCTTTTTCGGTGGTGACGGTCTCCAGCTCGGATATGTCTATGCCCTGCCCCTTCGCGAACCCTACCGCCGCCTTCGTCGGCTTTCCCTCGGAATCGAAAGATGCGCGCCGGGCCGGCCCGATCTTTTCGATGACCTGGTCCTGCTGTTTGTCCTCCAGATCTGCGACGATGAGAACCAGTCGCCGCGGCGTAGCCATCGTCGTGATCCTGCCGAACCCTATCCGGTTCGCATCTAGATCCTTGCGTATTATTTCTTCCATGTCCTTCAAGGTTTTGGGAAGAAATTCCGCCGGAATTTCTTCCGTACCGACCTCAAGCAACAGTTCCTTTGCCATCAAATTCTCCATTCTTCCGTCTCGAAATGTACAATCAGCCCCGCTTCTTCCACCGCTTCATAAGCGGAAAACCGAGGCTCTCTCTCTGTTTCAGGTATCCTTCCGCGCTCAGACGGGCGAGATTCCTGACCCGCCCGATATAGCTGGTCCTCTCCGCCACGCTGATCGCGCCGCGGGCATCCAGCATATTGAATGTATGAGAGCATTTCAGGCAGTAATCGTAAGCGGGCAGGACCAGGTCCATGCCGGCGAGCCGGACGGCCTCCGCCTCGTACATATCGAAAAGCTTGCGCAGCATCTCGATATCAGCCTTTTCAAAATTATAGGTCGAAAATTCGACTTCACCCCGATGATGCACGTCCCCGTATTTAACGCCAAAACCCCATTCGAGCTCGTAGACGTTATCGATACCCTGGAGATACATCGCGATCCGCTCGACCCCGTAGGTTATCTCCGCGCAGATCGGGTTCAGGTCTATCCCTCCGACCTGCTGGAAATAAGTGAACTGGGTGATTTCCATCCCGTCCAGCCAGACTTCCCACCCGAGGCCCCAGGCGCCCAGGGTCGGCGATTCCCAATCGTCCTTGACAAAGCGGATGTCGTGGTCCAGGGGATCGATGCCGAAACTCTTCAGGGAATCAAGATAGATCTCCTGAATTTTCAGCGGCGAGGGTTTCATGATAACCTGGTACTGGTAATAATGCTGAAGCCGGTTCGGATTCTCTCCGTACCTTCCGTCCGTGGGACGTCTGGACGGTTCCACATAAGCCACGTTCCACGGCTCGGGACCCAGCGCCCGCAGAAAAGTGGCGGGGTTGAACGTCCCGGCCCCGACCTCGATATCGTACGGCTGCTGGACGATGCATCCCTGACCCGCCCAGAAGCGTTCAAGAGCAAAAATCAGATCCTGAAACGTCATTTCGCCTCCTTGGTTCCAATAAACTGCCGCCGGGCGCACTTATGTCCTGCCGCTCGGCAAGCCTGCAATAACATTAAGTAAATGCACTGTCAACAAAAAACAGGCGTCAGGCGTTGGGTATCGGGTCGGGCGGAAAGCGCAAGACTTGAGGCGTAATGTGTTGAAGAAATTACGGAGAAACAAAGAGTCTGAATCAGGTTCCTTATTTCTTCATCGGATCTTTTGCCCAACGCCTGATGCCCAAAGCCCAATACCCAATACCTGACAGGTTGCTAAAACCTGTTTTTTACTTCTTCAAGAACACGGTAGGAAGGCGGTTCGGAGCCGAGGAGGTGGCGGATGAATCCGGTGAGCAGGGCCCTCCCCTCTTCCGCCTGCCTGCCCGTCAGCACAAGCCGGCGGGCCTTTTCCACAGGAAGCTGCATCCCTGCAAGGAGCGTCATTACGGTTCCGATCGAGGCGGCTATTCCGTCGGAGCCTTTGTCCGGGCTCCTGGAAGCGCATTCTCCGCGGCATCGCAGCCATCCCTCCGCGGGAACAAAGACCGCATAGCCCATCTCCTCCAGCGGCCGGCCGCAGATCTTGCACCTGTCCAGCCGGGGTTCGTAACCGGCGAACTTCAGCAGGCGCATCTCGAAAATCCGGATCATCGGCTCCGAGATCCCCCCCTGATCGATCTCCCGGAGGAAATCCGTCGCGTACCGAAAGAGATCCGGATTCCTCTTCCCTTCCACGGAGAACCGGTCCAGCAGGTCGACAAGATAGGAGGCCGCCAGTGTCGTCTCAAGCTCCGAGCGGATCCCGGCAAAATGATCCGTGACGTCGCACTGCTCGATAAGGGCAAGCCCCTCGCTGCTCCTTCTTGAGAAAAGCAGCTCCGAGCGGGAGAAAGGCTCCAGCGCATTTACGAACCGGCGGCGGCTTCTTTTCGCCCCCTTCGCGATCCCCTTTACTTTTCCGAATTCTTCCGTGAAAAAAGTTACGATCCGGTCGGACTCGCCGTAATCCAATGACCGGATCATGATCGCGCTCGTTTTGTATTGTGTTCGGGACAATTTAATATGAGCCAATTGGGTAATAGGTTATGGGGTTACAGGTTATGGGTCTATGCATAGCGGGTTTTATATCCCGGCAAACGGTCTGTCTATACCTCTTCAGGTTTTTTCATTTTTTATTTTCCGGTATTCCAACCCGACTTGCGCTCCTGATTCCCGGGACCCATTACCCATTACCCTTCTTTATACTTGATAGCCCCGCCGACTATCGTGAGAACCGCTTTCCCTTCCATCTTCCAGCCGTTGAAGGGACTGTTGCGGCTCTTGGACCGGAAGATACGGACATCCACCGTCCAGGGCCGGTTGGGATCGATCACCGTAATGTCCGCTTCGGCTCCGATCCCGAGAGTCCCTCCCCGGACGCCGAGAACGGCCGCGGGATTTGAGCTCATCTTGCGGACCAGGTCGGCGGGACTGAGTACGCCTTCCCTTACCAGGTTCAGGCTGAGGGCAAGCGACGTTTCCAGGCCGATGATACCGTTCGCCGCGTATTCGAATTCTACATCCTTTTCTATAGATGAATGGGGGGCGTGATCCGTGGCGATCACGTCGATGGTCCCGTCGCGAAGCGCCTCTTTCATCGCCGCCACGTCTTCGGTCGATCTCAGCGGAGGGTTCATTTTGAGGTTGGTGTCGAATTCGCGCAGCGCCTCGTCAGACAGGCTGAAATAGTGCGGGGCTGTCTCCGCGGTCACCCTCACTCCCCTTTTTTTCGCTTCCCGGATGATCCGGACGGCCCCGGCGGTGCTCACGTGCGCGATATGGACTGAAGTCCCCGTGTACTCGGCTATGGCTATGTCCCTGGCGACAGGAATATCCTCCGCAATTGAGGGAATGCCCTTCAATCCCAGTTCGGTGGATATCCGCCCTTCGTTCATCAATCCATCCGCCGAAAGGGTGGCGTCCTCGCAATGCGAGATCACGAGCGCCCCGAAAGAGGCTGCATACTCCATCGCGTAGCGCATGACGGCGCTGTCCACAACCGGCTTTCCGTCATCCGAGAACGCCACGGCCCCCGCCTCTTTCAAGTCCCCGAATTCCGAAAGGACGCGACCTTCCGAGCCGCGGGTGGCGGCGGCCACCGGGTACACGCGGGCGATGCCGGCGAGGGCGGCCTGCCTGATTATGTATTCCGTCACGGAGCGGGTATCGTTTACGGGATTCGTGTTCGGCATGCAGGCGACGGCCGTGAAACCGCCCGCGACGGCGGCTTCGCAGCCCGTGCGGATCGATTCCTTGTACTCGTAGCCGGGTTCCCGCAGGTGCGTATGCATGTCGATCAGGCCGGGGACGATCCACATTCCTCCGGCATCGTAAATATCGGCGCCCGGATCCTCGATATTCGTTTCGATCCGGACCACCTTGCCTCCGTCCACCAGAAGGTCTGCGATTTTATCTATTTTCCGGAGAGGATCTATTATCCTTCCCCCTTTCAACAAGAGCTTCATGAACTACCTCCCGCAAGCAGGTACAAGAGGGCCATTCTGACCGCCACGCCGTTTGCGACCTGGTCCAGGATGACCGAATAAGGCCCGTCGGCTACCTCCGGCGATATCTCCACTCCCCGGTTTATCGGCCCCGGATGCATAATGATTACGTCTTCCTTCGCATTCCGGATCCTGTCGCGGTCCAGGCAGAAAAACTTGGCGTATTCCCGCAGCGAAGGAAACAGGCAGATCGCCTTCCTCTCTATCTGAACCCGGAGCATCATGATTATATCTGCGCCGCGGATTGTGTCCGCAATATTATGGTGCACGGTTACGCCGAGCCGCTCGATCTCCCTGGGCATCATGGTTGCGGGTCCGCCTACCGCGACTTTCGCTCCCATTGCGTTCAGGCCGTGAATGTTGGACCGCGCCACCCGGCTGTGCGCTATGTCCCCGATAATGGCTATTTTCAGTCCCGCGATTTTCCCTTTTTTCTGCCTGATTGTCATCATGTCGAGCAGGGCCTGGGTCGGGTGCTCGTGCGCGCCGTCGCCTGCGTTGATGATCGACTGTTTTACGCATCGGGCCAGGATGTGGGGAGATCCCGCCGCGCTGTGGCGGATTACGATGATATCGGGATTCATGGCCTCCAAATTTCTCGCCGTATCGATCAGGGTCTCTCCCTTGACGACGCTGCTGGCGGATGCGGAAATATTCACCGCGTCCGCGCTCAGCCGCTTCGCCGCTATCTCGAACGAAGTGCGGGTGCGCGTGCTCGCCTCGAAAAATAGATTGACGACGGTCTTGCCTCTCAGGGTCGGAACCTTCTTGATCTCGCGGGTGGATACTTCCATGAAGGAATCCGCGGTATCCAGGATCAGGCGGATCTCATCCGCTGAAAGGTCCTTCATTCCCAATAAATCTTTTTTGGTCCATCGCATGTTTTCACCCTGTTTCCTGTTCGATCACTACTTCGTCCGTTCCGGTCTTCTCGGTAAGATGCACGCTCACCGCTTCCCAGAGCGAGGAGGGAAGATTCTTGCCCACGAAATCCGCCCTTATCGGAAGCTCCCGGTGCCCTCTGTCCACCAAAACCGCCAGCTGGATCAGCCTGGGCCTGCCGAAATCGATCAGTGCGTCCATTGCCGCCCTGACAGTCCTTCCGGTAAAGAGGACGTCATCGACCAGGACTACTTTCCTGTCTTCCAGCGAAAACGGGATATCGGTCTTCCCGAGCATCGGCCTCTGCCTTTTCTTCAGGACGTCGTCCCTGTACAGGGTGATATCGAGAATCCCGCAGGGAACCTGGGCGTTTTCAATCGACAGGATCTTTCCCGAAAGCCTCCTGGCAAGGAACACGCCCCCGGTCTGGATCCCGACAAGGACAAGGTTTTCCACGCCCTTGTTTTTTTCCAGAATTTCGTAAGCGATGCGGGTCAGGGCCCTGTCGATTCCTTCTTCATCCATCACGACCTTTTTCCGAATCTCCTTCTGACCCTTATCCCTGCTCCCATGCTTCATAGCGGCACCTCTTCAGATCCTGTTTACGCAAAAAAAAACCTTCCCCGCGGGAAGGTTCTTACGGCAATTCTCTGATTCTGATGGGCGACATCCCTTTCAATCTCTCCGGATTTAATTAAAGGGTCGCTATACTTATATTATCCCCTTTTGCTGAAGTCAAATACTTTTCTAAAGGGGATAATATAAGCTAAATCCCAAATCCCAAGCACCAAATCCCAAATAAATTCAAATACCGAAATTCAAATGATCCAAACCGCAACTTAGTTCAGTTAAGGAGGTGGCCGAGGCGATCCCATCTCACGGAATTATCTTCCCCGTTCCAGGACCAGTAAATTATGAATGCCTTGCCCATCACGTCTTTCAGATCCACAAACCCCCAGAACCGGCTGTCAAGGCTCTGGTCCCGGTTGTCTCCCATGACAAAAATGGATCCTTCGGGGACGCGCACGGGCCCGAAGTTGTCCCGGGGCTGCATGGATGCGGGATAGATCCGCTCATCAACATAGACTCCGTGGGAGTCCTTGAACGGCTTTCCGTTGAGGAAAATCTCCTTGTTTCTCAGTTCCACGGTATCGCCCGCCACGGCTATGACTCTCTTGATGAAATCCTTCGAGCGGTCCACGGGGTAAATGAAGACAACGATATCTCCCCGTTCGGGGTCGCCCACCGGAATGAGAGTTTTGCGCATGAGGGGAACTTTCACGCCGTAACTGAATTTGTTCACCAGGATGTGGTCCCCGATTTGAAGCGTCGGTTTCATGGAGCCCGACGGTATCTTGAATGCCTGAATGATAAATGTCCTGATGAACAGGGCGATCAGGATCGCGATGATGATCGCCTCTGCGTACTCTCTTACTTTCGATTTCATGTTAATAAACCTGTTGCTCCCTGTAGAGGGAGAGTCCCTTTCAGGAATATATGGCCGTCAGCACGATTACGGCCATGATCAGGGCAAAAAAGCTTTTTGCGAAGAGTCCCATAACCCTTCCGAGGAGCGTCTTGTAGCTGTCCCTCGCGGCGGGCTTGAGTTTCAGCTGCGAATTTATTTCCACCATCAGCAGGCCGGATATCCCGCCGAGCAGCCCCCCCGTCAGAGTCCCCAGCCCGAAAAAGAACGGCGTCAGCAGGACGGCCCCGATAACAGCCCCGGTCAGGGAAGCGGTCGTCCCGCCGCGGGAAGAACCTATTCTCCCCGCACCCGTTACTCCCATCAGGAACTCCAGGGATTCAGCGGCTACGGAGATGAGGATCAGGATGAAGATAATCTTCAGACCGATCGCCTGAAACCCGGTTGCCAGGGCAAAGACGATCGATGCGCCCAGAATGAGCACCGTTCCCGGAAATCCGAACAGGGTGGAAAAAAGCCCGAGCAGCACAATGAGAATGAAAGCCGTAAATCCCGTGGCTTCAAGAGGAGACAATCTATTTCCGCCTCCTTCTGCGGGAGACCAGGGATTCCCATGCGAGCACGAGGGGGCTCGCAATGAAGACCGTCGAATACACGCCCGCAACCGTGCCGATCAGCAGCGCGAAGGCAAAATCATGGATGACGGGACCCCCGAGCGCGTAAAGGGCCAAAAGCACGAAAAATACGGTCAGAGAGGTGAGGATAGTGCGGCTGAGTGTCTGGTTGACGCTCAGGTTTATGATGTCCCGCAGATTCCGCTTTGACCCCTTCTTGAGATTTTCCCTTACCCGGTCGAAGATGACGATCGTATCATTGATGGAATAACCGATGATCGTCAGGAGAGCGGCGACGATCTGGAGAGTGAATTCCTTGCCGAGAAGGGAGAAGACCCCGACCGTGATCAGCACGTCATGAAAAAGGGCGACGATTCCGCCCAGGGCGTAGCTGAATTCGAACCGGATCGAGACATACACGAGGATGGCGATCAGGGAAAGCGTCAGAGCCCATATGCCCTTCCGGGTCATATCCCGGCCCACTTTCGGACCGATCGCTTCCATTCTCCGGATTTCGTATTTCCCCGCGCCGAACGCCGCTTCCATTGCTCCCTCGATCCTGTCCTGCATGCCACGCAGGTCCGAAGGCGCGACATCGATCCGGACCAGGAATTCATTGCTCGTCGTCGCGCCTATCTGCTGGACGTCGCTGTTTTCGAATCCCCCCTTGTCCAGCGCGCTTCTCACCTGGTCCGTTGCGGCCGCCTCCTGGAAACGGATCTGGGCCACGGTTCCGCCGGAAAATTCTATTCCGAGACGCGGACCGCCATGGTAAATCAGCGAAATAATCCCCGTAATAATCACTGCCAGAGACAGAATTGCGGCAAACTTCATCTTGGCCGCAAAATCGATCTGGGTCTCTCTCTTCAGTATCTGCATTTATTTTCTTCTCCGCGTCTTTTGCCGACCCGTTCAGATGCTGAGGGTCTTGATTTTCTTCTTCCAGAGGAAATAGTCGAAGATGATTCGCGTCACGAAAATTGCGGTGAACATGCTCGCAATCAGGCCGATGAAGAGCGTGACCGCAAACCCCTTGATAGGCCCGGTGCCGAACTGGAAAAGAAAGGCGGCGGCGATCAGAGTCGTCACATTGGAATCGAAAATCGCCAGAAAGGCTTTCGTGTACCCCGCCTCTATCGCCGCCCGGGGGGTTTTCCCCGTGCGCAGTTCCTCCCGCGTCCGCTCGAAAATGAGCACGTTTGCGTCCACCGCCATACCGATCGTGAGGACCATCCCCGCTATGCCGGGCAGCGTCAGCGTCGCCCTGAACATGGCAAGAACGCCGAGAATGATCACGAGGTTCAGCACGAGCGCCAGATTGGCGACGGCGCCGGACAAACGGTAATACCAGATCATGAAGATAACCACAAGCAGCCCGCCCAGGATCGTTGAAAGGATCCCCTGGTCGATGGAATCCTGTCCCAGCGAGGGACCGACGGTAATCTGTTCCAGGATTTTGACCGGAGCAGGAAGGGCGCCCGCCCGGAGGACTATGGCCAAATCGGCAGCTTCCTCCGTCGTGAAGCGCCCGGTGATCTGCGCTTCCCCTCCCGAAATCCTCTCCTGGATCACCGGCGCCGAATATACGGAATCGTCAAGAACAATGGCCAGCCTTCTTTTCACGTTTTCCGCCGTGATCCGGTCGAAATCCCTCGCCCCCTGCGAATTGAACTTGATCGCGACATAAGGCTCACCGAAACGGTCGCTGATCTTCACTTCCGCCTTTTCGATGGACGACCCCGTCAGAAGCGTTCTCCCCTTGAGCAGGTATGGAACACGGGCCCTCCTGCCCGTTCCCTTCTCGTCCACGGAGCCGTACAGAATGATGTCCCCGGGAGGGATATTGCCGCGCAGCGCTTCCTCGACATTCCCCTCTTCGTCGACAAGCTTGAATTCAAGGAGAGCCGTTTTGCCGATCAGGTTTACTGCGCGCCGGGGATCTTTTATCCCGGGCAGCTGGATCATAATGCGGTTGTCCGCCTGCGGCACTATCTCCGGCTCGGTTACGCCGAACTGGTCGATGCGGTTCCGGATGGTTTCGAGGCTCTGATCTACCGCCGCTTTGCGGATCTGCTCCGCCCTGGCCTCCTTCAGCTTCAGCAGGATGCGCTCCCTTCCTTCCACGAAGCTCGAAGACTTTATCTCCAGGTCAGGATAGCTGTCCCGTAGGACTCGCGTCAGCGCATCGCTCGCCTCCTTGCCCGGCAGTTCCAGGGAAATCGAGTCCCCCTGCGCCTTTTCGAGTCCGCGGAAGCGGACCCGCTTGTCCATTAACGTATCCCGAAGCTCATTGGTTATCCTCTCGATCTCGCTCTCCACCGCCTTGGCGGTATCCACTTCCAGGGTAAGATGCATTCCCCCCTGGAGATCGAGCCCGAGGTGAATCTTTTCTTTCGGCAGGAATGATTGGAGCCCGGAAGGAATTTCGGGGATAACGGTCGGAAGAAAGAAAACGGCCGCGACCCCCACGACAATGACCGTAATCAGGGTCCTTATTCCGAGACCTTTAAACATCGGCATCCCTTTCACGACGGCTGCCCGGAAATTCCGGCCAGCTTTTATTCTTCCGTCTTCTGGGCCACTGCTGCAATATGGCCTCGTGAGACTTTGACTTTGACCTTATCAGCTATCTCCAGCGTGACGACGGCTTCCGTAAGACCGGTAACCTTTCCGTACAGGCCTCCCGTCGTGATCACCGTGTCTCCGTGCTTCAGATTGCCGAGCATATTCTTCAACTCTTTCTGCTTCTTCTGCTGCGGCCTGATCAGGAGAAAATAGAAGATCACGAAAATAGCCAGAAACATCAGGATCTGCATGAATCCCGATTCCGCTCCCCCGCTCCCCGGCGCTCCGCCCATCGCATACGCCATCTCCACCATTGAATTACCTCCTTTTATCCGGCGGCTCGTCCCGGCCCGCCGTTTCGCAATCCGGCGGCTCGCCCGACCGGACCGGGAATTCCCTCCGGAATTGCCCGTATGACCCGTTCCTGATGGACAATCGAATTTTCTCCATCAGGCTCATGTAATATCTGACGTTGTGAATCGTGTTCAGGATGACAGCCAGGACCTCCCCGGCCGTATAAAGATGCCGAAGATAAGCCCGGGAGTAATTCCTGCAGGTATAGCAATCGCACAGAGGATCGACCGGTCCGTCGTCCTCGCGGTAAATGGCGTTTTTTATAACAACCTTTCCGGTATTTGTAAATAGTAATCCATTCCTTGCGCATCGGGTCGGGATCACGCAGTCGAAAAGATCCATGCCGTCTCCGACACAGGCGACGATGTCTTCGGGCAGCCCCACTCCCATGAGGTAGCGGGGGTGATCCTCCGGCATCTTCCGGCCGAATCCGGAGACGATGCCGTACATGTCCTCTTTCGGTTCGCCGACGCTCAGCCCGCCCAGCGCGTACCCGTCAAATCCGATGGCGACGGTTTCCTCCAGTGATTTCTTCCGCAGGGAGGGGAAAACCCCGCCCTGAATGATCCCGAAAAGGGCCTGCCCCGTGCCGCTGCGCCGCGACTCCCGGGACCTCGCCGCCCACCGGAGCGTCAGTTCCAGGGATTTTTCCGCATACTCCGAAAGCACCGGATATGGGGTGCACTCGTCCAGGCACATCATTATATCAGAGCCGAGCGTTTCCTGAATGCGAACCGCATCAGCCGGCGTGATGAAGCACCGTGTTCCGTCTATATGGGACTGGAAGAGGACCCCTTCATCCGTAATCTTCCTCAGGGCGCCGAGGCTGTATACCTGGTATCCTCCGCTGTCCGTCAAAATCGGCCGGTTCCAGTTCATGAACCGGTGCAGTCCGCCCAGCCGTCCGATCAGCTCGTGACCGGGCCGGAGGTAAAGATGGTAAGTATTTCCGAGGACTATTTCAACCCCAAGGCCGGCCATCGTCTCGGGAAGAAGACCCTTCACCGTACCCTGCGTGCCGACCGGCATGAACGCGGGCGTCTGCACCTTTCCGTGCAGGGTGGTCATTTCGCCCAGCCGCGCCCCGGTTTCCCTGTCCTTCGCGATTATTTTGAAATGGAATCCCATTCAGTTAATGATCAAATATCGATCGATTTTTTTTGTTTAAATCCCAAGCTCCAAGCGCCAAATCCCAAACAATGTACAATATCGAAATTCAAAATTCGAAAGATTCATTGGAACTGCTGCTTGTTTTTGTTTATTTGAATTTTGAGTTTTGGATTTGTTTGGGATTTGGTGCTTGGGTTTGGGATTTTTCCCAATGCCCGACGCCTGACACCTGACGCCTACAGAATCAGCATACAATCCCCATAGCTGTAGAACCTGTATCTTCGCTCAATCGCCTCCCGATACGCCGCTTTTATCCGTTCCGTGCCGGTGAAGGCGCACGCCAGGAGAAACAGCGAAGATTTCGGAAGGTGAAAATTTGTCAGGAGCGCATCCGTTTTCCTGAATCTGTATCCCGGATAGATGAAAAGGTCCGTAGCCCCGCTTCCGGCGCGGACCCGGCCCGCGCCGTCCACGGCGGATTCAAGAACTCTCGCCGATGTCGTCCCGACCGCAACAATTCTCTTCGCGGCGTTGATTTCCCCCGCAGCTTCAGCGGAGATCTCATAATTCTCCTCTTCCATCCGATGGTCTTCGACTATTTCCTCCTCTATCGGGATAAAGGTCCCTAAACCGACATGGAGCGTCACGGCCGTCACGCTTACCCCGCGACCCCTCAGGTCGCGAATCGTCTTCTCCGTGAAGTGCAGCCCCGCCGTCGGAGCGGCGATGGAACCCGGCTTCGCCGCATAAACCGTCTGGTACCGCTCGATGTCCCGCGGCGCGCTCCGCCTGCCCCCCCGCCGGATATAAGGAGGGAGCGGGGCCAGACCGCACCTGCGCAGAAAGGAATCGAAATCGCCGACCTGGAATTCCACCAGCCATTTCTTATCCGTAACACGGCTGATGATTTCCGCCCGCGATCCGTCGTCGAACCAAACGGCTGTTCCCGGGGCCGCGCGCTTTGCGGGCTTGAGAAGAACTTCCCAGACCAGGGGTCCCTTTTTCGAGAGGAGCAGCATTTCGATCTTTGCCCCCGCTGCGGCCCCCGCTCCCTTCCGCCCCGACAGAAGCGCAGGCACGACTTTCGAATCATTGAGGACAAGGACATCCCCGCATTCCAGATACCGGGGGAGATTATAAAAACAATCGTGTGCAACCGGATCGAGGGACCTGTCCAGGACCATCATTCTGGACTTGTCCCTCTGCTCTGCAGGCTCCTGCGCAATCAGGTCCGGATCAAATTTGTAATCAAACTCCTCAGTTTTCATATCAAACACATGGGGTCAGTCCGAATATCAAGTAATACCCGATCCAAAGTAAAAGATGTTGCAGGCTGTTATCGCGTGCCGAAATAAACCATAGCCAGCCCCGCGATCATGGCGAAAAATCCGAACAGGCGGAGCGTACCTTCCGGCATCTCGCCTATCTGCGCCAGGACCGACTTGATCCGGCCGGGAAAAGCGAAGTACGGCAGGCCTTCCAATATCAGATAAAGTCCGAGTGCGCAGATAAAGATCCTCATTCGCCGTCACCTGATTTCGACTCCTCCCAGAGCCGGTCCATTTCCTCCAGCCCCGCCTGTTCGGGAGTCAGTCCCCGCTCCTTCAGCCGTTCTTCGATATAACCGAAACGGGATATGAATTTAAGCAGAGAGGACCTCAGAGCGCCTTCGGCGTCCACGCCGGCGAAACGGCTGAGGTTTACCACGGAAAGGAGGATATCCCCGATTTCTCCCTCCACATGCCGCTTTTCGCCTGTTTCCAGTGCTTCCCTGAGCTCGCGCGTTTCTTCTTCAATTTTCGCCAGCACGTCATTCACGTCCGTCCAGTCGAACCCGACCCGGGATGCTTCCTCGGTAATCTTCTGGGCGCGCAAGAGGGAAGGCAGAGAGGGGGAAATCCGGGACAGTTTTCCGCCCCTGTCTTTCTTCTCCACCTCCCGCTTGATCTTTTCCCAGTTGCGCTTGATCTCGCCGACGTCGCGGACTTTTGCATCTCCGAATACGTGCTCGTGCCTCCGGATCATTTTTCGGGTAACTTCCGAAATTACGTCCGAAGCGTCGAATTCCCCTGATTCCTCAGCCATCCTCGACAGAAATAGGATCTGAAACAGGAGGTCTCCCAGTTCTTCCCGCAGGTCGGCGGCCGTTCCGCCGTAAACGGCGTCAAGAACCTCATGCGCCTCTTCGAGGAGGTATTTTGCTGCGTCCTCTTTCCGCTGGCGGATATCCCATGGGCACCCCTTATCCGGAGATCTCAAAATCCGGATGACGTCGAGGAGCTCGACCAGCGCATCGGCTGCGCTTTTTTTCCCGAAGCTGTTGCGGTCCATCATTATCCGAAGGATGTCCGATTCGAAAAATAAAAAAACCCCGGTGACGGGGTATGAACAGCGGATTGAGGCAGCTCAGCCTTTTTTGCCCAGAGTCTTGAGAAATATTTGAATGCCTTTACGGATCGCGCCGGCGTTCTTGAGCAGGCTCAAAACAGGCGTTTCAATCCCGGGGCGGATAGCGGTATCGACCATACTGGTAATCTGCCTGACCCGGCCGAGCGCCGTTGTCAATCCTTCGATCCCGGCTTTCAACATGACGGAGGAGGCCGTCAGATTTCCCGTTACCTCCTTGATATCGGAGAGAATGCCCGGGAGCTTCCCGTTGATCATTTCCAGAATGGCTTCGATATTCCTGGCTGTCTTAAGTACCTGCAGTATAAAAAATGCGACAAACAGCGTCAGCAGAAAAAACGACAGGCTGATGATGGTAAGGCTTATCTCCCAGTCCATAAATCTCCTCTTGAGAATTCAGGCGTTGGGCGTCAGGCGTTTGGCGTTGGGATACTTACGAGATCGACTTGGCTTCTGTATGCCCAATGCCTAAAGCCTACCGACTAACGCCGTTCCTTTACGCCTTCTGGCGTTCCTTTTCTTCCTTGTACGCCTCTATCCCGGCGTCAACTGCTTTTTTCAGACGGCTCCGGCTGTCATCCAGGGCTTCCTTTCCCGTATCAGCCAGGTGATCGAGCTTCTCATGGACTTCTTCCGCTTTCCTCTTAACTTCCGACTGGATGCTCTTAAAATGCACCATCATGTTATCGTAAGCTTTTTTGCTTTTCTCGAGGTTCCGCTCGTATTCTTCCTTTGCCTTCGTAACCAGTTCTTCCGTTTTTCTGGCTATATCCTCCCTGGTCTCTTTCCCGCTCTTCGGCGCGAAAAGAATGCCCAAAGCGGCCCCGATCAAGCCCCCCACCAGAACCCCTTTCAGAAAATCCGCTTCCCTTCCCATAACCCCTCCTTATACGGGCCGCTTTGTAATGGCCGCCCTGAATTCAGATCGTGCGATATCGAACATAATAATAGGAATATCGGCCGTTTTGTCAAGGAAGTTTAAATCAAGGCATCAGGCATTGGGCTTCAGGCATTTGGTTCCGGAACGCGGGAAAAAACCTCGAGTCTGTTGCGTCTGTTGCGTCTATTGCGTCCGGACTGCGGGAAAGGCGCGACCGCGGAAAATTTTTCCAGTCTTTAAGGTATGTACATGATTACTAGCTAACAAAATTATAATACCCTACCCAATACCAATACAAATACCTAATACCCAATACCCAATGCCCAACGCCCAATACCTATATTTACAATCGTCCTTCGGCGCGCAATTTTGAAATAATCGCCTGAATTTTCGGCATGGCCTCGGCAGCAGCCATCTCCCCTTCGAGAATGGCCTCATGCCGCTTGCTGAAATCAGCGGACCCGATCTGGCGGGTTTTCGGGCGAATAACTACATCCGCTCCGTCCGTTTCATTGGACCCGATTCGGGCATACATTATATCGACCGCCTGGAGCAGCGTCTCGATCGTACCCTGGGGAATACTCTCGACAAACGCTGATATATCAACAGCTATGACGACATCCGCGCCATAACGCCTTGCCGTCCTCACCGCGACGGGGCTGACGACGCCTCCGTCCACATAGATCCTGTTCCCGATCCGCACAGGCTGGAAAATGCCCGGGATCGAGCAGCTTGCCCGGACCGCGGTTCCGGTATTGCCTGTTCCGAAGACTACCTCCCGCCCGCTTGCCAGATCGGCGGTTACGGCGTAGAAAGGAACCCTCAGCTTTTCAATGGGGGTATTCTGGATCAGATTGTTGATATAGGACTCAATTTTTTCTCCGCGGATAAAGCCGTTGTCGGGCATCTTGAGATCGACAATATCTCCTTTTTCCATCGACATTGACATTTTCTGGAGCTGATACGCACTGAACCCGTACGCGTAAAGGCTTCCGACAAAACTCCCGGCGCTCGTCCCGACTATCATGTGGACCGGAACGCGGTTAGCCTCCAGTACCTTCAGGACACCGATATGGGAAAAACCTTTGGAAGCTCCAGCCCCAAGGACCACTGCAACCTTCGCCGGCTTCGGCGCCGGCGGCACCTCCTTCAGCGGCACACACGAAAAACACAGGAAAAACAAAAGGAGGATTACTGAGGACCTGTGTAAGCTTTTTCGGAATAAAATCAATTCTGAATCCTATCTCTTCCGGCTGACGGATTCAGAATGTCCAGATGCAAGGCGCGCAAGCCCCGAGGAGCACAGCGTACCAAAACGTACGTGAGCATCCGAGGGGCGAAGCGCAACGCCACCGATGGGCGTTATCAATCCGTCAGCAAAAAAAACGACCGAGCATCCAGGGTCTGGATGCTCGGTCGTTTATACCCTTCATGTTTTGTACTGTATTACTTCTTTGGAGCTTCCGCCGGCTTTGCAGGTGCCGCAGGCGCTGCCTTGTCAGGCGCTGCCGGGGCCTTGTCAGGAGCCGCAGGTGCCGGAGCCGGAGCAGGCGCGGGAGCCGGAGCCGGAGCTTCGGGCTTTTTGGGCTCTTCAGCCTTCTTGCAGCCAAACGTGAATCCCAGAACCACGACGAGCATCAAAGAGCAAATCAATGCCAATGCCTTCTTCACAATCTTTCACCTCCTTTACGAAAGCTTCAATTTAAATTGCCCGGAAGCTAAAATAAAAAACCCTTCTTGTCAAGAAATATTTTTATTCCGATTCCAGGCGCAATGCTTTGCAAAGGTTTAATATCAGATAAAAAGGTATGTGACAACACAAAAAGAAATCCGGTCCGGAACGCTCGCGCGCGCCCCCCTCAACCCCGGCTTGACACTTCCCTTTCTCTCGGTTAGATTGCCCTCCGGGTCTGGCGGCCCCAAGGCCATTTTTCAGGGCCGAATATCACTCATGAGCGCCAGAAAGGGGAATTCGGATGAGCGACGAAGCGATAAAGAAACGGACACAGGAGACGGCCAATAAACTCTTCGGGAAAGGGATCAAGATGGATCCGCCCTATCTTATGTGGAGAGAGTTCAATAAGGACCTGGCCAATGATTTCTCCAGATTCATCACCGGCAATCTGTATTCAAGAACGGTTCTGACTCTGCCCGAACGCCAGATGGTCGCCTGCGCCATGCTGGCCGCGCTCAGGGCGGGAGGGGAATTAAGACTGCATGTCAACGCCGCCCTGAACGTGGGTTGCGATCCCAAAAAGCTCGCGGAGATATTCTTCCAGGTAGCCACGTACGCCGGAATGCCCGCCGTCAACGAAGCGCTTGAGATTTATAAGGAAGTACTGAAGGAACGGGGCGAGTGGCCGATCAAATAAAAGTTCCAGGTTTCGAGACCCGGGTCCAGAGTTGGCTCTTCAGGTAACTCTGGGCTTCGGACTCGGGACTCGGAACTCCGGACTCAAGAGCGGCACGGCCCCAGGTGCGGCACCATGGCAGGAAAAGGTTTCCCCAGTATCTTCTCGAATTCCAGGCTGGTCTGAACAAGCCGTTCGAGATCTATTCCCGTCGCGATCCCCATGTCGTGAAGCACGGAAACAGCGTCTTCCGTCGCGATATTTCCCCGCGCGCCTTCTATAAAAGGACAGCCGCCCAGCCCTCCCAGCGACGCGTCGAATATACAAACCCCTTCCTCCAGTGCGGCATAGAGGTTGGCAAGTCCCCGGTCCCTCGTATTATGCAAATGGAGGGAAAGCCCGGGCAAGGCGGTTTTCATCCTTACTTTTCTCAGTCTCGATATTGTATCCCTGATCAGACGGGGATCGCCCAGCCCGGAAGTATCGGCAAGGCAAAGTTCGTCGGGACCGGCGCCGCAGAGCCGGCGGCAGAGTTCGATCACTTTATCGGCCGGAACAACTCCTTCGTAAGCGCATCCGAAGGCATTCATTACTCCCGCCCGAACGGAGACGCCCTGCGATTTCGCCTCGGATATCAGCATAAGCGCCTCGGAGAGAGCTTCCCCGACCGTGCGGCGGCTGTTCCTCATCGAATGGGTTTCGCTTGCGGAGACAAAGATCCCCACCCGTCCGACCCCGCACTTCACGGCCCTTTCCATTCCCCCCCTGCTCAGTATCAGCGCCGAGAGAATGACGTCCTTGTATCGGACAAGACCCGACCAGAGGTCCTCTGCGTCGGCCATCTGGGGCACGAGACGGGGATTGACGAACGAAGACACCTCTATTCTGCGTACCCCGCACGAGACAAGCTTCCCGATGAGATCGATCTTTGCCTGCGTGGGAATTATCTTCTTCTCGTTCTGGATTCCATCCCTCAGGACCACCTCCTGGATCTCCACCTGTCCGGGCAACTTTATTTTCATGATGTAATCTCTATTGTCTGTTTAAGCCGCTTTTCAGGGGCCGGCAACAAAAACTGAAAACCGGAAAACCGTATGTTTTGATCTACCCGCAAGAGCGGCTCCTGTCAAGCTCCGGCAGCGCCGCGAGGCCGTTGCTACGGCCGGCTGATTCTGGTATGATTCCGAATCTTTTTCAGTCCAGGAAGAAATGAAGACGTCAAAATTCGGAAAGATCACGTTTATTCACGGTCCGGACCGGGGCCGGTATCCCGGCTGCAATTCGATTTTCATCGACGACGGGGAGGGCGCCGTCATCGATCCCGGATCGAGCGAGCGCTTTCTGCTGAAAATACGCGACAAGGCCCGGTTTCTTTTCAATTCTCATTATCACGAGGATCATACCGCTTTCAATCATCTCTTCCCCGAAGCGCTGTTGTACGTGCATCGGGAAGAATCATGCTGCTACAGATCTATCCGGAACGTTCTGGACTATTATGGATTGCTCGGGAGCGAATTCGAGGGCTTGTGGCGGGACATCCTGATCGAGCGCTTCCACTACCGCGAAAGGACACCCGACGGGGAATTCCTGGACGGAGATGTATTTATCGTGGGCGGCACAAGGATGGAGGTGATCCATACCCCCGGTCACAGCCCCGGGCACTCGAGCTTCTGGTTCCCCGGCGAGAAGGTCATGTTTCTCGGGGATCTGGACATGACTCCTTTCGGGCCCTGGTACGGCGACCGCGTCTCCGATATCGACCAGACAATCGACTCCGTCCGCAAAATCCTGGAGGTTCCGGCGGAGATATTCCTTTCCGGCCATGAATCGGAAATAATTGAAAAAGAGGACATTTTTCCCCAAGCCGAGGCATATCTGGACATTATAGAGAAGCGGGAAGGGAAAATACTCGATTACCTGGCGGAGCCCCGCGGCCTTGATGAAATCGTGGAGCAGTGGTTCATATACCGGAAACCGAGAGAGCCCCGCCATTTTTTCCTGTTCGGCGAACGCGCTCTGACCGGCAAGCATCTCGAACGCCTCGTCCGGAACGGAAAAATCCGTTTTGAAAACGGAAAATATGCACGTCAGGCGTAAGGCATTGGCCTCAAAGGAGGGAAATCCCAAATCCCAAGTACCAAATCCCAAGCAAATTCCAAATTCCAATAACCAAAATATCCGTTCAATGGATTTTGTGATTTTGAATTTTGATATTGTTTGGTATTTGGGATTTAACTGTTAAGGTTGGAACAATGGGAGGGAGCCGATGGTCGATGATACCTTTATAAAGGAGTACCAGAAAAGATTCGAGCAGAAGCTCAGGGAGCACGAAATCGCCGTCATTGAGCATTGGAAAGAGCGCCTCGACAAAGTCATACAGATGCGGCCCGAAGGGATCGCTTCCCTCCAGCTTGAATTGAAGAAAGTTTCTGATATGATGACCAACAGAATCCAGGCGCTGAAAAAAGGATGAAATGCTGATGCTGAAAAACATCGTGAATTTCATTTTTGAAGTGGGAATGCTCAAGAAAACGCCCCGTACCGGGTTCCAGTTCCTCGGGTCGGGTTGTGAATCGGTGGCGGAGCATATCCTGCGGACAATGTTCATCGGCTACGCCCTCTGCAAGCTGGAACCGGACGTGGACGAGCTCAAGATCCTCAAAATGTGCCTGGTGCACGACCTTCCGGAGGCGAGAACCGGCGACATGAATTATGTGAACAAGAAATACGTGAGGGTGGACGAAAAAAAAGCCGTCACGGACCTTGCCGAAACGCTTTTCTTCGGAAGCGAGATAGAGGAGACCATCGACGAATTCAATGCGAGAGAGACCAGGGAATCCCTGCTCGCGCACGATGCGGATCAGCTTGCGCTGATTTTCCAGCTCAAGGAATACGGGGACCTCGGAAACAAGTACAGCAGGGAATGGATCGGTTTCGCCAAACAGCGTCTATACACGGAAACGGCCCGGAGCATTTCAGAACAGATTATGTCAACCGACTCGTCCGATTGGTGGTTCAAGGACAAAAGTGATTGGTGGATAAATGGAAGCAACAAATAGAACACGTCTTCGCCGGATGTCTGTTTTTTTCCTGATCTTCGTCCTTCCTCTGTTCGCGTCCGCATGCGCCAATGAAATGGCCGCCAACCTGCACCTCAAGTCGGGAATGGCCTACATCGAGGCGCGGCAGTACGCCGCGGCAATAAAAGAGCTCCTGGCCGCGGAAAAGGAAAACCCGGGAGACCCGGCGATCAAATACTATCTCGGCATGTCATATCATCTGAAAAACCTTCCGGACGAAGCAGTAAAATACCTGACCAGGGCGGTTGAACTCAAACCGGATTATTCCGAAGCATACAATTATCTCGGTCTCGTTTATGACGGAATAGGGCGCTACGACGATGCGATCCGCTCATTTCAGAAAGCGGTTTCGAATATCCTCTATGAAACGCCCTCGTATGCGCTGAACAACATGGCGTGGAGCTATTTCAAAAAAGGGGACTACGAATCCGCCCTGGCCCGCTTCAAGGAGGCCGTGGGACAGGAGAACAACCTGTTCAGCCGCGCGATGCTCGAAAAGAACATCGGCATGGTCTATTTCACCAAAGGGGACATGAGCCAGGCGTCCGCGCACCTCTCCAGGTCGCTCGACATGGCTCCTGAATTCACGGAAGCCCATTACTGGCTCGGGAAAGTGTACGCGGCGACGAAGAAGAGAGGCGCCGCCATCAGGGAGTTCCAGGAGGTAGTCAAGGCGGCTCCGGAATCCGAATTCGGCATCCGCGCTAAAGAGGAACTGGAAAAGCTCCCGGGCCACCGGCGATGATAAAGAGCGAAGATGCGAAGTTGCGAGATGCGAAGACAGGAAGCTGAGAGGGTGAGAAGTTGAGATGGTGAGATAAAAACCTGTGACGAAATAAACCTGACTCAAAGAAGTTTCCCGCTTCTCCGGTCCCAACACCTGACGCCCATTCCGGACGCAATGGACGCAACGGACCTCTTTCCCGCATTGCCCACCCTCCAAAAAAGAAGCTGAGAAGCTCAGAGGCTGAGATGACTCAATAGACGCAACGGACGCTACAGACCCCTTTTCGCCTTTCCCGCCCTTCCAGTCCCATTACCCATTACCTCCGCCTTTTCTTGACAGCCCGGGAAAAATGCCATAAATTGTCAAAGTTTTATTGAGGAGCGGCGCATGACATCCAAAAAAAAGAGGAAGACGGAAGATATCCGCGCCAAGAGGAGAAAAAAGAAGACCCGCTTTTTCTTTCTCTCGATAATAGTCCTAGCCGGAATCGGTTTTCTGGCCGTCCTTTTTTTCACGCTGTCGGACTACATCGATCTGATCCCCGGCAAAGCGGGCACGCCGAAGAAGAAGGAGCGCCGGCAGGTCGTGCTCTATTTTTCAGACGCCAATGAAAGATTCCTCGTTACCGAAAAAAGGCTTATTCCCAAGGGGGCGGGACCGGAGGCCCAGGCTGAAGAAGTCATAAAGGCCCTGATCGAAGGACCCAAAACGGACCTGGTCGGAACTCTGCCCGAAGAAACCCGCCTGGAGAGCGTGTCGATTGAGAACGGCACGGCTTCCGTCCGTTTCGACGGCAGTCTGGTCGAGCAGCATCCGGGAGGAAGCGCCAGCGAAGCGGCAACCGTTTTCTCGCTCACAAATTCCCTCGTCTCCAACATCCCCGAAATAAAAAGAGTGCGCATTCTCGTCGAGGGCGAGGCGGAAACCCTGAAGGGTCATATAGATATAAGGACGCCCTTCGCCTTTAACCGGGAGATAGTCGCCCGGACTCCGTCTTCAGAGTAAATTATTATACCGAAAAGCGGGATCATGGCATCCAGATCAAAGCTGTCGAGGACAAGAAATATCGGCATCGTCGCCCACATCGACGCGGGAAAGACGACCGTGACGGAAAGGATCCTTTTCTATACAGGCAAAACTCATAAAATGGGCGAGGTGCACGATGGAGAGGCCGTGATGGACTGGATGCCCCAGGAACAGGAAAGGGGAATAACCATCACCTCGGCTGTGACGACCTGCTCATGGAAAAACCACGAGATAAACATCATCGATACCCCCGGCCACGTCGATTTCACGATAGAGGTTGAAAGGAGCCTCCGGGTCCTCGACGGGGCGGTCGTCGTCTTCAGCGCGGTCGAGGGAGTTGAGCCGCAGTCCGAAACGGTATGGCACCAGGCCGACAAGTACGGCGTGCCGAAAGTCGCCTTCATCAACAAGATGGACCGGCCCGGAGCGGATTTTTTCGAGGCGGTCCGGATGATGAAGGCCCGTTTCGATTCCATTCCCCTGCCGGTGCAGCTCCCGTACGGAAGGGAAGAAAACTTCCGGGGGTGTATTGACCTTATCCGCAGAAAACTGATTACCTGGGATGAGGGGGGTCTGGGACTTACTTTCCAGGTTTCCCCCGTTCCGGAGGATGCCTCCGCCGAAGCGGAAGAGCACCGGGAGAAGCTTATCGAGTATCTCGCGGATATGGAAGACGGCATCGCCGATCTCTATCTCGCCGGCCGGGATGTCCCCGAAGACCTGATCGTCACGGCGCTCCGCCGTTCCACCATCTCGCTCAAAGGCGTGCCCGTCCTCTGCGGGGCGGCGCTCCGCAACAGGGGCGTCCAGCCTATCCTGGACGCGGTCGTTTCATATCTGCCCTCCCCCGACGAGCTGCCTGCCATCCGGGGTCTGAACCCGCTCTCCGGGAAAGAAGAACAGAGGGAAAGCTCCGAAAAAGTCCCGCTCGCGGCATTGGCGTTCAAGGTAATAATGGACGAGGGCCGCAAGATGACTTACCTGCGCGTCTATTCGGGAAAGCTGCTGGCGGGCGGCGAGGTTTATAATTCGAGCAAGCGCAGGAAAGAGAAAATCGCCCGCCTGCTGAAAATGCACGCAAACAAAAGGGAGCGGATCGAAGAGGCGGGAGCGGGAAAGATCATCGCCGTCATGGGACTCAAGGAAACGACGACGGGCGATACCATCTGCGACGAGGGCCACCCGATCGTGCTGGAGCCGATCGAGTTTTACGAGCCGGTAATCACGCAGGCGATCGAGGCCAAAACGCCGGCCGACCAGGAGAAGCTCGCCGACGCCCTGCAGAAGCTGATGGAAGAGGATCCCACGATTAAATCGAGGTATGACGAGGAGACCGCACAGACGGTCATCTCCGGCATGGGGGAACTCCATCTCGAGATCCTGATTGACCGCCTGATGAGAGAATTCAACGTCCGGGTAAATATAGGAAGGCCCAAGGTCGTATTCCGCGAAACGGTCGAGAAAAAGGTGGAAATCGAGAGGCGGTTCGACAAGGAACTGGGCGAAAAGAAGCACTTCGGACATGTCAGGCTCCGCCTGGAGCCGAAGAAGCGCGGAGAGGGAATCGAAGTAAAGGATGAAATAGCTCCCGAGGCACTCTCTCAGGAATACAGGGATGCAATCCGGCAGGCGCTGCTCGAATCGGCGCCGAGCGGCCCCCTTTCCGGCTTTCCCGTCACCGATGTAAAAATCGCGATCACGGGGGCCGAGATACGTGAAGGCGAGTCCAGCGAGCTGGGATACAGGATAGCAGCGGCGACCGCATTCCGGGACGGGCTTGCCATTGCCGACCCCGTGCTCCTTGAGCCTGTCATGAAAATCAACGTCATCACTCCGAGCGAATTCATGGGCGAGGTGATCGGAGATATAAACTCGCGGCACGGGGTCATCCTGGCGATAAACCCCAAAGGCCATACAAGCGAGATAAGCGCCAAGGTGCCGCTGCAGAGGATGTTCGGCTATTCCACCGACCTGAGATCGGCAACCCAGGGCCGCGCCACTTTTTCCATGCAGTTCCTGGAGTTTGATAAGACTTAGAATTCGTAAGATTGAAATTCCATATTTCCCCTGATATAAGCGAAACAGAGGAAAAAGATGCCGGAAACGAGACAGGAAAAGAAAGGAACCGTCAGGGACAGGCTGCCTTTCCGGATAGACAAGGACAAGCTCATCAAGAGCATGTTCCGCATCAGCACCTTTATGGCCGCCCCGCACATGGACGGCCTGACCCATAATCTCTTCTTCGATGATTTCCACTTCGAGAGCGTATCATTGAACGCGCCTTTCTCGGTGGATGAGATCATGAAAAAAATCCTCGATGAGACTGTGGATTCCCTTGGTTTCGACCGCGGCATTATCTGTCTCCTGGACCAGTCGAAAGAGAATCTCCTCACCAGGGTCGCCAAGAATTACAACCAGGAAGAAGCGGACAGGGCCTTTTCCGTGGCGCTGAACCTGAATAAGCACGACAGCTTCGAAACCCGCGTGGCGAAAACGGGACAGTACATAGCGCTGGAGGACTCCGAGACGGACCCGCGCCTTACGGATACCGACCGGAAGATCACCAAATTTTACAAGAGGGGCTCAACCTTCTATGCGCCTCTGAGCATAGAGAACGAGGTCATCGGCATTATTGCGGTCTGGACGAAGAACAAGACCACTTTCTCCCCGGAGGAAATAGAGATTCTCCTGACCTTCGCCAACCACGTCAGCATCATCATCCACCTTGCAAGGCTTTTCGAGAACAACTGGGAGAGAATCCAGCAGCTGCTGATGCTGCAGAAGGCGGTCTCCGAGCTCAATTCGAGCTCCAGCCTGGACCATATTCATGATATCCTGCTTAAATACGCCGTCAAGCTGGGACATGCCGGGAAGGGAATAATCTATTTCCTGGATGTGGATAACAACCGGCGGCTGGTCTGTGATGAAGAAAAAGTCGCCGTGGACGAGAATAATGAATTCTCCGACCGGATCGAAAACTCCATCATCCGCAAGTCAATGGAGAGTGAAGCCATCCTGCTCCGTCAGGTCGCCTCGGCGGAGAGGAAAGATTATCTCTTTCCCGATTTCCCGTCCGACATCGTGGTCCCCTTCCGGATAAGCCAGAAATTCCGGTGCGCGCTCTACCTCTGCAAAAAGGAGGGGACGTATACACAGGACCAGATAAACATGCTCGATATCCTGTGCAAGAACGCCGCGACTTCCTATGATAACGCCATCATGAATTCGAAGCTGACGCTTGAAGCGAAATCCCTGAAATCCGAGGTAGAAAAACTGAAGGAACGGGAAAACATCCTGTTGGGTTTCCACGACATCATCGGCAAATCCGCACCTATGCAGAAGATATTCCACGTCATTCAGGAAGTCGCAAAACACGACACCCATGTTCTCGTCCAGGGGGAAAGCGGGACGGGAAAAGAGCTGATCGCCCGGGCGATCCACCGGCAGAGCAGGCGCAACGCAAAGAGGTTCGTCGAGGTGAACTGCGCGGCTATCCCGGGAACGCTGCTGGAGAGCGAGCTCTTCGGGTATGAAGCCGGGGCGTTTACGGACGCTCGAAAGAGGAAAACCGGCCTGCTCGAGTACGCCAGCGGCGGGACGCTTCTGCTGGACGAGATCGGCGATATGAGCCTTCCCCTCCAGGCGAAATTCCTGCGCATGCTCGAAAGCGGCCATATCCGCAGGCTCGGCGGAACGGACAACATACCCATCGATGTCCGTTTCATTTTCTCCACAAACAAGGACCTGCACCGGATGTCTGCGGAGGGGTCATTTCGCGAAGACCTCCTGTACAGGATACGCATCGTGCCGATCATGATTCCGCCTCTGCGGGACCGGACGGAGGATATCATCCCCCTCGCGAAACACTATATTAAGGAGTTCAACAAAAAGCTCAACAAGCGCGTCATGGGATTTACCAAAGACGCGGAGAAGATGCTGGTCCGGTACGGCTGGCCGGGAAACGTCCGGGAGCTGAGGAACATTATCGAGCGCATTATGATCCTGCAGAATCTGGGAAGGAGCATTACGCACAAGGACCTGCCCGCGGAGATAAAAGAGAAAGACTCTTATGGCGTCAAGCTGGACGCGGCAACGATGCCCATCAACATCCAGGACGGGCTGGATTACAGGATTACCGTCGACCTCCTTACCCGCGAGATCAAAGAGAAAATACTGACCCGCGCCCTGACCAAGGGCGGAGGGAAAAAAGCGGCCGCCGCCCGGTTTTTGGGAATTTCGAGATACGCATTTCTTCGAGAGCTGAAGAAGCTCGAAAACCGCAATTCGTAAAACTGGGCGCTTATCGCACATTGCGTTCATAATCCGCACGCTTCCAGCCATCTGACCCCCCAAACATCGAAAAAGACCGTCTCGACGTGCGCCAGCCGCACGCTAATTCGGCCGGAACAGAATGGAAAGGGCTCAGGATTCATTGTGCGCGCGCCCTCCAAATCAGCTAAGCATATGTAATTATTATCCTCATCTGAAATCACGCGAGCACCCCAAATGGTATGCATATTGCTCTGGATAAAGACCGAGATCTTTGAATGGATATATGCCTTAAAGACAGATATTCATGTAGATGTGGGGAGGGTTGCTGTTCAAAGATCTCAATATTGAAATGAGTTCGCAATTCGCGTGAATAAAGAGGGTAAAGTCGATACGGAAGGCGTAGTTGAGGAAACTTCCAAAAGTAACAAAAACAAATCAAGGCCCGAGACGGATTTCTTCGTAGCCGGACAGACGCCAGGTTCGACGGAAACGGGTAATGCGGAAAAGCAGGACGGAAAAGGGGATGGAGAAAAGGAGAGTAAAAGTGAATCCTTCTTCGTTTCCGGAACTGAAACCTGAAAAACAGATTACCTCTCAACGTGATATCGGTGGATGGTTTTTGTCCCTCCTTTCCATCCACCGACCCTCTTTAAGCTAATCTGAGGGGATGAAAGCCCTCTCGGTTCATATACGTGGATGGATGCCGGGGAATGGCTACCCCGGCATCCATTCTCATGAACTGGTCAAAAAAGCTGCCATTTTTAATCCACATCCAAGCCCAAATATGCTATTACAATCTTCCGATAGGGGTTGCGGCGTGAGTCGATCCCCCGGAACGTCCGGGGAGAATCGTTTCGATGCAGCCGTTTCGCACGGGAGAAATCGGATTTCGTTCGTTTGTTGCGCACGGCCTTCCTTTCCGGAAGAGCCTTCTCCGTAGTGTCCGCGTTCCAAGCGATTTCGGAAATCAAACGCCAACCACTTCAGATAAAAGGAGGAAGGAGGAGAGAAATGTCAGAGGAAAAGAAAGAGAGATTGACCCGGGCCGAGCGGCTCGCCAAGGAAAAGGAGAAAAACCTGAAGCACTGGGAAGCAGAGGACACACTCCTGCTGAAGCACCGGGAAGAGGCCTACAATATCGGCGGCGAAGATCAGATCAAGCGCCTCGCGAAGCAGGGCAAAAAACCGATGAGAGACATGATCAGCGCCCTGATCGATCCGGGCTCCGAGTTCTTCGAATTAGGTCTCGATGCCGGGTACAACATCGGCAAAGTCAAACTCTACGGCGGCGAGATTTATGAATCCGAAAAACGCGGGCATATTCCCGGCGGCGGCATGGTAACGGGCGTGGGCAAGATCCACGGCAAGGACTGCATGATCTTCGCGAACGAAAACCGCTACGCTGCCGGCACCTATTTCCCGATCACCCTGAAGAAGCACATGCGGGCCCAAGCGGTCGCCGAGCGCCTTCGCCTCCCCTGCGTCTATATCGCCGACTCCGGCGGAATCAACCTTCCGCTCCAGCTCGGCTGCTTCGCTGACGACGGCCATTTCGGCAGCATGTTCTATAACATGTGCCGCATGTCAGCCATGGGCATCAAGCAGTACACGCTTTCAACCGGCGGAAACACCGCGGGCGGCGCGTACATCGTCTATCTGGCCTCCGAGTCGATCATGATCGAGAAGCTCGCCTTCGCATTCCTGGCCGGCCCCCCCATGGTCAAATCGGCAATCGGCGAGACGGTTTCCCCCGAGGACCTCGGCGGCGCCTATGTCCACACCCAGCATTCCGGCGGCTGCGATCACATCGTAAAGAGCCAGGATGAAGGGATCAAGAAGCTGCGCGACATCATCGAATTCGAGCCCTCCCAGAGCCTTTACTGCGAGCTGAAAAAGCCCGCGGAGCCCAAATTCGACTACAAGGAAATGATGCGGATGTCGCCCGCCAACACGTATAACGCCATCAACATCAAGGAAACCCTGAAGTGCCTCGCCGACGACAGCTATTTCCATGAATACAAACCGACGTACGGCCTGAACCGCGGCGAGACGATCGTGGCGGGGAAGATGTGGATGAAAGGCATGCCGATCGGCGTGATCGCTTCGAGCGGAAACGGCGTTATCTACATCGAGGCCGCCCGCAAGGCGACGGAGTGGATGATCCGCTGCGGGAACTCCAACCTTCCGGTCATGTTCCTCCAGGGTTCACCCGGCTACATGGTCGGCAAATCCGAGGAATGGGGCGGCATCGGCAAGTACGGCTCCGACATGGTCCGGACATGCTCCGTCCTGAACGTCCCGAAGATTCAGTACGTCATCGGCCCCGACCACGGCGCGGCCAACTACGGCATGTGCGGCAGGGCTTTCCGCCCGGTATTCTGCTTCACCAACATGAGGGGGCGCACCACGGTCATGTCCGGCGAAACCGCGGGATTCATCGTGGAGACCGTCCGAAGAAAGAACATCATCGACAAGGGACAGCAGGTCAATGAAGAGGAAATGGCCAAATTCCGGCAGATGATGAGGGACCGCTACGACGCCGAAGGCCATCCGTTCCTCACCGGCGCGCTCCTGTTCCATGACGGCGTAATCGCGTTCAGCGAAGCTCGCAATAAACTGGCGAGATCCCTCGAGCTCTGCTACCGGACTCCGATCGCCAGGACGGATTGGGGCGATCTGAAAGTATAACTATCGAATCGAAGGAGGAAATCTTATGGCAGATATCCTTTTGCAGGAAAGAACGGATGACGGCATCCTCATCCTGACGCTGAACAGGCCGGATGCCATGAACTGCTTCAATTTCGACCTGCTGGCCAAGCTCGCGGACGTGATCCGGGAAGCCAATTTCGACATGGACCTGCGCTGCATCGTCATCACCGGCTCCAAGGCGGGTGACGATCCCAAGAAATGGTCCTTCTCCACCGGAGCGGACCTGAAGGAGCGCAGGACGCTTACGCCCGATCAGGTGCGCCGGTTCATCTTCACGATCCGGAACACCTTCACGGCCGTCGAGCAGGTGCGTGTTCCCGTTATCGCCGCCATCAACGGCTTCGCCTTCGGCGGCGGCACGGAGCTCGCTCTCGCCTGCGACCTCCGGGTTGCGTCCAGCAACGTCCTGATGGGCCTCACGGAAACGAGCCTGGCGATTATCCCGGGCGCGGGCGGCACGCAGCGCCTGGTCCGCGTAGTCGGAGTCGCGAAGGCGAAGGAGCTGATCTTCACGGCGCGTAGATTCAATGCGCAGACCGCGCTCGACATCGGGCTCGTCAGCAAGGTCGTCGAACCCGACAAGCTGATGGACGCGGCGCTCGAACTGGCCAGGGAAATCGCGAAGAACGGCCCAATCGGAGTCGCGCAGGCCAAGTTCGCCATCAATTACGGAAGCGAAGCGAGCCTCGGCGTAGCCCTGCCGCTCGAGTCCAAAGCGTATGAAGTAACCATCCCGACGAAAGACCGGCTGGAAGCGCTCGCGGCGTTTGCCGAAAAACGCAAACCGGTGTTCAAGGGTGAGTAGAGTCTGACCACTAGTTTAAAAACAACCTGGAGGATAATTTATGACGGAATACGATCTCTGGAAAATATTTCCACGGATGCCGAAGAAAGTAACCCTCGGCGACATAACCGTCCGCGACGGGTTTCAGCACGAGGAAAAATTTATTTCCACGGCGGCGAAGATATTCTACGCCCAGGAAATGATACTGGCGGGCGCCATGGAAATCGAGGTTACAAACCTTGGGAACCCGGCGGGAATTCCGCAGTTCAGGGATGCCGAAGAAGTGCTGGCGGCCCTGCGCAGCGACTCTTTCAAGAAGCGTTGCGAGCGCGCGGGGATCAAATATGACGAAATCTGCATGACGGCGGTCTCTATCAGGGAGCCGGCGGTGGACCGGGCTATCGAGTTGAGGAAAAAGGGGATCGGCCCCGACCGCATTCTCATGATGGTATCCACCGATCCCGAGCATCATTTCGCCAATTCCGGAACGACGCTGTCGGTCTACTGGAAGGAAGCCGAGCGGTGCATCCAGAAAGCCCGGGACGTCGGGATGAAGATGTGCGGAACGGTCAGCACGATCTGGGGAAGCCCGATCACCGGCGCGACCAAATTGGAAGACGCCGTGGAATTCACAAAGCGCTGGTTCCAGATCGGAGCGCATGATATAGAACACGCGGACCACGACGGGTCTGCTTCCGCGGCCCAGGTTTACCGGTACTTCTCCATGGTCCTCGACGCCATGCCGAATCCGGAGGCGCACCTCTGCCACCTGCACGAGACGAAGCGCGTGGCGTCGGCCTCGGTCCTGGCGGCCCTGCAGGCGGGAATCACCCGCTTCGAAGGAACGCTGGGCGGCCTCGGCGGACAGCCGGCCAACTTCCTCGACGATTGTCCGGTCCGGGGGACGGGCGAATACTATTACAAGGATCCGCGGTACGTCGGCCTGATCACGTTCGAGGACCTGCTTGTCCAGATCGACGAGCTGGGAATCGAGCACGGATACGACGTGGACCGCGTCCTGTGGCTTGGGGAGAAGATGGAGAAAACCATCGGCCGCCGGCTCCGCTCCGAAGCGGTTTACAACGGCCGCACCCTGAAGGAAGGGCATCCGGAATTCGGACGTCCCGGCCTGAGCAAGCTGATACAGAAGCTCGGGGAGAAGCCGGGGCAGAAGGCTCCGACCGAATGGTCGCCGAAGGCGATTCTGCCGGATCCGTGGGGACCTGCAGCCTGGAATAAATAAATTTCAGTCAATACCTCCGGGAGAGGCACGGCCTCTCCCGGACTTATAGATACCGAAGTTAATTAAGCAAAGGAGGTAGTCGAATGAGCGTCAATGTCGTAGCGCCCATGCCGGGAACGATCACGGAGATTCTCGTACAGGTCGGAGATCAGGTGAAAGCCGACGAGGAGATGATCATCCTCGAGGCCATGAAGATGGAAAACCCGATCTGCGCCCCCTCCGGCGGCAAGGTTGCGGAGATAAAGGTTTCCGAGGAGCAGAAAGTCGATACCAACCAGGTATTGATCGTCCTCGAGTAGGCATCTTAACATCACACACATTCATACAAAGAACGGGAGGGAAAAATGAATTTTGAATTCAGTGAAGAACAAAGAATGTTGGAGGACAGCGTATATAAGTGGGCGACGGCCTGGCTGGAGCCCCAGATGGAACACGCCTACGAAGTGGACGAAATGCCGCCTACCCTGTTCAAGGAGCTCGGCAATCTCGGCGTGAACGGCATCGTATTTGAGGAGAAGTATGGCGGCGCCGCGCTCGGCTACATCGAGACGCTGCTCGTGTACGAGACGATCGCCCGCGTCAGCAACGCCCTGTCAATGACGGTCGGCGCGAGCCAGACGCTTGCTTTCGACAACTTCCGGAGAAACGCACCCGAGAAGTTCAAAATGGAAATTCTTCCGAAATCCTGCACCGGCGAGTACATCGGCTGCCTCGGGATCACGGAGCCGAACGCCGGATCGGACGCCATGAGCATGGCTACCCGCGCCGTAAAGAAGGGCGACAAGTACATCATCAACGGCAGCAAGATTTTCATCACGAACGGCCCGGTTGCCGATTTCATGCTGTTCTACGCCAAGACCGATCCCGACAAGGGACCCCACGGAATTTCCACCTTCTTCTTCTATCCCAAGAAACAGAAGGGCTTCTCCGTCGAGAAGATCAAGAAATGGGGCATGAGGACTTCCCCCACCGGCCTCATCACGTTCGACGACATGGAACTGCCCGAGGAAAACCTCGTAGGCGGACTCAATAAGGGCGTCGCCGTTCTGACGAGCGGTCTCTGCACCGAGAGAATCACCCTCAGCGGCTGCACCCTGGGTTCCCAGAGGTCCTGCCTCGAGCTCTCCCTGAAGTACGCGAAGGAAAGAGTCCAGTTCGGCAAGCCGATCATCTCCTTCCAGTCGATTCAGGAAAAGATCGCCAACATGTATACCGGCTATCTCGCCTCCAAGTGGATGGCTTACAGCGCGGCGGCTTACTGCGACACGCTGGAGAACAAGTCGGGCGGTAAGGGGACCGACCTCGACCGCATGGCGGCGGCGGCGCTGCTGTACTGCGGCGAGATGGGTACCAAGATCGGTCTCGATGCGATCCAGATTCACGGCGGCTACGGCTACTGCCAGGAATACGCGGTTACCCGCCACTTCCTGGACCAGAAACTGTGGGAAATCGGCGCCGGTACGTCGGAAATCCGCAGAATGATCATCGCCCGTGAGCTCATGAGAGACGATTTCAGGAGCGGCAAGTAATATAATTTTAAAAAAAAAGGCCGGTCGGTTTGACCGGCCTTTTTTTTCGGCTTTGGGCTTCAGGTGTTGGGCATCAGGATCCAAACAGATCGGCCACATTCTCAGGTTCTTCTTACGGTATCTCACTTTCAGGTTCTGACTAATTTTTGACAATTGCGTTTTATTTCTGTACAGTTTCGGGCGTGCAAAATATCTGGAAAGTTTCGGTGTAAGTATGTGCCCGACGCCTGACACCCAATACCCAATGCCCCGCAGAGTAAAGTGCCTCGCCCTTTTTTCCGGAGGGCTGGACAGCATACTCGCCGTTAAAGTCGTTCAGGAACAGGGGATCGAGGTGCTCGGCCTCACGTTTACGACTCCCTTCTTCGGAGCCAAAAAAGCCGAAGAAGCCGCGGAAACAATCGGCCTTCCTCTTTTGAAACTGGATATCACGGAAGAGCACTTCGCGATGGTGAAAGACCCCCGCTACGGATACGGCCGCAACATGAATCCGTGCATCGATTGTCATACCATGATGATCAGAAAAGCAGGGGAGTTGCTGGATCACTACGGGGCGGATTTCATCATCACGGGAGAGGTCCTCGGACAGCGGCCGATGTCGCAGAACAAACAGTCGCTGCATATAGTCGCAAAGAATTCCGGATTCAACGGCCGCGTCGTCCGCCCGCTCAGCGCAAGGCTCCTGCCGGAAACGGCGCCGGAAAGCGAAGGTCTGATAGATCGGGAAAAACTCCTCGATCTGCGCGGTCGCGGACGCAAGCGCCAGATGGAAATGGCGGCCCGGTACGGAATTACATCATATACCAGCCCCGCCGGGGGATGCCTCCTTACCGACCTGATGTTCTCGAGAAGGCTGCGGGAGCTCCTTAACCATAACCCGGACCCGCATCCGCGGGAAATCGAACTGCTCAAAACCGGCCGGCACTTCCGAATCGAGAACGGCGTCAAGGTCATTGTCGGGAAGAACAGGCGGGACAACGCCATGATTGCGGATTTGGCCCGGGATGAAGACGTCCTGCTCAAGGTCACGGAATACCCGGGTCCCTGCGCCCTGATACCCCATGGGTGCGCGGAAGAATGCCTGCTCATGGCCGCCGGAATCTGCGCCCATTACAGCGACGCGCCGAAAGATGCGGAAGTGGAAGTCAGGTTCCGGAAAGGAAAAGAAACGGGAATTCTCAGGGCGACGGCCGCTCCGAGGAGCTTAATTGACGAGATGATGATATGAGCTTGGCGTAGGGGGGATAAATCACAAATCCCAAGCACCAAATCCCAAACCCAAGTTCACAGTTCTGAACATTCAATTTTTTCTGCGATGCTCTTTATCATGACATACGGAACAGAGAGTAGCCAAATTTTCTTCTCGGTTATCTCCTCCTTGGACATGATGCTTTATATGATGCAGTTCCAAATTTCGAGGATCTGAAGGATTCCATTCGGTGTACGACCATTTACAGGAGCGGCAACTGTAGCCGTCTTTTCTCAACACCTCTCTTCTCACATCATCAGGTATCTTCCTGTCGTGTTCAGGGCTTTGGCGATCAGCCTGCAAAATATATGTACCGATAGGCAAATCAGGTTGACCGGTCGCCTTTGATGCAACCGGCCAGCCATATTCTGTTCTTAGTTCCCTAGTGCGCCTTGCCCATTCAGTTTTATTCCCCGCCACATATCGCAGTTCTTCGCCTGTAATTGGTTTCCCGACATTCGCGCGGAAGTACTTCAAAATCTTATCTCTGACGGAAATACTCTCTTTTTGAATCGAATTAGCGCTGTTCCAACGGTGCGCAGCATCACGATCTTGCGCAAGAGATAGGAGCACATATTGGTCCGGTTTCATTTCAGCCATTCCGTCTGGTATATCCGATTCATTCTCTTTTCTCATTTCTTTCATCGTTATCCCGCTTGCTATCGACCAGCCAAACTGAACTCTTAATTCACGTATTCTACGGGCGTATTCCTGAATACCCGAAATGACCAGTATTTCATCTCCATCTATTATCGACATAGGAAATTTTTGAAAATAGAAAAGGATGCGTGTTCTAGCAGATGAAGTATATTCTTCCGGAATTAACGACATTCCAAGTTCCCTCAGATTCTTGAACACAGGTATTAACGCCTTCACCTTCTGACGTAATTCCTCTGATCTTAGCTCGATCTCGAAGTTTTTAATCAGAACCTCAATACTATCCCTTACCTGCTCAGCGGACTTTTTTTTCATCTATAAAATTCTCCAGTTTTCTGACCATCAATTCTGTTTTCTTAGTTTCGCATTCCCAGATTATCAGAACTTTCCATCCGATCTTCTTTAAATCACTAAGAACCCTTTTATCTCTTCTAATGGTCCTATCTATTTTACTATTCCAAAATATTTCATTAGTAGACGGTCTTTTTGATCTATGGCATTTGGCATGGCCGTGCCAAAAGCATCCGTGCACAAATATAATTTTTCTGTGCTTAGGTAAAATTATGTCCGGTTTACCTGGCAGGTCCGCCCTATGAAGACGAAATCGATGCCCCATTGCATGAAGAAATGACCTCACAATCTTTTCCGGCTTCGTATTGACTCCTCCAACACGGCTCATTATCCATTTTCGCTTTTCTTTCGTGAAAACGTCAGTCATTTATTCTCACGTGAAAAAAGTTGGAATACAATATCCGCAACACGGGCAGCAAGCAGAGGCGGAACGGCATTGCCAATTTGCCTGGCCACCTCTATTTTTGAACCTTTAAAGACAAAATCATCCGGAAATGATTGGAGGCGCGCGGCCTCCCTGTGGGTTATAGGGCGATGTTGCTTAGGATGTAAATATCTACCCTTTTCAGGCTTGAAGAATTCAGTCCGAATAGTAAACGACGGCCGATCCCACCATAGTCTACCAAAAAGATCCGTACCCCCCGTTTTCTTCCTTATCCAGCATGGGGGAGTAAGTTCAGGAGCACGTCTTTGGAGGTCAAAACGATTCATGCCCTCCCCCGGGATAGCCTTGTACCGGGAAAAACTGTCCGGAGTTGGAGACCTGCCGAAATGTAAATCCAGCGGAGGTGGTTCATCCCTTATTCCAGTGCCGACCGGCGGCGGTAAATCGCCAATTGCGTCACGCACTGTTTTCCACTTACCCACTGACGGCAAAAACTCATTACTGCCGTCGTACAGTTCCAATTCTTTTGGGGGTTTTTTGGAAGGATCGTAATGGGTGCGGCGGGGCGGGAAAACAAGTACCGGATTAAAGAATTTGCACCCTATTATAAACGCGCGTTTCCTCGTTTGGGGAACACCGTAATCCGCGGCACTGAGGATGCCCCCACAAACTTTAAATCCCATCGAATTCGCCATTCCTAAGATTTCGCCATGCTCAAAAGACCCGATAATTTGCGGCACATTCTCCATCACAAAAATTCTTGCATTTGACCTTTTCACGACTTCGAGATAAGGACGCCACAGTTCTTTCCTTTGGTCACAATAACGCTTCTTATTTAATAGACTGAAACCTTGACATGGCGGACCGCCTATGACCACGTCGGCTTCCGGAATTTCCGCACGTGAATCAGTAAGAATATCTTGTATATCTCCATGTATACAATGATTTCCAAAGTTTGCATTGTATGTCCGCACACAATCCTCATCAAAATCGTTTGCCCAAATTGGCTCAAAAACATGGCCAAAACGCTTGGAAAAACCAAGCGTCATTCCTCCTGCTCCTGAAAAGACATCTATAATTTTATACCTTTTTTTACGCGTTACGCCTCCGGTACGTGCCTCATAAATTCTTATCTCTTCACGAAAAAGAGAATTTTTCATTTTCTTCAGAGAATAATTTTCCACAGAATTCCGCCCTTATTTAGTTTCGAATTCGTATAATAGAATTCATGTAAGTTTCAAGGAAAAAGGGAGGACATCAAGGAAGGGAACTAAATCAGAAAAATGCATTGAATCAGACCTTTCAAATATCGAGATACCGCCAGCGCCTCTATGCACAGGCTGTCCAAAATTGCCCGGATGCAAGGCCCCCGCAGGCCCGAGGAGCGGAGCGTACTAAAGCGTACGTGAGCATCCGAGGGCCAAGGGAAACGCAGCAGACGGGTGATTTTGGGCAGTCCGGCTTAAAGGTGTTGGGGGCGGAGCAGATCATCAACCGTCTTTACGGGATTGAAGGTCTCAATCGGCACTTCGATGAAAACCGTGTTCCATCGCGCCATTCCTCCATTCCATAATCCCGGATGCTCCAGGGCTTTTATTTCAAGGCCGTCCTGGGACTTTGCGGAAATGAAATACGTCCGGGGGTCAATATACTTCTCCAGGTCGAAGGGTTCGCCCCGGAAATCTTTCAATCCGCAGGCGAGGTCGACGGGATTGAAATAACTCGACCTCTCCCAGATGCGTTTCTGCCGGTCGGATGACGGATCGACCTGCGCTTCCTCGACGATCTGAAGGGAGCGCGTCCCGTCTTCTTCCTCCACCCAGAACGGGCCTCCGCCCGGCTCGCCCTCATTCCTTACCATGCCGCATACCCTCAGCGGCCTGTTCAGCTTTTCGTAGAGTACTTGCTTCCGTTTGCCCGTTCCCGACTTCCGGAAACCTTCTGGAAACACGATATTGAGATCCCGCGTGCAGAACGTTTCCATTTCCACGAGACCGCCTTCGCCCGCTCCTCTTCCGGACAGCCGGTTCAGATAATCCCTGATCCTGTCCTGCAGCAGGATCAGATATCCACCCAGGAGTTTTTTGTAAACTACGGTCCTTTCCTTCAGCCTGTCCGGAGGGATATTATCAATATTCTTTATCAAGACGATATCCCCCCGCAACTCGTTCAGGTTCTTGAGAAGGGAACCATGCCCGCCCGGCCGGAAGACCAGTGCTCCCGAGTCTTCCCGGAGCAGTCTGTTTTTGCCGTCGAGAGCGACGGTATCCGTCGCGGGATCCTGGATCGAAACACCTGATTCGTAGCGCACGCGAAAGAATTCGGCGTATTTTTTTTCAGCCTCCTCCAGGCATTTCTCAAAAAGAAGCCTGTGCTCGGCTGAAACTGTGAAATGGATCCTGCACGCCCCCTTGCCGTCCCTTACATACATGGCAGCCTCGACCAGGTGCTCCTCCATCGATGTTCTGTTCCCGTCCGGATACCAGTGGAACTTCAGCAGGGCCTTGGGCAGATTCAGATAATTCAGGCCCTTCCTGTCCAGGATGAATTCCAGAATCGTTGCATAATCGCCATTTTCGATGAGCTTCTGCAGTTCCATCCCGGATCGCTGAATAGTTTTTTCGAGATCAGGAAAGAAGGCAAACCGTTTCAGGTTGCGTCCGAATTCCTCGATCGAAGCGGCGGCGGGCGCCCGGCAGAGCCGGGACCAATCCCTGAACATGCGGCTGGCGGCGCCCGAGGCGGGCACGAATTTCATGATCCTGCCTTCCCTGCACTGCTCCGCATAGAGCGGGAACAGTTTTTCCCCTGCGTCGCCCGGCAGGACAAGAATGCCGTCGCCTGCAGTTGCCGGCCGGTCCAGCCGGTGATAGAAACTCCCCCGGGAAAAAATTTCCAGCTGCCTTGAGACCTGTTCGGGGCTCAATCCGTGCTCCCTGATCATGCGGACATCGCCTTCCGTGAATGCCGGCTCCATTTTCATACCTGAACTGATTTTGGATATCCTAACAGAAAGGGAGGGGAGTGAAAAGTGAAAGGTAAAAAGTGAAAAGCAACAGGCGAAAAGTTCTTTTCAGGTTTCTATATCACCTCCGCGCTACTTTTAACTTTTTACTCCCTCATGCTTTGGCGAGCATTTTCTTTATTTTTGCGACGTAGTTCAGCGTTTCCCGGGGCCAGCGCCCCGTGCTCCTCTCCAGGTTTCCCATGCCCCAATTATATGCCGCAAGCGCCAGATCGACCTCGCCGCCGTAGCGATCCAGGAGACCTCTCAGATACCGGGTCCCCGCCATTACATTCTGTTCGGGGTCATGGGGGTCCTTGACACCGAGATCCCTGGCAGTGGCCGGCATGAGCTGCATGAGACCCATGGCGCCTTTTGATGAAACAGCGTTCGGATTGAAGGCGCTTTCGGTGCTCACCACCGCCCGGACCAGGTCCGCGCTTACTCCGAATTTTTTGGCGGCGCGGTCAATCAGCGCATCGACGCCGACCGCCCCTCTGTCAAGTTTTTGTTCCGGCATGACAGGATTTGACGTTGACGCCGGCGGTGCAGGATTGGGGGCCGGCTTTCCTATCCGGCGCAGATTGCTGCGGAGGAACAGCTCCAGAGAGCTGTCTTCCTCTTTTTCATCCATGGATGCGCCGATCCGACGGGTCTCCATCTGGAGCCGGAGAAGAGAAAGCAGTTGAGATAACTTTTCTTTCTCAAGCGGCGGGGAAGACTCGAGTGCTCCGGCGGAAACCTGCTCCATGATCTCGATGAAGAGGTCACGGGCCGACCCCGCCCTGCCCTTCCCCGTCCCTGCCGGATCGATGCCGAGCGTTTTTGTATTTAAAATTTTCACGAATACACCACGGAGTAGACTTCGAGAGTATATAAACAATAATTGTGCCAACTTATACAGGCTGAAGACGTTAGACGTCTGGCGGAAAGGCGTCCATTGCGTCTCTTGAGTCATCTCAGCTTCCTTTGGGGGGCGGGAAATGCGGGAAACGCGCGAAAGGCGGGAAAATCTCTTCTGTCATTTCGAGCGCAGCGAGAAATCTTCCTTTGCTGTTAAGGCAACATTGCGTCTTTCGCGTCAGGCACTGGGCGTTGGGCGTCAGGGTATCGGTATTGGGTATCGGGTCTTTTATCTTAGACGCACCTTACGCCTGACGCTTTACGCCTCACGGTTTTTGAATTTTGGATTTATTTGGGTATCCTGAGCCAGTCGAAGGATGGTACTTGGGATTTGGGATTTAACGCCTTACACCTTACTCCTTACACTTTACGCGTTAATTTGGATTTTGAATTTCTTTGGGATTTGCGATTTGGGATTTATGATTTTAAATTGAGGCTGCGTCCGCCTCCTCGCTCAGTCCGCGATCACCCTCGGGGAAAAGCCCCTTTCTCGCCACGCTCCAGGCCGCTTCCCGGTCGAATTCCAGAACTGTTCCATTTTCGTACCGGACGACTCCCGCCCGGGCAAGAGCGCCCAGAACTTTTCTGATCTCTTCCTCTTCCCTCCCGGTGATCCGCATCAGCTCCTGAATCGGCTCGGCGCCGGCAGGAAGCGGCCAGTGGCGGAAAAAATAAATTATCGCGCCCGCGGCGACAAGGTATCCGGTCAGCTCCTCAAGTCTGTTGCTCGTGTTTTTCATGCGCCGGGAAAATTCCCGCAAGACGAGTGTTGAAACCGCTTCGCTGCGGCTCAGCAGCATGAGAAACACATCGGGGTCGATAACGGCTATCTCGCTGTCCTGAACCGCACGGATGGAGGCGGTCCGCGGTTCACGGGCAAGCGCGGCCATTTCACCGAAGTGCTGGCCCGGCCCCATTTCCGTCAGGACTTTTCTGAATCTCCCCATTCCCTTTTCCACGGCGACTTCTCCCAGGAGAATGTAATAGATCTCCCGGCTCGTATCTCCCTCCCTGAAAATGTATTCGTCTTTCCGGTAAACCCGGCCGAATTTCCGGAATATCCTCTCATGCACGCTCCTGCGCGCCCGGTCCGTCCCGACGAATGCCTTCTCGATCAGGATCAGGCCCCGCCTCTGGTACGAAGAAATGATTTCGGCGCAGAAAAGCAGGATAAGCGCAACGTAGAAAACCCAGAGCACGAGGATGACAACGGCCTGGAGCGATCCATAGATGACGTTATACTGCGTATTGCCGGCCACGTACCAGGTGAAGACGTGTTTGGCTATTTCCATCAGCAGCGAGAATATCGCCCCCGCCGCCAGAGCGTTGCCCCAGGATATTCTGGATGCCGGGATGATTTTATAAATCAGAGTGAAAAACAGGACTGTAATCAGGTAGGGGATGACGTGCGAAATGATCACCCCCTGCGCCGCGGCGACGGCCAGCCATCCGCTCTGCGCAAGCAGCGGGTATTCCCTGATCAGCGAAGCCATGTATGTAAGCGCCACGCTGATTGCCCCGATCAGCCATCCCACCGGAATCAAGGCGACCGCCATCATTTTCGAGAAGAGTATGTTTCTTCTGGATTTTGACCTGAAGATCATCTCGAAAGACGTCTCCACGGCGCTGAAGATCAGCGAGGACGACCAGAGCAGGGTGATGACGCCCACCCATCCCAGCACCTGCTTTTTCTTTTCAATTTCCCCAAGCTGGTCGACGATCTCCTGGGTGAAATAGGGAAGGAATTTGCGGATTGTGTCGGAAAGGCCGCCGGCCATTCCCGAATCGGGCCCGAACACGAGACCTGCAATCCACAGCGTCAGGATAAAAAAAGGAATGGCGGAAAGAATAGCATAGAGAGCGATCGCGGCCGCCTGGTTGAAATCCCCGTTGCTCTGAAATTTTTCGAATGAATCGGAGAGGATGTCCCGGAGAGCAGCTGAGCGGTACAGGAGGCTTTTTCCGTCCAGCTTTATTCGGAGTTTCCGGTCCGCCGTCATGAGGCGAATATAGGTATATATTTCCCGTGATGTCAAGCCGGACGGGAAAAGACAACGCCCCTGCCGGGCGGCAATACGCCGGGAAACGCCAAATATCCGTCACTCCGCCTTTCGAAAGAGAGGATCCCGCCCCGGCTTCGCGGCATAGGCAAAGCCGGGCAATTTGCCTGTTGTCAGGCTGATTCATAAAAATTGCTGTAATAACAATATTTTTTCTATGCTCCGGGAGCATTTCCAATGTTTGTTCCTGTTTCCCGAATGCTGAAAACCGTCATTATTCCATTGCCTTATGTTCTGGCTCGCTTATTGCTTACAATTCTGTTGCAAAAAAAGGAAACTTTATGGCGACCGCCCGTCTTTACCCTTCCATCCATTCCGCCATCTGCCCTGTCACAGGTCTCTCGATATTAAGCAAGCCTCAATGGACGGATATCTCCATCGACGGGGTGTACTATGTGACCTTCCGCATTATCGGAACCTCGATCCTCTGGACCGCCACGAGAGGGAATCCGAGTGACAGGGGAATAGAACTCATACTGAAGAGAAGATCAGAGATCGTTGAAGAGACGGGTCTCTCCGGGAGATGTCACGTCGAACTGAGGGACTACACGGGAGTAACGGGCATCCCGTCCAGAATGAGCCGGGTGGCGTGGGCCGAGTACATGCTCAATGAGAGCTCGAAGGGTCATCTCCAGGGCCTGTGGGTTTTCGGCGCGCCCCTCTTCATCCGGCTTGCGTTCCAGGCGGGGGAGAAGATCTACAAATCGCCGGTGCACGTCAACATAAACAGGACGTACGAAGAAGCGGTCCGGGGCGCGCTGAAATTTCTGAGGCAAAAAGGGGCGGACCCCGGCGCAATGCCGAGGTCTGCAAAGGAAGACTGGCGCCTCGAGCTTCCCGGCTACGGAATATCGTTCGAGCTCATCGGGGACGATATCCTGTACAGCGTGGCGCACGGCACCCTGGAAGAGCCCGACGTGGACAAGTTCTTTGCACTGCACCGAAAGGTGCTGCACGAATCCGGTCTGATGGCGAAGGGACATTTCTACCGCATCGTCAACTGGGAGAAATACGAGAGGAGCACCTGGCAGGTAAGGCGGCTCTATCTTTCGGGGCTGAAGGAGCTCCGCAAGGAGATCAGGAGCAACCTCTCCATCGTCTTCGGCCTCAATTCTTTCATGAAAACACTGCTGGAAATTTCCAGGCCGTTTATCCCGGCCCCCGTCGCCACGGCAAACGACCTGGCGCATGCCCTGGAGATAATCGGAAAGGACAGGGAGGCGCGGAGCGAGCATAAAGAGGAAAAGATCAACAGAGGAAGAACCTACACTGAACAGCAGGTCAGGGGCTTCGCCGACGAAATGCTTGGGGTGATGGGAGAGCTGAGCTGGCAGCAGGCGGGACTCTCTGTGGACGGCATAAGCGAGGAACATCCCCTTAAGCCCGTCTTCGACGCGCTGGCCCTTATCAAACTCGATCTGGACGAACTGCTGCGGGCGAAGGAGGAATCGCAGAAATCCCTTCAGGAGAGCGAGCAGAAATACCGGAACATCCTGGAAAGCGTCAACGACAGCTATTTTGAAGTCGATCTGCAGGGAAACCTGATCTTCTGCAATCCGCTCCTCCCGAAATTTCTCGGGTACGCCCCGGACGAAATCTCCGGGATAAATTACCGATCTTACATGGACCGGGAAAGCGCACGGACCGTAGAGGAGACGTTCAAAAAGGCTTATAGGGAGGATTTGCCGGCGGTAATCACGAGCTACGAAGTGACGAGAAAGGACGGATCCAGGGTGCCGGTTGAGACGTCGTTCTCCCTTATTAAAAATGCGGAGGGGGAAAAGATCGGCTTTCGGGGCATAACCCGGGATGCGACCGAGCGCCGGAGGGCGGAGAGGGCCCTTCGGGACAGCGAAGAAAAGTACCGCAATATCCTGGAGAGCATAGAAGACGGTTATTTCGAGGTCGACCTCGCGGGCCGGTTCACATTCTTCAATCAGTCCATGTGCACCATCATCGGCTATCCCGCGGAGGAAATGCCGGGAATGCCTTATGATAAATACATGGACGAAAGGACGATCGAAAGAGTCCGTTCCGCATTCATCAACATCTTCGAGACGGGGATTCCCAGCAAGGGATTTGAATGGGAAGTCATCAAGAAAGACGGCGCTACAAGGCATCTTGAGGTTTCGGTATCGCTCATAAAGGACCTGAACGGCCAGGCCAGGGGCTTCCGCGGAATCGCCCGCGATGTGTCCGAAAGGAAGCTGATAGAGCTCGAGCTGAACAAATACAGAGACCATCTGGAGGAAATGATCCAGGAGCGCACGGTTGAACTGACGCGCACAACCAATTTCCTCGCCAATATAATAAACAGCTCCGTGGAAGGCATCATTACGACCGATACGGAGGGGACCATCCTGCATACAAGTCCCAGGATCGAGGAAATCCTCGGCTATAAGCAGGATGAGGTAATGGGTAAAAAAGTCTCCCGCCTGCTGAGCGATTTTCGGGAGCCGGAACGCATCATGGAAGAAGTGATGAAGAAAGGGGAGATAAAGAATCGCGAACTCAGAACGACGCGGAAAGACGGCAGGCCCGTCGTGCTGAACCTTTCCATCTCCCTGCTGCGGGATGAAAAGGGGGGCGTCGCGGGCACAACCGGAATTTACCGGGACGTCACCGAGGAAAAGAGGATGGAAGAGGCGATGGAACAGGCGATCCTGAAGGCCGAGACGGCGAACAAGGCCAAAAGCCGCTTTCTCGCCAATATGAGCCACGAGATAAGGACGCCCCTCAACGGCATCATGGGGATGACGGAGCTGTGCCTGGAGACGAATCTCGACAAGGAGCAGGAGAGGCTTGTAGGCATAATAGGCAAGGAAGCGCGCACGCTCCTCGGCATTGTGAACGATATTCTCGATTTCGCGAAGATTGAAGCGGGAAAAGTGGAACTGGAAAAGGCCCCCTTCGATCTGACCAGGATTTTTTCGGATCTGGCGGACAGCTATCTGTTCCGGACCGCCCAGAAGGGGGTCCTGTTTACCTGCCGCGTTCTGCCCGGCGTGCCTGTTATGCTGGAAGGTGATTCCGCGCATTTGCAGCAGGTGCTGCGGAATCTTGTAGACAACGCCGTCAAGTTTACCGAGACAGGCGAGATAAAGGTTCAGGCGGAACTCGCGGAAGACCATGGAGACAGAATCAAAATACGATTTACGGTGAAAGATACCGGCATAGGGATTCCCCGGGACAAGCAGGTTCTGATTTTCGACAGCTTCACCCAGGCGGACGGCTCGACAAGAAGAAAGTACGGGGGAACGGGACTCGGGGTCACAATCTCCAGGCAGCTCACGGAGCTGATGGGAGGAACGATGGGGGTGGAAAGCGAGGAAGGGATAGGGTCCGTCTTCTGGTTTACCGCCGTGTTCTCCCGCCAGGACCGGGCCGATTCTCCTGTCCGGGCAAACGGCATCCGGGAAATGCCGGCGGACGGGAAATCAGCGGAGGCTTTCCACACTGCGGAACAGGCGGAATCGGTACAGAATAATTTCCGGCTGCTTCTGGCGGAAGACTATCCCACCAACCAGGAAATCGTCAAAAGATGCCTTGTCCGCGCAGGCTACAAGGTGGATCTGGTTGAAGACGGCCGTCAGGCCCTGGAGGCCTTCACGTCGGAAAGCTATGACCTGATACTCATGGATATAGAAATGCCCGTGATGGACGGGTTTCAGGCCGCCGAAGAAATCAGGAAGATGGAGTCCGGGACGGGAGCTTCCGCCGACGGAAGAAAACCCCGCGTCCCCATTATTGCGATGACCGGCTACGCTCTCAACGAGTACAGGGAACTCTGCTTCAGGTCCGGAATGGATGATTTTCTCCCGAAACCGATCACCAGAAAGGGGCTTCTGTCCATCGTCGAAAAATGGCTTCCGCCGGAAGCAGGACGGCAGAAAGGCCCCGGATCGGCGCTTTCGGACCGGGGCGCAGGAGGCGCTTCTTCATCTGAAAGGATCTGCAGGACAATCGACCTGCAGAAGGCGCAGGCGGAGTTTGAAGATGATCGCGGCCTCCTCACGGACGTCATTGACGGGTTCTGCGAAAAGGTGGAGCGGCAGATCAGGACTATCCGCCGGGCGCTGGCGGGCGGGGATGCCGAATCGGTAAGGAGAGAAGCCCATGCCATAAAGGGCGGCGCAGCGAATCTCACGGCGGAAAAACTGTCCGGTCTCGCTCTCGAGCTCGAGACGAATGCGAAAAACCGAACGCTTTGCAGCGCGGATCGTATCGTCGACGATCTGGAAGAGGAACTGGAGGTCCTCATGTCCTATGTCCGGGAGAATCTCCCTGCGGCATGCAATTGATTAATAGAGGGGAAAATGAAGATTCTGGTCGTAGACGATGAAATCGTCAGCAGGAAAAAAATGGAAAAAATCATGTCTTCGTTCGGAGAATGCGCGGCGGTCGACAGCGGACCGGCGGCGCTCCGGGAATTCGAAGCGGCCATAGACGCAGGAGAACCCTTCAATCTCATCGCCCTGGATATTTCCATGCCCGAAATGGACGGCACCGAAGTGCTCTACCGGCTGAAGGTTCTGCAGCAGGAAAAAAACATCCCGATAGAACACATGCCGATTATCATAATCGTGACCGCCCAATCGGACAGGGATACCGTGGTCACCTGCATTCAGGCCGGCTGCGACAGCTATATCGTCAAGCCCTTCGACCGGAACATCATCGCCAGCAAGCTGGAGGAACTGGGAGTCAGCATTCCCAAGACCTACACTGAGGGACAGACGATCCGCAAGATGGTCATGGAAACCATCCGCAAATTCAAACAGGGTAAGGTCAGCCTGCCGGTCCTGCCCCAGATCATCAAGGAGATTGAAGATGCGATGGCCAGCCCGTCCATGTGCGCGGACGACCTGGCGGACATCCTGGAAAGGGACGCCGTCATATCGATCAAAATCATCACCACCGCCAATTCGCCTCTCTACTTCCGGGGCGGCGAAAAAATAAGGGACCTGAAAACCGCCGTCCTCAGGATCGGCACAAAGGAGATCCAGGATATTGTCTCCACGATCGCCACCCGCGGTCTGTATGAAAGCAAGAGCATGGAATTCAATGAGCTCCTCAAAAGACTCTGGATGCACTCCCTGGCTTCGGCCTACGCCTGCCGGGAGATTTCCACCGGCATGGGAGACCGCGACGGCAGGGTCTTTCTGATGGGATTGACGCATGAGCTGGGGTGCGCGCTCCTCCTGAAAAGCATCGGGGATATCGTGCCCGCGTCAACGGCGTTCAGCCGTGACGAGCTGATGGAAAGCCTGCACGAGGTCCATGTCAGTTTCGGGGCGGCCCTCCTCGATCAGTGGGGTTTTGGCGGGGATTTCTCCGAAGTCGTGAAGCGCCACAAATGGGCCAGTTTCGAAAAGGACACCAAAAAAGAAGTGCTGATCGTCAACCTCGCGGAGAATATCGCCAACAGGATCGATTGCGGCTTTTTTGAAAATGATGCGGACCTGTCGAACCTCGAATCGGCAAGGCTGCTGGGCATCAACATGCCGCAGATCGAAAAAACGTGCAGCAAGCTGACGGAAGTCATGAAAGAGGCGGAAAAGGTCTTTTACTGAGAGGTTGTCTGCTCTGAATTACAGATACTCCCATACGTCCACGTCATCTCCCTCCTTCTGTCCCTTGTGATAAGTCAGAACGAGCCCGTAACCGCGTCCTGCAAGCAGCAAGTCAGTTTCCTTTCCTATCCCCGAACTTGACCCGGTCACGACTGCGATTTTTCCGCGGCTGCGCATCTCCCGCCTCCTTTTTTTCGTTCTCTTTCTATAGTATAAGGTACCATCATTTAACCGATCGGCATAATGCATGTCTCTGAAAAAATGGCTGAAGCTCCCGGGCGCGAAAAAGCAGGGGAAGAGAGAAAACGGCGGCGGGATGGAATCGCTGTGGGATCTCAGCCGCTACGACGAGCGTTTCCGTGATTACGCCCACTGGTGCGGTGCGGGAAGATGGAGTGAATCGAGGTGGGAGCAGTACGGGGCGGACAACCTGAAGCGCGCATTCGCCTGCCTGTCGGCAGCGTGCGGCGCGGAATGCATTGAGGGACTGCGCGGGAAAACGGCGCTCGAGTGGGGGTGCGGCGGCGGCGCCAACATTCCGCCCCTGTGCGGACACTTTTCTCTTGTGTACGGAATCGACATCTCCCCTGCCACGCTGGAAGAATGCGAGCGGCGGATCGCCGGCCGCGGCATAGGACATTTCAGGAAAGTCCATATCGAATCGGATCGACCCAATACCGCCCTGTCCGGCATTCCCGCTGCGAGTGTGGACTTTTCAGTCTCATTTGCGGTGTTCCAGCATTTTCCCTCCCCGGAGTACTCCCTCGAAGTGCTTCGGACAATGAGGGATCTGCTCCGTGACGGCGGTTTCGGGCTCGTACAGGTCAGGTATGACGACGGTTCGGAAAAGTTTCGCCCCAAGCGGGGCGACTACACGAGGAATTTCATTACTATGACATCATTCCGAAACGGCGAGTTCGAGAGCATGATCCGGAAGGCAGGACTCGAGCCGCTGTTCAATGAGCGCGACCCGGACGATCCGGACTGCCATGAGTATCATGTATTCAAAAAGGGCTAATGGCAAAGGGCTAAAGGCTAAAGGCATAGATTAAGCAAAAGGTTACAGGCTAAAAGATCTTTAGCCCTTCGCCCTTCGCCCTTCGCCCTTCGCCCTTCGCCCTTCGCCCTTCGCCCTTTGCCCTTTGCCCTTTGCCCTTTGCCTTTGAGTTGACAAACCGGTTCATATAGATTAAAAAGTCAGTGTTTCTGATTATTTCGGGACGGGAAGATGCAGCGGGAAGAATTCTTCAATCTCTACGGGCACGGCTTCATCAGGACGGCTGTCTGCGTTCCGGAGGTGCGGGTCTCCGATCCCGCCTTCAATTCCGCCGAAACCATCCGGCTGGCGGTCGAGGCGGAAAGGAATCACGCCATCCTCGCGATCTTTCCCGAGCTGGGCATTTCCGCATACAGCAACGAAGACCTGTTTCATCAGGACGCCCTCCTCTCTTCCGTCAAAGACGGGATCCGCCGGATCCTGGATGAGACCGCAAATCTGAACCTTGTGCTCGCAGTCGGCGCTCCGCTGCAGGTGGATTCCCTCCTGTTCAACTGCGGAATTGTTATCCGCCGCGGGCGGATCCTCGGCATCGCCGTAAAGACTTATCCGCCCTGTTACCGCGAATACTATGAGGGGCGCCAATTCCGGGGGGCCGAGGAAGCCCTGTCGCAGTATACGGACCTTTGCGGGCAGGAGAGAATCCCGTTCGGACCCGACCTGTTATTCGAGGTCGGGAACATAGACCATCTCAGTCTGTATTTCGAGATATGCGAAGACGTCTGGGTGCCGGCCCCTCCCTCCTGTTTCGCCGCGATGGCCGGGGCGACGGTGATCGGAAATCTCTCGGCTTCCAACGTCACAATCGGCAAGTCGGAGTACCGTCACAACCTGGCGTCGAACCAGTCCGCACGGTGCCTCTCCGCCTACCTCTACGTTGCGGCCGGACCGGGGGAGTCGACGACCGACCTCGCCTGGGACGGGCAGGCGATGATTTACGAGAACGGAAATCTGCTCGCCCGCTCCAGGAGATTTCTCGACAAACCGCAGATCATCTATGCCGATATCGATCTTGACCGGCTGGCGCAGGACCGCATGCGGATGACGAGCTTCGGACAGAACGCGAGGACTCACCGCGGCAGGGTGCTTTCGTTCCGGCGCATTCCGCTGACGGTGGAAATACCCCGGGGACGCCTCCTCCTTGAACGGGAATACGCGCGTTTCCCCTATATCCCCGCGGACCGGGAAAAGCGGAACCGGCGCTGTTACGAGGCTTACAATATCCAGGTTGCCGGTCTCGCCAAGCGGCTGCAGGCCACCGGGATCAGAAACGCCGTGATCGGCGTATCCGGAGGTCTCGATTCCACGCAAGCTTTGATCGTGGCGGCCAGGACCATGGAAGTCCTCGGGTACTCGAGGACAAATGTAAAGGCCTATACTATGCCGGGTTTTGCGACCGGCAAAAAAACGTACGAGAACGCCTGGGCGCTGATGAAATCGCTCGGGGTCGAGGCGAATGAGATCGACATACGGCCGGCCTGCATGCAGATGTTCCGGGACATCGGGCATCCTTTTGCGGAAGGGAAAGAAGTTTACGATGTGACATTCGAAAACGTGCAGGCGGGGGAAAGAACGTCGCACCTCTTCCGGGCCGCGAACATGAGAAACGGTCTCGTCGTGGGTACGGGAGACCTGAGCGAACTCGCGCTGGGCTGGAGCACATACGGCGTCGGGGACCAGATGTCCCATTACAATGTCAATGCAAGCGTTCCCAAGACGCTGATCCAGTACCTGATCCGCTGGGTTGCCGCTTCCGGAATTTTCGATAAAAGGACATCTGAAATCCTGCTGGACATTCTCGATACCGAGATCAGCCCGGAACTGGTCCCCGGAAGCGACGGCTGCCTCCAGAGCACGGAATCCGCAGTGGGTCCGTACGAGCTTCAGGATTTCAATACATTCTATACGACGCGCTACGGATACCTGCCGGTGAAAACGGCTTTCCTTGCGTACTGCGCCTGGCGGGACCGCAATACAGGGACTTGGCCGGATGTCCCGGAAAACCGGAGAAGACAGTACACTATAGGAGAGATCAGGCGCTGGCTGGAAGTCTTTCTGTACCGGTTCTTCAAGACGAGCCAGTTCAAGCGTTCGGCTGTCCCGAACGGCCCCAAGATAGGATCCGGGGGGTCGCTCTCACCCCGGGGCGACTACCGCGCGCCGTCGGACAGCGAGCCCGATGCCTGGCTGGAAAATGCCAAACTGATCCCGGAGAGTGAGTAGGCTGAAGGCAAAAGGCTAAGGGCAAATGGCCGGCGCCTGAAAGGATCTGGTATAATATGTTTGCCCTTTGCCCCTTTAGCCTTTTTGCCTTTAGCCCTTAGCCGAATGTAATATGCGAAGAGAAACTTACAAAGATTTAGAAGCAACCGAACTTTATTGCCCCAAGTGCAGGCGCGCCGCGCCGGTTCGAAAGCGACTCCTCCTCATTCTCCCGAGCGGAGAAAAATACGACTATTCCTGCGTCTATTGCGGCACATCTGTGGGCGATAAGCTTGTCGCCGGCAAAAAACTGTTTTAACAAAAGATGATCCGTTTCTTGGCTTTAATATTCTCATTGGCCATGCTTGCCTTTGTCGCGTTCTGGCATGTCGAGGACGTGCAGGAGTTTAACGGAATCAGGATTCATTACTACCGCTACCGTCCGCATGGCGCGTTCACGGGCGTTCCCCAGATCGATATAAACGCCGAAGGCGTGGTAAAGATCAGCTGGGAGGAGAAGATCGGAGAGAACATCTGCCAGCAGTTCTGGCTTTATCCCGGTGAAGAAAAACCGAGAGCGGGGCAAAAGAGAAGAGAAAAGATGGAGTAATGGGGCTCAAGGCCAAGGGTACAAGGCAAAAGGTCTCAAGCATGAGGTTGCCCTCAGCACTTGCCTTGAGCGCAAAAAAGGCCATGGCCTTGCGGCCACGGCCTTTTTCTTGCGCTCAAATTAAATTATCTTCCGATGACATATCGGTAGGGATCGATCTGCTCCCTGAGAATCTGAAGCTCATGCTTGGTAGGCGGCTTGTTTTCCACAATCTTTTTCGCCTTGAGCAGCTCGAATCCGCAATTGGCCTGCACGTCCTTTTCGGAATAGCCGGGGTTGACAGCGATGATTCTCATCCGCTTCGATTCGGGCTCGAAATCCATGACCGCCATATTCGTGATGATCTTATAGGGGCCCGCGCCGAGGGGAAGACCCGACTTCGCGCGGGAATTGCCGCCCTGGAGCCATCCGGGAGACGTGATGAAATTGACCTTCTCAGCGAATCTTTTTGTATCCTGAGGGGTCATGACCAACATCCTCCAGCAGAAGGAAGCCAGATCGTTTGCGCCTCCGCTTCCGGGGAAGCGTACCTTGGGCTTCTGGTGGTCCGGCCCGATGCGCGTCGAATTCAGATTTCCGTACATGTCGATCTGCGCACCGCCCAGGAAGGTGTAATCCACCATACCCCTGCAGGCAGTTTCCATGATCTCGCACATACCGCTCGCCATCAGCGCTTTCCAGGTCGTCCTGGAATCGCCGACCGAGATGGGCATTTCAGGAATAAGCGGGACGGCCCCGCCCGCCTCGAACATGATCACGAGATTGGGGGCCGATGTCTTCTGGGCGAGCATCGCCGCCGCATTCGGGGCTCCGGTTCCAACCACGATCGATGCCCCGTCTTCCAGTTCCCTTGCAGCAGTGCATATCATTAATTCCATTACATTGTAATCAGCCATGTTTTATGCCTCCTCCCTATGCCCTTGCGCCGATGAACATGTGTTCTTTCTGCCGGAGCATCTGCATTTTGTGCATACCGCCGTTTTTCTCGATATATTCAAAATGATCCTTGCAGCTGAATATGTTCTTCTGCAAAAATTTCTTCAATTCTTCGGGACTTTCTTCCACTTTCAGCCACTCCCTCAGATGTTCCTCGTCCGAGAAATACTCCCCGTACATGTTTCCGGGATAGCTTCCGAACGGGACCTCGCATACCGCATCGACACACCAGTAGGGGATAACCGTGTAGCTCGGATCCCTGCGGATTTCTTCGTTCGAGATCAGTCTTTCACAGGTAATGATCAGGCGCTTGGATGCCCTGGCTACGTCGAAATCGGAAACGGTGATGCCCCGGGCGCGGCAATTGCCGTAAATATCCGCTTCGTGGACATGGATTGCGGACACGTCCGGATAGATCGCCGGCATGGCCGCGTATTTCGTCCCCGTGAAGGGGCACTCAATGATTTTTGCCCCGCTCATTTTGAATGTATCGGTTCCCATGATATTTCTGGAGGGATAGAAGGACACGCCCGCGGCAGCAGCTTTAAATCTTACGGACAGGCTGTAATTCGTCCACTCCGAAACTTCCACCTTCCCGCTTTCCATGTACCTTCTGGCATTTGGCGATAATCCTCGGGCCTCGAGACCTACGATATAAGCGATATCCAGCCTGTTGAATACTTCGCCCGCGCAAAGAATCTGGAAATCGTGCGTCGACGTATGCCCCGCAAATCCCATGTTCTTCCTGCCCTGCCTGACAATTTCATGGCATACTGAAGCAGGGATCCTGTTTGCACCGAAACCGCCGATGCACAGGTAGTCGCCGTCTTTTACAAATTTCGTAACCGCTTCCTTGACGCTCATCACTTTGCTTTCCAGCTTGCGGCTTTTCTTTCGAAAGAATTCTCTCACCTTATCCGCATCCGGATCTGTGAAGATCTTACCGACTCCCTGATCGATCACATTCACTGATCTTACCTCCTTCCGTTTTCCTTTCTTGAGATATCAATCGACCCATCAAGCTTTATGATTTTATACTGAAAATTCAGACGGGCTTAACAGGTTCAAACAAGGCTTTCCTATAGCATCATTCGGTATCCAGATCAATACAAATGTCAAGTATTTTAACACTTTTCAGGGCAGGCTCCGGAATTGTTCGAAGCCGGATTTAACGCTTTTTTCTTTCCATCGCCTCCCGGAGCTTATCCCCGAGGCTGCCGAAACCCTCCTTTCTGACGGCTCCGGCGACCACGGCGCCCTTCTTTTCGTTTTCCCGGCTCCCGCCGCCGTTGAGGTATTCCCCGAGGAGGCTCCGGCTGTGAGCGTCCTCGTGGCAAAAAACGCACAGGTTCTCCCAGTTGCTGCCGTCCGGCGGATTGTTTTCGTGATTCCCGTCCTTGTGGTGCACGGTCAGGAGGTGCCGGGTGGATTCATCGAATTCCCGCGTGCATCGTGCGCAGATAAGACCATGAATTTTTAGAGATTTCTCTCTATATTCCTCGGCGTGGGGGAGTCTGGCCTTCATTTCCCGAACTATCTCTTCGAGTGATTTGCCCGAACCGGCGCCCTCCCTGCCCCGGGTTGCCCTGACCTTACCCCCCTTGCTGGAATATGTTGTCTTCGCCATAATCCGACCTCGGCTTCCCAAAACAGTTTGCCTGGTGCTCTATAATCCCGGGCAAAAGGCTAAGGGCAATAGGAGATAAAAGCCCTTTCCTGTTTTTTCGCCTTTAGCCCCGCGCCCTTTGCCTTTAGCCCGTCACCTTCAAACATTAAACCTGAACAGAACGATATCACCATCCTGTATTATATATTCCTTCCCTTCCGAACGGATCAATCCTTCGTCCCGCGCGGCGGCCAGGCTTCCGGTCCGGATGAAATCCGTATAATGAAGGACCTCGGCGCGGATGAATCCCCTTTCCATGTCGGAGTGAATTTTCCCCGCTGCGACGGGCGCCCTCGTTCCCTGCCGTACCGTCCATGCCCTGAGCTCCGGGCCTACCGTAGTGTAGAAAGTAATCAGTCCCAGCAGTTCGTATCCCGTCCGGATAAGTTTCTCGAGCCCCGACTCTTTGAGCCCGAGGCCCTCGAGAAAGGCCTTCCTTTCCTCTTCCGGCAGCTCGGCTATTTCCGCTTCGAGATCCCCGCAGATTACAATGCTGCGGGCTTGCTCGCGCGACGCATACTCTTCCACCTTCCGTATATATCCATTTCCGGACTTCAGGACATTCTCGCTCACATTGGCCACGTATAGAACTCGTTTCGCCGTAAGAAGGTTCAGATCCTTCAGGCTCTCCAGCGCATTATCCCATCCGCCGATCCGCGCCGGAACGCCCCTTCCGAGCTGATCTTTGATCTGTTGGAGCACCTGCACCTCCTTTACAGCCGACTTGTCCCCCTGCCGGAGGAGCTTTTCGGATTTTTCCAGCCTCCTCTCCACGGTTTCCAGGTCGGCCAGGAGCAACTCCGTGTTGACGATTTCGATATCCCCTGCCGGGTCCACTTCCCCGCTGACATGCACTACGTCGGGATTTTCAAAACAGCGCACTATGTGCACCAGCGCCTCCACATCCCTGATATGGCCCAGGAACTTGTTGCCGAGCCCTTCGCCGCGGCTGGCGCCCTTTACCAGCCCGGCAATGTCGAAGAACTCCATGGTGGTGCAGGTCTTCTTGGGGGGATTGACGACGGCGGCGATCCGGTCCAGCCGGGCATCCGGCACGCGCACGATGCCGACGTTCGGATCGATGGTGCAGAACGGATAATTCGCGACTTGGGCGCCGGCGGCGGTCAGGGCATTGAAGATTGTCGACTTCCCTACATTCGGGAGCCCGATGATGCCGCACCTGAAACCCATGTCTACCTCCGGGCTTTTTCTTACTTGCTTATCAGATATACCCGGGGAAATTCAAGGGCCGAGGATGAAGTCCCGAGTCCCTAAAGTTTTTTCAGAGATTCTTCCACAAACGCCGGGATATCGTCGGGGTTGCGGCTGGAGACGAGATTCCCGTCGACGACAACCGGGGCATCCACGAATTCGGCGCCCGCGTTTACGATGTCCTGAGTGATGGACTTCCACCCCGTTATTCTTCTACCCTTGACGGCCTTCGCCGTGATCAACAGCTGCGGGGCATGACAGATCGCCAGAACGGGTTTCCCGCTGTCCACGAAATCCGCCGCCAGTTTTACCATGGCCGGATCGACCCGGATCTGGTCGGGCGAATAACCTCCCGGGATAAAAGCCGCATCGAAGTCTTCTACTGAGGCTTTTCCGGCGGAAATGTCCGTCTTGACCTGTGCTTTCTGCTTTTTGCCCTTTACGGTTTTACCCTCTTCCACGCCGATATGAACCAGTTCATGACCGGCTTTCCTGAACGCCTCGGCGGGTTTGACATACTCCACATCTTCAAACATATCTCCGATTAAAACCGCTATTCTGCTCATCGACTACTCCTTTCGACGCCGCAAAAAATTTTTTCCCGGCAGTCTTGGTTTATTCAAATCAGGACGCTGATTTACAAGGTACAAACGTCTGCAACTCAATAAACACAAGGGTTTGTAGCTCTTTTTCAGTTGACATCATGCCCGCTGCCGGGATATGAGCTTGCAGCCTGCCGCGACACATCGGACAGGCGGTGCTGTGACATTTCCGGAAACTCATTCTGTTCCTCTCTGCTTGAGCTGCACGGTCCCGGGCCTCCTCATCCAAACCGTAATTATCCGCTTGGTGGCTTGATGTCTTTAAAACTTCTTTTTCAGAGGATGCGGCGCGGATTCTCTTTTGTGCGCGCATATCGCTCCGCTATTTTCGCTATCCTTGTTCTGGCCTTTGCCGTCGCCGGTTTGAACGCCCTGGAACCGCTGATCCTGAAATACCTGTTTGACGAACTGGGAGGACGGCTTTCGGCTGTTCCGCTGATGACGGGTCTCGCCCTTCTCCTCGGACTTATTGCCGCGCGGGAAGGGGCGAGCTCCCTCTCGAATTACATGACGTGGAAGACGCGGCTCGGGATTCATTATCTCCTCCTGGAGGCCGCCGTCGGGAAACTGCAGAAACTGCCGGTCAGTTTTCACCGCAACGAAACGGTGGGAGCAATCACGACCAAGCTCGATCGCGGCATACAGGGTTTTCTCGGCGCGGTAACGGAAATTGCTTTCAATGCGCTTCCGGCTCTTCTTTTTCTCGCTATTTCCATTTACATCATGAGCAGCCTGGATATGTTTCTGACCGCGGTCGTGCTGGTCTTCACTCCGCTTCCGGTGGTCATCACGGCACTGGCCTCCTCCGAGCACATACGCCGGGAACGCACACTGATGGACCGCTGGATAAGGATATATTCGCGCTTCAACGAAGTCCTTTCCGGAATTGTCACCGTCAAGAGCTTCGCCATGGAGGACGAGGAGAAAAAGCGGTTTCTGGACGGCGTAAGCGACGCCAACAGGATCGTCGTCCGGGGCGTGGGAATCGATACCGGGATCGGCGCATCTCAGAACCTGATCACAGCTCTCGCCCGTGTCACCGCGATTGCGGCAGGGGCCGTTCTCATGATGAGGGGACAGATCACCCTGGGAACGCTGATCGCATTCCTCGGATATCTCGGAGGCCTTTTCGGCCCGGTTCAGGGAATCAGCAATATCCTCCGGACCGTTCGAACCGCATCCGTTTCGCTTGAGGCGGTGCTGTCCATTCTTGATGCCCCTGACATGGTGGAAGATCGGCCGAATGCGAAGCCGATCGGCTCCCTGCGCGGCGATGTGAAATTCGAAAAAGTCCGGTTCTCTTACGATCCCCTGCAGAAACCGGTTCTCGACCGGATCGATCTCACGGTCCGTCCGGGGGAGATGATCGCCTTGGTGGGACCGAGCGGGGCGGGAAAGTCGACCATGATGGCTCTTATCCAGCGCCTGTACGATCCGACGGACGGCTGCATCCGCGTGGACGGAACGGACGTCCGTGACGTCACCCAGCAGTCGCTCCGGAAGCAGATCGGTATTGTCCTGCAGGAAGCGCTCCTTTTCAACGATACCGCCAGGAACAATATCGCCTACGGCAAGCCCAACGCCGATATGGACGAGATCATCAGTGTCGCCAAAATCGCCAATGCCCATGAGTTCATCCTCAGGATGCCCCAAGGATACGAGACGGTGCTCGGCGAACGCGGAAACAGGCTCTCCGCGGGCGAGAAGCAGAGAATCGCAATAGCCCGGGCTCTCCTTAAAAATCCCCCCATCCTGATCCTGGACGAAGCGACATCCGCTCTCGACACCAGAACGGAAGCGCTCGTACAGGAGGCGCTCGAAAAGCTCTTCCACGGCCGGACCACTTTCGTGATCGCCCACCGCCTGAGCACGGTCGTTTCCGCGGACCGGATTCTCGTCCTCAAGGACGGCCGGATCATCGAAGAAGGGCGTCATGAGAAGCTGATGTCGCGGAAAGGATTCTACGCCTCCATGGTATTTCAGCAGGCGAAAGGGATGTTCCCTTCCGCGCAGGGCGCCTTCAACCTGCCCCTTGTCGACGGAACGGGAAAACCCGTCACCTTCAATTAAAACGGGTAATGGGTGATAAAAGAACGGGACTGACCTTTTTCCGCCCATTGCCATTACCTATTACCCATTACCCGTCATTATTTTAATTCACCCGCCGGCATTATCCATCCGTTCTTTTTCCTGAATACATTTCAGGCATTCCGGATAAGAAAAATCAGAATAACCCCCGATACAAATCAAAGGCAAGTTCATGCTCTATTTCATCAGTTGCCCGGGGGAGTGGCATGTCCGATCCTGTTTACATAAATAAATACGAGCTGCATGCACTTGCCGGATTCATCGGAACCGGAATAATCCGGGCCGCCCTGGTCATTATCTGGTTCCTGTTCGTGTTCTATTCCTGCACGTATCTCCATTGCCTCATCGACCCGGAGTCGGACCGCGTCCTCGGCGTGCAGGTTAAAGATGCCGATCTTTACAAGTGAAACGGGCATAAGGCAAAAGGCACGGGGCAAAAGGTCTCAAGTGTCAGGTTGCCCTTTGCCCTTAGCCCTTTGCCCTTAGCCCTTTGCCTTTAGCCCTTTGCCTTTAGCCTTATGCCCACGATAACCAACAGAGACTCCATATTTCTCGAATTTCTTGCCGGCATGGTTCTGATCGCCGTTTTTCTGGGGCTGTCGTCAATTTTTGTCCTGGGGAGATCGCCAAGGGCCGACCTGGAGGCATTTGCCGCGGATATTTCCACCGCGTTGCGGCAGGGCCGGCTCTGGGCGATGCGTGAACGCGCCGAAAAACACCTTTTTGTAAACCTGGACGACGGAGGATACGACCTGGAGAGCCGTAGAAACGGTCAGATCCCGTACCGGATCAATATCTGGATCAGAGATCCGGCGCGGGGTGAAATCAGAAGCGGTAATTACCGCTACACGTTCCATCCCTGGGGCGACATCCAGGGGGGGACGCTCTTCCTCTCGGACGGGAAGAGGACCATGGCGGTGCAGCCCGATCCCGAAGAGGGATCGGTCACTTTAAGATATCGTTAGTCCCGAGTCTCAAGTCTCAAGTTCCATGTCACGGGTCTATGATTCCTATAACCGGACTCAATGGACGCAACAGACGCCATGGACCCAACAGACCCGATTACTTAAGACCTGAGACATGAAACTTATTTGAGGGGAAGTGCCCGGGCGATCTGAGCGAAATTCGCGGCGATCTTCGACCGGGGTGACGCGAGGACCGCAATCTCCTGCTTCAGGATGGACTTGGGGATGACGGGGTCCTGGAGCACGTGCCCGAGATACGTCAGCCTGACGTTCAGAAATTTTTTACATATCGAGCTGATGCGGCCGAATATCTCCCTTCCTTCCTCTTCCCCCGCCGCCGAATTTACGATGATATCCAGGGAGTCCCGGTCGAATACCTGATACATCGTTTTGATCATGGCATATGCGTCCGTGAGGCTGGTCAATTCCCGGTTGATGACAACGATATTCCGGTCCGCCAGGAGATTGAACTGCAGCACCACTTCCGAAATGCCCGCGCCCGTATCGAGCAGGATCAGATCGTAATTACGCAGCGAGCGGATTTTGGCCTTGATAACGTCTATCCTCTCCAGGATGAGCTGAGCCATCTCGCGCACCCCGGAACTGGCGGGGATCAGATCGAAACCGCCTTTGGTGGGGATGACGATATCGCGTATGTCCGCATCGCCGTAAATTACGTCCTTGAGATTGCGCCGGGGCCGCAATCCGAGCATGATATCGATGTTGGCCAGCCCGAGATCGCAGTCGGCCACAAGTATCTTTCTGCCCTGCCCGGCAAGAATCGTCGCCAGATTGCACGCAATAAGCGTTTTACCGACGCCGCCCTTGCCGCTGGTGATGGATATGACAGGTGATTTGCCGGACCTGGTCATGTCGGCTTTCTCTCGATTTGCTTCCGCCGGGGGGCTCTCATTCCGCCCTTCCGGACGGGCGCCGCTTTCGCCGACTTGCCGCGCTCCGGCCGGTATAGCGCCCGCTTTTCCTCCGGCGTCACTTCCGTCAGCTTGCTCTGCGACCTGACCGGCTTCCCCGAATGGGAAATCCTGTTCCTCCCTAATTCCTTCGCGCGGTACAGTTCCCGGTCGGCGCGCTTGAAAAAAGATTCCATGCTGTCGTCCGAGACCGGATCGAAGATAGCGATCCCGATACTCGCGGTGGAAGAGAAGTGCCTGCCGGCCCGGATCTCCGAAACCGCTTCCAGGAGTCTCTCCGCGATCAGGACTCCCTCGACCAGGTGCGTATCCGGCATTATCACCCCGAATTCATCTCCGCCGTATCGGCACACGAAGTCCGTCGTACGCAGATCCCGGCGGATGGTCCGGGCGACCTTCTTGAGATACCTGTCTCCCTCGTCGTGGCCGCACCGGTCGTTGACCCGCTTGAAATGATCGCAGTCGATCATCATGAGGCAGCAGGGCCGGCCGGTGCGCCGGGCGCGCGAAACTTCTATCTCCAGCTGCATATAGAAGAAACGCCTGTTGTAAAGTCCCGTGAGGTCGTCGGTCAGCAGGAGGGATTTGAGATGGCGGTTCTCCTTTTCCATTTCGGCGAGCCGCTTCAGCAGGAGGTCCGGAATCTCCACGGTCCGGTCCGTAAGCTTCCCTAATGACTGCCGCTCGACCGGGGAAAGGTCTTCCACCATCATCAGGAACATCTCGGCGGGCTTTTCTTTCCCTGATCGAAGCCATGCGGAAAGAATGCTGCTCTGCTCGAGAAAACGCGCAAACGATACGGAGCTCTCCGGGACGGAAGATCCGTCCTTGAGATCTTCCACGAGAGTCTTTCTTTTGAAATCCGCCATTGCCGTAGATTTCGCTTTGAATCCGGTAGCGAGCGCATTCCCCGCAGCGTGCTGCGGGGTAAGCGAGCGAATCATGTTTAAGCATTTTCCTTAAGGATCGGAGATTCTCCGGAGCTTGCCCCGGAGAATCTTCAATGCCGGGTTTCAGGGAACCGAACGACTCGCCGCCTGTGAGGTATATACCTTGACTCCGGCGCGAATACAATCAATTTTCCGGAAAGGGGGTCGAGTGCTCTATCCGGCCACGATCCCCACGACGGCTCCGGCGATAAGGGTGGCGAGCGTACCCGAAATGATCGATTTCAGTCCGAGGGAGACGATTTCGCCTCTCCTTTCCGGGACCATGGCCCCCATCCCGCCGATCATGATCCCGAGACTGCCGAAATTTGCGAATCCGCACAAGGCGTAAGTCATGATAAGCCTGCTGTGCGGGCTCAGGGCTTCGGGCGGGAGTTTCGCCATGTCCATGTAGGCGATCATTTCATTCAACACCGTTTTCGTCCCCATCAGCGAGCCGGCGGCGAGCGTTTCGTCCACTGGAATCCCGATCAGCCAAACCAGCGGCGCCATGGCGTACCCGAGTATCCCCTGGAAAGTAAGCGCTTTTCCTGAGACGGCGGGCAGAAAAGACAAGAGCAGGTTGATAAGGTGCGTCAGGGAGACGAAAACGATGAGCATGGCGACGATCTGGACCAGGAGATTGACTCCCTCCACCGTGCCCCTGGCCACTGCATCGAGCGGACCGGAAGCCTCGGCGGGCGGGGTTATCCTGCCTGATGTGACTTCGCCCGTTTCCGGGATCATTATTCTCGAGATCATGATGGCCCCCGGCACGGTGATGATGGACACGGTAAGGATGTGGCCGAGCGCGTCCGGGATGATCGGTTTAAGAATTGCGGCGTAGAGGACCATGACGGTGCCGGCTACCCCGGCCATGCCGCAGCTCATGGTGGTAAAGAGCTCGCTCCGGGTCATCTTCCGCAGATAGGGACGTACGAAAAGCGGGGACTCCACCATCCCGAGGAAAACGTTCGCCGCCGCGCCAAGCCCTACCGCGCCGCCGATTTTCATCGTCCTTTCCAGCAGACGGGAAAACGTCCGCACCAGAAGAGGGAGTATCTTCCAGTAAAAGAGCAGCGAGGACAGCGCGCTCACGACCAGCACGATGGGAAGCGCCTGGAGACCGAAAACGAAACTCATCCCCGGCGATTTCTCGTCGAAGGGCAGCGGCCCCCCTCCGAGATACCCGAACACAAAAGTAGTCCCGGCGCGGGTGGATTCCTCGATCATGATCACCGCCCGGTTGAGGATTTCGAAAAAAAAACGGAAGAAAGGTATTTTAAGCAGGATGAGAACAAGGGCGAATTGGATCCCCATCCCGGCCAGGATGTCGCGCCAACTCACCAATTTCCGCTTTTCGCTGATGATCCAGGTAAAACCGACCAAAACGACCAAGCCAAAAATGGATTGAACGCTCAGCACGCATCACTCCTTCAGCAAAGTCAAAGTATGATGAAGGGTCCAAGGGTTCAAGGACTCTTACGAGCCACTTGACCCCTTGAACCCTTCATTCGAGCTTCCGTCCGGACAGCGGACCGCAGGGTATTATTCCTTCAGTTTCGCCAGCTCCATCCCGATCCTCATGTACGTCTCTACCGGCCTCATCGGCGGGACATACAGCTCCCCCGGAGACTTCATGCGGAGCTGGAGAGCTTCGACCGGGCAGGTCGTTACGCAAAGGCCGCAGCCGACGCAGCGGTCAAGGTTTACAGCGGCTGATTCATCCACAATGGAGATCGCCTCCATCTGGCACCTGTCGAGGCATATTTCGCAGCCGGTACAGAGGTCCTTCTGCACCGAGGCGCAGTAATTGGATTTAACGACACGGCCGGGCCTGGCATCCAGCTTGATCGCCTTGAGCATCTCGCAGCAGCAGGAGCAGCAGCTGCATACCCCGCCCCCGGCTCTCTGGGTATTGAAGGGACTCGGCACCAGCCCGGCGTCTTCGTTCTTCCGCAGGATGCCGAGGGCGTCTTCCACGGAAATTTTCCTTCCCATGCCGTTCTCGATATAAAATTCGCCGACTGCGCCGAAAATAAGGCACGTTTCCAGGGCCGCATGGCACGGCTTTCCCTTCATCCCGTTCATCTTGCGGCAGATGCAATCGGCAAGGGCGATAACCTTCTGCGATTCCACGATTTTCCTTATTTCATCGTAGGGGGCGATTTCGAGCGCGGGGGTCAGGCTCTCCTCAACCGGCACGACGCGGAGCTGGGGCGTCTCAGGAAGGATCATCTGCCGGTACATGGCTTCGTTCGCGTACTGCTTAAAAAGCTCTACCAGGCCGGGATCGAGATTATTCACCTGGTACTCGAAAATGCCCACTATGAACATCGCGGACATGTAGTGGTACTCGCCGTTTACCTTGAACCGGAGGATCTGCCCTTTTCTGGACATACGGTACAGAAGGCCTGCCGTGGCCTCCGGGTCCTTCTTGAGGCGGGCCGCCATTCCGGCGGCGGTTTCCGGGAAAAGGCTCACCTGGCACGCCATTTCGGCCTCTTCTTCGGAAAATATCCTTTTCAGGATTTTCAGTTCCACGCCGCTTTCCGTCTTGGGAAAGCCGGTGGGCAGTGAATCCAGATGCTTTCTCAGCCGTTCGTAAACCATTTAATTCCTCCGATGATTTATCCCCTATTTGCTATCACGATGCAGGGCAGAAATCCACCGGGGAAAATGAGCGGGCCCTCTTGTTTTTTCCCCGTACGCATGTATTCTTCCCCCGTCCCATCCTGAGAAGCAGAAGAAAGATGAAGTATTACCTCAACAAAGGCTTGCCGGCTCCATATCCATGGAAAATCCGGGCGGCCCGCATTAAGATATCTCTGTTCCTCCTTTTTGTGCTTCATCAGAATCGTCCGGCGTCTTCCGAAGACGATGACCGTTGAGCCGATAATCTGACGGCCCGCCCCAGCTGGCCGGAGCGCGCCCTGTCTGTCCTGCAATTGAAGATCACAATGCGTTTTTCGATCCCTGAGAATCGCTTCAGCGCCATGTTCCAGAGCTGCTCCGAAGAATCGGGATCGTTTGCGGCAAAGGCATTGACGAAGAAAATATCCCGCCCGAAAAAGCCTATATGGGAGCAGGTCAGAACGCCGGGGCCCGGCGGCGCCTTCCACATCCCGCAGCGCCGTTTCCCGGTCCGCTCCCAACTCTAGACAGACTTTGAGGGTGACTCTGAACTACTGGAAGCCGAGGGATTTACCTCGACGGATATAATTGGCCTGTTCTCGGATTGAAATAGCCGTGTCCGGCGGGGGGATAATATTCGCCTGTCCAGGGATTGATGACGCCCCGTCCTGACGGAGGGTAGAACTCGCCCGTAAAGGGATTGAAGGCCCCGCGGTTCCGGTCCGCCCGGGGCGGGATCGTAAGGGGGGGAGGCAGCGGCCTGTACTCGGGGTATACGGGACCCGGTTGAGGCAGAGAGGGACGGCCATAGGGAGATGCGCGGTAAGGAGCCGACAGAGAAGCCGGGGGCGGCGATGCCGGGGGCGTAGTTACGGCCGGGGACGAGGGCTCCTCGGGCAAAATACCCGGGGACGCACAGGCGCCGATAACGGTCAGCGCAAACACAGTGAAAATTATATATCTCAAAAGCGTCATCAAAAAGACTCCAGGTTGTCTTTTTTATAACAGAACAGCCCGCCGGAATCCATTCGCCAATTCGGAAGAATCGGGCGCACCCCGGGGCGTCATTCCGCTTCGGCAAGCTTATCCGGACCGCCCTGTTCAGTTCGGATAATTCACCAGTAGGCGTACTCGTAACTGATCCCCCCTACAAACAGCGCGTCAGAGCTTTTCTTTCCGGCTTCAGGCCGGCTGTTGTAACGGTAATCCGTTTCGATATATATTCCGAATCCGTTTTTCAGCGGGATCCTGAATCCCTGCTCCGCCCGGACGTACAACGAGCTGCTCTCGGGCGTGTAATATCCTTCATGGCGGTGATAGATCTGCAGGCGGTTTGGGAACGGCTCGTACTCCAGTCCTACCGCCCAGCGGCCCGAAGCGCCGGTCTTGTCTTCTCCGACTTCCAGGTCTTCGTTATAGTAAGAGATTCCGGCCTCAGCGAATAAGCGCAGCTTTCTGGTATCGAAGAACTGGAAGCCCATGCCCAGACCCTGCGTAAGCCGCAGATTCAGATTGGCGAATTTGTCCCTTTCCGTAAGGATCTGGGCGTAGTTGTAGCGTTGCCTGGTGGAGAAGAAGTCGTATTTCAGGCTGCCGAGGGAGTTGCGGGCGCTTTCGACGCCTTCGGTTTCCGCATAATTGATTTTTCCTTCCACTGTGAAGCGATGCCGGGCAGTCCTTACTTCGAAACGGGTGGAAAGGTTGGCGGCGGCAGTATCGGTATTTCCCGTCGCCAGGCTCCCGCCCGCATTGAAATATCCGCGATACGTGGCGGGGTTTACGGACTCTATCTCCTCAATGGGAATCTCGCGCGAGAGCCCCAACCCGCTTGCAACCCGCACTTTCCCTGCGGCAGGACACAGTATTCTCCCGACCAGGATTTCGTTATTCTTGAACAGAACGGGCAATTCCCGCTCCGATTCGATGCATTCCACGTCCTTCCATTCCAGAATTATTTTTTCCGTGCTGTATTCCGTTTTTACAGTAAGAACCTCCCTCTCCATCCGCTCGATTATTCCGGTCAGCCGGTCGCCGTTTTTCATGAAAATTCTATCTGCAGGAGAACCTGCTCCGGCGGGTTGAGCGGGAATAAAAAACAAGATCAGGATCAGCGAGGCTGAAAAAAGTTTTCCCATGAGACTTCTCCCTGTTCCCTGCTTCGCCGATCACGTGCCCCGCCATTTTGATAGAAAAGGGAGCAAAATGCCTTTTCGAGCGGAGAAACAGGATGCCTTCAAGTCAGTTTACAGAGTTGAACGCGCATGGGAATGCGGCGTTTTTCTTATTTTGAAACGGTTGGAGTTGACTTGCGGCATCGATCGCTATAGTTTGTTTTCAAAACCCATGTCAGGACGGATAAGGAAATGCGGATCGCAGTATTCTCGGACACACACGGGAACCGCCGCGACCTCCGGGATGCGCTGGACGCGCATTGCCCGGTCAATATGGTCCTCCACCTCGGCGACGGGGTCCTCGACGGTTATGAAGCGGCTGTTCAATCAGGAATTGAGTTCCAAGGCGTAGCCGGCAACGGCGATTTCGGAACGGCGTTTCCCGGAAGGTCGCGGCTGGAAATAAAAGGGTGGAATATTCTGCTGACCCACGGACAGGAAATGGACCTGAACGCCTACTACCCGGAGGACGTCTGGCGGCGCAATCTCCGGGAAATGGCGGTCTGGGCTAAAGAGAGGGGGGCCGACATGCTTCTCTTCGGGCATGCCCACCGCCCCGTACTGGAGACGATCGAAGGCGTCATTCTACTTAATCCCGGCGATCAGTACCCGGGACCCGCCGGTACGCCTACATTCGCGCTCCTGGAGTGGACTAAGAATCACCTCGCCATCCAGATCAAGGCGAGGCATGCATCGGGGTGGAGGAAGATATTGGAGATGACCGGCCGCGGCGCCTCCCGGATCAATCGCCCCCGTTGATCCCCTCTCCCGGATGCATATCCCGGTGCAGATCGCATGCCATGAAGCTCACCCGGAAAGGGAGGTGGGCGAATTTTCTGTTCTCGGTCTCAACGAAGCCGTATTTTACGTACCAGCGCTTCAGCTCCAGGTGATCCGCAATAACGCCGATGCCCACAGACCGGGCGCCGAGGCGTTTCGCCTCGGAAAACGCGTGTTCGATCAAGGCGCCTCCGAACCCCCTCCGGCGGCTTCCCGGGATCACGGCAAGGCGTTCGAGGTGGCAGACCCCGGCTTCCGCCGTTTCGAGCCCGGCGCAACCGGCCGGGCGGCCTTCGCATTCCAGAATGAAATATCCGATGTCACGGCCCATATCCTCTACGATCCACTCCTCCGTGCAGTTGGAAGCGTGGCGGGGACAGTTTTCCTCAGTCAGACCGAAGCGCTCGGCCACGTCCCGGAAAGATCTCCTGATCAAATCCGACAAAAGCCGGCAATCATCGGGGGTACATTTCCGGATTTTGTAGTTCATGGTTCCGAGTTCAAAGTTCAGTTCAGAATCAAGGGTTCAGAAGTATAAAAAAAAGCTCAAATAATTTCCTGATAATCTGTGCTTCTGATTGTTAGACTTGGGGCTGAGTGACGCAACTCGGAACTCTGGACTCGGAGCTCTTAACCCTGAATTCTGAACCGGGAACTCCAGAGAATCAATCAACCAGGAAAAGAAAGAACAGATTCTGTGTTTCTGTTTTTTCGCGCAAAGTCTGAATGGGCAGCCCGTGGTCACGCGCCGTCTGGAAGACGTCTATCCCGAACGATTCCATGGAAGGTCTTGCCCGGTCGGGAATGGTGCAGGACTCATCCTTTTTCCTGCTGCATTCCCTGCACAGCACGCAAGGCCCCGCAAGCAGGACAAAAGACTTGTAGTAGCCGTTCTTGAACATCTCCCCCTCCAGGTCCACCATCTTCTTCAGGGTCTCCATCATTTTTTTTCCCCGCTCGGGGCTCGCGGGCGCTTCGGTGTGGCACAGGATGGCCCTTTTATAACAATCCAGAATTTCCCGCGTTTCTTTCGGCGTCGGCGTCTCCGGCGGGCAGCAGTGCGTCAGTTTATACTTGCAGCCCCATTGGCACTTGAGCCGTACCCACGCCGCAGTGACTACATTTGCAGGATTGATTACGCGGGCGCTGCTCACGCCGGCTTCGACCGCCTTTCGGCAATATACTTCCAGATCCGAATTATGCATGTTTTTCCTCCTTCAGCACAGACGCGCCCGGTCCCGGCTCCCCGCCTGCGTTTCTGCATCCGGGTTTTCCGGCGTCTTGAACATCGGTACTGTGAGCGAAGATTAGAAGAATGGACGAAGCTTGTCAAACAGGATCTATTTTTGATCCAGCCCTAATTCCCTGAGCTTTTCCGCAGTG
>JAQTPK010000080.1 GCA_028712885.1 Syntrophales bacterium | reverse complement strand
AAAATACGGAACAGCATAAGAACCCCTTTCTGATTCCGGTCAGTTTCTCATTACGACCGGCCCCCGGGTCCAACTCGAAACCGGGAACTCGAAGCGAGAGCAGCTTCTCCCTTTTATTCCGCCCCAGATTTTTCTCCACCAATCTGTGACGAACGGCAGATAAAAAGTGATGAACGGCATAAATGGGGTGTCAGGCTGAATGCCTTAAGGCGGTGAGTCGCCAGTGATGAACTAAAAGGGAATTGAAACGGCTTAACGATTTATGCTGCAAACTGCGAATTGTGAACTGTGAACTGTGAACTTTTCTTCCTGTTCATTCCGTCCCGGCGATCAGGCCCTTCAACAGGGGCGCCGCGCGCCGGCTGACCTTGAGCGGATAGTCGATCCCGGCCGCAGATACGAGGCAGGAGCCGCTCTTCTTTTTTTCGATGCGTTCGATCCGGTCCATGTTCACGATCGCGGCCCGGTGTATCTGCTGAAAGGGGAGTCCCGGCAGGACCTTGTTCCAGTCCTTTAATGTCCGGCGGACGACATGCTTTTTTCCGTGGGCGAGGTGGACGACCGTGTAGTTGCCGCCGAGGGCCGTGACGGCCGAGATCGCATCGACGGGGATGAAGCAGCGCTCCGTGTCGGTCTTGATGAACATCCGGTCGTCGGGCCGCAGGGACATCAGCGTATCGGAAGGAGAAACCTTGTTGCGGAAGCAGTCTTTCAGCCGCCTGAGGGACGCCCCCAGCCTTTCTTCCGTCACCGGCTTGAGGAGGTAGTCGAGGGCGTTGACCTCGAAGGCCCTGATCGCGTACTCGTCGTAAGCGGTAAAGAACACGATCTCCGCGGAGGACGGGATAAGCGGGACGAGGTCGAATCCCGAGCCGCCGCGCAGCTGAACGTCAAGGAATACCACGTCAACCCTGGTCTTCGACAGGAGGGCGGCCGATTCCTTAATGTCCGCCGCCTCGCCGGCGATCTTGACAAACGGATATTTTGCCAGCATCCCACGCAGATCGTCGCGCGCCAGCGGCTCGTCGTCGATGATGATCGCCTTAAGTGAAATGCTCATGGCCTCCTTGTGAAAGTGTATCGGGCAAATACGTCAGGCGCTTTTCGCCGCCTGCGCGGTCCGGGCCGGTTTTCCGGCGGGGGCATCGATGACCGCGCGGACCCATCCGTTCTCTTCCAGCACCTTCAGGGAAAAATCTCCCGCATAGAATCTCACGAGCCGCTGCCGGAGGTTCTCCAGGCCGATTCCCTTCGTCCTCCCCGCGCCCCCGGCTTCCGGCGCCGCCAGACGACCCGTGTTGGCCACCTCCAGAACGACCCTGTCCTTGCATCTCCTGATGCCCACCTCGATGCAGAGTTCCTCCGGAGACGTCTGCTTCCCGTACTTGACGGCGTTTTCCACCAGGGGCTGCAGCGTGAAAGAAGGGATGCGGACATCCTCCGCGCCAGGATCCACATTCCAGGATACCTTGAGGTATCCGCCCTGGCGGATCTGCTCGATCATCAGATAAAGGCCCGTCTGCCTTACCTCCTCCCCGACCGTGAGCGACTCCGCTTCCCCTCCGGCGAGAGTCAGCCGGCAGAATTCGGCGAGGGCGGTGACCATCTCGCGCGCGACCTCAGCCTTCCCCGCGATGGCGCCCCTGATGGAAGTCAGGACGTTGAAGAGAAAATGGGGGTTCAACTGGTACCGCAATTTCAGCAGGGCCTCCTTCTGCGCCAGGACCACCGCCCGTTCTTCCCGCTCCCTGCTCTGGAGGAGCTGTCTCTGGAGGAGAAGATTCTTTTCGAGCTCTTTCACCAGGGTCTCGGAAGCGGAAAGGGCGTGCGAGAACCTCCGGGAAAGCGCGAAGGCCTGGGCGAAAATCATCCCGGCGATCCCGAGGGATAATGAATAGAAGGTGTAGACGATATTGTTGACGAACAGGAAGTCGTTCACGGCCGCGAGAAAGAGGATCAGATAGCCGGCGGCGATCGTCACGGCCCCGGCTCTCTTGCGCGCCGCGGCCCGGGCCAGGAGATACAGGGCATAGCCCGCTCCGCCCATTGAGATCAGTTCGTAGGGAAAGATCGCATAGCGCCCCAGAAACCTCTCGGGAGCGAAGAGTGCGGCAATTGAAAAGAGAGCGGCCGCGGCCTGGAAGAGGCGCACGGTTCTTTGTGACGCTTCCTGGGGATAGAGAGAGGAAACAAACATCAGCAGGAAAGGCGTGAACAGGAACCAGCAGAGGAGTTCCAGCCTGAAGATCGCAAGCCATGCCGGGTAGGTCGAAAACACGATAAGAAAGCTATTGCCGCGCAAGGCCCCCATGATGAGCAGCTCCATGCTCCAGAGGAGGCACATACATCCGAAATACAGGGAGGTTCGATCTTTTCTGCGGAGGAGGAAGAAGACGATATGGTAGAGCCCGATAATCGCGAGACAACCGAAGAGAAGAACGTCGATGGACCAGTAGACCATTCGCTCGGCGGCGATCCGGGATGCCTCGCCCAGCGTTATTTTTCTGCTCGGGCCGCCTGTATGGAAAATTTCATTGGAAACCTGGAATACGATCTCGAGATTGCCGCCGGGATCGGACAGGCCGGCATGCATGACGATGAAATCGCCCGGCATCCGAAGCGCGTCTTTCCCGTCCATGTCGCCGCCCCAGAGGACCAGGTTCCCGTTCGCCCAGATCCTGTAGGAACCGCCCATGCATTCCGTCTTCAGGGCCAGGGGCCCCTGGCCGGGCTTCAGCCTGACGAGCAGGCGGTGAGTGGCGCAGCCGCTGCCCGAAAGAGGCCGGCCGTTCGCGTCGTGCCCGTTCCAGTAGGCCGGGATGGAGAAATAGCCCGTTCCGGCGGGAAGCCTGCCGGAGGCAAAATCGTCGGGACCGAGGAGCTGATGCCAGTAGAACTCCCATTCGCCGTCAAGTTCGACGGGACCATCCCGCTCGAAAGTCCAGCCTGAAAGGTCCAAATTTCCGGCGCGGGCGGCAGGGGCGGAATTTTCCTTTGCGCAGCCGGCGATGGCAACAAGGAGGAAAAAGAAGGCGCACAACGCTGCTTGTTCTATCCTCATGGCCCGTCAGAAGCAATGGGAAAATGAAAGCAGAAGGACGATCTCGGTTAATTTCCGTTTCCGTGTGGCTGTTGGTGTGCACTCTATAAAAATACCGTTTTGATGTCTATTATTTCTTTAGGCCGGAATCATTGGAAATTCGTCAATCCGGGATCATAACACGTTCCTGATCCAGGGGATCTTGCGGACAAAGTGAGCAAAGAGGAAGCAGGCCGGGATTCCGTCCCTTCTGCAATTCAAAATTGATGACGAGTTTTAAACGCGTCCACAGCCGGTCTGAGACGGCCCGCGGGAGATGTTACTTTTGCTGAATTCGGCTGCGCCTGTCAACCCTGAATTCGGGAAAAAGTATTTAGGGACACTCTTCATATTTTTCATCATTCCTGTCTTCGAGGGCGTCCTGCCTTTCCCGGCATTAACCGTCTCAGCAATTTAGATTCAATATAAATGACGAACTCAACACTCCCCAAGGGTCGCCCGGTGGAAGTAGCGCGCCTGATTCTCTGCTCCATTCCAGAGTCATGCAGCATCACAAATTTCCTGTATGCCGCTCTGCCGCTGATGTCCAGCCATTCACCTCCCTTGACAAGCAAATCATTTTTCCCCCGCATATTAGCTTTACAGCTTGACCATTTGTATCCTTCGGGATCGTTTACCATCCCGGCCTTCACCGGATTTCGTTCAATATAACGCATTACGGACCACAAATAAGTTTCGGCCTCGATGATCGTGGAGAAAAACCGGGTTTGCCATAATCTGCCGCTACGCTTGTATTTACGATTCACGCATGGCAACTCCTGCCGTGATGCGAAAAATATGGGAAGTGTCCCTACTTTTTTCTATTATTGATTATCAAACCGCTCTCCAGAATATTACGGCACGGATTCAAGAATATGGGATATCTTGGGAAAATTATTCAAATGTGGGGTTTTGCCCGCTCCTTCTGGATGTACCGCTCGAACCCTCTCCGGCGGAAGAGGCTCGCAGGAATATATTCCCGGTTCATAGGGGCCGGAGACCTCTGTTTCGACATCGGGTCCCATATTGGCAGCCACCTTTCGATCTTTCTTGCCCTGGGAGCCCGGGTAGTCGCACTGGAGCCGCACCCGGGTTGCGCCCGGATCATCCGTGCGCTTTACGGGCAAAATCCCCGGGCGATCATCCTGGAGAAAGCCGTATCTGACGCGGCCGGGGTGCAGATCCTGCAAATATCAACACTGAGCCCGACTTTGTCGACACTGGACCGGAATTGGATCCGCACCGTAGGGAAAGATAAAAATTTTTCGGGTGAAAGATGGGATGTTTCCGTCCCTGCAGAGACGACTACGCTCGACCTTCTCGTGAAAGAATACGGCAGACCCGTTTTCTGCAAAATCGACGTGGAAGGGGCGGAATTCCGGGTCTTGCAGGGGCTTTCCGTACCACTGGCAAGCCTTTCATTTGAGTACATCTCGGCCGCAATCGAACCGGCGCTTGCAGCCGTCGACCGGTTATCCGCTCTCGGTACCTATGAATACAACTGGATTCCGGGCGAGGGAAATCCTTTTCAGTCCGCAGAGTGGATCGGGCCGGAAAAAATGAAGTCAATATTGCAGGCGCTGTCAAAGGGCCGGGGATCTGGCGATGTTTATGCACGACTCGAGAAGAATAGGAAGTGGTGAATAATTGTCGCAAGCTTCCGAAGAAGGGGAACTCTGACCGTCTGATAAAATGATAAGTAGCTATCACGGCGATCCGGCGCTCCCACAGTGACTTTGAAGCCGCCAGCCGGTACAGCGGTTCGCGGCTCCTGCCGAGAAGAAAAGCCCCGACGATATGCTCCGCCGAGATATCGACCAGGTCCCGGTTGTTTATATAGCGCGTGTTTTTCAGGAACACCGCATAAATGCGAAACTCCAAGCCGGAAAGTTAATAGTACTTTCCCCGGCACTCATCCTTGCACTCCCTGTACTTTCGGGAACACAAGTACAGGCAGTGGTCCCTTTCATATCGCTCTGCTCCCAGCCCTCTTCCGCACCTGTGCTCGCACAGACTGCTCTTCGACTCGCATTTTTCCAGGCAGGCCTTTTTCTCTTCCTGAGCAGCGGACTCTTTAGACTTCTGTCCGGCGCCGTCCTGCGCCATGACAGGCCCCGCCACGAACATTGCCGCTATTACCGCGATTAAAAACAAATGCCTCATTTTCATTTCTTCCACGTCTCCTGTGCGCGTTCGAATTAGGAATTCGCTGGAATTCCGGATTGCCACTTTGCGGTATTCCGGCAAGCCTGTCAAGTTTCGGAATAATAGACCTGGAAATATGGGAAGTGTCCCTATATTGCAGAAGGCTGTTCTAAATTGCCAGGATGCAAGGCCCCTCCTTCGACTGCGCTCAGGATAAACTCCGGCCCGATCCGATTGTCATGGTGTGCCTGTCGAACCACGAGGGCCAAGGGAAACGCCGCAAGCGGGTAATCTAAAACAGCCGGGGAATAAAAAAGCCCCGTTCCGGTTAACCCGGAACGGGGCTCGAAATTTAATTCCGGCGACGCCCTACTCTCCCACGCAGTCACCCACGCAGTACCATCGGCGCTGAAGAGCTTAACTTCCGTGTTCGA
>JAQTPK010000004.1 GCA_028712885.1 Syntrophales bacterium | reverse complement strand
AAAAGACTGGATTGAGGCGGAGGCTGAACACCCATCATATCGAACATCTCCTTGCAGACCTCGGAAAGTGGCTGCACTATAGCATTGTTCGATTAGCTTTGCTTCGGGCATTTGGGCAACAGCCCCTAAAGACCTGACCCCCAACTGTTTACAGTCCCGCAATTGCTTTCTTAGCCCTTGCGAATATCTCCATCCTGAAGGCCGGGAAGCCGGGGATGGTCTGGTTCAGATATTTAGACATATACTGGGTGTCGTAAAGCAGCATCCGCTCGTACTCTTCCAGTTTTCCATATATTTCAAGCTGTCGGGCAACTTCCGCGTTGAAGAATTCCTCCAGCTTCCCGGCGTATTCAGAGGCAAGCGCCTCAACGGCAGCTTCATCCATTCCGGCCAGCTTTCCCTCCTCTCGCATCTGGTCTATCCATATCCTGGCCGTCATCAGATACATAAGCTGATTCCTTTCAGCACCTTCATACCCCCCCTTCAGACCGAAGTCAAGAGAACGAGATGTGAAGATGCGGGATGCGCGGATAGGAAGCCCGGGGACTGAGAAGGTAAAAATGAGGACTGAGAGCGGGGATGCGAGGAGGCGAAGATTGGATGCCGGGGGTGACCGACGCAATGGACGCAATGGAACCGGCAGACTCATTCCCGCTCAATTGCTGAGGCTCCGATGATAAGGAATTTGGCCATACTAAATCAGGGATTTCGATCTGGTATGTTAATGCTTTCGATTTAAAATAAATTCAAATATTTCAAGGAGGCGGGTTATGATCGGACATTCGGGCGAAAGGATGATGAAAGTGGGTGCAGCCGTAGCGGATACGATTCGGGAAAATCCGGTCGTATCGACGCTCGTTGGAGTCGGCGTAGGCTGGCTGATTGCAGCCAGGCAAAAAGGGCTTGAGGGATTATCAGAGTCCATAGAAGAGATGCTGGAGGAAGCTCCCGATAAAAAAGAGGTTCGGGAAAAAGCGGCGGATGTCGCGGAACGGACCAGAGAGAGCGCGAAAAAAATGGGAAGCAGGGCGATGATGCTGGCCCGCCAGTTCGGTTCCAAGACGAGAGAGCAGATGGGCGACACGGGGAAATATGTCAAGAAGACCTACGAGGAGAGCCCCGGAACGGTTATTCTCACTGCTGTAGCAATAGCCGCTGTTGCCGCCGGGATTGGTTATTGGACCTCTCGGGAAAAATAGAATCAAGAGTGAGGGGTGAGATCACAGGTTGTGGGTTATGGGTATTATCCCATTACCCATGACCGGTTACCCGCTATTTGACTCTCCCTTATGCCCAGTATAAAGATTAACAGCACCGAAGGTGAGCGGGACTGTTTTTATACCCGTGAATCCCGCATCAACCAACTCCCCGCAGAAGGCCGCCGGTTCCGGAAAATTTACGGTCGAATCCGCCAGGTACCTGTAGGCGGCGGTATTTCGCGTAAAAGGCCTGGCCAGCGCGGGGAGGATCCGCACCAGATACGTTCGATAAACCTTGCGGAGAGCACGATTTCCCGGGAGTCCCATTTCCAGCACGATGATCCTGCCGCCCGCGCGGAGTACCCGCCTTATCTCTCTCAGTGCGCAGGCCCTGTCCGGGATATTCCTGATGCCGAATGCTATCGTCGCCGCGTCAAAGCATGACGGGGGAAAGGGAAGATTCTGAGCGTCGCAGGCGGCGAGCGAAATCCGGTTTTCGAGCCCGAGCCTGTTGACCTTCGCCCGGGCCCGGTCCAGCATCTCGACAGACAGATCGGCGGCCACAACTGAAGCCCGGGGATTCCCGGCGGCCAGATCAAGGGCGAGGTCGGCGGTCCCGGTCGCCAGATCAAGGCAGCGGTTTTGCCCGATGTCCCCCGCAGACTCCGACGCCCGCTTTCTCCAGTATACATCGCGGCGCAGGCTGAGAAAGCGGTTCAAAAAATCGTATTCGTCATGGATGGAGGAGAAGACGTCCCGTACGATTCCGCTGTGTTCCGCTCCGGACAAGCCGGCCATGGGTTTATACGGCTTCACCCGTCTCCACTCCGGTTCTTTTCCAGGCCGAAGCCGCGGCATCATCCAGCAGGTAGAAAAGGCGCCCCCGCGGCCTGACGCGGACGGCGGGTATCCCGGGTTCTCCTGCCAGCGTTCCTTCCAGGACGGCGGCCTTTTTCCTGCCCGTCACGATGAACATTACCGTCCTGCACTTGTTCAGAACCGGAAATGTGAGCGTAATTCGCGCGTGCGCAGCCGTTTCCGGAAATACGGGCGCGGCGATCCGCCGTTTTTCGCGGAGGACCGGCGTACCGGGAAAAAGAGACGCAGTATGGCCGTCTTCGCCGATTCCGAGCACGGCCAGGTCAAAGGAAGGCTTTCCATCCGGCAGCCCGAATTCAGCGCGTATCTCCTGTTCGTATCTTATTGCGGCCGCCTCCGGTGAGCCTTCGACCGGAACGGGATGAACCTGGGAGGGACGCAGAGGGACCTTATCCAGGAGGACTTTCCGGATCGCCCCGTAGTTGCTGTCCGGATGGTCGAAAGGGACAAACCTCTCATCGGCAAAATAGATATGAGTCGCGTCCCAGCTGCATGATACTCCCTCTTCCGCAAGGCTTTGATAAAGAGGGATCGGCGCCTCTCCCCCTGAGAGAACCGCGCGAAAATATCCCGCTTCAGAAGACGTCCGGCAGACATCGCCCCATATATCTCTTGCGCATTCCGCCAGCCGCCGCGCGTCCCTGAAAACCATCACTTCTCTGTTCATGTAAGCGTCACTCTGTTTCTTCGTGCAAGGCCCTGATCAGGATGAAAACCTCAAGAGAGAATTCTTATATCTCTTTGGGGCGGGACTGTCCAGAATCAATAGGCTTTCAGAAATGCTCATGTGAAAAAGGCACAAAGACGCGAAGCGGCGCGCCTCCGCGCCTTTGCGCCAGTCCCTCTTTCGGCATCTCGGCTTTTTTACTCTGAACTATTGTTTTGATTTGATCGGTATCCTTTTCCTTTTGGAGGCGGTCTCCTCTGATTTCGGTATTTCGATTTTCAGGACGCCGTTTTTGAAATCGGCTTCGGCCTTTTCCGAAAGTATATCCTCGGGGAGCGTGACGGAACGGTTGAACGACCCGTATCGCCGCTCCATGCGGATATAATTCTCCTCCTTTTCCTCCTTTTCCTCCTTCTTTTCTCCTTTCAGGGTTAATGTGTTTCCGGACAGGAAGATCTGGATATCTTTTTCGCTCATTCCCGGAACGTCGGCCGTGATTGTAATCCGTTTATCGTCTTCAACCACGTCGATCTCCGGATAAGCGGCGAAGGGCTCAAACGCAAACGGGCTGCGCAGGCCCCGGCCGAAAAAATCTTCGAAGAGGCGGTCCATCTCTTTCCGGAAAGCCATCATCGGCGCCCATTCCTTCTGTCTTTCCGCCGGCAGTTTTTCGGTTTTTTCCTTTGCGGTATCTTTTTCAGCCATGACATTCTCCTTCCGTTTTTTTTCTGATTCAGCCCGGATGAACAAACCTGCTGTAAGCATTTGCATTAGAGGGATCCGGCATCTCACCCCGGTTTTCGGGTTTTTGGAAAACCCATTTCAGACTTCCCCCGATGTATCCTTTGCTGCGGGACAGGTACAAATCTTCCGTAGAGGGAAGGGGAAAGTTTCCGGGGAGCAAGTCCCGAACTGCCCCGGCCTTACGCCCTGCAGCTCACGGAGGTATTGATGCGCAGAGATTATTATAACGGAATGCGATGGGTGCCTTCACCCGGGTTTTCCGACTCGGAATCGATTCGCGGCGTGTATCTGAGGCCTGACGAGCAAGTGGAATGGTTTTTCCTTCGGCCCCGCAACGGCCGCGCAAAAGTCGTCGGGTACGCCATTCGTAAATTGCCCCGCAGCCGTCCGGAAAGAAGAGAATTGCGGCTGGTCAAATAAGGTCATACCGTGACCCGGTGCAGGTGCGAAATAGATCCGGAGTTGCCGGGCGCGGATTCCGGCGTCCTGTAGTGGGAAAAGTTCCCCGCCCAGAACCTGGCGATCTCCCTCGGCAGGACGTGCCAGTACCGGTTTTCGTGCTTCGCTCTGAGGTACTGCAGCAAATCCAGGTAATGAGACACCGTGTATTCTTCCGCTCCCCCCTTTGTTTCAAAGTGGATGTAATCGGGATGGGTGTTCATCAGCACCATCCCGCCGTTTTCCGCAATCCAATCGAGTTTCTGTTTCCATATTTCAATGCCGGGCTCCTTCATGATGATGAAGAGAGTGAAATCCTGAGGCAGCGTGTAAGGAAGCTCGACAAAGCCGGCGCCGGGGGCTCCTCCGGAGACCCAGAGAGGAAAAATCGTGCGTATGCCCTCGGGCTGCGGCTCGAACGGGTCGGTATCGAATGTGGATGAGTCATATTCTATGCGGAGGGTATGCATCCAGTCCAGGCGGTGAAGCATCGAAGGAGAGCGGAACCCGCAGGAATTCCAATCCTTCAGATAGTTGTTTATCAGCTCGGCCCTTTTTTCGAAAATCTTGCGGGACCTGAAATACTTGCCGTCATGATAGAGGCCGTGCAATCCTATTTCAAATCCGTTTTCGGCCAGAACGGCCCGGAGCTCCGGGGATACCGAGTATTTCTCCGGAACGAAATTGAATGAAGAGCGGAAGCCGAGGTTCATTTCCAGTCTCATCAACCGGCGGCATCGGTCGTGGCCTTTGGCTGTTTCGACATCGTGAGTCAAAATTACGGCAAAGTTTTTCCTGTCCGGCCAGCCGGGCCAGTTTTTCGGGATACAGGCGCATCTCTGATCGATCGGCCACACGTCTGCGCAGGATTTTCTCTTGCGGGCGACGATATGTCTCCTGAGGAGGATCTGCAAAGGACGAGGGATCAGAGGCTTCAGGAAATAGTAAAGATTTACGATTTTAGATGACATGGAGAACCTTTAAGGGCCGGATTTGAAAATCCTGGGAAGCGGGACGATGTTGCCGCCCGGCACGGAAGAAAGCGGGATAAAATTCAGCGTCCGCGTGAATCTTCTCCATTTTGCCGTTCTTATCGTAAAGGGAATGAAACCGGCCTCTTTACAGCTGTTCAGGGTGGAAAGATCTCCGTGGTTAATGTAGGTGATGACGCGCCGCGCTCCGAATTCTTGGGCTTTTTCCGCGACTTTTGCCATGGAGTAAGCCGTTATTCCGAGTCCGCGGTAAGCCGGTGCAGTGAAGGCGCCCTCGAGAAGCATTTCGTCGGGACCGAGCGGCGGAAATCCTCCCTTGAAGTATTTTTGAACTTTGCCGTTTTCATCAGGTCCGATAAGCCACTGCAGATAACACGGAATTCCATTGTTGGTCAGCGCCACATAACAGGTCGGGATTCCCGTCTGGACGAGATAGTGCCTTCGCAGATGGTCCTTCAGCGCGTCCGCCGTCATTCCCCTGTTCCGCACATGTATTTGAGCGATGTCGTGGGGACGGGCCGGTCTTATCCAGACGGAAATTCTTGCCGGTCCGGTCTGGCACGGCGCTGCAAGGTCCCGGCGAAGCCCTATGTATGTGTCTTCCGAATGGAATCTCCTCCGTACCTCGTCAATTACCAGCCGCGCGTAGCCCTGCTGCAGAAAGGAAAGACCTATCCGTATATCCTCAAGAACGCCCGGAGAATCGCTTCTGAACATGGTCTGGTTGTTTATTCCGTCTGGAATGTTCTTTGAATGTACCCGATAAGAAGTCATTTTTGACCCGGTAAAAAACCCTATTTCCGGCGAAGAAAACCCCGAAATCGGATCGGATAAGCTCATGAGGCGGATCGAACAATCACAGCAGGGGATGAGCTGCGGAGCGCGCTGTTCAGTGTGGGTTGGCGAGCGGCGGAGGCGGATGCGGTAAAGGTGTGTAGCGTCTTGTGAATGAACCAAGGCCGAGGCGGCTGTCCTGAAGCACCCTGCATGAACAATATTCGTCGAACCGGCTTAAAAAATCTATGCTCCGAAAACTGATTTTTCCCGTTGCAGACTTGAAAGGGGGGTTTCCCGACGGAGAATATATACAAATTGCGGGTTGAGATTTGGAAAGAGATATGAGAAGGATTTGCTGAAGGAGACGGATATGAGGCATGGCAGGAAGATCCTGACCCTGCTGCTCGCCGGCATCGGGATCGGGATCGTGTGGTATTACATACAGTGTGAGGACTCCTGTGCCTACCTGGCGGGAGAGTTAATGGGGTTGGACCTGAAGACAGTAGGCCTTGCTTTCATGTTGGCCGTGATCATCGCAACTGCGGCGGGCATTCAGTCGTTTTTGAAGATGATGCTGGCAGGAGGGATCGGGGGGGAGGTATACCTGATCGGCTATCAGTTTGAGCAGGACGTATTCTGCCCCTACTGCCTGGCCTTTGCCGCTGTCATGTTCGCGGCTTTCGCCGTAAATTACAGCCGTCCAAGAATTTCAGGATCCGGCCTGGTTTATCTGCTCGGGGAAGCAAGGTTCCGGATAGCGGGCAAGGAACGGTCTTTTCCCCTGATTGCCTTCATCGCAGCGGGATATGCCTTCTTCTGCCTGCTTTTTACGGGATCTGCGATGCCGGTCTATGCGTATGAACCGTATCCCAGAATATTCGGCAAGGGGCCTGTGGAGATACGGATCTACACGGATTATTTCTGCAGTCCGTGCCGCGCCATGGAGAAGGATATCGAAGGCGCCCTCGACGAGATAGTACATCGAAACAAGGGTAGGGTCATATTTATCGATACTCCGATCCACAGGTCGACGGTGCTGTATGCAAAATACTTTGTTTACTCGACACGGGGGAAAACTGATTACGCCTCAGCCAAAAAAATACGTAAAGTGCTGTTCGAGGCCGCCGGGCAGAATGTCTCGAATGAACAGGCCTTAGCGGATTACCTGAAGCGGGGGGGGATCCGGTTTAATCCGGGAGAAACACGCGATGTATTCACATCTTACGACAGGTATATCAGGGAGGACAATATCCACTCGACTCCGACATGCGTGATCGCGACGAGGAACGGGAAGAAGAAATATACGAGCAGAAACGAGATAACGGAAGTTATCCGTTCCATATCAAAATAGTAATAAAATACGATTAATTACCGATTTGATCATTTCTCCGGCCATGTTAGAATCCCCCCAAAAAAAGAGGGATCGGAAATGTTTTACGCCGGCAGAAAAGGGGCGGGGAACCCCTGGTGCTATCGGTGCAGATTTTCCGGAAGATGTGATTTTCAGGCCCGGGAATCGGAAAAAACCGTCAGGCCCCTTATCGTCAACCCGGATGGGTCTTGCCAGTTATATCCATATTTCAGAAAAAAACAGACGAATCATTGCGGGGGATTCCTGTATCCCCACCTGTCATAATTAAGGGCGCCAGGCATCGGGTTTCGCTCACCTTGACAATACCCCGAAACAGACCGGCAAGAGAAACATTGCGGATACAATCAGGAGAGCCCAGCAGAGTCCGTCCATCCTTTTTGCCAGATTTTCAAATTGTTCATCATTCCAGGCCGGTAACAGATTATGGAGTTTTTTCCGGCCTGCTTCTTTCCAATCCGCAGAAAAGACGAACCCGCTTTCCTGAACCCTCAGAATCCTGCTCTTCATAACTTATCCTTTAAGCCATGGGGTGCTGGGTGCTGGGTAATGGGTAATGGGTGACAGCTGAGTTTCAATTTCCCATAACCTATTACCCATTACCCATGACCCGTTTTATAAATAGTACTTCCGGATGACGGCCGATATAACCCCGCCGATCCTCAACTCGGTCTTGGCCCGGATAGGGGGATAGTCGGGGTTCGCCGCTTCGAGGACCACGCTCTTCCCTTCCCTCCGGAAATATTTCAGGGTCCATTCCCCGTCCACTTCCGCTATTACGATATCGCCGTTTTTCGGTTCCCGGCCTTTTTCCACGATAACGAGATCTCCCTGTTTTATGCCTTCGTTGATCATGGAGTCGCCGCTTACCTTGAGGAGAAAGGAGGAATCCGGGCGGCCGACCAGGAATTCGTCCAGGGAAATTATGTCCCGAAGCTCCTCCTCGGCTGGGGAGGGGAAACCCGCCCGTATGTCTCCGACCATAGGAAGGCCGGAAAGGGGGCGAAGCGGGATCAGGAAACCGTGGGCATCCTTGCGGAGTATTCCGCCGGCAACGAGCTTTTTCACCCAGAAATCGACGACGCTCTTTGAGCGCACGCCGAGCAGTTCCATCATCTCCGAGTAGGTGGGCATTCGCCCGTTTTTGCGGAGATAATCCGAAATCCGCCTTTCGATGTCCTTCAGCGTTCTCCTTTCTTTCATGGCGCGCAATATAGAACAAGCGTTCTATAGTTGTCAAGCAAAAAAACAGGCTGTCATTTCAACTTCTCAACTTCCCAACTTCGCTCTTTTTTCCCCACGGCAGCATCAGCCGCGAGCCGCCGCCCGGAAGTCCGTTTCCTTTCCCTTCTTCCTTGCCGCCATCGACGATTAATTTAAGAGAGGATAGTGTATTCCGCATCTGTTCCGCCAGCGAGTTCATCTGCCGCGCGGCGCCGGAAGACTGTTCCGCCTGCCCGGTTATATCCTGGATGGCGCTGTTGATCTGCTGGATGGCGGTGTTGATCTGCTCGATTCCCTGCGACTGCTCGATGCTCGATTTGTGGATGTCGTTTATCAGGTCCGCCGTCCTCTTGCCTAAGTCGCCCATGGCGTAAAATTCCTTGAGCGTGCCGTCGACGAGAGAGAGCCCGGTCTGGATATATCCCGAACTCTGCTGGATCGTTTCGGCGGTCTTGCGGGCGGCCTCCGCGGACCTCATCGCCAGGTTCCTGACCTCGCCGGCGACCACCGCAAACCCGGCCCCCGCCGTCCCGGCGCGTGCGGCCTCGACCGCCGCATTCAGGGCGAGGAGGTTTATCTGGAATGCGATCCCGTCGATTATCTGGACGATTTTGGACGATTCCTCCCCGCTCTCGGCGATTTTCTTCATGCAGTCGGCGGTATCCCGCAGGGAGCGATGGCTTTTCTTCATGCTCTGGAAAGTCTGCTCTCCCGAACCCTTGAGCTCTGCAGAATGCTCTGAGGTGTTCTTGATCATCGAGGACATCTCCTCCATTGACGCCGCCATCTCTTCGATGGTGGAGGCCTGCTGGGTGGCGCTTTCCATCAGAACCCGGCTGCCGGACATGACCTGTACGGAGGTGGATGCCACCCGGCCGGCGCCTTCATCGAGCTCCACCACTACCGCTCGCACCGGCTTTGTGACAGACCTGGAGATCAGGATTCCGAAAGCCAGCGCAAAAATAATCCCGGCCAGGGTGCCCGCCGAAGTCATGATAATGGCCGTGCTGGAGAAGGCAAGGGCCGTGGCGGCGTCTTTCTCGGCGGAACCTGCATTGAGCCGGATCAGCTCCCGTACCAGGTGCTCCTCCTTGAGAAAGGCTTCCTTGATGCCTCCCTGGACAAGGGGCAGGGCCTCCTCCCTCTTTCCGGCCTGGATGAACTCCAGCCATTTAGCGTGAAGTATTTTCCATTCCGCGCCCTGATCAATGAACAGTTTCCATTTATCCGCTTCCTCTCCGCGTTCGACCAGCGGTTCGTAAAGATTTGCGGACTTCTCAATCGAGTCGAACGCATTCTGAATTTCCGCCAGATGCGCAGATTTGTCCTCATTGGCCGACTCCGGAAGAAGCAGCAGGTTCTGGATCCCGGCAATAGACAGCTGCGCCCGGGAAATATCTTTCAGCAGCTGTACCTTCTGATTTTTCCTGATCTGGAAATCAACGTGCCCGCTCAGCTTCGCCGATGCGTACCAGCCTGCCAGGCCGCCGAAGAGAATGATCATGGCTGCGACTGCGTAGCCGCCGATCAGTTTTGAGCTCAGTTTTGCCTTGTTCATAAAATCTCCTTCCGGAATAAAAATTTATTTTACGCGCCGGCCGGGCGGGCCGCCCGATCCGATTCCCGAGGGGAATCCAGGACCGCCCTGACCCTTTCGGAAAGCGTCTCCATTGTGAAGGGCTTCTGGATGAAGCTCCTGCAGCCTTTTTTCATTATCCCTGCAGCCTGACCCGAGAGGCTGTAACCGCTGGACAGGATGACCGGGACGTCCTTGTTGCAGGATTTCAGCATTTCGAAAACCTCTTCGCCCCCGACGCGCGGCATTACCATGTCAAGGAGAACGACGTCTATCCTGTCCTTCTCCCTTCTATAGATATCCATCGCCTCATGCCCGCTGCGGGCCACGAGCACCTTATAGCCGAGCAATTCAAGATACTCCCTGCTCACGTCCAGGACGTAATCCTCGTCGTCGATGACCAGGATGGTTTCTTTTCCCTTTTTGACCTGTTCCGCAGGGGCGCTTATCAGCTTCTCGGAAGGCTTCTTCCCCGCGGGGAGATAAATATCGAAAGTGGTGCCGGCGCCCTTGCTGCTGCTGACCTGGATTATGCCGCCGTGGCCTTTGATGATGCCGTACGCGGACGCCAGGCCGAGACCGGTGCCCCTTCCCATGGTCTTGGTGGTAAAGAACGGCTCGAAGATTCTCTTTCGCACTTTTTCGTCCATGCCGACGCCGGTATCGGAAACGGAAATTTTTACGTATTTTCCCGGTTTCAGGGAATGGGGCCGGGTGAATTTCTCGTCCAGAAAGACATTGAGGGTTTCAAGGAAGAGGTCGCCTCCTCCCGGCATGGCCTGCCATGAGTTCAGGTATAGATTCAGCATGGCCTGTTCTAACTGCGTTCCGTCAGCCTCAACCGGCCAGATGCGCTCCTGCAGCCGTTTATGGATGGCAATCTCTTTCTTTGTCCGCCCGAACATTTCCGCGGTCCTGCCGATCAGCTCGTTCAGGTCAGTCGGCCGGATCTCGTATTTGCCGACCCGGGCGAACCCGAGTAGCTGCCTGGTAAGCTCGGCCCCGCTCCTCACCTGGCGCTCTATGTTCCGCAACTTTTCCTGGAAAGGATGAGAGCTGTCCATCTCGTAGAGCATGAGAGAGGTGTAGCCCTGTATTCCCATCAGAAGGTTATTGAAATCGTGAGCGATGCCTCCGGCGAGCGTGCCGATCGCCTCCATCTTCTGCGCCTGGAACAGTTGAGCCTCAAGATCGACTCTCCGCGCCTCGGCCGACAGGCGTTCCGTGAGGTCTCTGCCTATTCCGAACCTGGCGGAAGGATTCCCGGATGCGTCGTACATCGTGGTCACAAGGAACTCCACGGGTATCCTGCCGCCGTTCTTGTGGATCAGGTCCGTCCGGTAAGGGGGGATTTCCATACCGCGCATGCCCTGGCGAAAACGGTCGCGGGCGACCAGGGCGTCCTCCGGGGAGATCGCCAGCGTGAACGGCCGCCCTATCAGCTCCATGGAAGAATAGCCGGTGATCCGTTCGAATCTCGGGTTTACATAGGAAAAATGGCCGGTGCGGTCCACGGCAAAAATCAGGTCGAGGGTCTTCTCTACGATCACCTGATATTTCTCTTCGCTGCTCCGGAGCGCTTCCTCCATCTGTTTGCTCTCCGTCACATCAGTGACTATCTCGACGGCGCCCGTTATGTTCCCTTTATCGTCCCGCACGGGATACCCGCGGAGGATCCAGCTTTTGCCGTAGGACGAGATCACTTCCGTCCGGCAGAATTCGCCGCTTTTTATCGCCTTCAGCGCCGGGCAGATCGAGCAAGGCCTGTCCAGTCCGTGCAGGAATGCATAACAATAATTTCCGCCCATTGATCCCCGCGGAACTTTGAATTGCCTGTAGGCGGCGCTGTTGGCCCAGATCATTTTCAGGTCCTGGTCGAGGTAAAAGACGAGCTCTGACATCGTGTCCAGGATAATGGCTTTTTCCTGCTCCGATTTTTTCAGCTGCTCTTCCGCCTTTTTGGCATCCGTCACTTCACGGAAGACGGTCATCACGCGCGCCACCTTCCCGTCTTCGAAAATCGGGACTTTGCGCGTTTCCATGACGATCCCCGTTCCGTCGACGACGGCTGTATCTTCCGTCAAAAGGGGACTGCCGGTCTCAAATACCCGGCTGTACTGATCGCGGGCCTCCGGGGGTAGAAAAGGGAATATTTCAAAAGGGGTCAGGCCCTCCAACTCTCCAGTGAGGCCGTTCTTCCGGCACAATTCCCGGCATCCGGAGTTCATAAAAACCATCCTCATGTCGCGGTCTATCACGTGAATGGCGTCGGCCATGGAGTCGAGGGCCATGCGGTGCCGGACCTCGGATTGACGCAGCGCCAGTTCCGCCTGCTTTCTCTCGGAGAGATCGACGATTGTCCCGCGTATTCCGACCGCTTTTCCGCTCTCGAAGATCGGGACGACTGAAGCGAATACCGGGAAGGTGCTGCCGTCCTTTCTGCGCGCCGTATATTCCGAGCCTTTTCCGGGGCCCGAATACACCCGCTCCCGGATCGTCCGCCGCATGCGGTCATGGTCCTCGGGCACGATGGCCCTGAAAATGTTCAATCCTCTTGCCAGATCATCGAGGGTGAATCCGAAGCATCGGAGGATGTTGCTGTTGGCGTAAATTACCGTTCCGTCCAGGGTCGATTCGTATATGTTGTGGGGAAGGAGTTCTGTAATGTCGCGGAAACGCTGGTCGCTTTTCCTGAGGAACTGGATGAGGCTGTCTTGTTCCCGGCATTTCTCTTCCAGCTTCCGGATCTGCTCGCGCAGGGTCTCGGCATCTCCGTTTTTGCTCATACTGTCTCCGGGCGGATTTTTCCCTCGGCTTGGGGAACCAAGTGATCATATAATCGGAAAAAAATCGGGAAAACTTGAAGAATTGTCCCTTATTTTCCTGTTGAGAAAAAGCAGTGAAAGAGAATAAATTAATCACGCGCTTTTCTGAAAGCCGGGGTCTCAGGGGGTCTTATGGCGGGGAAAAAACCGGGGAAGACGTTTCGGGGCAGGGAAAAAGATGAATGGAAGGACCGCCTCGACTCGGCCCTGAGGGAAATCGATCTTCAATTCCGGAATCTTGTCGGGAATCTCCCCATCGGCATATACCGGGCCACCGCCGGGAGGGATGAGCGTATGCTGATGGCCAACCCGGCGATCGCGGAGATGTTCGGTTACGGCTCCGTCGAGGATTTTATTCTTAATTGCCGGTCCATGCTGCATGTGAGTCCCTCCGTACGGAAAAGATTTTCCCGGAAGCTCAGGGAAAACGGTTTCGTAAACCGGGAGGAAATAGAGCTGTACGGGAAAGACGGGAAGGTGTTCTGGGGGAGCATCAGCGCGAAGCTTATCCGCAGCTCCGGCAGAAATATGTACGTAGACGGTTTTATTGAGGATATCACCGGCCGCAAGCAGGCGGAAACAGCCTTGAGCGTGTCGGAATCCCGGCTCCGCGCCCTTATGGAGGGGGCCAGGGACATTATTTTCATCAAGGACGAGAACCTGCGCTATATTCTCGTCAATCCTTCCGCCGTGGCCTTTTTCCAGAAGCCCGCAGATCAGATCGTGGGCAGGACGGACCGCGATCTTTTAAGCGAGGACTGGGCGGGACCCGGCCTGAAAACGGACCGGGAGGTTCTGAAAGGGCGTGTAGTCGAATCGGAGGTAACGACCGACGTCCACGGGATCGTCCGCACCCTGCACTCCATAAAAGTACCGCTGCGGGACCAGCACGGGCGCGTCAAGGGACTTTGCGGCATATCCCGGGACATTACCGACCGCAAACTGACGGAAAAGATGCTGGAGGATTATCGCTGCCGTCTTGAAGAGCTCGTTCGGGAAAGGACGGCGGAGCTCGACCGGGCCTGCCGCAGTCTGAAAACGGAGACCCGAAGGAGGGAAAAGGCGCAAAAAGAGTTGCGGGAAAGCGAGGAGCGCTTCCGGTCTATTTATGAAAACAGCCTGGAAGGCATTCTGCTGGTGAATACGAAGGGCGGCATCCTGGCCGCGAATCCGGCGGCGTGCAGGATGTTCGGGATGGAAGAGGAAGAGATGCTTCGCGGGAGGAAAATGCGCGTCCGCGGAAAAGGGCCGAAACTCGACCGTTTCTTCCGCCTCAAAGCGGATGAAAAGAGAGGGGAAGTGGAGCAGTTCCGCAAGGACGGGACCAGGTTCGTGGCGGATGTGTCGTCCGGCACTTTCACCACCAAAGATGGAGAAAAACAGGCTGTCGTCATTCTCCGCGACGTTACGGAACGCAGGCTGGCCCGGGAGGAGCTGAAAAAATCCCGCGAAAGGCTCCGGGCGCTCGCCGCCGGCATAGAGACCGTTCGGGAGGAGGAGAGGACGCGGATCGCCCGCGAGCTCCATGACGAGCTCGGACAGGTCCTGACCGGATTGAAAATGGATGTTTCCTGGATTCAGAAGAGGCTTTCTCCCGGCGAGAAGCTCCTGCGCGACAAAATGCAGTTCATGCTCGAGTACCTCAATCCCGCCGTGCAGATGGTGCGGAGAATTTCCACCGAGCTCAGGCCCGGCATTCTTGATGACTTGGGATTGAAAGAGGCGATGGAATGGCAGATCCGGGATTTCGAGAACAGGACGGGGATCCGCGTGGCCTTACGCTCCAATATGGGCGAGAACAGGCTCCAGGGGGATGTCAGTACTGCGCTGTTCCGCATTCTCCAGGAAAGCCTGACCAATATCATCAGGCATGCCGGGGCGACCGAGGTCGGGATCGATATCGAGCAGAAAAAAAACAGCATTTCGCTCAGAGTCAGGGACAACGGCAGGGGAATCTCGAAGCGCCGGTCGGAGGCGCGGAATTCGATCGGGATAGCCGGGATGAGGGAAAGGGCGGAACTGGCCGGAGGCGAATTCCGCATAACGGGAAGCCGGGGGAAGGGAACCGAGATTTTCGTAGAAATCCCCCTGGTGAAAAGCAGGGAATAAATTCACGCCAGGCGCCGAGTATGGAGGGTGAGAAGTTGAGGAGATGAGATGTTGAGAAAAAAACAGCGGCCGCTCTTCGAAGTAGTTTATGTCTCATCTTCTCACTTTCTCACCCTCTAACCTTTCTCTTTCAACTTCAAGTTCCTCCAGTTTTTCAAGGTATTCGAGGACGGCGGCGACCAGGGTCGCATGACTCCACGTCAGCGGGGCGGCCGAAACCGGCTTGCCGGTAAAGGGGTCGGTCTGTTCTCCAAGCACCCCCGACAGGAGCGCGCCTTCCGTGACATCCATCAGGATGCGCAGTGGTTCCTCCAGGTCTTTTACAGTCGAAGCGGCGGCGATGAGCCACTGTGCAACCCAGAGTGTGCAGATGTTCCAGGGATTCCCCGGTAATTCCTTCGTGCTGCCGCGGTCCCGGTAATACTCGTCCCCCTCATAGCGTGCGATGCGGTTGCGCTCTTCGACGCATAATCTCCTGCGGATCGCCTCCATCGTTCCTCTGACTTTTTCGTCTCCGGCGGGATAAAGGCCGAGATAGAAGGGTGCATACGCGCTTGCATCCACGGCCATATCCGGCGCATATTTCCCGTCCGCCAGGGGATAGATTCCCTTCAGAAACCTGTTTTCCCCTCTGTGAAAAAGGTTCTTCTCTACGGCGGATCTCACATCGAAAGCTGTGTTTCTGTATCTCCCGGCCCTTTCATTCTCTTCGAACAGGAGCGCGAATTTTGCGGCAGCCATCAGCCCGGCGAACACCGCGGAGCAGGTGAAGGTGAAAATCCCCCACCTCTCTTCCCACAGGTCATATGAAGGCCTGGGAAGCCCGAGCACAGGATCGATGTATGAGACCATGAAATCGGCGCACCGGGTCACGACGCTTTCGTACATGTCGGATGCAAACTCGACGTCGCGGAAATACTCGTAGTGTTTCCACAGCGCCCAGAGAACGAGGCCGGTGCTGTCTTCCTGAATGGGGAGGCGCCTTTCGCCTCTTTCCACCCACGGATGCCATGAGCTTCCGATCGAGCCGTCGGACATGTACTTGGGCAGAAAATATCCCCCCCGCTCCTTTCCCCTCAGCATGATCTGCCTGCAGAACTGAAAAAATCTCCTTGAAATAAACGCAAAACCGGCTTTATCCAGCGCGTAACTGGTAAATGCGGCGTCCCTCGGCCACATGTAACCGTACGTATCCCTCCCGAAGCTCAGCATATCGAAATCCATCGCCGCCAGGATTGCCCCCTCGTTGTCCACATTGGTCCGGATTATCAGGAGGCTTCTCTTGAAGAGATTGGCGAGCCGGGGCGGGAGGCGGTCCAGGGGCCAGTGTTCATTGTTCACCCAGGCCCGCCAGTAACGGTCGGTTCTGTCAATGAAGAATTCAGGACCCTTCTCAATAATCAGACGGCCGAGCCTGCTTGCCGATTCATAATCTGCTCCGGCGGTAATCCAGAAAAAGACGGTTCCTTTCTCTCCCGGCGGTATCTCCACCCGGAACGAAACCACCGAATCAACCGAACCCTGGGCAATGGTGTTTCCCGCAAGGGCGCCGTCCTCGGCATCCTTCCATGCGCCCTCAAGATTTCTGAACTCCTTTATGCCGGCCGTGAACTGGTATAATCCGGGGATCCCGTTCCCGGATCCGCAGACGAGAAAATAGCGGTCCTGCTTGTAATGGATGACGGCTTTTTCGTCCGGATCGTAATACGCCGTGTCCGACCCGGTCGTTTCATTGATGTGGAAGTCCTGGTGAAAGAGGACCCGGACCTCCTTTTTCCGGTCGGATAAATTGAATATGTCCAGCTTCTTTATGAACAGGTCTTCGACGTAATCGATCGCATCGGCGGCGTGAAGTCTGATGCCCAGAGCCGGGTTTTCGGCGATGACGTGGCTGACCATGCTTTCCCAGCGGTAGTCCGGGCGCGGGTCCCACTCCTGTCCCATCCAGGAAAAGCTCCCGTCCGCCCATATTCCGAAACGGAACGGATGCCCCTCGGAATGGTTCTCGGTGGCGCAGCACGGGAAGTAGATGTCGCGCATCGCGTATCCGGCGTCGAAATTGACGTATAACCTGCCGTTGGTTAAGGGGATATCTCTGGGCATATTTTTGCCGGGGTTTCAGGTTTCGGGTCTCAAGGGACTGTTTGGGCAACAGGCCCTTGAGACCCGAAACTGAAAATTTCCTTACGCCTCACTGCAAAAATTTTTCTTTTATAATCCGGATCATGTTACGGCCGTATTCCTCATACGTTTCAGGGCGCATGGCGGCGAGGTGGCGCGTGTAGAGGAAATTTGGGCAGGAAAAAATATCCCTGAAAAGCCCGGCGCCCGACACGATCGTGTCCCGCAGTTCACCGCCTTCGACATAGAAGACGTCGCAGACGTAGAGCGCATCGGTGCGCTCGCGGAGAAAGCGGAGCAGGCCCGCCGGTTCGATCAGCTGGGAGCGGGCGTTGTTGATCAGGAGGCCGTTGGGGCGGAGCCGGGAAAGCTCGGCATAGCCGATCATGTTCTCCGTCTGTCCGGGGATGAGCGCGAGATGCACCGTGACGATATCGCGCTCGAAGCACGAGGCCAGTTCTTTCACCGCGCGGAGGCCCGGGGGATCATTCCCCCCGGACCTGCCCTTCGGGTCGTAATAGGCGATTTCGCCGCACCTGCCCGCCAGCTTTTCCATGACGATCTTACCGATGCGGCCTGCCCCGATGACGGATACGCGCTGGTATCTGAGGCCCTCCGCCAGGTTGCTTTCCGGGATCGGCAGAAACGATTTAGCCAGTCTCGATTTCAGCAGCACGGGGTCGGTCATCTCTTCGACCGTGGTGGAAGCGACTGCGGCGATGCCTCCGTCGGCCAGGAAGAGAAGATTGCGGCTGCGGTCGTGCTCCAGAACTTCCGGGTCGAAGGCAAAAACGGGATCCACACCCAGGAATATCTTGCGCAGGCCGGGATTGGCCCGATGCACCTTCTGCGTGATCTTTTCGTCTCCTCCCATGACGAGCAGGGCGGCGCCATGGACGGCTGACGCGAGCTCTTCTTCCGGAAGACCGCAAGCTTCCGCCAGCTCGAATTTTTCTTTCAGAAAACTCAGAGCCTCATGCGTGATCCGCCCGGGACAGGTTATTACGGCCTTTTTCAGGGTTCGGGTATTCAAGGTTCCAGGATTCCAAGGGCCTTATTCAAGGGCCCAAGGTGTTAAACTCGGATTCTTCCTACCCCCGGCCGCGCGTCCGCACGATAAATTCCGCCGTCCGGGTCGCGAGCGCCTGGATGGTCAGGCTCGGGTTCACCGCCCCGCCGGTGACGAAGACGCTTCCGTCGCAGATATAGAGGTTGGGGACGTCGTGGCAGCGGCACCATCGGTCCACGACGGATGTCCGCGGGTTGTCTCCCATCCTGCAGGTGCCGAGAACGTGGATCGTACCGGGCATACGGAAAAGGTCCTTCGCCCCCGCTTCCCTCAGAATATCCTCGCAGAGCTGCATCGAATAGTCGGACATTTTTTTACTGTTTTCATCATGCGAATATGTAATCTTCGCTACCCGGACGCCGTTATTGTCTTTCTCATCGGCGAGTCCGACAAAATTGCCTTTGCTCGGCAGAACCTCTCCCACGGTCCCGAGGACGGTGTATTTATCGTAAAGCCCGATGATTCTCTGGAGGCGCTCGCCCCAGAGTCCCGGGTTCGTCTCGACAAGCCCCGTATAGAACTCGATGGGGAACATGTGGTACGCCTCGAGCGAATAACCGCGGACGAAACCCCTCCGGCGGTCCGTCTTGTAATGATCCTGGTTCATTATCCCCGCCGGCGGCGTGACCCAGTTGTCGATCGGCTCTTCGAAACGGCCCGCGACATTGTCGCCCAGGTGGATCATGAAATTCCTGCCCACCATGCCGCTCGAGTTCGCCAGCCCGTTCGGAAAAGCTCCGCCGCCGGAATTCAGGAGCAGGCGCGGGCTCTCGACGGCGTAGCACGAGAGAATGACCACGGAGGCCTCCTGCTCCGCCTCTTTCCCGTCCTGGAGGTAGGTGACCGATCTCACGCGCTTCCGGTCACCCAAATTTATCCTCACGGCGAGGCACCCTTCGCGGATTTCGGCTCCGGCCTTGACCGCGTCCGGGATGTAGGTGACGAGCGTACTGGACTTGGCGTCGGACTTGCACCCGTTTACGCAGAATCCGTACAGCATGCAGGGCGAACGTCCTTTGTGGTACCCGTTGATTATTGCATGCGGGGCCTTGGCCGGCGTGAGACCGAGCTTGAGCATGCCGTCGCCGATCAGATAATCCCGGGCGCTCCATGGAATTTCCGGGTGAGGATAGGGGCCGTGGAAGGGAGGCCAGGGGAAATGGCGGGGTCCGGAAACGGCGAGGTAATTTTCCACTTTCGCGTAATAGGGCGCGAGGTCTTCGTAGCGTATGGGCCAGTCGTCCGCCAGCCCTTCTGTGGTCCTGAGCTGAAAGTCCTCCCGGTGCAGCCTCAGCGTCACGGCGGTGTAATGAACAGTGCTGCCGCCAACGCAGCGCCCGGTGTTGTTCCGGCCCATGGATATCGGCGTTTCTCCCGCGGTGATCCGCAGATCGTCCCAATCGAGCCTTCCGTCGAGCATCGTGAGCTCGTCATTGACGAAATCCTCCTGCGTGTCCAGCCAGGATCCCGCCTCGAGAACGACAACGGAGATTCCGCCCTCGGCAAGATACTTTGCGAGGACCGCGCCCCCTGCGCCCGAACCTATGATGCAGGCGTCCACCGGTCCCGAATACCGCTTCATCTGTTCCCGCATGGGTTTCATCTTTTCTCCTCGTAAGGCGTAAAGGGTAAGGAGTAAGGAGTTGTGAAAAGAGCTGGACCACTCAGCGAAATTCACATTTACTAAGTGAAATTCGGGTTGAGCAACAACTCACGCCTTACACCTTACGCTTTACGTCGCTAAAACGTTTTCCACCCCGGGAACCGTCTCCGGCGCTGTTGGATTTCCATCCCCGTAATCCATACATATCCTTCCGGATAGCTGGGGCCCGGGAACCCCATGCGGAGCCATACGAGGGGGTGGGCGCAGTAGCCCGTCAGCGCTTTAGTCAGGAGAACGGAGAAGAAGCAGGAGGAGGGGATTTCATCCCAGACCGGCCCCGGCGCCGATCCCTCCTGCACCGCCGTGAGCAGGCGGTCCTGTTCGTCGCCGCCGAGTTCCGCGAATCGTTTGCCGAATGCGGCCTGCGCGGAGCCTTCGATACCGGAGAGACCTTTCCGGAATAGGTCCTCTTCGGGCGGCATACCCTCCCGTCGGTCGCCCCTCCCCAAGGGTTTCCCGACCGCCCAGTCCAGGAATCCTACGAGGTCGACGCGCTCGCCCTCTTTCTGGGGAATGAGGCGGTCGAGAACGGATTTCAGGAGCGCCGCCTCTTCCGGGGTAAACAGCTCGAGACGCTCGCGGGTAAATCCGATCTCCATCCGCTCTTCGATTATGCGGCGCGTCGGGGCGTCCCAGTTTTCCATGTATCCCTGGAGATCTTCGCGGGTAAGCGGCATATCACCCTCCTCCGGCGGGGCCGAGAAAATAGACTAAAAGGACTGCAAGGGAGAGGACCATGTAAATCAAGGCGAGTATTACAGGCGGGCCGACCATGAAATTACGCAGCGTCCACCCGCCGATATAGCTTCTGACGCCTCGGAAATGGTAGTAGGTTCCGGCAAGCCCCTCCAGGGCGCCGAGCCCGAAAATTGCCACGAGCAGCAGGTCCATGAAGCCGCCCTGGAAAAAGGCATATAAGATACCGATGGCGGCAAGAACGGGGGTGAACATCACCGGCCCCCACATTACCTTGCTCCGGAATGCCCCCCGCCAGTGGAAGAGAATGACCTGAATCCAGACAAACAGGTAAGCCGCCCCGATGAACAGGATGAAAAAGCTACGCACATCAATAATATCCAGGACTTCCCAATACATTTCCAATTCCTTACCCTGAAGTATTACAATCAGAGCTCACTGCCGCAGGTTCACGGTTTACGTTACAAGACTTTGGCCAGAACTCGGCATCAGAAGTGAACAGAATAATTGTAAGTTTGCTTCATTGCAGGCTCCATTCGGCGGGACCTGAATTAGAAGGGGAAAGAGGCTGATTCCGTTTAGGGTTTTAGCTGAATCCTTAAAAAGCTTGACCTCGGCGGCCATCCTAAGTAAATTGCCCGGGCGGATTTTATATGCCGGAATTGATGAATAAAGAGATCGACATGACAGAAAAATTGAAAAAATATTTCATCGCCGCCCGTCCGTGGTCGTTCACGATGTCCCTGATTTCGGTTTCCGTCGGAACTTTGCTGGCCGCCGCGGAGGGACCGGTGTCCTGGTTCTGGTTTGCCATGGTTGCCCTGGGGATCGTTTTTTTCCATGCCTCCGCGAACCTGCTGAACGATTACTTTGATACCCGTTACGGAGTAGACCAGCAGGATTCGCCCACGGCAAAATATCGTCCCCAGCCGATTCTCTCGGGGATGCTTACGCCCCGGGAAACCCTTGCGGAAGCAGTCATTCTACTCATTGCCGCGGCGGCCATCGGCTTTGCGGCGGCGGCGCTGCGTTCCCCGCACGTGCTGTGGATCGGAATAATCGGGCTGCTGACGACCGTATTCTATACGGCGGGTCCGGTGAAATTCAAATACAGGGCCCTGGGCGAGCTGGCCGTGTTTCTCATGTGGGGTCCCCTGATGATCGAGGGGGCTTACGCCGTACAGCACAATGCCATCTCCATGAAGGCCTTCTACATATCCGTGCCCTTCGGGGTCCTGGTGGCCCTTGTCCTGTTCGCGAACAATATGCGGGATATCGCCTACGATTCCCGCCAAAACGTGAAGACGGTCAGCATCATGCTCGGGACCGAAAAGAGTTTTATCCTGTTTGCGGGATTGATCGTGCTGGCGTATGCCTATGTACTCGTCATGATCGCAACGGGAATGATGAGCCCGTGGGGCCTGCTGATCTTCATTTCCCTGCCCAAGGCGGTAAGTCTGCTCAAGTCATTCAAGGCCAGAGTGCCGGACGGGGCCGACGCCCTGACGGCGCAATTCGACACTGTTTTCGGAATACTTCTGATGCTGGCGATATTTCTGGGATCGTAATCCATTCTGACAGGATTGGGTTCTGGGTAATGGGTAATGGAAACGGAAGGGAATAATGTTCTTCGGGAATTTTATTTGCCCATAACCCACCTATCAGTTTCTGAGCATCATCACCCCGAGAATCGCGAGAAAGACGAAAAGGATTTTCCGGTAGGCCTCTTCCCGAACCCTTCCGTATAAGAGAGAGCCGGCCCAGGTCCCGACGACGAGCAGGGGGACGGCGGCCAGAAAATATACCAGGACCGTTCCGGTGACCAGACCTCCGAGGGCCTGAAAAAATACGACAACAATTCCCGACGCCGTGAAGAACCCCTGCAGGGTGACCTTGATCCGGTCCTTGCTCCATGGCTGGAGGGACGTGTAAACGATTACGGGAGGGCCGGCGGCGGCTATTGCCCCGCCGAGGAAGCCCGATGCGAACCCGAACACGTATATCCATCTTTTTTTCATTTCCAGGACGGCGGGCTTCCACAGCAGCCCATACAGGGAATAGAGAATAAGCACGGCGCCGATGATCAGCTTGACCCAGAACGGGTCCATCTGCTTGAGGAACACCACTCCGAGCGGGATGCCGGGGATGCTGCCCAGAAAGAGAGGGTAAATGTCCGCCCATCTCCAGTGCTCCCTGAGCTGCACCAGCAGGATAAGGCTGAGGACCGTGGCGTAAAGGGCCACCAGCGGCACGGCGGTTTTCATGTCCAGGAAAAGGGCCATGAGCGGAAGCGACAGGAGGACTGACCCGAATCCGGTAAGCCCCTGGATAAAGCCGGCGAGGAGAGAGACTATCCCGATGTAGATATATATTTCCATACAGGCTCAAAAGTTTTTTGAAGGTGATTTTGTACACGAAAAAACAGAAACTGTCATTTTATATCTTTGGCGTAAATTTTTTCACACCAGGATTCAAGGTGGCAGGAAGGTATGTTCCTCCGCGCCTTTGTATCTTTGCGTTGGAAATGAGGTGAAGGAGAGGAAGTAATGCTCAACCGCTTCTTTCGTTTCCGGGACGCGGGGACCACCGCAGGCACGGAAGTCATCGCCGGAGCGGTCACCTTCATGACGATGGCCTACATCATCTGCGTGAACCCTCTCATTCTCAGCGAAGCGGGGATTCCGAGGGACGCAGTTACGATCGCCACCTGCCTGGCCGCCGGGGCCGCCACCATGCTGATGGGGCTTGCCACCAATTACCCCTTTGCGCTCGCGCCGGGAATGGGCCTGAATGCCTTTCTCGCATTCGGGGTCGTCCTCGGGATGCAGCTTCCCTGGCAGGCCGCGATGGGGATCGTGTGCGTGGAGGGGGCGATCATCCTGGTCCTCGTCCTGACAAATGTCCGGGAATGGGTTATGAACGCCATTCCGCTCAATCTGAAAAGGGCGATCGGCGTGGGGATAGGACTGTTTATCGCCTTCATCGGCCTGAAATCATCGGGAATGGTGGTCGCAAACCCGGCGACGCTTGTCGCTTTCGGAGGGATCACCGTTCCTGTGCTCGTATCCGCCGCGGGCCTGCTCCTCACGGCCTTCCTCATGGCGAGGAGAATAAGGGGCTCGCTCCTGATCGGCATTCTGGCCACTACCGCGGTCGCGGTCCTTGCCGGGATCGCCCGGTTGCCGGAGAGCATTATCTCCCTGCCCGGGGCCGCCCAGTTCGCCACGATCGGCGCGGCTTTCGACCCCCGCTGGTTTTCCCTGATCTTCACGCCGGGCATGCTGGCCGTCATTTTCACCTTTCTGCTTACGGATTTCTTCGATACCATGGGGACCGTGGTCGCCGTCGGCGGCGGGGCAGGTTTCCTCGATGCGCAGGGGAGGCTCCCGCGGTTGAAAAGCGTCCTCCTGGTCGATTCCATAGCGGCCTCGATCGGAGGAGCCTTCGGCTGCAGCTCGGTCACGACCTATATCGAAAGCGCGGCGGGCGTAAGCGAAGGGGGCCGGACCGGATTGACCGCCGTGGTCGTTTCGCTCCTCTTTTTTCTGTCCGTTTTCTTCTGGCCCCTGGTGGGGATAATCCCCGCCGCCGCGACCGCGCCGGCGCTGATCATCGTCGGCTTCCTGATGATGACCATCGTGCGCGACATCGAATGGAGCAATTTCACCGAGGCCTTCCCGGCGTTTCTCACGATCCTGACCATCCCGCTGACTTACAACATCACCAAAGGAATCGGGTACGGCTTCATCGCGTATGTCGGGATCAACCTCCTGTCGGGTAGAGCAAGGGAGATACACCCGTTAATGTACCTGATTGCGGCGCTGTTCGGGCTGGATTTCTGGCTGGCGGGGAAATGAAACAGAGTTTCGAGTTTCGAGTCTCGGGTCTGGATTCGGGATCTCTGATATCGGTAATCCGCACGACATTTAATTCAGGCTCGGAATCCAAAAAGGCAGCCCTCAGGGCTGCCTTTTTGGTCAGGAGATTCGGTGCCGCTAATGAGGTATCGGCTTATATCCCGATCCGTCGATTTTTTCTAAATTGAAAAGTGGCGTCATACCTGAGCAAAGGGGGAGAAATGGCGGAACAATACAATATACGGCATCTGGCCGGATTCCTGGGATTGTTCAGCATCGGCCTGGGCCTCGCGGAAGCGGCGGCGCCCGGGGCCGTAGAACGGCTCGTCGGTCTGAGCGACCTGAAGCGCTCGCTGGTCCGGGTTTACGGATTAAGGGAGCTGGCGGCCGGCATCGGCATTCTTTCCCGTCCCCGTTCCCCCGGATGGCTCTGGGGGCGGGTGGCCGGCGACGTGGTCGATCTCGCTTCGCTCGGCTCGGTCGTGAATTCGGAGAAAATAGACAAGAAGAAAATTACAATGGCCGTCATGGCAGTCCTGGGGATTACGGCGCTCGATATATACAGCGCGTATAGAATGAGCAGATAAACAGTTTCAAGTCTCGGGTTTCAAGTTGCAGCAAAGCTGTAATTTTTCCGGCCGGGGGCAAGGCAGCCTGATCAGGTTTTACCTTGAGACTTGAGACCTGAGACTTGAGACCGAATTTCCGCAGGCTGAAGCCTGCGGCTACCCGCCTGGTCGATAGACTCCAGACTCAGGACTCTGAACTCGGAACTCAGGAATCTGAGCCCTGGACTTCTTCCTGCCCCGCTTTGCGCAGACTTATGATGAGTCCGGCTGCCGCCAGCAGGCAGGCCACCAGGAAAAGCAGACCGAGATTGAAGGACCCGGTGGCGTCGTGGATAAAGCCCATGGCATAAGGGCCCACGAAGCCGCCGAGATTGCCGATGCTGTTTATCATGGCGATGGCGCCGGCTGCCGTGGAGCCGGTCAGGAAGGAATGAGGCACCGCCCAGAACGGACCGAAGGAAGCATAAATACCCATTATGGAGACCGTGAAGAAAACCATCGATACGAAAACGCTGGCATGGGCGAAGAGTACGCTGCATCCCAGGCCCACTGCTCCCGTCGCCATGCCGAAGACGGTATGCCGGCGGCGCTCCCCGGTTTTATCCGAACTCCTTCCCACCAGAAACATCGCCAGGAAAGCGAATATGTAAGGTACCGCTACAAGAAAGCCGACCGCCTGATTGCTCATGGCCGCCGACAGCGATTTGACCAGGATCGGCAGAAAGAGCCCCACCCCGTAAAACCCGCACACCCAGAAGAAGTAAACGGCCGACAGCTTTAACACGTCGGCGTCGCGGAATGCCTGCAGAAGGGTATACTTTTTCTTCTCGATTTTTTTCCTGCTTTCCGCTTCCAACGCTCCCATAAGCCAGTTGCGCTCGTCATTTTCCATCCACTTCGCATCCGCCGGACGGTTCGTCAGGTAAAAGGGCGTAACGATTCCCATCACGACAGCAGGTATGGCCTCGAGAATAAACAGCCATCTCCATCCGGCCATGCCGAGCCAGTCCACTCCCAGCAGATAAGTCGAAACCGGAGCTCCGATGATATTGCAGGCGGGCAGAGACATCATGAAAAAGGCCACCGCCTTGGCCTGGTCTTGGGCGCGGCACCAGGTGCCCAGGTAATAAATAATCCCGGGGAAAAAGCTCGCTTCCGCAACCCCGAGAAAGAAGCGCACCAGATAAAACTCCGCCGGCGTCGAAACCCAGGCCGTCAAGCCCGAGATAAGACCCCATGTAATGAGAATCCTGGCAATCCACCACCTGGCCCCGACCCTAGCCATGATCAGGTTTCCCGGAATCTCCATGACGAAATATCCGATGAAAAAAATGCCCGCGCCCAGCCCGTAAACCGCGCTGCTGAATCCCAGGTCCTGGTTCATCGACAGGGCGGCATATCCTATGTTCACGCGGTCCAGAAAGGCTATGACGTACAGCAGGCCCAGGAAGGGTATCAGTCTCCGGAAGACCTTTTTGACGGTACGATCCTCAAGCGACCCATCTTCAATTCCGATCGTCCGGGTTTTGAGTTCCTCGGCTTCGCTCATCATTTTAACCTGTTTGTGATGAGGATTCATACACGAACATCTCTAGTGATTGCAACAGACTTTGACAGGAAGCAGCATATAATTTTGAAGCCATTAAATACCTTGAGGTCTATTGAAAGAAGACGTGTTTTCTCACTTTCCTTTCCTCTAAAAAGGGGGCCAAGATCTCATCATACTCAGGCAGCACAGGATCGAATTGGATGGTATATGTGCCCCAGTTTCAGCCAAAGTAGCATGTTTTGAGTAAAGTTTTTTGCAGGCAGAGCCGATCCATGAAATTATGAAACTTGACATGATGTCAACTTTTTTCATTGACAACTGAGTAGACTTGAGATTAGCTAAGATATGGCAGGTCATCCAGATATCACCGCGGAAGATCTCCACCAGAGAATCCTCGACATTCTCGAATACGGAAGCATCCTTTACAACAATCCCCACCTCTTCGAGAGGATGCGTCAACGCGGATATAGCATAGCTGATGTGTACCATATTTTAAAAAACGGAAAGATTCTGAAATTCGAGAAACAAGGAACTGAAAGATACAATTGTCAGGTTCACGGTGAAGATTTGGAAGGAAGCAAGGGCGCCGTCGTTACGATCGTTATGAAGAGAAGAAGGATGTTGATCGTGACCGTGCTGGGAGGGATGTAAAATGGACAGATGCTATGAATGCGATAGTCCTTTAGAGGTAATTAAGGATCGTCCTTATCAATACAAGGAAAGCGGTCTCGATTATGTTTGGCTGATCGGTATTCTGCAATACAAATGCAGTAAGTGTAAGGAGACGTTTGTCGAAATCCCAAGAATCAAGGAGCTGCATCTCTTAATCGGGCGAACCATTGTTTGCAGGAAAGAATCGTTGCGCGGACAAGAGGTGAAATATTTGCGCAAAGAGATCGGCATGAAGAGCAAAGAAATGGCTGCGGCATTATCGATGGAGCCTGAGACCTATTCCAGATGGGAAAACGGAAAACAAGCAATTGCTGCATGTCACGATAAAGCCCTGAGGATGATTTATGTCGTGAATGCATCCGAGAACGCGGGCAAGGTGCTGTCGCAGGGCTTCCCTTCCGTGCTTCCGGATCTTGCAAGTCGAAAGCCGCCTCTGAAAACGAAGAAGGTTCAATTTTCGCCGTCGGAATGGCTCAACAAGTTGGACGAACCCTTATTCGGCGGGGAATTTTGTCCGGCATGATTTAAACTCCGGCTGAATGGGGAATATCGAATGCGGGGCCACGAAAGTGGCCCCTTTTTTTGAAGCGGCCGATCACAGCTGGAATGCTACCTATCAATCGTGATTCTCGAATTGTAAGCCTCCTGATCGATCAAGATCTCTAGTCATAATGGTTGACAGCTAAAAAAATGACCTGCCCTTTGAAACGTGGGTTAAGCTGAAATCCTGGAAGATTCCAGCACAGAGCCACACAAAGGAGGCAGGTCATAAAAAAAAGGTATCACATATGTCGGTTTGGATGTACATAAAAAGTGAAAGTACATTCAAAAAACCGGATTAGTCGAGCCTTTTCGCAAACACTTCATTGAACGGTCATGGTTCGACTGGCTCACCATGACAATTCCAAGGAGCCTGCCCTGAGCCCTTCGACAAGCTCAGGACAAGCTCTGTCGAAGGGCCTCGTATCTGGGCATTTCTGAACAGCCAGGGCGCTAACGAAGTTAAACTAAAAAGGCAGCCTGGTGGCTGCCCTTTTTCCTGGTGGGTCGTATCGGATTTGAACCGATGACCAACGGATTAAAAGTCCGCTGCTCTACCGTACTGAGCTAACGACCCAAAATTTATTTTCAAGAGCAGCGGACTTTTAATCCGTTGCTCATGCAATCTGCGGAAGAGTGGGGTTCAAATCCGAATACCTACCACCCGCCCCAGTCTTCAACCGTCTTTTCTGAAAGATCCTTTCTGATCAAGTCTTTTAACTTGAGACTTGAAACTAACTAAGCATACCGCGAAAGGCGCACTTTTAACAGCTACGGACATGTGCGTCAAGGAAAAATGCCCATCCTAATCAGCCAGCGGATTACGGAGAATAATCGTTTCCTTCCGGTCGGCGCCGACGGAAACGAGAAAGAGCGGCACGCCGGCAAGTTCCGCGAGCGCGTCCAGGTAGCGGCGCGCGTTGCCGGGGAGATCCCCTATTTTTTTCGCCTTGCTGATGTCTTCCGACCATCCGTCCAGTTCCTCGTATTCCGGCTCGCAGTGCGCCAGGATGCGGAGGTTCGGGGGAACCGAATCGGCGTAGCTTCCGCCCCCGAAGCTGTATCCCTTGCAGATCCGGAGCTTGTCGATGCCGCCGAGCACGTCGAGTTTGGTTATAGCCAGGCCGTTGATTCCCGAGAGGCGGATCGACTGCCGCACGAGCACCATGTCCAGCCACCCGCAGCGGCGCTTCCGCCCGGTGGTCGCGCCGTATTCGTGCCCGACCTTCTGGATGCGCTCGCCGGTCTCGTCCGTCAGCTCAGTGACAAAGGGACCTCCGCCCACCCGCGTCGTATAAGCCTTGACTATTCCGACCACGTTTCCGATGCGTCCGGGGCCGACGCCGCTGCCGCAGCAGGCGCTGCCGGCCACGGTGCTCGAAGAAGTCACGAAAGGGTACGTCCCGTGATCGATGTCGAGGTGCGCGCCCTGGGCGCCCTCGAAGAGGACTTTCTTCCCCCTGCCGCTCTCCTCGTGGATGATCAGAGAGGTATTGGCCGCGTACGGCCGCAGGCGTTCCGCGTATTTTGTATATTCCGCGTGAATTTCCTTTTCATCCACCGGCTCCTCGTTGAACTGTTTCGTCAGGAAAAAGTTTTTTTCCATGATATTGCGGTGCAGCTTCTCCCGGAAGACCTCTTCGTCCAGGAGATCGCAGATCCGGATCCCGCAGCGTCCGATTTTGTCTTCGTATGCGGGCCCGATGCCCCTCCCGGTCGTTCCCAGCTTTCCCCCTCCCCGGTGCGCCTCGCGCGCCGCGTCGAGCCTCCGGTGATAGGGCATGATCACATGGGCGCTTTCGCTTACGAAAAGCTTGGTCTGGGGCGGAAACAGGTTGCGCTTGCGCAGCTCGTCGACCTCGCGGATCAATACGGCCGGATCGACGACGACGCCGTTGCCGATGATGCAGATTTTGCCGTTGTGGAGAATTCCGGAGGGGATCAGGTGGAGGATCGTCTGCTCGCCTCCGACCACGAGTGTGTGCCCTGCGTTGTTCCCCCCCTGGAAGCGGACGATGACGTCCGCATCCTCGGCGTAAAGGTCGACGATTTTCCCCTTTCCCTCATCACCCCACTGGGTGCCGACGACTGCGACGTTGGCCATTTCCCTGCTCCGTAATACTCTCATATTTCATTATCGTTCATTTCCTGATGCCTGAAGCCTGACGCCTGAAGACCTATACTTCAAGTTGCGTTACCGACAGCACGTTCGGAAGCTTTTGCAGGTCCGCAATAACCTTTTCCGGCACTGACGAGTCCGTGCTGAGGACGATCAGCGCCTTCCCGTCCACCTGCTGCCTGCTCAGCTGCAGCCTCGCGATGTTGATGTTGTTGTTCCCGAGGGTCATACCCACGTTTCCGATAACGCCCGGCCGGTCGCAGTTGTACAGGACCAGCATGTTCCCTTCCGGGATGACTTCCATCGTGAACTTGTCGATCCTGACGATGCGGGGGTCCTGCCTGCCGAAAATGGCTCCCGCCGCGAACCTCGTCTCCTTCGAGGTCTTGAGCGTGACGGCGATCATGCTGGTAAAATCCTTTACCTCGCTGCTTCGCGATTCGATCACCCTGATCCCGCGCTCTTTGGCGATGACCGGGGCGTTGATGTAGTTTATGTTCTCTTTGAGCACCGGCGTCAGCAGCCCCTTGAGGAGCGAGATCGTGATCGGGGCCACCGAGCTGTTGAGGATCTCCCCGCTGTATTCGACGTGGACTTCCTTGATCCCGCCGGACACGATCTGAGCCTGGAAGGCGCCGAGCTTTTCCGCGAGCGTCACGTACGGCTGGATCACCGCCAGGAGCTCCGCGCTGACCGAGGGGAAGTTGACCGCGTTGCGGATTTCGCCCGTGCAGAGGTAATCCGTTATCTGCTCGGCGATCGCGATCGCCACGTTCTTCTGGGCCTCGTCCGTCGAGGCGCCGAGATGGGGCGTGCTGATGACGTTCGGGTGGTTTACCAGGTCCGCGTTTTTCGTCGGCTCCTCCTCGAAGACGTCGAGGGCGGCGCCGGCCACCTTGCCGGAATTCAGTGCGTCGAGGAGGTCCCGTTCTTTGATGATCCCGCCCCGCGCGCAGTTGATGACAAAGACGCCGTCCCGCATTTTCTTGAAGGCGGTCGCATTGATTATCCCGCGCGTTTCCTTCGTGAGCGGTGTATGCACGGAGATGAAATGGGCCTTCGCCAGGAGCTCGTCGAGCGTGACAAGCGAGATTCCCATTTTCGCCGCGGCGTCCGGGGAGATAAAGGGATCGAAGGCGAGGACGTTCATCTTCAGCCCCAAGGCCCTGTCGGCGACGATCGACCCGACGCGGCCGATGCCGATGATGCCGAGCGTCTTGTTGTAGACCTCGGCGCCCATGAATTTATTCTTCTGCCATTTGCCGCTTTTCATGGAGATCGTCGCCTGCGGAATCTGTCGCGCGATGGCGAACATCATGGCGATCGTGTGCTCGCCGGTTGTGATCGTGTTCCCGCCGGGGGTGTTCATTACGACGATCCCCCGCTTGCTCGCGGCGCCCGCATCCACGTTGTCCAGGCCGATTCCCGCCCGGCCGATCACCCGCAGTTTTTTCGCCGCCGCGATTATTTCCGCGGTGACTTTCGTCGCGCTGCGGATGGCGAGCGCGTCGTAGTCCTTTATAACCCCCTTGAGCTCGTCCGGGGTCAGGTTGGTCATGACGTCGACTTCGACGTCGGGAGCTTTCCGGAATATCTCAATACCTTCTTCAGCCAGCGTATCGCTTACAAGTACTTTATACATGCCTGCTTCACAGCTCCGTAATTTTTTCCAGGTAAACCTTTTCCAGCGCGCCCAGCGCCTCCCTCAGGTCGGCCGGTTCGATCGTCGGACCGCACCAGAACCGGAACCCCGGAGGGGCATCTTTGTAAGAGGAGATGTCGTGCGCAACATTCTTTTTGCTCAGCGCGCCCGCGATGGTCTTGATAAACGCGGATTGACCCTCCTCAGGCAGCGCCTTGAATTTCCTGTCAGTGAGCGCCAGGCAAACCGACGTGTTGGACCGGATTTCCGGCGACGAGGCCAGGAAATCGATCCAGTCCCGTTTCGCCGCCCAGTCTTCGACCGCCTTCAGATTGGCGCGGCTCCTCGCGAAGAGACCTTCCAGTCCGATCTTGTCCGCCCACTGAAGGGCGTCCAGGTAGTCCTCCACGCACAGCATGGAAGGCGTGTTGATCGTGTCCCCCTGGAAGATCGCCCTGTTGACCTTCCCGCTCTTTTTCATCCGGAACACCTTGGGCAACGGCCAGGGCGGATCGTACGACTCCATTCGCTCTACGGCCCGGGGGCTCAGCACGAGGATGCCGTGGGCCGCCTCGCCGCCGAGGCATTTCTGCCACGAATACGTCAGCACGTCCGTCTTCTCCCAGTCCACGGGCATGGCGAAAACCGCGCTGGTAGCGTCGCAGAGGGAGAGCCCCTGGCGATCCGGAGGTATCCAGTCCCAATCGGGGATCCTTACCCCGCTTGTCGTGCCGTTGGCGACGAACACGACGTCGTTTGTCCAGTCCACTCCGGCCAGATCGGGAATCTTCCCGTAATCGGCCCTTATGATCGTCGGCTTGAGCCGGAGCTGTTTTTCTATATCGGTCGCCCATCCCTCGCTGAAGCTCTCCCATACCAGCACGGTGACCGGGCGCGGCCCGAGAAGGGTCCACATGGCTCCTTCGAACGCTCCCGTATCCGATCCGGGCAGGATACCGAGCAGGTAATCTTCGGGAACCCTCAGAATTTTTTTGCTTTTGCTGATCGCCGCCGCCAGTTTCTCTTTTCCGAGCGCGGAGCGGTGCGAACGGCCGACAGCGGCATCCTTCAAGGCCTTCAGGTCCCATCCGGGCCTCTTGCTGCAGGGACCGGAACTGAAGTTGGGGTTGTGCATAAGTCCTCTTATATAAAGGTTATTTGCCAAGGCGCAAACCAAACTCTTAACAGAATCAGCTTTTTTACACAAGCGATTTCACGAGGACGGGCTTTGGACTTAATTCCTTGGAATTAGCCGTAAACAGGCCTGATTCCGCCGGGGGATTACCTTGACCTGACGGGCCAAAACAGATATTTTTAGGCGCGTTGATCGAAACCGGACCGAACTGGAAACCGGAAACTCGAAACTCGAAACTCGAAACTGAATTAAAGAGGTGGGTCATCGTAAGGGAAAAAGCGAAAACGGTTTTCGTCTGCCAGAATTGCGGACACCAGTCGCCGAAATGGCTGGGTAAATGCCCCGCGTGCGAGGAATGGAACCGTTTTGCGGAGGAGGAAAGCCGACCTCCATCCCCGGGCCCTGCGGGAGAGCTCCGGTTTGGAGGTGAACCGAGTCCGATCGGCGTTCTCGATCCTGCGGAAAACGAGAGGAATTCCACCGGAATGCCTGAAATGGACCGGGTCCTGGGCGGCGGGATCGTGGCGGGCTCGGCCGTTCTGATCGGAGGCGACCCGGGCATTGGAAAATCGACGCTGCTCCTCCAGATACTTCAGAATATGGCCGGGCGCGGGCTTGACGTCCTGTACGTGACGGGAGAGGAGTCATCCGGGCAGATCGGGATGCGGGGGAAGAGGATCGGCGCCCTCGCGCGGAAACTTCTGGTGCTGGTGGAGATATCGCTCGAAAGCATTATGCAGAGAATCTCCGAAGTGAAGCCGGCGGCCGTTGTGATCGATTCCATTCAAACCCTCTACTGCTCTCTGCTCAGTTCCGCACCGGGCAGCGTGGGCCAGGTCAGGGAGTGCTCCGAGCGCCTTATCCTGCAGGCGAAGAAATCCGGAATCCCCGTTTTTCTTATCGGCCACGTTACGAAAGACGGGTCCATTGCGGGCCCTAAAGTCCTGGAGCACATGGTGGATACTGTGCTCTATTTCGAAGGGGACACCGGACACGCCTACCGCATCCTGAGGAGCATCAAGAACCGTTTCGGGCCGGCCAACGAGATCGGGGTGTTCGAAATGCGCGATACGGGCCTGCAGGAAGTCTCCAGCCCCTCGGAATTCTTTCTCTCCGAGCGTCCCAAGGGGGCTGCCGGCTCCGCAGTCTCCGCCAGCCTGGAGGGCACGCGTCCTGTCCTGATCGAGATACAGGCGCTTGCCAGCCCGACTAATCTGGGAATGCCCCGGCGGACCGTGATCGGCGCGGACGCAAGCCGGGTCTCCCTGCTGGTCGCCGTCCTGGAAAAGATCTGCGGGCTCAAGCTCGGCAATCACGACATCTTCGTCAATGTCGCCGGGGGCGTGCGCGTCAGCGAGCCCGCCGTCGACCTCGGCGTGGTCTCGGCGGTTGTTTCCAGCTATCGGAACAGACCGATCATCTCGGATACGGTCGTCTTCGGGGAAGTCGGCCTGACGGGCGAGATTAGAGGAATCGGCCGGACCGAAGACCGCATCCGGGAGGCTGCGCGGATGGGTTTTTCCCGCTGCATTCTGCCGAAGACCTCCATCCGGATGGACAGCCCGCCGGCGGGGATGGAGTTGGACAGGATCTCGCATATCAGAGAGCTGCAGGCAAAACTGTTCTGATCCTTTTTAAAAAACTAGGGACACTCCCCCTATTTTCAAGAAAATTCCGCGCCGGCCGGCATCCGTTTGGATATCAGCTTGTTATACATCTCCGAAAAACATGCGCTACGAAGGACGCAGCCCTTTTTTCTATCTTGAGAAGAGCCACGGGATCGGCCAACAATGATTTAAGTAGCGTGTTTTGCTAAATTATTCGAACATATGCGAAGGCGGATGAAATAGGGGAAGTGTCCCTAGTTTTTGGAAGAGGGGGTTCCGGAGCAAGATGATGAAAGTCCTGGTGGTTGATGACGAAAAGGACATCGTGGATCTGGTCTCCTTCAATCTGAAAAAGGAGGGATTCGCGGTCGAAAAGGCCTATGACGGCGAAAGGGCGATGCGGATCATCCGTGATTCCGCACCCGACCTGATTCTTCTCGATCTCATGCTCCCCGGAATCCAGGGGATGGACGTCTGCAGGATGGTCCGCAGGGACCCCCGGCTTTCCTATATTCCGGTCATCATGCTGACGGCAAAGACGGACGAGGTCGATAAAGTGCTCGGGCTCGAGATCGGCGCGGACGATTATATAACCAAACCATTCAGCGTCCGGGAGCTCATCGCCCGGATACGCGCCGTGATGCGGAGATTCGAATCGGGAGGAGAAGCGGAAAAAAAGAAGACTTTCTCTTATAAAGGTCTTCGAATTGACTACGACTCCTTCGAAATCTCGCTCGACGGCAGGAAAATAGATCTGAGCCCTACGGAAGCCAGGCTCCTGATCTTCTTTTCGAAAAATCCAGGCAAAGTCTTTACCCGCAGCCAGATACTGGACAGGGTCTGGGGGGAAAACTCCTTCGTGGAGCCGAGAACGGTGGACGTCCACATCCGGCGGCTGCGGGCGCAGATAGAAAAAGATTCGGATAATCCCGCATTCATTGTAACCGTCCGCGGCGCCGGCTACAAGTTCGCAGCGGCCAGGGAGTAAGGAAACGAAATTCGGGGAAATCCTGATTCCGTTCCTTTCGCATCCGTCGACGGCGCATGGGGTAATTCGCTCTTCACCTTTTCTTTCCCTTATTTCACCCGAAATTCATCCAGATGTAATCAAAATGTAACAAATTCCGGCTAATGTCGCTCCATGACCGAGAAAGGAGAATTCCCCATGAGCAAACCGGGAAAGATATGCGTCTGGATTATGGCCTGTATTCTTTTCGTGGCGGGGTCGGCCGCGGCTGCGGAAACCGTTATTGTCAAAGGCTCGACGACGGTTCTCCCCATCGCCCAGGCGGCGGCCGAGGCCTTTATTAAAAAGAACCCGCAGATCAACGTATCCCTTTCGGGCGGCGGGTCGGGCGACGGCGTCAAAGCCCTGATCGACAAAACGACGGACATAGCCAATTCTTCGCGGGAAATGAAAAAGGAAGAAATCGCCCTGGCGAAGAGCAGGGGAGTGAAGCCCGTGGAACACCGGGTCGCCATCGATGCCATTGTGCCGGTCGTCCATCCGTCCAATCCTGTTCAGGACCTGACCCTGGAGCAACTGAGCCTGGTATATCAGGGCAAGATTTCAAACTGGAAGGAACTCGGCGGAGCGGACAAAAGGATAACAGTAATATCCCGCGACACCAGTTCCGGGACGTACGAAGCCTGGTCGCAGAAGGTCCTCCATAACGCAAAAGTCACCCCCCGCGCCCAACTCCAGGCATCGAATGGAGCAATTGTTCAGACGGTATCCAGGAACAGGTATGCCGTCGGTTATATAGGAATCGGGTATTTGAACCGGTCGGTGAAGCCGCTCAAGGTCAACGGCGTTGAGGCATCTCCCCGGACCGCCCTTTCCGGGAAGTTTCCGGTCGCCCGGCCGCTCTACATGTTTACGGATGAAAAACCTAAGAAGGCGGCCGCTGATTTCATCAGATTCATTCTGAGCCCAGAGGGCCGGAAAATCATCGAGAAGACCGGTTTTGTACCTTTGAAGTAACGCCTGTTTGCAGGTACAGCTATGACCAGAAGTTTCCGCGAGAAACTGATCCGAAAGGCCTTTTTCGGCTTTGCGGCGGTTTCCATCATTTTTTTGCTGCTGATCATACTCTTTCTCTTCCGTGAAGCCCTGCCGACCTTTCAATTCGTCTCCATCGGCCGGTTCATCTTCGGGATGGAATGGTATCCGACGTATGAGCCGCCGGAATTCGGGATATGGCCGCTGATCGTCGGGTCCCTGGTGGTCACTTCCTTTTCGACTCTGATTGCCGTTCCGCTGGGCGTGCTGTCGGCCATATACATATCCGAGATTGCTCCGCCGGCGGTTAAAGAGATATTGAAGCCCGCGATCGAACTCCTGGCCGGCCTCCCCTCGGTCGTCCTCGGGTTTTTCGGCATGGTGGTCCTTGCGCCCTGGCTGCAGGACACCTTCGACCTTCCTACCGGTCTTAATATCGTGAACGCCTCGATCATGCTCGCCGTGATGGCAATCCCCACCATTTCGAGCATCTCGGAGGACGCCCTCTATTCCGTGCCGCGGGAGTTCAAGGAGGCTTCCTACGCTCTGGGGGCGACCAGGCATGAAACCATTGTCAAAGTCATAGTGCCCGCCGCGCTTTCCGGCATTTCCACGGCGGTCATACTCGGGATGGCGCGCGCGATCGGCGAGACGATGGTGGTCCTGATGGTGGCGGGGGGAGCTGCCGCCGTTCCGGAGAGTATCTTTGACTCCGTCCGTCCGATGCCGGCCAGCATCGCCGCGGAAATGGGCGAGGCGCCTTTCCGGAGCAATCATTATCATGCGCTGTTCGCGACAGGCGTGGTGCTGCTGGTCCTGACGCTCGCGTTCAATTTTATCGCCGATTACGTGTCCCATAAATTCAGGGAGACCGGGTCCGCAACCCTGTAAGGAAAAGGATGATATGCGGCAAGGATCGATGAAATGGAGATACCTGAAGCAGGGGATATTCCTCTGGGTCGTCCGGATTGCCGCGCTGATCATTGCCGCGGCGCTCGGCGGTATTCTCTTCTTTATCTTTGTCAACGGAATAGGCGCTGTCGACTGGACCTTCCTGACCGAGCCGCCGCGCGATTCCATGACGGCGGGCGGCATCATGCCCGCGATTATCGGAACGGTTTACCTGACGCTCGGGGCCGTTCTGGTGGCGATGCCCCTCGGCGTCACCTCCGCCGTTTATTTGAGCGAATATGCCCGGAGCGGTCCGGCGGTCCGCTTCATCCGCATCGGCATCAACTCTCTGGCGGGAGTGCCCTCCGTCGTTTTCGGGCTTTTCGGCCTGAGCCTTTTCGTCGTCTATCTCGATTTCGGGTCAAGCATCCTCGCGGGGTCGCTCACGCTGGCGATCCTGATCCTTCCCACGATCATCGGATCCGCCGAAGAGGCTCTCAAGGCGGTGCCCCAGACGTTCCGGGAGGCATCGCTGGCGCTCGGCGTATCGAAATGGCAGACGGTTTCAAGGATCGTCCTGCCGAACGCGCTGCCCGGGATCCTGACCGGTTCGATCCTCGGAATCGGGCGCGCGGCCGGAGAGACGGCGCCCATCATGTTTACGGCGGCCGCCTTCTTTACGACCAGGCTTCCCGGCTCCGTATTTGACGAGGTTATGGCCCTCCCGTATCATATTTACGTGCTGGCGACGGCGGGAACGCGTATTGAAGAAACACGGCCCCTCCAGTACGGAACGGCGCTCGTCCTGATCGCCCTTGTGCTCGGGGTGGACCTGGCGGCGATCGTGATCCGCAGTTATATCAGAAGGAAAAAAAGGTGGTAATGTGCGGGACGGCGATATTATAGTTACGCAGGACGTGAATTTCTATTACGGCTCTTTCCGGGCGCTGACCGGCGTAAACATTTCGTTCGAGAAGAACAGAGTGACGGCCCTCATCGGACCCTCGGGGTGCGGAAAATCGACCCTGCTCAGGCTGCTCAACCGCATGAACGATTTTATCGAACAGACCAGGGTGGAGGGGAAGGTTCTTTTCGAGGGCAGAAACATATACGACCCCGAAGTGGACCCGGTGGAAATCCGGAGAAGAATCGGGATGGTCTTTCAGAAGCCGAATCCTTTTCCCAAATCGATCTTCAACAATATTGTCTACGGGCCCAGGCTGGCCGGGGGCATGAGCAGGACCGACCTGGAGTCCCTTGCCGAACGGAGCCTGAAGCAGGCCGTCCTGTGGGATGAAGTGAAGGACATCCTGGGGCAATCCGCGATGATGCTTTCGGGCGGACAGCAGCAGCGGCTGTGCATCGCGAGGGCTCTGGCCATGAAACCGGACGTGCTGCTTATGGACGAGCCCACCTCGGCGCTGGACCCGATCTCGACCGCGAAAATCGAAGAGCTCATGGAAGGGCTGAAAAAAGATTATACGATCATCATCGTTACCCACAATATGCAGCAGGCGGCGCGCGTTTCGGATTACACGGGCTTTTTTTACCTGGGACGGCTGATCGAATTCAACCGGACGGGAAAGATCTTCACCACGCCGGATATGAAGCAGACGGAAGATTATATAACCGGACGTTTCGGATGATTGACGGGAGGGGTTATGGAGGAGAAGAAGCACACCAGCCTTCAGTACGAGAGGGAACTCCAGCATGTCAAGGACGGACTGCTTTATCTCGGCGCAATGACGGAGAAGGCGATTGAGTCGGCAATGACGTCGCTCCTGGAGAGGGATTCCGATCTCGCCCGCAAGGTTATCGAGGAGGACGACAGGATCGACAAGCTCGATATGGAGCTGGAAGACAAGTGCATCCGGCTCCTGGCCCTGCGCCAGCCGACCGCCCGCGACCTCCGTTTCATCGCCACCGCGATAAAAATAAACGGCCACCTGGAGAGGATCGGAGATATGGCGGTCAATATCGCCCAGAAAGCGATCCAGCTCAATAAGGAGCCGCAGCTCAAGCCCTACATCGACCTCCCCCGCATGTCGGACATCACGAGAGCGATGATCAAAGAGAGTCTGGACGCACTCGTGCGCGGAAGCATAGATATCGCGGAAAATGTGCGGCGTGAGGAAAACGTGGTCGACGGTCTTAATGACCAGATCTTCCGGGAGCTCCTGACGTTCATGATGGAGGACCCGCGCACTATACATCGCGCGCTGCTGATCATGCAGATTTCCAAAAACCTGGAGAGAATCGCCGACCATGCCAAGGGAGTCGCGGATATGGTCATTTACATGGTGACGGGAAAAACCGTCCGGCACCAGCAAACGGATGAATTATTCCGGAAGGACGGATGAAAAGCCGACTCTTCATAAAGGTCCTGGGTACCTATCTGATCCTGATTATTCTGGCGAGTTCCGTGATCTACTACCTTGTCGGACAGCAGATAAGAGCGGGCACTGTCGAAAGGATCGAGAAAGAGCTTCTGACCTTCGCACAGGTAATCAACTCGGAGTCCCGGCTGGAGGCCGGGGAAAGAATCGGCCGGCTGGCGGAAATTTCAAAGTCGAGGATTACGCTGATCGCCCCCGGCGGCGAAATCATCGCGGATTCGGAGCACGAGGTTTCAACCATGGAAAAGCACCTTACCCGTCCCGAGATCCAGGAAGCGAGAGTGCGCGGGTCGGGAAAGGCGATAAGATACAGCCGGACGGTCGGAACGGATATGCTTTACGTGGCGCTCTCCCGGGGAGACGGCGGATTTATCCGCCTGGCCAAGCCGCTGCACGAAATCCGCAGCATCATGGATTCGCTGTACCGCAGCCTGTTCGTGTCTATCCTCATAATGGTTTTCCCGTCCCTGATCTTTGCACTGATTTTCTCCTACAGGTATTATTCACCGATAAAGGAGATGGAGGATTTTACGGAAAAGCTGCGCGAGGGCAAAGAACCGGGATCTCTGCTGATCCGCAAGAACGACGAACTCGGCCAACTAGCGAAGAACATCAATTTCCTTGTTGAGGAACTGCAGAGCCAGATCCGGTCGGTCAGCGAGGAAAAAGGGAAGCTCATCGCCGCATTTGCCAGCATGAGCGAAGGCGTGCTCCTTCTGAACGGCGATAATAAAATCGAGATTTACAACCGGGCATTCCGCAAGATGATCGCGGCGGAATACGGAGAGGCTGCGGGAAAAACGCTGATGGAAGCATTCCGGAATATCGAGCTGCAGAAGGCCTTTGAATCGTTCCGGGCCGCGAGGCAGCCGGTAAGGGAAGAGATCGTCCTTGGCGAGATCAGTCCCATGACCTTCAATATCAGCATATCATCGGTAGCGGGACTGCCCGGCGGCGAGGAAAAGACGCTTATCGTCTTCCACGACGTTACCCGGGTGAAGAAACTCGAGCGCATGCGCGTCGATTTTGTCGCCAACGTCACGCACGAAATCAAAACGCCTCTGACGGCCATTCTCGGGTTCATAGAAACGCTCGAGGGAGGAGCGATAGAGGACAGGGAGACGGCCCTCAGGTTTCTCGGCATTATCTCCCGGCATGCAGAACGCATGAACCGCCTGCTGGAAGACCTGCTGACGATCTCCAATATCGAGCTGGGTGAAATAAAATTCTATTTTGAAAGCGTCTCTCTCAGCGGCATCGCCGAAAGCGTGCTTCCCATGATCGAGTCCAGGGCCGGCGAAAAAGGGCTGGCCGTCTCCAGGGACGTACCGGAGACCACCCCTCCCGTCCGCGCGGACAGGGACCGGCTGGTGCAGATTTTGCTGAACGTCCTCGACAACGCGGTGAAATTCACGCCCGCGCCGGGCAGGATTTCCGTGTCGGCGTTGCGGGAGGGAGGCCAATGGGTGGTCCTCCGCGTCGCCGATACGGGTGTGGGCGTGCCGAAAAGCGAAATTTCACGACTCGGAGAAAGGTTTTACCGCGTCGATAAGACCCGCTCCCGCGAGCTGGGAGGAACCGGACTGGGCCTGTCCATCGTCAAGCACCTCATGCAGGCTCACCAGGGAAAGATGGAGATAGAGAGCCAGCTCGGGCAGGGAACGACGGTTTCTTTATACTTTCCGGTCTATAAAGAATAGTTTAAACTTCAGAACATTGAGCGGAGCAGTATATAAGAGGCGCCGGATATGGCCGCCGATACGGGAATGGTAAGAATCCATGCCCACACGATTGATCCCGCCACGCCCCACCGGACGGCCGTCAGCCGGTGCGTGGTGCCCACCCCCATGATGGCGCCCGTAATCGTGTGTGTCGTGCTGACCGGGATGCCGCCCAGTGTCGCACCGATGAGGGATGTCGCGGCCGCAGTTTCGGCGGAGAAACCACCCATGGGCCGCAGCTTCGTTATCCTCGTTCCCATGGTTTTGACGATCCGCCATCCTCCCGCCATCGTGCCGAGGGCGATGGTGAAAGTACATATCAGGACTATCCAGAACGGGATGTAAAAGCGGGGTCCAAGATATCCGCTGCTGAACAGGACGATAGCGATGATTCCCATCGTTTTCTGGGCGTCGTTCATGCCGTGACCGAGGCTGTGTATAGCCGCCGAGACGAGCTGCAGTTTCCTGAATACACGGTCTGCTTTGGCGGGATGAAAGTTCCGGGTAAGGTTCAGGTTCAGAATCATCAGAATCAGGCCCAAGACAAAGCCGATGGTGGGTGACAGAATAATGAAAGCGGCCGTCTTGATAATGCCTTTCCAGACGAGGACGTGGAACCCTCCTTTGACGATCCCCGCTCCGATCAGACCTCCGATAAGTGCATGGGAGGAACTGCTCGGCAGACCTACATACCAGGTGATGAGGTTCCAGGCGATCGCCCCGAATAAAGCGGAGAGAATCAGGCTGTTGTCGATAATATTCGGCGTTACTATTCCCGTCCCGATCGTCACCGCCACGGGGGCGCCGACCGTGAATGCCGCGACAAAGTTGAAGAAAGCGGCCCAGTAAACGGCATTGCGCGGGGAAAGCACCCGGGTGGAAACTACACAGGAGATGGAATTTGCGGCATCATGGAAGCCGTTAATGAAATCGAATATCAGGGATATTAATATAATGAAAAGAATCAGCGCAAGCGAGTTATCCATGCTTCAGGACGATTCCCTCGACAATGTTTGAAACGTCCTCGCAGACATCCAGGGCTTCCTCGATCCTCTCGCAGATCTCCTTCCATTTAATCAGCTCGATGGCGTCCTTTTCCTCTTCGAAAAGACGCGCGACCGTCGTACGCAGAATATAATCTCCCTCGTTTTCAAGCGTATTTATCTCGACGCAGGTGTCGAGGATCTGCTTGGTGTTCTTCTTATGGCGGAGGGCGTACACGATCTTCTTGACGCCGCAGATCGCCTCGTTCAAAACTCTAGTCAGTTCAATAATTTCCCGGCTGGGTTTTTTGATTTTATACAGGTGCATCCTGATGCCTGCCGCTTCGATCATGTCCAGGATGCTGTCCATCTTGTTGACAAGGGCGTAGATATCCTCCCTGTCGAGCGGAGTGAGAAAGGTCTTGTGCATCTTTTCATAGGTGCGGTGGGTGATCGTATCCGCTTCGTGCTCGATTTCTTTCAGTTTGGAAAGCTTCGGTTCGGAATATTCGTACTTCTCGAGAATGTCGTGAAAGAGCTTGCCGCCCTCTTCAATCTTGTCCGCGAGTTCCTCGAAAAGGTCGTAAAATTTCTCGTCTTTTGGAATTATGCGCATGCGATTATCTCCCCTTCAGGCCTTCGGGCGGCGACTATGTAGCATAATTGAAATGGGAATGCAAATGAGCAAAACTTCCGGAAGAATGCGTTTTTTAATTATAATCTTAGCTTTATCTCTGGATTTTCTCTTGACATAACTGATTTTATGTTTATGTTATGCCCGAAATTTCCCGCCGGCTTAGAAAGCCTTAAATTTCTAAGGCAAAAAATTATAGTGGAAAGGAGGATCATCTCAGGATGAAGATCAGACCGCTTCACGACAGGATTCTTGTCAAACGCTTGGAAGAGGAGCAAAAAACGAAAGGCGGAATAATTATCCCCGACACCGCCAAGGAAAAACCGATGGAAGGCCAGGTCATCTCGGTTGGAAAAGGCCGCATGACGGAAGACGGAAAGGTGGTCAAGCTGGACGTGGCAGCCGGAGACAAGGTGCTGTTCAGCAAGTATGCGGGGACAGAGGTGAAGATCGACGGCGTCGATTACCTGATCATGAGAGAGGAAGACATCCTCGGAATAATTGAGAAGTAAATAGGAAAAGGAGGAGATAAATTAATGGCAGCCAAAATCTTTCAATATGACGAGGAAGCGAGAAAGTCGATCCTCAAGGGCGTCAACGTACTCGCTGATGCGGTCAAGGTGACCCTGGGTCCCAAGGGTCGCAATGTCGTCCTGGATAAAACTTTCGGCTCCCCCACCGTGACGAAGGACGGTGTCACCGTTGCAAAGGAAGTCGAACTGGAAGATAAATTCGAAAATATGGGCGCCCAGATGGTGAAGGAAGTCGCCAGCCGTACAAGCGACGTGGCGGGCGACGGCACGACTACCGCTACGATTCTCGCCCAGGCGATCTACCGCGAAGGCGCAAAGATGGTAGCCGCCGGCCACAACCCAATGGACATCAAGCGGGGAATCGACAAGGCCGTCGAGACCGTCGTCACGGAGCTCAAAAAAATCAGCAAGCCCACCAAGGACCAGAAGGAAATAGCCCAGATCGGAACGATTTCCGCCAATAACGACGCGGGCATCGGAAACATTATCGCCGAGGCCATGGGCAAGGTCGGCAAAGAGGGCGTGATCACGGTTGAAGAGGCCAAGGGGCTGGAGACGGAACTGGAGATCGTTGAAGGCATGCAGTTCGACCGCGGCTACGTTTCCCCTTATTTCGTAACCAATCCCGACAAGATGGAAGTCAACCTGGAAGATCCCTACATCCTGATTCATGACAAGAAGATCAGCGGAATGAAAGACCTTCTCCCCATTCTCGAGCAGATCGCCAAGATGGGCAAACCCCTGCTGATCATCGCCGAGGAGATCGAGGGCGAAGCGCTGGCGACCCTGGTCGTCAATAAGCTGCGGGGAACCCTGCACGTATCCGCCGTCAAGGCCCCCGGGTTCGGCGACAGGCGCAAGGCCATGCTGGAAGACCTCGCGATCCTGACCGGCGGAAAGGTCATCTCCGAGGACATGGGCGCGAAGCTGGAAAACACCAGGGTCGAAGATCTCGGCCGCGCCAAGAAGATCACGATTGACAAGGATAATACAACCATCATCGACGGCGCCGGGAAACGGGCCGACCTGGAAGGGCGGGTCAAGATGATCCGGGCCCAGATCGAGGAAACCACTTCCGACTACGACCGCGAGAAGCTCCAGGAGCGGCTGGCGAAACTGGTCGGCGGCGTGGCGGTAATCAAGGTCGGGGCCGCGACCGAGACGGAAATGAAAGAGAAGAAGGCGAGGGTGGAAGACGCCCTGAACGCTACCCGCGCGGCGGTCGAGGAAGGCATCGTGCCGGGCGGAGGCGTCGCCTACGTCCGGACACAGGGCGCTCTCGACAAGCTGAAGCTGGACGGCGACATGCAGATGGGTGTCGGGATCGTCAGGAAGGCCGTGGAAGAGCCGCTCAAGATGATCGCTTTCAACGCGGGTTTCGAAGGATCGATCATTCTCGAGAAAGTCCGCGAGAAGAAAGGCGCCTACGGATTCAACGCCCAGAACGAGAAATACGAGGACCTCTATGAGGCGGGCGTTATCGATCCGACCAAGGTGACGCGGTTTGCGCTCCAGAACGCCGCCAGCGTTTCCGGCCTGCTGCTTACAACTCAGTGCATGATTTCGGAAAAACCGAAAAAGGAAACCCCGATGCCCCCGATGCCCGGAGGCGGAGGATATCCCGGGATGGACATGTAATAAACTTACAAACAAAAAGGGACCCCTTGCGGACCGCAAGGGGTCCTTTTTGTTTGGGCATCAGGCATCGGGTTTCCGGCATCAGGCGGGCTGTTTAATAGAGGTTCTCCTGGATGCCAGAGGTCATCAGATGCTTTCTTCGTATCTTCCCACCTTTGCAACTTCGCAGCTTCGTTCTTGGTACTGCTCACCGGGAATCCCTCTGACTCGCCTGCCTGCAATCTCAGCCCTTTCCCGCGTTTCGCGCCTTTCCCGCTCTATTTTCCCCGGCCCTTGAAAGCTGCAGGCATATGTGATAACTATACCAGGTTGTTTTTCGATTATATTTCCAACTTTTAGGAGATCCAAATGGATTACAAGGACACCTTGAATCTGCCGAAGACCGATTTTCCCATGAAGGCCAACCTCTCCAAACGGGAGCCGGAGTTCCTGAAAAAATGGGAGGAGATGAACATATACCGGGCGATCAGAAATGTTTCCAAGGGCCGGAAGACCTATATCCTCCATGACGGGCCGCCTTATGCGAACGGTCATATCCATCTCGGCACCGCCCTCAATAAGATCATCAAGGACCTTGTCATAAAGTCAAAGAATATGGGCGGATTCGACAGCATCTACGTTCCCGGATGGGACTGCCATGGTCTGCCGATCGAGCACCAGGTGGACAAGGAGCTGGGAGATAAAAAGTATGACCTGTCCCAGGTAGAAAAAAGGAGATACTGCCGCAAATATGCGGAGCAGTTCGTGGACATCCAGCGCAGCGAATTCAAGAGGCTTGGCGTCTTCGGGGAATGGGACAATCCCTACCTGACGATGAGCTACGAATATGAGGCGATCACCATCGAGGAATTCGCCAAGCTCATGCTGAACGGCGACATTTACAAGGGAAAGAAGCCGGTTTACTGGTGCGCCACTTGCAAAACGGCCCTGGCGGAGGCGGAGGTCGAATACATGGACCACCAGACGCCCTCCGTTTACGTGAAATTCCCCATGATCTCCGATTTCGCGGCCGTTCGTTCGAAGCTGAAAGGCGAAAAAGTCTATTGCGTTATCTGGACGACGACCCCCTGGACCCTTCCGGCGAACCTGGCGATAGCGGTCCATAAGGAATTCATCTATGCGGCGGTAAAGACTCAGGGAGAAGTGCTCATCGTCGCAAAGGAGCTTGTCGGCTACTGCATGGATGCCTTCGGCTACAAAGAGTATGAAATAATCGACGAGTTTCCGGGAGAGGTCCTGGAAGGGCAGAAGTGCCGCCACCCGTTTATCGACCGGGAGAGCGTTCTTATCCTCGCGCCTTTCGTCACCCTGGAAGCGGGGACCGGTCTCGTCCACATCGCCCCCGGCCATGGTCAGGAAGACTACGAGATAGGGCTGGAGTACGGTCTCGACAATTACGCCCCGGTGGATGAGAACGGGCGGTTCACCCCCGACGTGGAATTCTTCGCCGGGGAGTTCGTTTTCGATGCGAACGAGTCCGTCATGAAGAAGATGAAGGAAGTGGGCGTGCTGCTCGGCAGCATGGACATCGGCCATTCCTATCCGCATTGCTGGCGCTGCAAGAACCCGATCATTTTCCGCTCTACGGAGCAGTGGTTCATATCCATGGAAAAGAAGGGACTTCGGGAGAAGGCCCTTAAATCGATAGGGGAAGTAAGATGGATACCCTCCTGGGGCAGGGACAGGATCTACGGGATGGTCGAAAACCGTCCCGACTGGTGCATATCGCGCCAGAGACTCTGGGGCGTGCCGATCGTAGTTTTCTACTGCGAAGGATGCGGCGAGGTCCTGGCTACCAGGGAGGTCCTTGCGCACGTGGCCGGCCTGGTCCGGCAGTACAGCGCGGACGTCTGGTTCGAGAGGGAGGCGAAAGACCTGCTCCCGAAGGGGACGAAATGCGCCTCCTGTAAGGGGGACGCCTTCCGTAAGGAGACCAACATCCTGGACGTCTGGTTCGATTCGGGCGTGAGCCACGCCGCCGTCCTGGAGACAAGGGCGGACCTGCGGTGGCCCTGCGATATGTATCTCGAGGGCAGCGACCAGCACCGGGGGTGGTTCCATTCATCGCTTCTTGAATCGGTGGGGACGAGGGGAAGGGCGCCCTATAAAGAGGTCCTGACCCACGGCTTCGTGGTGGACGGCGAGGGGAAAAAGATGTCGAAGTCGGTCGGGAACGTCGTCGATCCCCAGGATATAATTGCAAAATACGGGGCGGAGATCCTGCGGCTCTGGGTCGCCGCGGAAGACTATACGGCCGATATACGCATCTCCAGCGAGATCATGGAGCGGCTGATCGAGGCGTACCGCCGCATCCGGAACACGAGCCGTTTCATTCTCGGAAATCTCTACGATTTCAACCCCGGGAAGGACGCGGTCCCCTGCGCGCAGATGGAAGAAATGGACCGGTGGGCGCTCCACCGGCTCCAGGAAGTGATCCAGCGCGTGCGCAAGGCGTACGAGGATTTCGAGTTCCACGTCGTTTATTACACTGTCTATAATTACTGCACGGTCGACCTTAGCGCTCTCTACCTGGACGTGAGCAAGGACCGGCTGTACACGTCCAAAACGGCTTCAAAGGCGCGCCGGTCGGCCCAGACGGCGATGTGGACGATTCTGGACTCCCTTGTCCGCCTGCTGGCGCCGGTCCTGGTCTTCACCGCGGAAGAAATCTGGGAGAGGATGCCGGTCGAAGGCAAAGAGAAAAGCGTTCACATGACGAGCTTCCCCGAGGTGAAGCAGGAATTTCTTGATCCGGACCTGATGGAGAAATGGAAGACGATGATCGGCCTTAAGGGCGAGATCGCCAAAGCGGTCGAAGCGGCCCGCAGGAACAAGATCGTCGGCCATTCCCTGGACGCAAGAGTCGAGATAGCGGCTTCCGGCAGGCTGGCGGAGCTGATCCGGGCGAACCTGGATACGATCCGTACCATCAACATCGTTTCCGAAGTGGAGATGACGGACAAACCGTCCGGCGAGATCTCCTGCAGCTCGGAATTCGAGGGGATGTCAATCGGTGTAAGCAGGGCGGGCGGTGTCAAATGCGAGCGCTGCTGGATGTACAGCGGCACGGTCGGCAAAAGCGCAGCGCATCCCGCCATTTGCGACCGCTGCATCGGCAACCTTTCCTGATCGGCAACTGCGGGAGAAAGCTTTTGAAGAAGACATATGCGATTCTGGCGGTAACTGTCGGACTGGTGCTGATCCTGGACCAGTGGACGAAGCACCTGGTGGACAGCGGCATGTACCTGCACCAGAGCTTCCCCGTGGTGAAGGGTTTCATTAATATCACTTATGTCAGGAACCCGGGGGCCGCTTTCGGGTTTTTAAGCGGAATTCACTCCTCTCTGCGTGTTGCCTTCTTTTTCCTGGTTTCAGCGGCGGCGATCGTGCTGATTGTCTATTACCTGAAAAAATACCGTGTCAAGGACATGCTGCTTGCTTCTTCCCTCTCGCTTATTCTGGCGGGCGCCGCCGGAAATCTGATCGACAGGGTGCGTTTCGGCGAGGTGATCGATTTTGTCGACGTTCATGTCGCCGGCCATCACTGGCCGGCTTTCAATGTGGCGGACTCCGCTATTTCGATCGGCGCGGTGCTGCTGATCTGGGACATGCTCCGGAAAAGAAAATCGTCGCGGTAAAAATAGTCTCAAGTCTCGGGTCTCAAGTTACTGAATAGGATAATATTCAAGCCGCGGGACTGAAACACTGGACGAAGTCTTCTTGACGTCAAATGTAAAGACGATCGCAAGTCAATACTTACTTTCCTAAGTCTTTTAAATCCCGCTGCCTCTGAAATTCACCGTTCAAATACAATTCCTTAAAACCGACCGCTCCCGGAGCTAATCGATTTCGGGTTGAAATGGCCTATGGCATCCCTGCCAACCCGCCTCAACATGTGCCCACAATTTGGCATAGTCCGGAAGATCGTAAGGAGAAGAGATTCGAAACTCGCTGAAATAAAAGACGACTCTTTTCGGCACATACTTTGCTTTGAGAACTCATCATGGGATTCTAATACCAGCGGAAGAATGCAATGTGCTTGCAATGTCCACAAAGGCTGTATATTGTCCCAGGGCAAACGGATTACAGGTATGGTGTAGCTAATTCAAAGAAAGGAGTACGTTAATGAAAAAAGTGTTGGTTCTTCTCATTTCCATGACCTTCTTCGCCGGATTTCTCCTTTGCGGCTCAGCCCAGGCCTTCAATATTCGCTCCGGGCCGATCTCGAATGATCAGGATGCCAGGACTAAATGCCCGGATACATGTAAATGGTACGGCGGCTGGAACGGCAAATGGTCGGTTAAGACTGAAGGTCAGATGGCCTGGTGCGACTGCAATAACCCCCCTCAGGGCAACGGCCAAAACGATAAAAATGCCGGCCCGATCTGGAATCAGATTGATGCGAACAAAAAGTGCCCGGGAGTATGCAAGTGGTACGGCGGCTGGAACGGGAACTGGTTGACTACGACGCCAGGTCAGATGTCAGTTTGCGGATGTAACGAGCAGGACTAAATCCATACTACGGGCGGCGGACAAAGATTCTCATCACCGCCGCCCGTACTTTTTTGTTTCAATCCTACTCCGAACCGTTACCCATTCGTAACATGCCGTCGAGGCTTGCGGAAGCACATCAGCTTTAATTTGCCGCTTGTCGAAAATCTCGACTGCAATTAAGACGGGCCCAGAAGCGGGCTAGATCCAGAGACCACTTTCTGAACCAGCTTACTTTCCGAAGTCAAGGAATGCGGCGTCTTCTGAAATGCTCGATGACAAATACAAAGAAATGCGGCCGATCTCAAAGACCCGTTGATTATCGATTGAAAGAAAATCAGACATGGTTGAGCCGGGCAAATATCGCATCTTTCTTTTCTGAAATTAAGCATGGACAGGCATCTTAAATTCACGTATTTTTCATCCGCCATTCAGGGCAAGGAAACAATAGAAGGAGATTGTGTATGATAGTTAAATCAGATGAAGCTCAGAAAAGAAGTTTCCTGGGTGTTGATTTTGTATTGCTATCGCATGGTCCGGAATCAATGGTAACTAAGATGCTTTATAAAAGAGGGGACCATCCTCCTCTACACAGACATCCGAACGAGCAGAGTGGATATGTGATTTCCGGGAAATATAGAATCATCATTGAAAATGTTGAGCACGAAATCGGTCCAGGTGATTCATACTCTATCCCTCGTAACATTGAACATAGCTTCGAAATCATAGAACCAGGTGAGGTGCTAGACTTTTTCAGTCCACCAAGAAAGGATTATCTGTAATCTACTAAACCCCAAGTGCATCCACGGGCTTGAAAGGCTTAGATGTTCAGCATTTCGGTATGAAAGGCACGGATCTCTGCCTCAATTGCGAAATCACTTTCAATAAATTATCGATTAAATCGCAGACGCGTCTTTGCGAGGGCTTTTACGGTGAAAGCAATTACGGGGTTAGACCTGATTTGACAGTGTCCGTCCGGTCAAGTACAGGGCAGGACAAATTATAAAAAGCTCTTCTGCTTAACTTTGAGACTCGAAACCTGAGACTTGAGACTTGGTCTACTTACATAACCGGAGGAGAAGATTGCCGGCCACGGCCTTGCGGTAGCCGGCCGTGGCGCGGATATCGTCTATCGGAAAAAAGGAAGCCTCCGCGATGCGGGCGGCCTCTTCCAGAACCGGCCGCGTGAGAGCTTTTCCTTTCAGGAATTCTTCCGCCCCCACGGATACGGCAACGGTCGGCGCGACGCTTCCCCATGCCAGGCGCGCCTCTTCGATTACGCCCTCGGGGGAGATCCTCATCAGGGCGGCCAGGCTCGCCACGGCAATGGCCAGGGCCTTTCTCTGCCCCACCTTCTCGAAATGATGCAGGTTCAGCCCTTGCGGCGCGGGAACCCGTATGCCGGCGATGATTTCCCCCCTGCCGAGAAGCGTTTTTCCGGGACCGGTGATGAATTCCCCGATCGGCGCGCGCCTTGTTGAGCCGGCGGACCGAATCTCCACTTCGGCCCTGAGAACATACAGGGGAGGCAGCGTGTCGCCCGCGGGAGACGCCGTGCAGACATTCCCGCCGATCGTTCCCATGTTGCGGATCTGGGGGGAGCCGAGCGCTTTCAGGGCGGTCTCCAGCACTTTAAGCCCGCTCCGGACCAGCGGGTCCTCGAGAACCGACTTTAGAGACGTGCAGGCGCCGATTCTGACGCCGTCGCCCTCCCGGCGGATGCCCCGCAATTCGCCTATCCGCTCCAGGCCGATCAGGACGCCTGGGTCGGCGGACCCCGCCCGCATCTTCACGAACAGGTCCGTTCCCCCGGAGAAGATCGCCGCTCCCGGCTCGCTTTCGAGCAGAGGCCAGAGTTCGTCCAGGGTGCGGGGGAAAAAGACCTTCCTCATTCTCCGTCCTTCAGCCGCCGGGCCGCTTCTCCCACGGCGTCCACGATCTTGTGATATCCCGTGCACCGGCAGAGGTTGCCGCACAGGCCCTCTTTGATTTCCTCCCGTGACGGATATTGCCGGCTTTTCAGGAGTGCGGAGGCCGAGAGGATCATTCCGGGCGAACAGAAGCCGCACTGCACGGCCCCGAGTTCAACAAACGATTCCTGAATCGGCCGGATTTCCGGGTCGCCCGCGGCCCCTTCTATGGTGACGACCTTTTTCCCGGAAAGCTGCGCCGCCAGCATCAGGCAGGAGAGCCTGCTCTCGCCGTCCACGAGGATCGTGCACGCGCCGCATTCCCCGCTGCCGCATCCTTCCTTCGTTCCCGTCCAGCCAAGATCCTCGCGCAGGAGATCCACCGCCCTCCTGTCCGGGGCCGCATCGAGTTCTATTTTCTTTCCGTTAAGGAGGAAATCGATCTTCATTTCCTTTTTCCGCCGTTCTTCTTTCCCGCCTGCGCCAACGCTTCCAATATCCTTTCCGCCGTCAGGGGCGCCCGCGTGATGTGGAGACCGCCGGCGTCGGCGGCGGCGTTGGCGATCGATGGCAGCGGCCCGTTGATCCCGACTTCGCCCACCCCCTTCATTCCATACGGCCCGGATTCCTCGTATGTCTCGACGGCAAGCGAGACGATCTCGGGAACATCGGGCGCGCCCGGAATGAGATAGGCCGCAAACCCCGGATTAAGGACGCGTCCTTCCATCATCAGGACTTCCTCGTGGAGGGCGTACCCGATTCCCTGGGCGACGGCCCCCTGAACCTGCTGTTCGTATGCCTGCGGGTTCATGACCCGGCCCGCGTCGGTTGCGGCGAGATAATCCTTCACCTCTATCCGCCCCGTCAACTCGTCTATCTCGATGCGGGCCAGGTGGACCGCATACGAGAAAAGGAGGTGGGGAAAACCGATGAAGAAAGCCTTTCCGGTATCCAGGGAATCCCCGGCCACCGGCATGATGAACTGCTGGATGCAGGTGCGGTCCTGTTCGGACATCATGGCGGCGATGCCGCTGAGCGGGACCTCCCGGCCGGTTCCGAGGTGCCGCACTTTTCCCGGCAGGAGTTCCATCCGTTCCACCGTGTCCGCCAGAAGGACGAGTGCCGTCCTGCCGATGATCCGTTTCCGGAGTTCTTCGCAGGCGCGGATCAGCGCGTTTCCGTACGTGTACGTGGTCCGGCTGGCGGACGCAGAGCCCGAGGGCATCGTCCGCTCCGTGTCCGGCTGGACGAGTTCGATGGAGGAGTTTTCCTGGCACAGGATCTGTCCGGCTATCTGAAAATATGCCGTGGCGTTTCCCTGTCCCATATCCGAGACGCCGCAGTAGACCCGGATCTTCCCGGCGGGCGTCAGCTCTACCTTGGCGATGGCCGAATCGGGCAGGCCTCTGCCGTAGCCCATGGCGTTGAAGACCGCCGCGACGCCGACGCCCCTTTTTTTGAAGGCGCCCGCCTCCGCTTTCCAGGCGCTTCTGCTGCGCCACATGGGGTGCCGCTCCACCGCATCGATGCAGGACGCAATGCCCGTCGATCCGGTCAGCGTCACTCCGGAGCTGTTGCTGTCTCCCCGGCGCAGGGCGTTCTTCCTCCGCAGCGCGAGGGGGTTCATGTCCAGCTTTGCCGCGAGCAGGTCCATAATCCTCTCGAACGCGAAGCTCACCTGCGCTACGCCGAAACCCCGCATGGCGCCGGCTACAGGGTTGTTGGTGTAAACGCACCATCCTTCGATCAGGGCATGCGGAATCCGGTAGGGCCCGCCGGCGTGCTCCATGCCGAGGGCCATCACCTCGCCGCCAAGATGGGCGTAGGCGCCCGAATTGTAGTACAGCCGGCAATGGAGAGCCTGGAGCGTTCCGTCTCGCATCGCCCCGGCGCGGTATTCCATTTTCACGGCGTGCCGCTTGTACCCGGCGATGAAATTCTCCTCCCGGTCCCAGAGCATTTTGACTTTCCTGCCGCCGGCATGCTGAGCCGCCAGAGCCAGGAGACACTGCACCGTCGCCCCATCCTTGCCGCCGAAAGCCCCGCCGAGATAAGGCCCGATTACGCGCAGAAGGTCCATCCGGATGCCGAGGGCGCCGCTGATTTCCCATTTGTCCCGGAACGGAGCCTGGGTCGACACGACCAGGGTTATCTTCCCGTCGGGCTCCTGCCAGGCGATCCCGTTTTCGGTCTCCAGAAAGGCATGCGCGACGAACGGTACTTCAAAACTCTCCTCGATCACGGCATCGCAGCCGGCGAAGGCGCCGGCCGCGTCGCCGCGCCGGATCTCCGCCTGCAGCAGAATATTGCCGGTCTTGTGTTCCTCATGAACAAGGGGAGCGCCCGGGCGGAGCGCCTCGTCGGTGTCGAAAACGCCGGGAAGGGGATCGATATCCACGCGCACGGCGGCGATCGCCTGCTTCAGAATCTCCCTGCTTTCCGCAATAACCAGGGCTACCGCGTCCCCGCAGTAGCGGACTTTAGTGTCGCAGAGAACGGGCTGATCCTTGTGGACGATGCCCTGGCGGTTGGCGCCGGGGACGTCCGCACCCGTCAGAACGGCCTTAACCCCGGGGATATTTTCCGCTTCGGACTTGTCGATCAGGATAATGCGGCCGTGCGGAATTCCGGACCGTCTTACTCCGGCCCAGAGCAGGCCCTCTCCGTAATAATCGGCTGCATACTTCTCAACCCCGGCCGCTTTCGCCTCGGCGTCGGCGCGAATGACTGTGCGGCCGATCTCCGGTATGTATGTTTTTCGCCTTTCTACCATTGCGAGTTCCGGAGAATCTTCAATTTCCCTTCGAATTATGATATTTGGCCTGGAAGCTATAACACAGGGTCAGGGAAAAAAGAAGCCCAAAGCGGCTGGCGATAGATCCCGGGAAGAGGGACTGAAATCATGGATGTCACGGGAAGAAATAAGAGCGTATTCCGGGCGGAGGATGTTTTTTCTCATGTCCTGGAAAGGCTCCGGCGGAGAGAACCCGTCGTCCTGGCCACGGTAATGTCGCTCGCCGGTTCGGGCCCGCGCGGGCCGGGAGCCGTCATGGCGGTCTTTGCCGGCGGCGGAACTCTGGGCTCGGTGGGAGGCGGGCCGCTTGAGGCCGAGATCGTCCGGAAGGCGGGCTCGGTCGTCATGAATCGCAATTCCTCGGTTATGCCGTTTTCCCTGACGGACCAGGCCGCTGCGGAAGGGGGAATGGTCTGCGGCGGGACAGTGGAGGTGCTTGTCGAGTTTCTTGACGGATCCCCGGACTGCGTTTCCGTCTTCGCTGAAGCAGTGAGAAGCATGGAGGCGGGCCGCCGGGTATGGCTGATCAGGTCAATACGTCCGGAAAACGGCGAGTGGGAGAACTGCCGGACGGGGATCGGGCTGTTCAGGGGAAGCGATGAAGGGGAATTCTCCCCCGGCACACTGGATCTGTCCGGGGCGGGAATCGAGGACGTCCGGAGCGGGATGCGCGGGAAGGCGCCGTCCGTCATTCCGGTCCGCAGCCGGTCCTCCACGTCCGGGGACTTCCGGCTTTTTCTCCAGCCGCTGGAGGCAGCGGGAAAGGTCTTTATATTCGGCGCGGGCCATGTCGGACGGGACCTTGCTTCCGTCTGCGGCATCGCGGGCTTCCGCACGATCATTGTCGACGACCGCAGGGAATTCGCAAACAGGGAGCGTTTTCCGGATGCGGAGGAGATCCGGGTCGTTCCTTCGTACGAGGAATTCTTCGCCGGGCGCGGGATCGGCGATTCCGGGTACGTGGTGATCGTTACCCGGGGACATAATCACGACCGCGAAGTCCTCGCTCGCGCGTTGAAAACCCGCGCCGCCTACATCGGCATGATCGCGAGCCGGCGCAAGCGCGAGATAATTTTCAGTTCCCTGCGCGCCGAAGGATACGGCGATGAAGATCTGAAACGGGTTCACAGCCCCATCGGCTTGGAAATAGGCGCCGAGACTCCGTCCGAAATCGCCGTAAGCATCGCCGCGGAGCTGATCCGGATCCGGTCGGAGAGGAGAAAAGGCTGATGCAAGGATCTCCTTATCATCCCGGAATTTCTGCGCTTGTGCTGTGCGCCGGACGCTCACGCCGGATGGGCGGGACCAAACCTCTCCTGAAGCTCGGTTCCGAGACCCTGATCGAGCGGGCCGTCGGAATCTGCCGCGCCGCAGGCGTAGAAGATATCCTTGCCGTTCTGGGGCATGACGCGGCCCGGGTTGCCGCCGTTGCGGACCGCATCGGCGCAAGGTGGACGGTTAACAACCGGTATGGAGAAGGCATGTTTACTTCCGTGCAGGAGGGCGCCGTGCGGCTGGATGGGATCTGCCGCGCGTTCTTCCTCCTTCCCGTGGATATTCCCCTGGTCCGTCCGGATACCCTGACCGGATTGATCAAGGCGTTCGCGGCGGCGGGAAGCGGCGCAGTCGTCTGCCGGCCCGTAAGCGAAGGCAGACGCGGCCACCCTCCCCTTATTTCTTCCGCCCTCATCCCGGAAATTCTCGGGGGCGAAGCGCCGGACGGCATGCGCTCCATCCTGGCCCGGCATGAGGGGAATTCGGTTTTTGTTGAATGCGGCGATCCGTGGATTCTGTTCGATATCGACACACAGGACGATCTGGAGAAGGCGAGGGAGCAGCTGGCCGCTGCATCCCGTATTTGACTTTTTTCGCCCTTTGGGAATATAAGAGGCACCAATGAACTCACCCCGCGGCAAGACATTGACCCTGGCGCTGACCTCCGAGGACCGCTATCTCCCTGTGGCCGTGAATTTCGCCGAGAATTCCGCCCGGGCATTCGGACTGGGAAATACCGAAGCCCTGCACCTGCGGCTCGCGGTCGAGGAGATCTTCTCTTATATCAGCCGCTCGATGTGCGCGGGGGAGGGCATCCAGATTGAATGCGCAAACGGCGTTTACTATACGCAGGTCTGCTTCCGGCTTCCCGTATCGAAACTGAATCTGGGCGGGTTCAATATAACATCTTCTTTCTCCTACGACAGCGAATCGGATCTGGAGGAAATGGGGCTGATGCTCGCCTCCCAATCCGTCGATCATCTTCAGATCCGGAGCGAGGGAAACCAGAGGATCTCCCTGATCCTGAAAAAGGAAAAGGCTTATCCCGAATCCGTCGAACGCGTCTCTGTTCCGGAAGACGCGGAGGGACTGGAAACGGAAACGCCCGACGCGGAAAAGCTTAAAGTGTTTTCCCTTCTTGCCGCCGGTTCGGACCCGGCCGCGCCGAACCTGTTCAAATACCCCGGCAAAGTTGTGGACATGGCGGCTTCCGGGGAGTGCTTCCCCATTATCGCCGTGAACGGGAGAAGGGAGATCGTGGGAGGGGTTTTATACGGCTACAGGTCCGAGAAAACGGTGCAGTTGCTCGGCCCGTTCATTTTCCATGATGGTAAGGCCCGGGAAACAGGAGAAGCACTGATCGAGGCCTGCATCGGGAGGGTCGCCAGATCGAAGGCTTTGGGACTGCTCAGCTTCTCGGAACTTCCGGAATTCCTCGCCGGCGGATTCGAGCCGCTTGGTTCTCTCGTTTATTTTTCCGAAGGAAAACCGCCTGTTCCGAAGAAATCGTTCTATCGGCACCTCCATGAGGACCCCGGATGCGAAGTGTGGACGCACGAGAGCATGGCCGGCTATCTGCGGGAGGAATACGGCAGGCTTTTCCTGGCGCGCAGCATCAGGACGGTCCGGGACCGGGGGGAAGCCCGCGATGAAGGCGCGTCGCTGTTTGCCGCTGAGATTCACCGGGAGCGGGCGCAGGCGGTCCTGCGGCCCTTATGGCCCGGCGGCGACTATATCGAGAACATCGAAAAACACGTCCGGCTGCTCGGCGGAGACGGTCTTTTGAACATCTTTTTTGAACTGGATCTCGGCATTCCCTGGCACGCCGGACTGATACCCGCGCTTTCGCGCGGCGGTTTCAAGCCGGGAATCGTTCTGCCCTTTGCAGGCGTTTCCGATATCGTCATTTTCCAATACCATGACGCGACCGAATCTTGACATCCTCGTCCCTGCTTACGTAAGGGAATTCGAGCCTTATATCCCGAGCAAGCCGGACCCGGAGCTTAAAAATCTTTACGGCTGCCCTCGTCTGTTCCGCCTGAACAATAATGAAAATCCCCTGGGCCCCCCGCCCGCCGCCCAGGAAGTGATCCGCCGTTTCCCGCCGCCTCAAGGAGCGGTGTACCCGAGCGGGGATTCCTATTACCTGCGCCGGGAGATCGCCGCCCGTTACGGGATAGACCCCGAACAGATTCTGGTGGGCAACGGCGCAAACGAGGTGATCACGTTCGTGATCAAGGCCTTCTGCGAGCCGGGAAACAATATCATCACGGCGGACAAGACGTTTGCCGTGTACGAATGGGTAGCGACTTTTTCGGGAATAGAGGCGAGGGTCATTCCACTGAAAAATTATGAGTTCGACGACCGGAAGATGCTGGAGGCCATGGATGCGAACACGAAAATAGCCTTCATCTGCAACCCGAACAACCCGACGGGGACCTACTGGTCCAGGGAGCGCCTGATCAATTTTCTGGATGGAGCGGGAAGCGACCGGATTGTCGTCGTGGACGAAGCCTATTTCGAATTTGTGGAAAAGGAAGACTATCCCGACGGGATGTCGATGATAGGGGATTATCCCAATCTCGTTGTTTTCCGGACCTTTTCCAAGATGTACGGGCTGGCCGCCCTGCGCATCGGGTATCTTGTCGGAGACCAGGGCGTCGTGGACATGATCCGCCGCACCTGTGTCGTGTACTCGGTTAACAGCATCGCCCAGGAGGCGGCCCTGGCCGCCCTGGCGCACGGAGCGGAACATATCATGGAAACGCGCCGGCTTGTCCGTGAAAGCAGGGCGTTCCTGTGCGAGGCCCTGGCGAAACTGAAGCTCCCGGTCATCGCCAATGAAGGCAACTACCTGATAGTGAAGCTGCCGGGGAGCGACACCCTCGCATACAGGAAACTTATGCGGGAAGGCGTCATGATCAGGCCGATGACGGGCTTCCGCTACCCCAACCACATCCGGGTTACGCTGGCCGGAATGGAAGCAATGGAAAGCTTCGTCGGCGCCCTGAAAAAAATCCTTAACTGAAGGAACCTGTTTTGTCCGGCAAGTCTGAACCCGCGGGCCTGTTTTCCGTCGAATTCCTGTCGCTCTGCCTGATCTTCATGGCGGCGTTCTGCAATGTCTCCGTATTTTACAGCTTCTTCCATTATCTCGGCGCCATCGGAATTCCGCCGGCGTGGGCGGGCTTTCTCGTCGGCCTCGAGCCGATGGCGGCGTTCGCGTTCCGCCTGGCCGTGATCCCCTGGCTGCATGCGCGGAATGCTTTCGCAGTCATGATCGTTTCACTCTTTCTTCTGATCGCGGTTTCCTGCTCCTACCTGTGGGCGGGGGACATCGCCTCCCTGGCGGTCCTGCGCGTTTTTCACGGCGCCGTTTTTGTTCTCCTGACCTCGACGGTGATCGCGCTCATGGTGGTTTTCATCCCGGTGAAGAGAAGCGGCCAGGGATTCAGCACGATCAGCATTGCGACCATGATCCCTTATGCCGTGATGCCGATGCTCGTGGAGTCGGCCCTTCCCTTCGTGCGCAATGAATCCGAAATCTACGCCGGCGTAGCAGTATTCGGCGCCGCCAGTCTCCTGCTGAGCGCGCTGGTTTACCGGCGGACAACCGCCGCCCTGAAGGGCCGGGACCAGGTCCTTATGCGCCGCCCCCGGCTGTCAGAAATGCGCGAGAATTTCCGCCGTCTGCCGGTGGCTGTTCTCCTCTTGACGGCGCTCCTGGTCTATTTCGCGCACGCAACCGTTTTCTATTTCATCAAGGACCTCTCGCTCGAATCCGCGGGCGGGGAAGTGGGCTCGTTTTTCACCGTAAGCATGCTCATGATGATCGCGGTACGCGCGGCGGGCGGCGCGCTTTTCGACCGGTTCGACAAGGGGCTCATCCTGCAGGTTTCCCTGTCGCTCCTGATGCTGTGCCTCGTTCTTCTCCCCCTGTCCCGTTCCGGAGTATTTTTTTATACGGTCGCATCCCTTTACGGATTGGGCATGGGGGCCGTCTTTCCCCTTTTGAATGCGCTGCTGTTTTCGGCATCGGCGCCGGCCATGCGCGGATTCAATACGAACATGTCGCTCTTTGCCATGGACGCGGCCTATTTCCTGGTCCCGTACGCCGGAGGATTTCTCATCGCGGCCGGCGCCGGATTCGGCAGCCTTTTCCAGGCCGGCGCCGCTTTCGTCGCTCTGGCGGTATTGCTGATTTTCCGGCAGCGGAAATATGAAGGCAGCCGTGTGAATAGACTTGAAAACGAAACCTGACAACATGCCAAAAAACAGGAGCCGAGATGAAAAATAAAACGGAAAAATGTGCGGGCGCGAATTATGAAATCGGCAATTTCCGGCCGGAAGACGCGGAAGGGGTCGTCAGCCTTTTCCGGGAAGTCTACGGCGAGGGTTATCCGATCCGTCTTTTTTACAATCCGGACGACATCGTAAAGGCCAACCGGGAGGGGGCATATTATACCGGCGTGGCCCGGGCCGGAGGGAAGATCGTGGGCGTGTGCCATCTGTGCTGCTCGGCCCCGTGGAAGTCCCTGTATGAATCATGCGCCGGTCTTGTCCTGAAGGAGCACAGGAACGCGGGGATAATAAAAGAAATCATGAGCTACCAGTTTGAAGAATTCGTGCCGCAGATGCCCGGCATCGAGGAGGTTTTTGGAGAGCCGGTCTGCAATCATCCCTATATGCAGCAGCTCGTGGCGTCTATGAGTGTCGTGGAAACGGGAATAGAAATATGCCTCATGCCCGCAGCCGCCTACGACAAGGAAAAATCCGCATCCGGAAGGGTTGCGACCACAATCGTCTTTCGCTGTTACCGGCCGAGAATGCATCGCGTCTACCTTCCGGGGGCTTATGAGCGGAATTGCCGCGCCATCTATTCGCGCCTGGGATACGAGCGGGAGATCCTGGTTTCCGGGGAGAAGATTCCGGCGGACAAAAAAACGCGCGCGGAGATGACGGTTTTCGAGTTCGCCGGGGTGGCGCGGATAGCGGTCCACGAGATCGGCGCGGATTTCAGCAAGCGGATCTCCTGTCTGGAGAAGGATGCGCTGCTGAAAAATGTCGAGGTCATCCAGGTCTGGATTGATATCACTGCTCCCTGGGCCGGCGAGGCCGTCGAAGAGCTGCGGAGGCGGGGATTTTTCTTCGGCGGCGTCCTGCCGCGCTGGTTCGACGGGGACGGCATGCTCATGCAGAAGCTCTTCTGCCCCCCCTCGTTCGAATCCATCGTGCTTGTTTCGGATTGGTCGAGGGAACTGCTGGAGGTGATCAGGGAGGACTGGAAACGCGCCGGCGGCGCTGCCTGCAAATGATTAATGATCGGTTACGGAAGTGCAGACTAGAATCAAATGGATTCCAGAATTTTTTTCCAGGCTTGCCGATGAACCGGTTGAGTATTCCAGGTGTCGAGATGTTCACCTATTTTTTGTAAAAAAGAGATGCGAATAGGCTCTCCACCAAGTGCCAATATACTTCTAGCAAAAGTGAAAAAGTCAAAAACATAAATGTTCTGTCCGCTCGAAAATGCACGTAATATGATCTCGCGGAGAGCAGATTCATCTTTGCTTTTTACACCCGGAGTTGAAAAGAATATATCCTTGATTTTTCTTCGTCGGCTTTTCCGGAGCGTATCTTCAACATCACCCAGTGTCAGAATTCGATCCTTTACTTCAATAGCCAGAATGATTTTGTCTTCCATGTCGATGCATTCCAGATCAGCTGCCTGTCCCGTTGATTGATCGCTGGCATTTATTCTCGCCCGTTCGACTCTTTTATAAAGACCAAAGTGAATTCCTATGGCATCAAAGAGAGCACCGCAAAGCGCCAAGCTTCTGTCACCTCCCGACTTTTCTGACAGGAATTTGTCGGCAAGCGAAAGTGCTTCTTCCACACTGATGCGCGGAGGCAAGTTCCTATGATATTCTCTTGGCGCCGGTTGAAAGGCGCTACTACCTTACTCGCCAGGCTCCGTGCATCCCAGCCGGTAATATCGCTCAAATCCCCCTTCCTTTTCTGAAGGCGCAAACTATCCAGTTTTGGATTAGTCAATTTACCCAATATCTGGACCGGGAGACAAAAACGGAAGGCTACCTGCTTGTGACCGATTGATGATTCAATAGCATGGCGTAAATCTTCATCTGAAATGAATTGAATTTCGGGTTTGGCGCTGGCTTCGCCTGTTACCAGTTGCCAATTTTTCTCGAGCAATTCAGCGGCACGATTCAAATCAAGAGAATTTATCTCACTTTTTTTTCTTGCCATGTTTTTTTCCGGTGAAAGAAGCGGGATGTTCAAAGAGATAGAATGTATTATCAGATAGATTGTAACCGGCTGCACGTGAATAGGATTCCGGATCATAATTCGTCCAGACTGATTCCGTGCGTTTACCCTTGGAGGAATTGCATAAGCGTGAATTGGCGTCTACCCGTATCCATCCACTGTAAAGACGATCCATTAGATCGCATCTGTATCCGGATATTGCCACAGCGCCCTGCACGGAATGAAGGACTTCTGCAAGTTTTTCATGCTCATCATTTGTCATTTCGTATCCATAAGCCTTACTGTCACCTCTGGCTTCATGAGGGTAGGGAGGGTCACAATAAAAAAGTGTTTCTGGCGAATCAAAACGGCGAATAACCTCTGTGGCTGGTGCGTTCTCAATTTGAACTCTCTGGAGCCTCTGGACAATTTGAGGTAAACCCTCTACGCTTCCGAGCCAGCGTGAAACGGCTCCAGCCATACCGGCGCGCGATGTCAATACGCAATGAGCCCATCGTCCTTCGGAACTTGTCTGCGCCAAACCTGTTCTTGTCTGTCGCGCCCGGACGAAAAATCTTCGTGCTCTCTCGATACCTGATAAATCTGTTCAGGACGACAAGCCTTGACCAATTCCTGACGTGAAAAAGGAGTCAGACTGATCGCCTTTATTAATTCATCCCCATTATTTCGCAGGCAGAGGAAAAAATTAGTTACTTCGGAGTCCAGATCATTGTAAGTTTCAATGAGTGCCGGAGGTCTATTTATAAGAATAGCCGCCGATCCGCCAAAAGGTTCGCAAAAATGAGTGAATGTGGTCGGTAACAGCGGCAAAAGAAAATCCAAATGAGAAAACTTGCCGCCATAATAACCGAAAGCAATCATTTTGCTGCGCCGATCGCTGGCGCGACCAATTAATCGGCGATTATTGAACTGCGAAAATGGTTTGCTTTTCTTTTCTATTGAGTCGCTTGGAAAATAAATTTTGGATTTAGGCTTAATGGGAGTTTCCATTCTATAAACATAAGTAAATAGATTTTTACGATATGAACTAAAGCATACGTTTATTTATTTATCAAGGTAAACTCCTGATTGTCTTCAGATCTCGTCTCAATCCCTTGACCCTTACGCCTTACGTTCTATTCATTCCGCGACGCAGACGCGGTCGCGGCCTTCCGTCTTCGCTTTCCTGACGGCCGCCCTGGCGGACTGGAGGAGGTCGCTCGCGTCTTCCCCGTGGACCGGTGAAGCCGCCACTCCGATGGAAAGCGTGACGCGGCGCATATGCCTGTGCCCGTCGCGAGCGGCATGATCGCTCAATGTTTCCCTCAGGTTCTCCGCCCGTCTCCGGGCGGCTTCGACGGACAAGCCGGGGAGGACCAAAACGAATTCATCCGCCCCCCAGCGGGCCGCCATGTCTTTCCCCTGGAATGTCTCCCCCAGAAATACCCCGAGATCCTTGATGATGCGCTCGCCCGCTTCAAGGCCGAAAGACTGATTGATGTGCCCGAGGTGGTCTATATCCATGAAAACGACCGCCACAGGCTTTTCCTCCCGCTGGGCCTTCTTGAGTTCCCGGGTAAGGGCGTCCTCCAGGAAGCGGCGGTTGATCAGCCCCGTCAGGGGGTCCTTTTTATACATGCTGCTCAGCTCTTCCCGGAACTGGAGATTTTTCAGGGTGAGGCTGATCTGCCGGGCGGCCAGCTGGGCCAGCTGTCCGCTCGCCCCCAGTTGCCGCGATGACGCCCGGGAGTCTGCGCCGGCCGGCAGAGGGAAAAGGACGTGGAGGAGGCCGATGAACTCGCCGTATACCCTCATCGGTATGCACATGGATCCTCTGTCGTCCCGTCCTTTATCGATATGGGGACAGGGGAGTCCCTTTGCCGTTCCGGCGACGAGGTGAGGGCGGTTTCTTCGGACCGCGAGGCAATCGTCGGGAGGGAATACCGTTTCTTTCGGAGCGTCGCCCCAGCCGGCAGCCGCTTCGAGAAGATTCTTGGGGGCGTTGAAACGGTAAAAGGCCCCGGAGGGGAAAAAATTTATCATCTCCCTGCCGATCACGCCGTATGCCTCCTCCAGCGTGAAAGACGAACACAGGAGATCCCCCATCTTAATCAGTTTCCTGATTTTCGCTTTTGTGACCGCCATGCAGACACTCCCTCACCCTTTTCTTGAAAGCCTCGGGCGCGGTGATGCCCAGTTCCCGCAGGCGGGCGTCGAACACCTTCATGTTCTCCACCCGCGCCGCGAGATTCTGAAAGATCTCCATGTAAGCGAAGCCGGTCCCCTCGATCTCGCCGCGGAATGCCGGGTCGGCGCCCATGCTGTCTTCCAGTTCGGCCGCGCCGCCGTCCCGCAGGGCGCTGCCTGCGGCCCGGTAGGCCGCAAAGCGGAGGGTGACGTCGCATTCGTAATTTTTTTCGTTGAGGCTGCGGCTTACCTGGTCCAGATCGATCCAGTCGGCGATGCGGACCAGAGGGCAGGCGGAAACCGCAAAATCGATGATGTCCGGCTTCAAGCCGCCTCTTACATAGAGTATCACATCCAAAACGGCGGCATCACGAGAGGGCGATTCCCGGCCGGCCAGCAGGTCCGCGGAAACAGTGACGCCGTATCGTTTCTCCAGGGATGAAGCCGCGCTCTGAATCTGTTCGGCGGCTGCCCGGACGGCGTGGTCCGCCATCCCCCCGGGGAAAAACCAGCGCATCTTTTTCTTCAGCTCGTCCCGGAATGCCTGTTCCCCCGTCGCCTCCGAAAGATCGCAGTTCTTCCCCCGCAGCAGCGCCCCGAACCGTTCCGGGTCCAGGACGTCCTTTACCCAGAGCCCGTTTTCAGGCCTGCAGGACGCTATTTCCCGGACCGTGTCCCGGACCAGCTTGCTCAGAGTGATTCCGGCGATCTGCCTCCCGCTTGTTTCAATAGTGTAGAAAAATCCTCCTTCGGACACCCGTCCGCCGGGTTGGAGGACCTCGCCGAAATTGGAAGGGTTCAGGTAAATTGTCCCCTCAATCTCGGCGAATCCCCACTGGTCGTGAATATGGCCGGTAAGGCACAAGGGGATGCGGTTTTCTTCGCAGAACCTCCTCAGCTCCGGCGAACCGATCTCTCCCATGGGGGGAACATGATCGTGAATTCCGTGGGCAGGCTTGTGCGTGACGATAATATCCGGGCGGGTTTCCGTGAAAAAACGGGTCATCTCGCTCATGCCGCTGTCCGCCAGGTACCGCACGGAATAGCGCTGGGGAATTCCGGGCGTGGCGACATCCGCCCCTCCGTAACCGGCTATCCTCAGGTCCGCCGCATAGTGCCAATGGCGGTGGAGATCTCTCCCGTGGAGGGAAGTGTACTGCAGGTCCATGTCGTAGTTGCCCGGCAGGCAGAAGATCTGGGAGGTGCCCTTAAGGAAGAGAATGCTTTCCAGAATTTTGTACTTCTGCTGGAGGACGCGCCGGGCCCGGACGGTTGCATCCCGGTATTCCGCCGCCTGCTCAAGGACGCCTCCGGGAAGATCCGTCCGCTTCAGGAGATCTTCGGCAAAATCGTCCAGGTCCGCCTCCTCGTCTCCAAGCCGGCATTGCAGGCGCGAGAGGCCGGACTGGAGCGCCCGGTAGCGGGCGGACATCTCTCGGGTATAAAAAGGACGGTCGATGAGATCGCCGGCGATGATGTAAACCTGGGCGTCGGTCGCGGCGAGGAGGTCCTTTACCCGCTCAAACGCTCCATGAATGTCGGCCAAGTAGATTATCTTCATGCTTTCCTCTCCCGCCGGAGGATGATTATACCATAATAGAGTTCCCTTTTGCAGGGCAGGGTAAAAGCGTAAACGTAAAGCGTAAAGTGTAAGGTGTGAGGTGTGTCGCGTGAGGCTTGGATCCGGCATGAGAGTGAATAAATGTGAAGCATGAGCACAAAATGTTGTGTGGCTGACAGAACTTATCGTATTTGAAGAACACCTTACGCTTCACCCCTTACGCCTCACCAATATCTATGATAAATATCAGGCCGCCCCGGAATTGTTATGAGGAGAAAATCATGAGACCTGCATTGATCGTCGTAGATATGATCAAAGATAATGTCGGGATGCATCTGGCGGGAGGAAAGTCATCGGAATTCGCCGGGATCATCCCCAACCTGAAAAGACTTCTGGAAGAATGCCGGAAGAAAAAAATACCCGTCGTATTCGCCAACGACAGCTTCATGGAAGGGGACTTGCTCTTCTCAGGCAGGATGAAGCCCCACGCGATAAGAGGCACCTCGGGAGTCGAAGTTGTTCCCGAGCTCGGCCCGGAGCCCGGCGATACGGTCCTGGAGAAGAGGAGATTGAGCGCTTTCTTCAAGACGGATCTCGACATTACGCTCCGGCTCTGGAAAATCGATACCATCGTCGTGGCGGGGATTGCTACGCCCGGATGCGTTTACATGACCGCCATGGACGGGTTCTCTTACGATTTCCGGGCGGTCATCGTCGAGGACTGCTGCGCCGCCCACAGGCGTGAGATCCATGAGGGGTTTCTTGCGGCGGTAAGAAAGATGCCGTTGGAGCCGATGGTCCGCATTATGAAACTCGACGGCTTTCTTGATGAGATAGGGGATTAAAGCCGCTCGGCTTCTATCTTTTTCTCTCGACAATGACGTCCAGGTATTTTCTCCCCCACGCCATGGCGTCCCTGTGGCTCGGGAAAAAGACGTCGATGTGGTCGCCTTTTATGGCGCTGCCTGTGTCGTGAACAACGCCCCACCCGTATCCCGGCACATACATGCGGGTCCCATACGGATAGCGGGAGATATCGGCGGCGATCGTGCCCTTTTTCGCCTTGGTGCCGTCGGACGTTATGCCCACCTTTTTCGGTTTTCCCTCGTTAGGTCCGTACGCATAAACCGGCGGAAATAAGCAGCACCCGTATTTATACTTCCAACCGGTAGATTTCTGCCCGGCGTCGTAAGCCGTGACCAGCATTTTCCGGACCTCTTTTCGGGGAGTTTTCTTTACGGGCAGGAGAGAGCATGAACACAGGAAACAGGCCAGCAGAAAACCAAGGAGAATCCTGAAGAGTAAGCTCGAAGATCGATGCAGCATTTTTAATCAATCCGATAAAAAGTGAGAGGTTAAAAGTGAAAAGATCACAAACGGCTTATTGCTTCATTAAGCCTTTTTACTTTTCACCTTTCACTTTTTACTTGTCCAGGTACTCTCATTTTTTCGGTTTCCAGTCAAATTTTTTCTGCATAAAAAAAGGCACCGGGATGCCTTTCTTTCCCGATGCCTTTCAGTTCAGCCTGCTTCGGCAATCTGCCGATCAGGATACGCCTGTTCCCAGCGCCTGAGAAGGAGCAGCATTCTCGCGATCGGTCTGACGTGAGCGCAGTATCTGCCTCTGCTTCTGCGGAAGGCGCTGCAGCTGCAGGTCAGGATCTCTCCCGACTGGTCCAGGGCCTGGATGAAGGCGCCCGTTCTTGGCCCGAAACGCCACTGGCGCGATACGATTCCCCCCAGGATATCTTCCGGGTCCGGCCTGAAGCGTCCGGACCGGGCGCAGAGATTGTGAATGCTGTTGGCATCGAGGCAGGGATCGTATATCGTGAGGGGGCGGGTGAAGCTGTCCAGGTAATCGCGGACCGCCTGCGCGCGTCCTCCCCCTCCCGCGGACGCCGCCTTGCAGCCGTCCGCCTTCATCGCTTCCAGATATTCCGGATGCCTTTCCCATTGCCAGATTTTCCGGAACCTTTCCATCGCCCAATCGCCTGCTTTCGCCAGTACGGAGGGGCACTCCGGTCCGGCCGTCCCGATGCAGGCGAGGAAATCCTCAATTGAGCGGCAGCGGGCGAATTCTTCCGGGCCGAGCCGCATCCTCCAGACCGTATCAGTAAGCTTCAGGACGAGCAGGGCCCAGTTGCGGATCCTGTCGGTATTGAGGGTCCCCGCTGCGAGCCTTACTTCCACCGTCCCATGTCTGCGCAGAGCCGCATAGTTCAGGCTGTAATGCCTTTCATAGTCCTCGAAAGACCAGGGGCCTTCCTGCATGCATTTGCGGATCATTTCCCGCGTTACTTCCTTGCAGAAGTACCCGCCCGTCCGCATGCGACCCTCTTTGTTTCTGTACTCGAGTTCGCGCCTTCCCGGCGGGACAATGCCCCAGAGAAAGCGCCGTTCCACGATCCGCCATGCCAGCATCAGGCGGACGAGGGAGTCCGCGGGAATGCCTTCGGCGTTTACATGGACGTGATATCCGCACGAGCCGTTCACGCCGCCGCCGATTTTCCTGAACGCGGCAATGACGGTCTCGATCCGGCGAAACCCGCAGGCCCCGTAAAGGGGCGGACTGGCGATCTCGATCGGCGAATAATACGGATTGGCGTGTCCGTGCACGCTGGAATCCCTCTTGATCACCCAGACCCTTCGCGCCGGGATTTCCTCCGGCCGCCCGGCTATTTCCAGGCCGAGCGATGCTGCTTCTTCGACCAGGCCTTCCCGGCCGCCGTTCAGGTTATTGATGAAGCATTCGAGTTCAACTCCGAAAACCGTACGGGGGACCAGCGAAACTGTTCCGCAGCGGTCCAGGATCTTTCCGTACTCTCCAGGGGAGATTCCCTGCCGGGCCAGCGCATCGGCGAGGATGAGGCGGGCCTGGGTTGCGCTGAGCCTTTCATGAATCCTTGTGTCCAGCGGTCGCAGGAGGGACGCAAGGCGCGGCGACGGGCCGGCTGTACCTGCGTTTCTTTCGGACCATTTTTTGAAAGAATACGCCGCTTTTTTCAGAACGGAGAAATCTGCCGAACGGATATGCCGGCAGTTCCCGAAGGGGAGACATTCCCGGGAATCGCTCTGAGTTTCAAAATCGGCGCAGCCGCAGTTGAGGGCGCCGTCTATGTTGTTGCTGGTAATAATCCATTCTGTAAGCAGATTGTCATGGACCCTGGCCGCTTCCACGCGGGTTATTTCCGGGTCCCGGGGGCCGTCGGCATATCTTCGCGAAAATTTTTTCTTCATTTCCTTTCTCCTCTTCCGGGCAAAAAACCCGGCAAGAGGGAAAGCTTCCCCGGCCGGGTTCATGCCCATTTCTGGGTAACCCGGCCGAAGCCGGTTGAATGCGGTATCCCGACTCTGAAGCGGAGACCGCCTGAAAAAGATCAGGCGGTTACTTCACCTCCGATGGAGCCGGTCGTCTTCTTCCGGTTTATTGACGGCGCTCGGTCCGAATCCGCAGCTCGCGCTGTCTGTTCAGCACGAACCTGAAAACGCTTTCCCCGCGCCTGTTCCTGCCCTCCTCCTTCCCCGAGTTGTTCGCGAAAGGATTTCCCATTTCCACGGCGACCCGGATGGAGGATATTCTGGATACCTCGCGGCTTCCGTTCCCGTCCGTATCCGCTGCGAATTTCCGCTTTTCAAAAAGTGTCAGCTCTTTCATGTTCTTTCCCTTTCTCTTCCAATTAGGGTTCAAAATTCCTGCGCTTCACGCGACTTGCATATACCTCCTTTCTGGATGACCCCGAAGGCGATCCGGGCGATTCCGGTCCGATCGTTCCCCGGACGCAGCTGTCCGGAAGTCCAAAGCTGAAAATCGAATGCACCCGCGGTCGGCGGAAGGCATTCATCAATCAGGATAGATGCGGGGGGAAAAGGCCGGAAAAAAAAGGAGCAGATACATGATATCTGCCCCTTAAGAAAGTTTTCGGACATGGACCGCCTGCACGGTCCGTCTAAGCATTAAAGTCGGTTTTTTTGCCGCGGTCGGTACCGCTGCAATATGCCGCTTCCGTCCGCAGCCGCGGATATCAACTGAGGAAAGCGGGTCACGTCAGTCCGTGAATAATATCGGTTCTCGTGAGGCGTAAGGAGTGAATCGTAAGGTGTTAAAGAAAACGCACTTCCTATGCTTCACTTTTTTACATTCTCTCCTATATCTTCTTCTCTTATTCTGTTAAATTTTCCGGTCTTTTGTGATGAGCCCGGCAAAGATCTGGCTTTACGTTTCACACCTCACGCCTCACTCCTTACGCCTTACGTCGATTTTACGGCCGCCGCAATTTCCCTGCCCATTTTCTCGCAATTTTCCAGATCGGCCGGTTTCGGCTGCCACTTCGCCCGGACCCCGGGGCATACGACCGGGATTTTGCAGCGGGTCAGGTGCTCCTCGATCAGCTTCACTGATTCGCCGCTCCATCCGTAGGTGCCGAACGCGGCGCCGATCTTGTTTTGAAAGCGGAGACCGCGAATGTCTTCCAGAATCGGGGCAATCGTGGGGAGAAGGCCCTGGTTCAGCGTCGGCGAGCCTATCACCACCGCCCGGGACTTGAAGATTTCCGTGATGACGTCATTGCGGTCCGAAACCGCCATGTGGAAGATTTTGCAGGGGATGCCCTCCGCCGCCATGCCGTTTCCCACCGCTTCCGCCATCCGGCGCGTCCCCTCCCACATGGTATCGTATGCCACAACAGCGCTCTTTTCCGGGACCTGTGAAGCCCACTCCCGGTATTTCGTCACGATCTGGAGCGGATCGCGGCGCCAGATCACCCCATGGCTCGGGGCGATCATGTCGACAGGCAGGCCGAGCGCGAGGACCTCGTCGATCTTCTTGAGGACGAGCGCGCTGAAGGGAGTCAGGATGTTTGCATAATACTTTATCGCCTCTTCGTACAGCTCCTCCCGGTGGACCTGATCATTGAAGCGGAAAGAGGTTGCGTAATGCTGACCGAATGCGTCGTTCGGCATGAGAATGTTGCGCCCGGCAAGATATGTGAACATGCTGTCCGGCCAATGGAGCATGGGGGCCTCGATGAAAACCAGCTCGTTCTCTCCGATTGAAATCCGGTCTCCCGTTTTCACGGACTTGAAGTTCCACGCCTGGTGGTAATGCCCCTCTACGCTTTCCTCGCCCCTCTTCGAAACAACAACGGTCGCGTTCGGTATGCGGCGCATAACCGCCGGGAGCGACCCGGAATGATCGGACTCGGAATGATTCGCTACGACCAGATCGATTTTCGAAGGATCTATGACGGCGGAGATGTTCCGGAGGAGCTGGTCCTGAAAAGGGTTCCAGACCGTGTCCACGAGGACGATCTTTTCATCTATGATCAGGTAAGCATTGTAAGTCGATCCGCGGTGGGTTGAAAGTTCATGGCCGTGGAAATGCCTCAGGCCCCAATCAACCACTCCGACCCAGTAAACTCCTTTTGCGATTTCCATGAGCGTCCGCTTCCTTTTTTCCACAAAATTAGTGATCAAATCGGTCTTTGTCAATGCGGAAGGAATTTATGGAGGAATTCCCCTTCACTGCAAAAAACGGAAAATACCGATATTTTGCGCGCTTCTACCTGTTTTCTGGTTGATAGTCCCTACATGGAATCTGCTCCCGCCGCGGCCCGGATAAAATAAATTCATGAAATTCAGCAACTTAGGATAGGCATCGTTCTGGTATGCAGTTTGCTCTACAGGAATGTCAATGGAGGAGACATGGAAATAGACGCTGTTTACGATAAATTATGGGCGCTCTGTAATGATTACGAGCGTGTCGCCGGCAGCAGGACGGCCTTGAACAGTCTTCTGACGGCGGCATTTCGCCGCGGGGCCAGTCTCGATTCCATCATCGCCGAGCTTAAACAGAGCGTGAGGATCATAAAACCCGAAGTTAAATGATTCAGATTCGTGAAGTGTAAAGAGTAAAGCGTGAACAGTAACTGCTCACGATTCACGCCTCACGCTTTACGATGATTCAGGTTCTTTCGAATTGAGGGCAGAGTTCCGATGATCCGGGGACGTAATTGCGGCATACCCTTGGCCGTGTTTCATAGATCGAGCAGGAACCGTGCACCCCGTCACGGATAAAAAAGATGCATCCCAGGATCCTTCCCCCTGCGGATGAGATCAGGCGATCTCCGGCCCAGACGCCGCCTGTGCGGTCGATGAGTTCCAGGATATCGGTTCTGCCCTCATTTTTCCAGCGAAGTATGTCTTCCTCCTCGATATATGCCGCGACATGGGCAAGACAGCACTTGCCGCAGCGCTTGCATTCGGTTCCGTGTTTATTCCGCGCCCCGCCTTTTTTCATGACTATCGCATCAACCCGCCTGCAGGACCAGGTACTCGTACTGATAGAGGTCCTCAACGAATTGCCTGATTATTTCATGTTCATCCCGGACCGTCGCACCCGAGGTAATAATAAAGATGAGTCCCGGAGTGAAATCCGGCTCGATGAAATCCGCAAGGGGTCCCCTCATCGATGCGTATCCGAAACGGGCGGCGATTTTCTGCAGATGGGAAAAATTAACCGTATATTCGGCGTGCCCGTAAAGTGATATCCTTTCCGGCATCCCGGTCGATCTGACGCGCAGGCGCGCGCATATCCCGGGAGCGGCGGCCTCGCAGCTGTGTTCGCTCAGAAACAGACAACGGATGCCCGACGAGCACAGCTTCTCCACGGCCTGGGCGGCGCCGAGGTTGAAATTGAACGGACCGGATGAAGGTTCCTCCAGGCCGTACGCGTCGAATATGCGCTTTACTTCCCGCGCGGGTGCGTCGGGAGAGCATCCCGGCGACTTGTTTTCGATATTCGCCAGGACGGGGAAGTCGCCGAGATTCTCGTTCAGTATGGCCAGGTCGAACTCCCCGAGCGAAGCAGTGTCCGTTTCCAGAAAATCTTCCTGCCTGTACCGGACGGGAAAAGGCTTCAGGTTTTCCCGCTGGCGATTCAGGAGAGCGGGGGAAATGTCCAGCATGCATGCCTGCAGGCGGCTGTTCCTGTTCAGAAAGTCGCGCATAAGATAGCCGTATCCGCCGCCGATTTCGAGGACTTTTCCGACGGATTCCATCGGGAGGAGCCGGTCGAGAAAATCGTAGAGGAGGTTGCCGTAGGAATTGCCGCGCTTGAGAACGGCCCGGCAGGGACTGTCCTGCGGCTGGAGCGAGTTGCAGACGGTGAGCTCCCATCCGAGAGTTTTTAAATCGCGGAGGTGATAATCTCTGGTGGAATGGTAAAAACTCATCCCATTACCCGTTACCCCTTGGCTTCGATAATCTTGATCAGCGAGGCAATATCCTTCTGCTCGATCAGGGAGATTATTTTAGCCAGGTTTTCGGCGTAGAGATCAAGGATTTTTTTCATATTCGGATTGAGAGCGATCAGCTCTGCATAAAGCCTGGCGTTGCCCCGGAAGACTTTTTCCACAATCTCCGCTTTTCTTCTGAACAGAGGAGTCGAGAATCCGTCCAGCGCGGAGAAATCGGCTCCCGAGCCCCGCAGGACAAGACCCATAAGGATAGTGTTGAGATGATTCAATCCCTGAACCAGGGCCATGATCTCGTCCTGTTTGTCAGGATCGATCACGGAAACGCGCGCTTCCCCGTCTTCCAGAAACGCCTTCAGCCACGCCAGCCACTTCTCGCCCCGGCCCGGGCAAAGAACGATATTCTGGCCGGAAAGGGAGGATACGTCCGGACCGAAAAGCGGATGCATGCCGATTACTTCCGATGAGGACGCTTCCATCATGAGCCGGACAGCCGGGGCCTGGAGAGATCCGAGGTCCATGAGCAGGGATCCCCTGTCCATCAGCGGCCCGATCTTTCCGATTACCTCGCCGGAGACGCCCATCGGAACGGCCGTAATAACGATCGGGCAGATTCGGGCAAGTTCGGGGTAATCCGGCCCGCTTCTTCTGCCGCAGACGTGCACGGGATGCCCCTTTTCCTGAAACAATGCGGCAAACCTCTTTCCGATGCCGCCCGTTCCGCCGATGATTCCGATATCCATATTTAAATCCTAAATCCGAAATCCTAAATTCTAAACAACGGCTTTTTGTCTTAATAAATGATCAGCAACAACGATTGCCGCCATCGCTTCGCATACCGGAATAATCCTGGGGAAGACGGAGACGTCGTGCCTCCCCCGGACGGAAAGCTTCACCGGATTCCCGCGTGTATCAATCGTATCCTGTGCCGCGGCTATGGACGGTATCGGTTTGCAGGCGGCGCGGATTGTGATATCCCCGCCGGTAGTGATGCCGGCCAGGATACCCCCGGCGTTGTTGGAGAGGAAGCCGTCCGGTCCCATGGGGTCGTTGCACTCCGATCCGGCCATTCCCGCGGCGCGAAAGCCTGCGCCTATCTCCACGCCCTTTACGGTCCCGATGCTCATCAGCGCCTTGGCGATGTCCGCGTCCATTTTATCGAATACGGGCTCCCCGAGGCCGGCGGGGCAGCCCCGCACGATTACTCCCGCAACGCCTCCCAGCGTATCCCCTCTGCGAAAGGCCTCATCAAGCTTTGCTTCCATTATCCGGGCCGCCTCGGGGTCGGGACACCGCAGCGCCCCTTTCTCCGCCGCTTCGGGATCGAACTTTGCGATGGCGACACCCCCCAGCTCCGCGGTATAGGCAAGAACTTTTATTCCCTCCGCCGCAAGTATTTTCTTCGCTACCGTCCCGGCGGCGACTCGCGCCGCCGTTTCGCGCCCCGAGGCCCGTCCGCCGCCGCGATGGTCGCGGATGCCGTACTTGCGGTGATAAGTGAAATCGCCGTGTCCCGGCCGGAACACGTCCCGCAATTCATCGTATGCCGAGGGGTCATGGTCCCGGTTTAAAATCACCAGCGATATGGGAGTGCCGGTGGTCCTCCCCTCAAAAATGCCCGAGAGGATCTCCACCCTGTCGATTTCCCTACGGGCGGAAGACCGGGGACCACGGCCGGGGGCTCTCCTGTCGAGGTCTCTCTGGATATCCCCTTCCGACAATTCCAGCCCCGGCGGACAGCCGTCGATAACCGCGCCGAGGGCCTTGCCGTGTGACTCGCCCCATGTCGTAACCCGAAAGACGATGCCGAATGTATTGCCTGACATTTCCGTTATCCTTTGCCGAATATCCCGGTGTTTTCTATGATGTCGCAGATCCGGTCCGCCGCTTGCCTTACCGTCCGGTGCGTCGTGTCGATGTGGAAATCCGATAACGCCCGGTAGACCGGCATCCGCTTTTTCATTTGCGTGAGTTCGTTTTCCGTATCGCACCCCGGGAGGGCGGGGCGCCGGAAACGGCTCTTCCCGTCCGCCTGCATCCTTTTCAATACGGCGGACGGCTCGGCCGTCAGCCAGAAGAACAGCCCCTTTCCGCCCAGCGATTTTCGGCATGCCTCGTCCATGACCGCTCCTCCGCCGGGGACAATAACGCTCCTGTCGACATTTTCCAGTCCGCGGATGGTCTCTCTTTCCATCCGGCGGAACGATTCCCATCCTTCCTTGCGCACTATTTCGCTGATGGTGCTTCCGCTCCGTTTTTCGATCATCTCGTCGGTATCGTAGAACGGGACTTGCAGTTTCCCGGCGAGTATTTTCCCGACGGAGCTTTTGCCCGTGCACCTGTAGCCGATCAGGACAATGTTCACGATTCGATCCTCTTTTCCCCTCCGCAGAGCTTCCCGAACTCCTCCCAGAATCCCGGGTAGGATTTCTTCACGCAATCCGGGTCTTTTATCCGGATGCCCGGGACCGCCAGGCCGGCAACCGCCATGCTCATCGCTATCCGGTGGTCGTCGTGAGTTTCGATATCGGCGCCGCAGAGCCGGCCGCCTTCGATGATCATCCCGTCGCCGGTTTCTTCCGCCCGCGCCCCGATCCGGCTCAATTCAAGGACCACCGTCCTGATCCTGTCGCTCTCCTTGTGCCGGAGATGGGCCGCGTTCGTTATAACGGTGCGTCCTTTCCTGAAAGCGGAAACGACCGCAAGGGTCGGGACCAGATCCGGCATGCCGCCCATATCGAAAGTGAATTCCCCGGTTTTCATGCCGGACCCTTCGACCTCCGTCCAGTCCTCCGTTCCGGAGACGCGGCAGCCGATGCGCTCCAGGATTTTCAGGAACCCCGTGTCGCCCTGCCGGGAATCGGGCCGGACGCCGCGGACCCGCACCCTGCCGCCCGCCGCGGCGGCCGCGGCAAAGAAATAAGAGGCCCCGGTGGCGTCGCCTTCAATGCGGTAATGCCGCCCCTCGTAGCAGGACGGCTTCGCTGAGCGAAACAGGCCCGGCGCGGGTTTTTCGATTTCCACGCCGTAGGCTTCCATCACTTCCAGCGTCATGCCGATATACGGAAGCGATGCCGGACTGCCTTTCAACTCTATTTCCATGCCGCCGCGGGCGAAAGGGGAGCAGATGAGCAGGGAGGAAATGAACTGACTGCTGACGGGGTTCTCCAGAACGATCCTCCCCCCGGGGATCCCGGCGGCGTTGACGGTCACGGGCGGACAGCCGTCGCCGCGCTCGCTTTCCGCCTCGACGCCCGCGTCGCGGAGCGCCTGCAGGAGTTGGCCCACGGGCCTTTCGCACAGGCGGGGATCCCCGGTGAGGATGAAGGGGCCTTTCCCGAGGGCCGCCACCCCGCACAGGAAACGCATGGCCGTCCCGTTGTTCCCGAGGTGAAGGGGCTTTCCCGGATTCGAGATCCTCCCCCCGTTTCCGGCGACAAACGCGGTTTCTCCCGCGGAAGTCAGGCGGACCCCCAATGCGCCGAGCGCGCGCATGAGGATGAGGGTGTCTTCGGAGATGAGGATATTCTCCAGGACGGATTCCCCCTTTGCCAGGGCGGATATGACCAGCGCCCTCTGGGAATAGCTTTTGGACCCCGGGACGCGGATCTCGGCGTTAATTTTCCGCACCGGCGTTATTTCGACGGGGCTTCTCATCCGGTCTTCCCCCGCTCCGTTTTTTTCAACGCCGCGGCGACGGTTCTTTTCATGAAATCGCGCGGCGGCTCCGCGCCTGTCCAGATCCGGATCTGCTCTGCGCCCTGACGGACGAACATCTCCAGCCCCCTGATCGTACGGCAGCCGGACGCCCGCGCCGCTTTCAGGAGCATCGTTTCATAAGGATTGTATACTGTTTCGATTACCCACCCGAAATTTTTCAGGCACATCGGGGGGACGGGGATTCCGCCTTCAGCGGGGTGCATGCCCACCGGGGTGGCGTTAATCAGTCCTTCCGCCTTGAGCCGTCCTATCCGCTCCAGGGGCCACGCGTCGGCGCCGGACGACCTGGCCAGTTCTTCGGCTTTTTTCGCAGTCCTGTTCAGGATGACGGGGCTGCCTCCTCCCTTTATGATTGCGTACGCCGCGGCCCTGGCGGCGCCCCCGGCGCCGATGACGGCGAAGGTCTTCCCGGACATTCCCAGCCGGCTGGAGACGGCGCCGCTCAGGCCGAGCCAGTCCGTGTTGGCGCCCGCCAGCTTTCCCCCTTCATTGATTATCGTATTGACGGCTCCGATTTCCCGGGCCGCTTCGTCCATGCAGTCCAGATGGTCCATAACGGCCGTCTTGAACGGAATCGTCACACTGACCCCGCTTATTCCCAGGGATCTGACCGCCGAAACCGCTTCCCCGATTCTGTCGACCGACAGGGGGACGTACATGGCGACGATCCCCAGTTTTTTGAATGCCGCGTTGTGCATCAACGGGGAAAGGCTGTGGCCGACCGGATTCCCGAAAAGGGCAAAGATTTTGATGCCGCCGCTCATTTTCCTTTTTCCGCTCCAGCGGGTATTCCCCGGCCGCATTCCGGCCCGGCCATTCCCAGTATTCTGAATATCGTTATCATGTCCCCGATCGAGATCTGACCCGGCGCCGTTTCCTTCCCGTCGGCGACCGAGGCGTACGTCAGGAACGCTCCCATCATCGGGGAGGCGATCCTGCTGATCCTTCCTTCATCGCCCATGCAGAAGGACACGACATCGCGCCCGGCGGCCCGGACGTAAGGGATCAGGGCGAGCGCGCGCAGGTTGTCCCGCCTGCTCCGTGCGAAGGCGGCGATCTTGACTATATCGGCGCCTTGCGCGATGCAGGCGTCCGCTTTTCTGCGGAGCGTCTTTTCGCCCGGCGTGCCGGAAAAATCGTGGTGCGAGATTATCAGGCGCGGCCGTCCTCTCCCCGACGAGGCGGCGGAAAGGATGTCGCGAGCGGCCTCCGGACCGGCGCCGAGCTCGAGATCGACAAAGTGGGCGCCGCAGGCCGCGGCCCGCGCCAGGATATCTATCCTGTCCGTTTCTCTTCCCGCAAAGCGGCCTCCTTCATCCCTGCGCCGGTTCGTGACGATAATCATCCCCCTGGCGGAACTTACGATTTTTTCAATATCGGCCCCCGGGACGTAATCGACCCTGGCTTCCACGACGGGAGCGAAGCCGCCCGCATCCCGGATGCGGGCGATCAGTTCTTCTTCCGACTCGGCGTGAACGGATACGCAGATCATGGCGAGGAATCCCCCTTCGGATACGAACCGAGAACCTTCAGGAAAGTTGTATTGCGCGCCAGTTTCTCGAGGCAGCCCCCGGCCGCTTCTTCCTCCGTGTGCCCGGAAAAGTCCACGAAGAAGAGATATTCCCAGGCCCTGTCCCGCGCGGGATGCGATTCTATTCTCGTCATGTTGATCCCTTCGCTGGCAAACGCTTCCAGAGCGCCGTGCAGGGCTCCGGGGGTGTCCCGGGTGCCGAACAGGACGGACGTCTTGTCGCGTCCGGTGGACCTGGAGCCGCCGCCGCCGATAACGATGAACCGCGTCGTATTGGACGGAAAATCCTCGATTCCCTCTGCAACGAGGATCAGGCCGTAGGCGTCGGAAGCGCGCAAGCTTCCGATTGCCGCGCCTTCAGGGTCGTTCCGCGCCTTGCCGGCCGCATCGGCGGTGCTGGCCGTCTCGACAAGTGCGGCTGAGGGATAATGCCGCCGGATCCATCCCCGGCACTGGGCCAGGGCCTGGGGATGCGAATAGATCCTGAGGATGCGCCCGGGATCGGCGGCGGCCGAGAGCAGGCACTGGGTGATCCGCAGATAGATCTCGCCGCGGATCTTCAGCGGAGTGGCGACAAGATGGTCAAGCGTCGCCTTGACGGAGCCCTCGGCCGAGTTTTCGATGGGAACGACTCCCCAGCCGCATTTTCCCTTCTCCACCGCCGCGAAGACCTCGGCGATGGAGGCGCCGTACTCCATCCGGGCGCTTTCTCCGAAATGAAGACGCGCGGCCGCTTCGGTGAAGGAAGCCGCCGGGCCGAGATAGGCGACGGACACCGGCGCCTGCAGGGCGCGGGAGGCGGAGATGATTTCCCTGTAAATGCTTTTCAGCGCTCCTGAGGGGAGCGCTCCCGTGTTCAGCTTCTCTATAAACCCGTACACCCCCGATTCCCGCGCGGGATCGAAAATGTCGATCCCTCCGGATGCCTTGATTTTTCCGATCCGTACGGATATCTCCGCCCGCTCGCAGAGAAGGCGCACGATCAACTCGTCCTTTTTCCTGAGCTCCGCGCGGAGCCCGTCGAGGCTGTCCCTGCTCATGTGGCAAGCTCCTGGATGACGTTGCCGATCATATCCGGCGATACCCCGTCGTGCACGAACGGCATGCCGATTTTTTTCAGCAGCACGAACTTGTTTACGCCGCCCTCCTTTTTCTTGTCGAAACGGAAGCGGGACAATACCCCCGCGGGGCGGAGCCCTGCCGGCAGCCTGACAGGGAGACCGGCGGCGCGGATCAGGGAGGCTATCCGGGAATTTTCTTCCGGATTCAGGTAATTCATCTTTTCGGAAAGAAGCGACGCCCCGAGGATGCCGAGTCCCACTGCGTGTCCGTGAGAAACTGTGAACCCGGATTCGGCCTCAACGGCGTGCCCTATCGTGTGCCCGAAATTAAGAATGCGCCTCAGTCCCATTTCCGTCTCATCGATCTCCACGATGCCTTTTTTTATCCGCACGGCTTTCGCGACGATCCGCTCGATATGATCGAGATTACGGTCGATAATGCGGGAGAGATCGCTTTCCAGGAGATCGAAGAGCTCCGGATCGTCAATGATGCCGTACTTGATAATCTCCGCCATCCCGTTGACCACCTCGCGGGGGGGGAGGGTTTTCAGGTAATCCAGTTCCATGAAAACGGCCTTCGGCTGGTAAAAGCTGCCGAGCAGGTTTTTCCCGGAGGGCAGGTCGACGCCCGTTTTCCCGCCGATCGAGCTGTCCACCATGGCTATGAGAGAAGTCGGCAGCTGAACGTACGGAATACCTCTCATGAAGACGGAAGCGGTGAAGCCGCAGATGTCGCCGACCACTCCCCCGCCCAGCGCGACCAGCAGGCTGCGGCGGTCCGCCCCGAGGCTGATCAGCCTTCCGGCGAGGTCTGCGACGGCGCTTATGCTTTTAGAGCTTTCTCCCGCCGGAATCTCGACCAGATCGGCCTTGAGGCCGGTTCCGGCAAGAACGGCCAGCAGCTTCTCCCCGTGGAGGGGAGCCACGATGCTGTCGGAAACGACGAAGCAGCGGTCGCCCCAGTTGCCTTTTGCCATGAGGAGGCCCGCGCGGTCCAGTATGCCGCGCCCGATGCAGATGTCGTGTGAAGCGGACCTTTTCTTGTCGAGATTGATTCTGATCTTTTTCATGTCCGTTTGATCTCCGTTTTCATCACGTTGTCCAGCAGTCTCACTTCCTCCATCAGCCGGTAGAATTTCTCGGGTTTCAGGGACTGGACCCCGTCCGAGAACGCGCGCTCCGGCCGGGGATGCACTTCGATCATCAGCCCGTCCGCTCCCGCGGCGACGGCGGCCAGGGCGAGGGGAAGCACAAGCTTCCAGTGGCCGGCGGCGTGGCTGGGGTCCACGATCACGGGCAGGTGCGTCAACTCCTTCAGCACGGGAACTGCGCTTATGTCGAGCGTATTGCGGGTGGCGTTCTCGAAAGTCCGAATCCCCCTTTCGCAGAGGATAACGCTCTCATTTCCCGACGAGAGAATGTATTCCGCCGACATCAACAGCTCTTCAATCGTCGTCATCATGCCCCGTTTCAGAACGACGGGCTTCCCGGCCTGCCCGACTCTCTTGAGCAGGGCGAAATTCTGGATGTTTCTTGCGCCGATCTGGATGATGTCGGTGTAATCTTCCACGAGATCAACGTTGCCGGTGTCGAGGACCTCCGTCACTACCGGCATATCCAGTTTGTCCCCGGCCTGGCGGAGGATTTTCAGGCCCTCCTCTTCCAGACCCTGGAAGCTGTACGGCGACGTCCTCGGCTTGAAGGCGCCGCCGCGCAGAATATCGCCTCCGCCTTTCTTCACCACGTAGGCGCTTTCCATCATCTGCTCCTCGCTTTCAACCGAGCACGGTCCGGCCATGATCGTGAAGCGCCCCCCTCCTATCTGCAGTTTCCCCGCCAGGACGACCGTGTTTCCGCTCCTTGCCTCCCGGCTTGCCAGCTTGTAAGGCCTGAGGATCGGCACGATCCTGTCCACGCCGGGAAGGTGCTCCGCGGATTTGAGCAGGGCTTTGCCCCTGTCGTCTCCCATTACCCCGATAATGGTCTGTTCGACGCCGTAAGAAGGGTGGGCCTTGTAGCCCACCGACTGAATCCATTCGATGACATCGCGAACCTGGGATTCGAGAGCGTTCCTTTTCATGATGATGATCATATCGGCCTCCGCACGACCTTTCCGCCGGGCTGCCAACCATGGCCTGAAAACAAAAAAGCCATGGTTAGAATCAATCTACCCATGGCTTCTGAAAGTTTGTATTTAAGTGGTTCTACATCCCTCCGACCGATGGGCAGACCTGTGCGCCGAAATAATAATAGCTAAACCAGCCATTCAGTCGGGTGCACACGCTATTGCCCATTACACTAACTGCCTCCAATAAAGACCCATAAAACACAAATCGGGGAAATTTGTCAAGCTAAATGATGTTTTCCACACTGTCCCCCTTCCTAAATCCAAATTACTCTTGAACTATTTTTGTTTTATGAATATTGTATCTGGTCTCGGGAACGGGTGTTTTATTGTATTCTTGTTCTCTGCATCCGTCATCCGACCTGAAATTGAAACTCGAGACTAGAAACTTGGAATGGGGGCCACATGTACACGGCGAGCGATCTGCGTAAAGGACTGAGAATCAAAATCGAAGGCGACCCATATGTCATTACGGAATTCAATTTCGTGAAGCCGGGGAAAGGCCAATCACTGTATCGATGCAAGCTCCGCAACATGATCACGGGAGCCCAGTTCGAGCGGACTTTCCGGGAAGTGGATACGTTCGAACCTGCAGACCTCCAGCAGAAGGCGATGCAGTATCTTTACCGGGAAGAGGACCAGTACGTTTTCATGGATAATGAAACATACGAGCAGGTCTATTTGACGCAGGAGCAGGTCGGGGACGCCCGGAACTTTCTGATCGACAATCTGGAAGTGGAGGTGCTGCTGTTCGAGGATAGGCCCATCGGCGTGACGCTTCCCAACTCCGTAGACCTCACGGTCGTCAAGGCGGAACCATGGGCGAAAGGCGATTCGGTATCGGGAAACTACAAGCCTGTGGTCCTGGAAACCGGATACAGAATACTGGTTCCTCCCTTTGTCGAAGAGGGCGAAAAAATCAGGGTCGATACGCGCACCGGGGCCTATCTCACGCGGGTAAAATAAGGCTGCCCAGAATCACCCATCTACTTCGTTTCCCTTGGCCCTCGTGGTTCGACAGGCTCACCATGACAATTCGGGCCGGAGTTTATCCTGAGTGCAGTCGAAGGAGGGGCCTCGTATCCGGGCAATTCTGGACAGCCTTTTTGTTTTTTTCTGTTATCGGGAAATTGAAACGCTGAACTCTGAACACTGACACTGAAATAAGGCCATGAAAATAAAGGGTGGCCCGGACGGGGGGAGATTAGCCGCCAAAAAAGATAATCTGCGATTACGCGCCCGGATCATTCAGTCGATCAGGAATTTTTTTGCCTTCCGGGACTACCTGGAGATAGATACTCCGAATCGCATTCCCGCGCCCGCACCTGAAGCCCATATAGACGCGTTCCCTTCGGGGGAATGGTTTCTTCATACCTCGCCGGAGCTGTGCATGAAGCGGCTCCTGTCTTCAGGATACCCCCGCATCTTTCAGATCTGTAAGTGCTACCGGGGGGCGGAGAGAGGGGAAAGGCATCTTCCGGAATTCACCCTTCTTGAATGGTACAGGGCGGATGCGGATTACTATGGTCTGATGGAAGAATGCGAGGACCTCCTGCTCCACCTGGCCCGTGTGCTTTCAGGAGGGGCAAGCCTGCTGTTCCGCGGCGAGCGGATCTCGCTCGAAAAACCATGGGCCAGAATGACGATCCGGGATGTCTTCACCCGCTATTCCCCCGTCCCCCTTGAAGACGCGCTGGTTTCGGGAAATTTCGACGAGATCATGGCGTTTGAGATCGAGCCGCGTCTGCCGAAAGAGAAACCGACTTTCCTGTACGATTATCCGGTCTCCCTCGGCGCTCTGGCGAGGGCGGGCCGGAGCGATCACACTGTCGCCGAGAGATTCGAGCTCTATCTGGGAGGGGTGGAACTTGTTAACGCTTTTTCGGAACTCACGGATCCGGACGAACAAAAGCGCCGATTCGAGCTGGAGAAGAAATGCCGCCTGCTTCGCGGCGGGGTTATTTACCCTGATCCGGTCAAGTTTCTCGAATGCCTGCCGCAAATGCCGGAATCGGCGGGGGCCGCACTCGGCCTGGACCGGCTCGTGATGATTTTCTGCGACGCCGGAAGAATAGACGATGTGGTTGCCTTCACGCCGGAAGAGCTCTGAAACTTGAGACTTGGAACTGAAGATTGGAGCCACCGAGGAGATTCGAACTCCTGACCTAGCGATTACGAATCGCTTGCTCTACCGGCTGAGCTACGGTGGCTCCGGAATGACCGCCTTTTATAGACATAAAACAACCCTTTGTCAAGATGTTACCCCTGCTGCAATAAAAAGTCCAACATAGTAAAAAGTGAAAAGTGAAAATTTAAAAGTGAAGACATCAGGCCTCATTTCGGTCTTCTCTGCCTTTACTTTTCACCTTTTATCTTTCACTCATCTTGGACAGCCCTGCGCTTGACTTTAGGAGGGGGGTTGTTTAGTGTATGCCGAATCCGAAGGAGGACCCTGATGGTCGATCGTAACAGGATCTTTTCCATCTCCCCCCTGAAAATAAGCATTGCGATCGTCCTCTGTGCGGGAGTCCTCTATTTTCTGAATTTTTCCTTTCTGCAGTTCCTGGAGCTGAAGGCCCTGGACCTGAGGATGCGCTCCAGAGGAGAGCGTCCCCAGGGGGAGCACGTCGTCATTGCGGCGATCGATGAAAAAAGCCTGGGCGAGCTTGGCCGGTGGCCGTGGTCGAGGACCACGGTCGCGCATCTGGTGGATGCTCTCAAACGGGCCAATGCCAAGGCGGTCGGATTCGATGTAGTTTTCGCGGAGGCGGACGGAAGCGGCGGTAGAGAATTTGAGGAGATCGCGCTCCAGGTGGAGCGCATCGGCATCAGGGATTCAAGGCTGGAGGGCCTGATCCGTGCAGGAAAAGAAAAGGCGGGGACGGACGAGGCGCTCGCAAGATCTATCAAGGACGCCGCCAACATAACGCTCGGGTACTTTTTCCATACGATGCAAAAAGACGCGGCGCACATGAGCGCAGAGGCGGTCCGGGAGGCGGAGAACAGGATTTCCAATTCCAAATACCCCATTGTCCAGTTCGGCACCACGCCGGATATCTCAATGCTGGTCCAGGCATTCGGGGTCGTGCCGAACATACAGGCGCTGAGTGAAGCCGCCCAGAACAGCGGATATTTCAACGCCTTTCCGGATGCCGACGGCGTCCTGCGCTGGGCGCCTCTCGTCGTGAGGATGGGGGAGGATTTTTATCCGTCGCTTTCCCTTTCCCTCCTTCTGCCGTATCTGGACTGGCCTGCGCTCTCCCTCGAATTGGGCCAGGCGGGCGTAGACAAGGTCCGCATCGGGGATACGGAGATACCTACGGATGAATCGGGAAGACTGCTGATAAACTACCGCGGGCCCGCCGGGACGTTCCCCCGCTATTCCGCCGCGGATATCATATCGGGCAGAACGGACCCTGAGCTGTTGAAGGACCGCATCGTACTTATCGGCGCCACGGCAGCCGGAATTTACGACCTCCGGGTGACGCCTTACAGCGCCGTTTACCCCGGGGTGGAAGTCCATGCAAACGTGATCGACAATATTCTCAAGCAGGATTTCATCCGGCGGCCAGGGTGGACGGGATTTCTCGACCTGCTGTCCATCGCCGTTTTCGGCATGGCATTGGGAATCTGGCTCCCGCGGGTCAAGGCGGTGCCGGGTTTTCTGGGGAGCGCCGGCCTCCTGCTGGCGTCCGTCGGCGCAAACGTCTTCGTATTTTCGCGCTGCAATCTATGGCTGAATCTGGTCTATCCTTCCCTCACGATGGTAATGGTGTATACCGGCGTGACCGTTTACAAGTACGTTTCCGAAGAGAGGGAAAGGAAGAAGATCCGCCACGCCTTCCAGTATTACCTGACGTCGTCCGTTATAAACGAGATGCTCAAGGATCCTTCCAGGCTCAAGCTGGGGGGGGATAAGAAAGAGCTGACCGTGATGTTTTCGGACATAAGAGGATTCACGACGATCTCGGAGGGCTTGACCCCGGAAGAGCTGGTTCAGATGCTTAACGAATACCTGACCGGCATGACGGAAGTCGTTTTCCGCTACGACGGCCTGCTGGACAAATACATCGGCGATGCGATAATGGCTGTTTTCGGGGCTCCGCTTTCCCAGCCGGACCACGCGGTAAGGGCCTGCAAAGCGGCGCTGGGAATGATGGAGCGGCTCGGCGAATTCCAGAGGAAATGGAAGGAGGAGGGGAAACCGGCGCTTCGCATCGGGATCGGCATCAACAGCGGAGAAATGGTCGTCGGCAATATGGGATCGGAGATGCGCTTTGATTACACGGTCATGGGGGATAACGTAAACCTCGCGTCAAGGCTGGAGGGGATCAACAAGGAATACGGGACAGGCATTGTGATCGGCGAGTCAACGCACGCTCGGGTGGCGGACCGCTTCATCTGCCGGGAGCTTGATTCCGTCCGGGTCAAAGGAAAAAAACTGCCCGTGAGGATCTTTGAACTGCTCGCCGAGGGAAGAATGCCGGATGAGCGGTTTACGTTCCTGGCGGCATTCGAAGAAGGCCTGTCCAGGTATAAACAGAGGAACTGGGATGAAGCGGTTTCGCTGTTCGAGAAGGTCCTGGAAATGAAGCCCGGGGACCCCGTCTCCGAGCTTTACATCCGCCGTTGCATGGAACTGAGGAACCGCCCGCCGGAAGGGGAATGGGACGGGGTTTATACAATGACCAAAAAATAGGGGCAACAGGTTCCGGGTCATGGGTAATGGGTGATGGGTAATGCAGGCGAAGCGAGAAATGCGGGAAACGCTACCCGATAGGTGTTTTATGGCCGATGATCACAAATACCGCAGTTGGGTTGAAGTCGACCTGAATCACTACCGGCATAATTGGAGCGAGATCAGGCGGCTGATCGGACCGCGCGTCGCGATAATGCCCGCAGTAAAGGCGGATGCGTACGGGCACGGCGCGATCGAGATTTCGCGCATAGCCCTCCAGTGCGGGGCCTCCTGCCTCGGAGTGGCAAATGCCGACGAGGGCGTGCAGCTTCGCGCGGGAGGAATAGATGCCCCCGTCGTGATCCTCAGCCCGGCTACGGTTTCGGAGATCCGCGAGATAATCAAACATAACCTCATCCCGTCCATATCGGATCTTACCTTCGCGCGCGAGTACGACAAGGAGCTGCGTGCGGCCGAAATCCGCATGCCCGTCCACATCGAGGTGGACACGGGAATGGGCAGGGGGGGATTGATCTATTCCGAAGCGCTGCAGACAATTCGCCGGATTGCGGAGCTCCCGCACCTTATACTCAGGGGAATTTTCACCCATTTCTCCTCCAGCGAAGTCGCGGACGACGATCACAACCGCATCCAGTGGGAAAGGTTCAACCGCACACTGGATGAATTGCATGAGGCGGGAATAGAAATCCCGATCAAGCATATGTCGAACAGCGGCGGCGTCATGAATTACCCGCACTGCCATTTCGACCTGGTAAGGCCGGGGATCATGACGTACGGAATTTTTCCCGCTAAGAGCCCTTCTCCGGGCATAGACATTCTGCCGGTGATGAGCTTCAAAACGAGCGTAGTTCTCGTGAAAGAATTCCCGAAGGATTACGGCATCGGCTACAACAGAACTTTTATCACTTCCTGTCCGACAAGGATCGCCACCATCCCCGTGGGTTACGGGGACGGGTTCGGCGTTATCCTGTCGAACAGGGGAGAAGCCCTGATTCGCGGCCGGAGGGCGCCGGTGGTGGGACGGGTCTCCATGGACATGTGCACGATCGACGTCACGCATATACCGGAATGCGGGGTCGGGGACGAAGTGGTTCTGCTCGGCAGACAGGGCGCGGAATATATTTCCGCGAACGAGATTGCCGGAAGGGCGGGGACGATCAGCTACGAAGTCCTGTGCGCCCTCGGGAAAAGGGCGCCGAGGGTTTTTCTGGACAAGGGACGCGCCGACACGGTAGAGCCGCGCCTGCGCAGGGTCTTCATTCCGGATGAGGAAAAATCGATCGCCCGGATCGACAATATCATCCGCAGGTGTTTCCAGGCGAGGGCCAACGACGAGGAGCTCGGGAACGCCATCTATTATGAAATGTTCGAGACGCTGTTCGGGAAAGAAGACCGAAGGCTCGAGCTGAGGACCAGGTTCAAGTACGACATCCGCGTCCAGGAGTTTTCAAAAGGGGAGATAAAAGAAGATCCCACGGTGGAGGGGTCCTTCAGGATAAAGACGCGCGTGGAATACACGAAGGTTCTGCGCAGCAGCTTCTTTCTCATCGGCTGCGCCATGAACAATGAGCAGCTGGCCGCCCTTTTCCGCGAGGAATTCTGCGAATACAGGTGGCTTCTCGGGCGGACGGAAGATCCTTTCCGGGAAAGGGATTTCAAAATTGAGGCCGTCCGGGTGGACGGCGATTCCGTGCCGATCATCCGCGCGGAACAGACGGCGCGCGGGTACGAAGTCTGGTGCGGGGGCAGCGTACTCCAAGGCAAGGTCGACCGCCCCGTGAAGGTGGAACTGGAGATCGTGACCCGCAAGCCCAGGAACAGCAATATTTTCTCGGTATTTATCGTCTATCCCACCAGGGGACTGGAGATATCTTTCGATTACGGCGATGCCGGATTGAAAAATGTCCGGGAAGTGAGTTTCTTTTCCGGCAAATGCCCCAATCCGGAAGTCGTACGGGATAAAAACAGGTCCATAGTGCTGAAGATGAAAGACGACGAATGGGTGTTTCCGAACTCGGGAACAACGTTTATCTGGGACTTGTGAAAAACGAAATTGGGAAGGTGCGAACAAATGCCAAATCCCAAGCACCAAATCCCAAACAAATCCAAAATTCAAATGTCAAAACACCGAAGAGAATAGATTGAAAAGTTTTTTGAAATTTCGAATTTTTTTAAATTGTGTATTGTTTGTGATTTGGAATTTGTAATTTGGGATTCAAAAGAAATAAAGTAAATCATGGATTGAGCAGCATGGAAAAATTAAGGGTCGGAGTAATATTCGGCGGGATGTCTTCGGAAAGAGAGGTGTCGCTCAACAGCGGACGGAATGTGTACGACAATCTGGACCGGGAGGCGTACGCCCCCGTGCCCCTCTTCATGGACAACGCAGGCCGGCTGTGGCTTATCCCCTGGCAGCTCGTGTCCCAGAACACGACGGTGGACATTTCGGAGCGTCTCGAAAAAGAAGCGAAGCACGTGGCTTATGAGGATTTGAAGGATCTGATCGATTTCGCCTTCATCGCGCTCCACGGAAAGTACGGTGACGACGGGTGCATACAGGGATTGCTGGAATTGCTCGGCTTGCCCTTCACCGGCCCCGGAGTCCTTGCCTCGGCATTGGGCATGGACAAGCATATCCAGCAGAAAATTCTCCAGGCTGAAGGCCTCGGCGTTCCCCGGAGCATGCTTGTAACTGAAGAAATGTGGGCCGAGCGAAGGGAGGAAGTCGAGCGGGATTTTGAAGAAAAGTTCGGTTATCCTTTCGTCATCAAACCTCCACGGGAGGGTTCCAGCATCGGAGTGGCGATTATCAGGGAACGCGGCGAGACAGGCGCTGCCGTCGAAGAGGCGCTCCGCTGGGATAATGCGGCTCTGGCCGAGGAATTCCTGGACGGAATCGAATTTTCGTCAATCGTCCTTGATGAAGAGAACGGCCCGGTTCCGCTCAGCCTTACCGAGATCCATCCCCAGAGCGATTTTTTCACGTACAATGATAAATATATGCCGGGAAGATGCCGGAAATTCACCCCGCCGAAGAATATTCCCGCAGACCTTATCAATGTGATCAAGAAGGATGTCGTGCGCGCTTTTCGGGCGCTCGGCTTCCGGTGCTACGGCCGGATAGACGGATTTGTCCTGAAGGACGGCCGGGTTCTGATCACCGATCCGAATTCCTCGTCCGGAATGGCCCCGTCCTCCTTCTTCTTTGAGCAGGCGGCGGAAAATGGGATGCTGCCGTCCATGGTGCTGTCGCGCCTCATCGAAATCGCCTTGCGGGTGCACAGGGAAAAGCTCGGGCCGCTCTGACAGAAACGGAAGGGCAGGAGTTCTCAGTTCCCCTGTTTGCAGTTCAACTGTGAACTTAACTTAAATAGCTTTACAAAAAGAGAAAAGAACATTATATTCCCGTCCGAGCCTTTGTAATTGTAGGGTTTTTTGCGTTTTTCGCCTCCCGGGAAAGGAGTCCTGCAGTGAGCCGCCGTTTGTTTCAGTGGACCGTCCTGTTTTCGGTTTTTTCATTTTTATTCATCTATTCCGCGCCGGCCTCAGCAGTCGAAGCGGGGGCAAGAGTCTTCTACTGGTTTCCCTCCCTGAAGGGGGATCTGAAGGTTGACGCTGACGGCGTGACAGGGACGCAGTTCAGCATCAAGGACGATCTGGATATCGGCAATAAGAATATCCCTTCCGTGGAAGCCTATATCGGGGGAGGGAGGCACCATGCCGGTCTCGCTTACAGCCAGGTCGATTTCTCGGGCTCAAAGGTTCTCACCAGGAATATCGTCTTCAACGGACAGACTTACGCGATGGGCACCAACGTCGAGTCCGATTTGAAGTTGAAGATGCTCGATCTCGAATATCAGTACGACGCAGTTAATCTCGAAAACGTCCTGGCCGGATTTTCCATCGGAGTGATCGGCAAAGTCAAATACCTCGACGGCGAGGCGAGACTTTTCTCCTCCGCGGCGGGAGAGAAGAAAGAGACGTTCGGAATTCCTGTTCCCATGGTAGGAATCGGCGTCCATGCGGGACTGCTGGCGAATATCCTCGAAGCCAGGGCCAAATTCACCGGGATCGGCTACTCGGGAAACAGATTCTACGATGCCCTGGCCGAGATCTCCTACACGCCGTTCCCCTTCATGGATATTCACGGCGGCTACCGATACATGAAGCTGAAAGTGGACAACGTGAGCGACGTTTTTGCGGACGTGGAGTTGTCGGGACCATATGTCGGCCTGAGTATAGGCTTTTAGGATAAACGTAAAGTGTGAATCGTAAGGTGTAAGGTGTAAACTTTTTGCAACGCCTCACGCCTTACACTTTACGACTGGCGAAGGCATATTTAAAAGAGGGAGACCGATCAGGGAGCATGACCGAAGAAAGTAAAAAGCTGAGGATCGGAATTATCATGGGCGGCGTTTCCTCCGAAAGGGAGGTTTCGCTGGAGAGCGGACGAAATCTGTTTTCCAAGATGAATCGGAATGAATACGAGCCGATCCCGATCTTCATGGACAGCCGCTGCTCCCTCTGGGAAATACCGATAAAGCTGCTGATGAGGAACAGCACGGTCGACGTTGAAACGGATCTCGCCGAAGAGGCAAAAAGGATCCGGTATGAGGAAATCAAGGACCGGGTCGACCTGGTCTGCATCGGCCTGCACGGCAAATACGGAGAAGACGGGTGCCTGCAGGGGCTGCTGGAATTGCTGGGCGTTCCCTATACCGGGTCGGGAGTTCTCGGCTCCGCGCTCGGGATGGACAAGCTCGCGTCGCGAAAAGTCCTGGCCCTGAGCGGCATAGACGTGCCGGCGACGGTGGCCGTGTCGAAAGAGGAATGGACATCCGAGGAGAGAAACGGGATCCTGGAAAGCATCAGAAACAGGATAGGCTTCCCGTGCGTGGTCAAACCGACGCGGGAAGGGTGCAGCACGGCGGTTAAGAAAGTCGTGTCCCTGGAAGGAATTCCGGACGCGCTCGGCAGCGCGTTCGAGTGGGACAACACGGTGCTGGTGGAAGAATTCCTGACGGGAATGGAGGTTACCTGCGGCGTTCTCGGGAACGAAAGGCCGCAGGCGCTCACCCCCTCGGAGACCATCCCCACAACGGAAATCCTGTCGCTGGAAGATAAATTCCTCTACGGCCAGGGGGAAAACAAAACCCCGGCGCGCCTCCCGGAGGAGAAGCTGAAAGAGATTCAGGACGTGGCGGTCAAGGCGTTCATCGCGCTCGGGCTGAAAGTCTATTCTCGAATAGACATGTTCGTCCGGGAAGACGGGAGGGTTGCCGTCCTCGAGCCCAATTCGCTTCCCGGAATGACTCCTTCCACGGTCCTTTTTCATCAGGCGGCAGCTTCAGGAATAAGCCAGGCGGATCTGATCGGCAAGGTATTGAGATTTTCCCTGGAGGCGCATGCCCGCAAAAAAGGTCCCCTATGAAGGGTTTTCTCTCTTTAATTGACAATCTGGGCAAGGCCGTTCTGCGCAACGTGGAGGAGGCGGGGAAAATCCTGCTCCTCTTTTTTTCCGTTCTCTCCTGGGCCGTCCGCCCCCCCTTGAAATTCAAGAATATAATGAAACAGATGGAATTCGTCGGGGTCAAGTCGATCTTCGTGGTCGTCCTGACGGGGACCTTTACCGGCATGGTCATGGCTCTTCAGGGTTACCACGGGTTCCGGATGTTCAGCGCCGAGAGCCTCGTCGGCTCAACCGTCGCCCTTGGAATGACAAGGGAGCTGGGGCCGGTTCTTACGTCCCTGATGGTGACGGCACGGGCCGGTTCCGCCATGGCCGCCGAGTTGGGATCGATGCGCGTGACCGAGCAGATAGACGCCCTTTATGTCATGGCGGCCAATCCCATCCAGCACCTGATCGTCCCCAGGATTATCGCAGGCATCGCCATGGTTCCTATCCTGACCGTCGTTTCTGATTTCGTCGGCATTGCGGGCGGTTATTTCGTAGGGGTGCATGTCCTTCAGATCAACGAAGGTCTGTTTTTAAAGAATATAACCAAGCTGGTCACGCTGAACGACATATACAACGGACTTGTCAAGGCAGCCTGCTTCGGACTCATCCTGTCCCTCGTGGGATGCTACAAAGGGTTCAATACGCGCGGAGGCGCCGAAGGTGTGGGAAGGGCTACGACCGAAGCCGTCGTCCTGGCATCCATTTCCATCCTGGTGGCGGACTATTTCCTCACGGCGATCATGTTCTAACCTGGAACACATGCAGGATATGATTCAGCTTAAAGACATACACAAATCATTCGGCGCGCAGAAAGTCCTCGACGGCCTTGATCTGAACATCGAAGACGGGCAGACGACCGTCATCATCGGGCGGAGCGGCGGGGGAAAGAGCGTGCTGCTGAAGCATATTATCGGCCTGATCCGCCCCGACAGCGGCCAGGTCGTTGTGGACGGCGAGGACATCACGAAGCTCAACGACAAACAGCTGAACGAGGTGAGAAAGAAATTCGGAATGCTTTTCCAGGAGGGCGCCCTTTTCGATTCGATGACGGTTGGAGAAAACGTCTCTTTCCCCCTGGTCGAGCATACGAAAATGACGGACGAGGAAATAAGGCAGGTCGTGGCGGAGCGCCTCAAAGCCGTGGGCCTGACCGGCGTGGAAGGGAAGATGCCTTCGGAGCTCAGCGGCGGCATGAGAAAACGGGTGGCGCTGGCGCGGGCGATCGCGCTCCATCCGCAGATTGTCCTTTTCGATGAGCCCACGACGGGGCTCGACCCGGTCCTCACGGAGGCCATAAACCAGCTCATTATCGACACACAGAGAAATCTCAACCTGACCTGCATCGTTATCAGCCACGATATTGAATCGATCTTCCGGGTCGGCCACAAGATCGCGCTCCTCTACGGAGGAAAAATAATCGAATACGGGACGCCCGAGGAGATCCGTGCTTCGAAAAATCCGGTTCTGGTTCAGTTTCTTTCCGGAAGCACGGAAGGTCCTATTCAGATCATGTAAACTACGGCTTCAGGCTGCAGGCGCCCGGCTTCGGGAACAAAAGGAAAAAACGTTGTATTTAGCTCTTCTCTTGTGGTACCTGAAGCCCGATGCCTGATGCCGGAGACCTGATTTTGGAGGCTCAATGCCCGCGATAAGTACGGAAGCGAAAGTAGGATTATTCGTCCTTATTGGACTCGTCGTCCTCGCATATATGTCTTTCCGGGTGGGGCAGCCCGGCTTCGGATTAAAGAGGGGATACGACGTTTCCGCCGTTTTCGACAACGTCTCCGGGCTGGAGAAGGGGTCGGCGGTCCAGATGGCGGGCGTGGAAATCGGCCAGGTGGAAAGCATCGAGCTGAAAGACGGCAAAGCCGTGGTCAAGCTGCGGATACGCCCGGATGTCAGGCTCGACCGTAACGTGCGCGCCGCCATTCGAACTCACGGAGTGCTTGGAGATAAATACCTCGAAGTCATGCCGGGCAGCCTGATACCCGGAGAGAAGAGTGCTTACCTGAAGGAAGGAGAAACGATCCAGTACACGGAAAGACAGGCGGATATAGACCGTCTCCTCAGCCAGGTTACCCTGATCGCCGACGATATCAAGAACGTGACGTCATCGCTGAGCAATACCCTGGGGACTCCGGAAGGGGAGGAATCGATCCGCAAAATACTTTATAATGTCAGGGATTTCAGCGAGAACCTGAACCGGGTTGTCGCCCGGAATGACGAAAATTTCACGGAAATGGTCACGAACCTGAAATCGGCCTCGAAGGAAATGGAAAGAACCTTCGCCGCGCTGAGCCAGATTACGGATGAAGTGAACCAGGGGAAGGGGACTGTCGGCACTCTTCTCAAGGATAAGTCCGTCGCCGACAACCTGAATAAGACCCTGGCCGCCCTGAATGACATTTCCAAAAAGATCAATGAGGGCAGAGGCACGATCGGGAGACTCGTCAACGACGAGGAAACGGTCGACAACCTGAACGAGAGCCTTTCCGGAATCAGCCGATATATAAATAAAGCCGAGCAGTTCCGCACATTCCTGAGCTACCGGGGCGAGTATCTGTTCGACCGCAGCGATGCCAAGAACTATCTCGAACTGCGCATCCAGCCCAAGCAGGACAAATTCTATCTTCTCGGACTGGTGAGCGATCCGAAAGGCCGCAGGCAGACGATCGAGACGACGTCGAACGGCGTAACAACCACCACGACCGAATACAATCAGGACAAGCTCCTTTTCAGCGCCCAGATCGGAAAGCGCTTCAAAGACCTGGTCCTCAGGGGCGGCCTGTTCGAAAATTACGGCGGTCTCGGCATGGACTACTACATGCTCAACGACAAGCTCAGGCTCACCTTCGAAGCCTTCGACTTCGGCCGCGGCTCGAACAGGCAAACCCACGTGAAGGGCTACGGCGAGTATCGTCTCATTAAGCACGTTTACCTGTCGGCCGGATGGGATGATCCCTTCAACACGAGCACCTCATCTCCTTTCGTGGGCTTCTCGATAAAATTCGAGGATGAGGACCTGAAGTACCTGCTGACCACGTCGCCAATACCGCGTTAACAGTCCAGGGTTCAGAGTCCGGAATCGGGTCGAGGCAGTCTGTCCCGGAATCTCTCTTTTTCGGGCCCGCACAATAAAAATTTTTAAATATATCAGGTAAATACAATTCCTGCCCGGCCGTACACCGGCTTCCGGATCCCAATGCCTGATGCCATTTGCCTGACGCCTGTATTTCCGGTATTGACAAATCGGGCGGAATCCCTATATTTAAGCGCGAAATCATTTTGAGGCCCGGCCATGTTATTCAGCCCGCCGCAGATCTCGATCGTAAACAGGTCCTTCGGAAACGCCGAAGAAATGGTCAGAAAATATTTCGGATTGAGCGAGGCGGACCTGAAGGAGGGCCGCTACGACTTCAGAACCCTCGCCGAGCTCAAGGAACATGAAGTGAAAAGGGACGCTTTCGCCCACCTCTGCCGCTATTACTGCCGGAAGGGAGATGAAGGCGAAAATGCCCCGGGTTATTACCTGTACCGGATCTGCCTTCAGGACGACCGCATCCTGGACGCCGTAAACCGGGGAGTTAATTTTATAAAGCTCTTTCCGCTTCTTTTATATATCGCGACGCACGAACTGGTGCACGTTGTCCGGTTCACGCGCGGAGAAAGCGACTTCGACGCTCATCCGGGAGAGAAACAGGAGGAAGAGCGGCGGGTTCACAATATCACCCGCAATGTCCTGAGATCGAATAAGAGCGGCGACCTGGAATTGGTGCTCGACTGCTTTAGTCACAGCTATCATATAGGAGATTTTAACTGAATCAGGAGGTGTTCCGATGCCGATCTATGAATATAAATGCAAGAAATGCGGCAAGGAATTTGAGGTTTTGCAGTCTATTTCCGCTCCGGATGCGAAAACATGCAAATTCTGCAAAGGGCCTATCCGGAAGCTGATGTCCCGCACGACTTTCCATCTCAAGGGGAGCGGCTGGTACGTAACCGATTACGGCGGAAAGAAGGCGCCTGCCTGCGAGGAGAGCAAGACCGAAGCCGCGCCTGCGGCTTCAACGGAAACGGCTGCAGGCGGAACCGATTCGAGTTCGACGGACACTCCCTCCAGCTGAAATAATCTCATCCCAAAAAAAGGCGGCCTCGCAGCCGCCTTTCTTATACAGAAGTACTTTTACTCACCCTGTCGCCATAGCCCCCAACCGGGCTGCCCGGTTCTGTCCGCAATTTCGGCAGGCTGTCGGGATAGTTCTTTTGCAGAAACTCCACTATTTTTTCACGAACATGGCAGCGCAGTTCCCAGCCGTCTCCCGAGGACCGGGTGCTCACAAGCAGGCGTGTTTCCAGTGTTCGGGGTGTGCAGTCGGTGACATGGGTAACACAAACCTTTCCGTCCCATAGAGGGTGCGGGTGCACGATGCGTTCAAGTTCCCGGCGCAGGGCATCAACCGGAACGGTATAGTCCGTGTGAATGAACACCGATCCGAGAATGTCGGAAGAAATGCGTGTCCAGTTTTGAAAGGGTTTTTCGATGAAATACGTGATCGGAAGGACCAGCCGCCGCAAGTCCCAAATCCGCACGACCACATAAGTCAACGTAATCTCTTCAATCCGACCCCATTCCCCCTCGACGATCACCACGTCATCCAGGCGGACGGGTTGAGTCAGCGCGACTTGAATTCCCGCCAGCAGTGTACCGATGCTTTTTTGGGCCGCAATGCCGATGATGATCCCGGCTATGCCGGCGGAGGCCAGCAGGCTGACGCCGATTTGGCGGATGCTGTCAAAGGTCATCAGGATAAAGGAGATTGAAGTGACGCCCACGATGGATAACAGCACCTTTTCCAAGACATGGATTTGAGTATAGATCTTGCGCGCCCGAAGATTGTCGACGGTTGAAATATCGTAGCGTGCAAGCAAATAATCCCGAAGAAGGCGGATCAGGCTGATGAAAAGACAGGAGAGGAGAATAATGAAGAGAATGGTAATGATGTGATTCAGTAACTCCAGCAGCTTGACGGGCATATCCAGGGAAGGCACGACCAGATGGGCGGCCAGCAGGGGAAACAGAAGGCGGCTGGGTTTGCGCGTGTAAGCGATTGCCTTTACTCCCCATGATGATCTCTGGACGAGGCGCCCCAGAACGCCGAAAAAGATTCTGTGAAGGACAAGCCCAAAAGCAAGAGCCACCGACAAGGTGAGGGCGGAAAGTCCGAAGTCTTTCCAGAATGATGTTTCCAGGAAAAGATTCAAGCTATCCATCCCGCTTCTTACTCCATTTCCAATCGCCCGGTTCGGGCGAAATTGAATGCCGGAACACAGTGTCGCGAACGGTTGTCCCGCTACCAGGTATCGGTTTGACTCTTGCCATGCATATCTCCTTGCGCCACAGAGAAATTAAAATTCCCCATGCAAGTGGATTTCACTGCGCGATTTTTGGTTTGAGTTTCGGTGCAGGTTTTTGGTGTCGAAAATAGAATAGCTGAATTACAACCCCGGATTTCAGCAAACCCGGGTCTCCGCCCGACTTGAAGAACTATAAAAAACGTTTGTGTACAAATCAATAACTATTTTGAATCCGCGCAAACCGGTGAAGGGTGAAAATCTTCCGGTTATCTCAGCGTCTCAGTTTCTATCTTTTCAGCCAGTCTTTTATCTCCGCTTCCTGATACGCCTCCTGATCTATAGTCAGGTCCAGGTTGATCACCTCCCCGGCATGGCGCTGAAGCTCGGGATCATTGCGAAGCTCCGCGTGTCGTCGCCTGGCTGAGGAGAGGTCGGAAAGGGCTTTCCGCAGCGAGGACCCGGCGTCGCCGGTCGGCTCCACTGTATAGGGCGAAAACCGCGGTTCGATTCCATTCCCGGCCGCAGGTTCGGCGAAATGAGCGAGCTGCTTCATTTTTTCCATAGCCTGATCCATCAGCCTCCAACCCATGTTGCCGTTGTTCTGAAGCTTCCACGAAGCCCTGATATGCTGAAGCGTCTCCAGGTACTTGCTCGATACTTCCTGCTGGATTTTTTCGATGTAATCTTCCGGGGCCTCCCGTTCCCCTCCGGGGGCTCCCCTGGCCAGCTCCGGCGAAAGCTTTCCGAGGAGCCGGCGGAATTTCCTGGCGTGCATGGCGGATTCCCATGCTTCCCGCTGCAGCACCCTTTTTATATGAGGATCATCCACACGGTCCGCTTCGCCGTAATAATGGGGGATCAGCTTTTCCTCGTAATCGATATAGGACTGGATGATTGTCACCCGGTTGGAGGGATCGAAGGGGTATCCGGCCGGCTCCATTTCGGGCTCGCCGCCCAGGTCAGTTATGATCATGCCGAGCCAGTGCATGTGCCACATCTCCTCCCGCGATCTCGACAGGAGGTTGGCCCCGATCGGCGTATCCTCTCCCTCGATGTAGCTGTGGACAAGATAACGAAGAACGGCTGCGTGCTCGTCGGCAAGGTCTCTGTTGAGGATCCGAATCAGCTCTTCCTTTTTCATTTTCTGCTCCTGATGTGAGTTTCAACCGCTTCCGCGATGCGGTCCGTGAGGTAATCGAGTTCCGTTCCAGCCACCTTCCTGTCCAGGCCGTTGTCCGCCAGCCATTCGAACAGAAGGTCGTTTATTTCCTTCCAGAGTTCGCGGTCCATGAGTCCATGACCATGTGAAGCCGGCTTTTATCCGCCGGCGGGCTAAATCACTTTGATCTTCCCCGCCGGGCCCGAAACCACCTCTCCGACGACTGCCCCGCACAGATCCTCCGCCCGCAAGGCCTTAACCAGTTTAAGGGCCGATTTTCCCGGCAAAGAAAAGAGGAGACCGCCGGAAGTCTGGGGATCGAATAGAACGTCCGAGAGCCATTCGGGCACCGAAGCGCCGGTTTCGACCCGGGCGGCGCGGAATGAACGATTGCGGTAGAGGCCTCCGGGCAGAAAACCCTCCTCCGCAGGGCGCCTGATGCCTTCGAAACAGGGCACATCAATGGCCCGGACGACCATGCCGACGCCGCTCGCGTCAGCCATCTCGCATGCATGGCCGATGAAACCGAAACCGGTTACATCGGTGCACGCATGCACGTCGGGCAAACCGGCCGCCAGTTCGGCGGCCCTTCTGTTCAGGGTCTTCATGCTGCGGGTTGCCGTCTCTGCAAGCGCGGCGTCGGCTTCACCCGCCTTAAGCGCGGTGCTGACGATCCCGGTGCCGAGCGGCTTGGTCAGGACCAGGCGGTCTCCCGGTCTGGCCCCCCCGTTGAGCAGGACGCGTTCCGGATGAACCGTGCCGGCCACGGCCAGGCCGTATTTCAGTTCCTGATCGTCGACGCTGTGCCCCCCTATAAGCAGGACATCGGCTTCCCGGATCTTATCGAGACCGCCCCTCAGTATTTCATGCAGAATGGAAACGTCCAGTTTTTCGATCGGGAAACAGATTATGTTCATTGCGGTCAGGGCCTTGCCGCCCATCGCATAAACGTCGGACAGGGCGTTGGCGGCGGCGATCTGGCCGAATGTATACGGGTCATCCACTATAGGCGTGAAAAAATCCAGCGTCTGAATGAGGGCGAGGTCGTCGCTAAGACGATATACTCCCGCGTCCTCGAAATTCTCGATCCCCGCAATGAGGTTGGGGTCGGTTACGAGAGGCAGTCCCTTCAAAGCTTTCTCCAGGTCCTCCGGACCCAGCTTGCACGCTCAACCGGCGCCGCGGACGGTTTCGGTCAGGCGCACTTTCATTTCCTTCATTTCGGTCCCGTTCCTTTTATGATGTGTAAAAACATATCATCTTGCTGTTCGTATGTAAAATTGTTTGATTTATCGGGTATATTTGGATTTAATCAGGGACGCAGATGGGAGAGGAATTGAGTGCAATGAAAATCCGTTACTACAGCACGAACCGTAATCTCAAAGGCGTGCCGGGCATCTCGCCTTATAAGGGCTTTGTTTCGTTCAAGAGAGCTCTCCTCCAGGGACAGGCGCCGGACGAGGGCCTTTTTATGCCGGACCGCATCCCTGTCCTGAATCCGGAAGATATTTTATCGCTGCGCGGACGGCCTTACGCCGAAGCGGCGCTTCTGGTTTCGTGGGCTTTCCTGAAAAGAGAAATTTCCCGCGAGGCGTTGGAGGCGATCACCGCGGATGCTTATGACTTCGAAGTGCCGCTTGAGTCTGCAGGCGGCGGCAAGTACATTATGAGGCTCGACCGGGGGCCGACCGCATCCTTCAAGGATTTTGCCGCAAGGATGATGGCGCGCCTCATGAGCCATTTGCGGGGCAGGGGAAAACGGCTTAACGTGCTCGTGGCCACCTCCGGCGATACGGGGAGCGCAGTGGGCGAGGCGTTCAAGGGAGTAAAGGGCATCGGCGTCCGCATCCTTTACCCGCGCCGGGAGGTCAGCGGCATTCAGAAGAAACAGCTTGATACGATAGGCGCAAACGTGCAGGCCATATCCATTGACGGCAAGTTCGACGACTGCCAGAACCTGGTCAAAATGGCGTTTGCCGATCCGGACCTCGGCTGCTTGAATCTTACTTCCGCCAACTCGATCAATTTCGGGCGCATTCTCCCCCAGATCGTCTATTACGTCTACGCGTACGCCCAGCTTGCAGGAGGGCCCGGCGGGGAGATAGTGTTTTCCGTTCCCTCCGGAAATTTCGGGGACGCCCTCGGGTGCGAGTACGCGCGGAGAATGGGTTTACCCGTCCGGAAGCTCATCATGCCGACAAACGAAAACATGGAATTTCCGAGATTTCTCGAGACCGGCAGATATGAAAAAGTCTCCCCCTCGGTGGCCTGTATTTCGAACGCCATGAACGTGGGACATCCCAGCAACCTGGCCCGTTTCTTCGATCTCTACGGCGGCACCGTGGACCGGACGGGGACGGTTCATAAAATGCCCGACCTGGAAGAGATGAGGAGACGTATTTTTTCCGTCATGGTTACTGATGACGAGACGAGGGAAACTATCCGGGAAGTCTACAGGCAATATAAAATTCTGTTCGAACCGCACGGAGCGGTGGGCTGGAAGGGACTGGAAACCTGGCTTGAGCGCCGCGGGGATTTCCCCCTCTGTGTCGTGCTCGAAACGGCGCACCCCGCCAAGTTCCCCGAAGAGATCGTTCGAATTCTCGGCTTGACCCCGGAGCTTCCCCCCTCCATGCAGGGAATCGAACAGCGGACCGGGTCGCCCGTGGAGTTGCCGTGCGATTACGGGTCATTCAAGGACTATCTGCTTGAAGATCTCAGATAATAACCACGGTGATATTTTCCCCTGTCGAGTACAGCATCTATCTTCCCGGCCATCTCAGGATTCATGCATTCTTTCTACAGTAAAAAGTAAAAAGTGGAAAGTTTAAAGAAAAGAGCGGAATATATTCGTGACTGCTCGGAATGGATTATTACCCGTTATCTGCGGCAATACCGGACGGGCATTCGGTAATCCTTGGAATAAACAGCCCGGACCGGGTTTGCGACCACGTTCCTTTTCTTTCCTCCGAGAAGAGGTTGTATGGAGAGGAGACGCTTATTCCGGATTATCATGCAGCCGAAGTACGATGTGCCGGCGCCATGCATTTGCTACCAATGCGGAAATTGCTGCAGAAATTATTTTCCTCAAATTCACCGGGATGATCTGCCGGCAATCGCGGAGCTGCTCAAGAAGACCCAGGAAGCTGTTGAAGCGATACTGGACGTAACCGCCGGGGCCTATCATTCAGGGGCGCCGGAAGACTGCTGCTTTCTCGACCCGGACAGCCGCAAGTGCCTGATACACGAAATAAAGCCGGAATCGTGTCTGCTGTTCCCGCTCGGCACCCGGTTTGGGGCAGGGAAGGTGGATTGCCGGGGATACGGGGAATTGAAAAGATTTACAGAGCAGTTTCCCGAAGAGGACCGAAAGTTTGCCGACGTTTTCGAGCCGGAATTCGGAGGAAAGGGGATCAGATATATCCCGGAAGGCGAGTGGCCGGGACTGCTTTCGAAAGCGGCAAAGGCGAATGTCTCCCCGGAATTCCTGAAAGAACTCTTATTCCTGAATGGTTTAACCGGCGCATGATTCATGGTTAAGAATTCAGGGTCCGGAGTTCAGAGTTAAAAACAAAATGCCCGAATTCCGATTGCGTCTGGAATTTGGGAAGGCCCCAGGAGAAGGTATTATGAAAATTCGGGCGGCGGTATTGCGGAAAAGAGGAGGCCCGCTGAAGATAGAACCGCTCGAGATGGAGGGGCCGCAGGAAGCGGAAGTGCTGGTGCGTATTACCGCGTCCGGCATCTGCCATACTGATATCGGGTTTGTGGATTACCGGGATGAGGCCGACGATCCTCTCATTCTGGGGCACGAGGGGGCGGGGGTGGTGGAGCAGGCGGGGAAAAAAGTGAAGAGCCTCAAGCGCGGCGACCACGTCGTCCTGTCCTATCAGTCGTGCGGAAGCTGCCGTTACTGCAGGAAGGGACGGCCTTTTGACTGCTCCCGTTTTTTCGAGGCGAATTTCGGGATGGAGCGCCTGGACGGGAGCAGCGCGTATTCCCCGAGCGAGGTGAAGGGGCACTTCTTCGGTCAGTCTTCTTTCGCCACGCACGCCTTGGCGACGGAACGGAACGCGGTGAAGGTTCCGAAGGGCCTTCCTCTGGAGATGCTTGCGCCGCTCGGCTGCGGCATGCAGACCGGGGCCGGGACGGTGATGAATTCCCTGGATGTATCGGAGGGGAAAAGCATCGCCGTGTTCGGCACGGGAGCGGTCGGCCTGGCGTCCATCATGGCGTCCCGCATTGTAGGCGCCGGGCCGGTGATAGGAGTCGATATCCGCCGTTCCCGGATTGATCTTGCCCGCGAACTGGGCGCCACGCATGCAATTGACGCCCGCCGAGGGAGGATCGCCTCGCGAATATCTTCGATTACGGGATCGGGTATCGATTTTTTTGTGGATACAACGGGAGACCCGGAGATACAGGGGATTGCCGTTCAGTGTCTGAATCCCAACGGGACCGGCGCTCTTCTCGCAGGCGAGAGCGGAACGGATGATCTGCCTGAAGGGCGCAGGACCATCGGAATAATTCAGGGCGATGCCGTTCCGCAGGTCTTCATTCCCTATCTTATCCGGCTGTACAAATCGGGCATATTTCCTTATGACAGGCTGATCAAGTTTTATGAATTGAAGGGGATAAACCGGGCCATGGCCGATTCGCGACGCGGCGCTGCTATAAAACCCGTGCTGGTTATGTAATAAATAGCCTCAAGTCTCAGGTTTCGGGTTTCAGGTTTAAAACGGCTTGAAAAATAGGGACACTCCCCATATTTCTGCCGCAGCGCATTAAAATCAGGGACACTTCCCATATTTCTTCGCCTCGGCAGACATACGGGAAAGCGCCCTGTTATGAATCCTTTTCAGACGCACGAGATTAAAGCGACTCTGAACAGCTCACTTAAAAGAATCGACCCCCCAAGACCACTTCTCCTGCCACTCTCCGGCTAAGAACTGAATTAAATGGGAAAATTTCATGGTTAATGAACTTCGGCAGAAATAGGGGGAGTGTCCCTGATTTTAATGCGCTGCGGCAGAAATAGGGGGAGTGTCCCTGATTTTAAGTTGCCGATATTGCTGGGCGGACTTGAAAACATCAACCCCTCGAGCCCTCGACGCCTTGGACCCCTTGGACCCTCTTTATGATCCCAGCAC
>JAQTPK010000043.1 GCA_028712885.1 Syntrophales bacterium | reverse complement strand
TTCCGCTACAAAGACACACTGATGATCGGAAGGTCGCACGGGATTCACGCGGAGCCGATCACTTTCGGTCTCAAGCTCGCCCTCTGGTACGATGAGACGGCTAGAAACCGCGAGCGGCTGGTCCGGGCGCGTGACATCATAAGCTACGGCAAGATCTCGGGAGCGGTGGGGACTTTTGCGTTTATAGATCCGGAAATAGAGGAAAAAGCCCTGGCGGATCTGGGGCTCCGGCCCGCGCCCATTTCGACGCAGATCGTCCAGCGCGACCGCCACGCCGAGTTCTTTACGGCCCTTGCCGTCGTCGCCTCCTCCATAGAAAAATTTTCCACGGAAATTCGCCTGCTCCAGCGAACGGAGGTCCGGGAGGTGGAGGAATTTTTTTCTCCCGGCCAGAAGGGGTCTTCCGCCATGCCGCACAAGAGGAACCCCGTTTTGACAGAAAACCTGTCGGGGCTTGCCCGCCTCATGCGCTCTTACGCGCTCGCCGCCCTCGAGGACGTGGCGCTCTGGCACGAAAGGGACATCAGCCATTCGTCGGTGGAGCGGGTGATAGGCCCTGACGCAACGATCCTGCTGGATTTCATGCTGGCGCGCTTCACCGGCGTCGTCAGGGACATGCTTGTCTATCCGGAGAGGATGAAATTCAACATGCAGATGACGAAAGGGCTGATCTTTTCGCAGATGGTCCTGCTCAAGCTGATCGAAAAGGGAGAAAGCCGCGAGAAAGCTTATTCCCTCGTACAGAGGAACGCGATGGCCTCATGGAGGGAGGGAACAGAGTTCAGCAGCCTGCTCATGAGCGATCCGGAAGTTGCTCAGCGGCTTTCCCGGGACGAGTTGGCGTCGGTTTTCCGCGTCGAGAATTTTCTGAAGCATGTGGATCACATATTCCAGCGGGTTTTCAGCCGGGAGGATTATCTGAAACCCGAAGAAGACTGCTTTGCCGAATAAGGAGCGAATCATGACAAATTGCCAGCGGTTCTTTCTGCTTGCCGGTATTTCCCTGTTTGTCTTCGGCTGCGCACAAATTGAGAGCTATTACAATGTAGCAGAGCCGAAGGGGGTCTCCCGGGAATATTACGAAACCCTGGATCGGTGGTCCCGCTCCCAGAAAGTCTATTCCGAATTCGAAACGCGTCTTTACGTCACCGCAACCCTGAAGAGCCCGGAGTTCAGGCAGGCGTACCTTAAGGAATACTCCAGACTCTACTCCCTGACTGAAAAGGAAAGAGAAAAGAGGGGGGAGATCCATGCGGGGCTGGCCGCAGACGGCATGGAATTTTATTTTTATGCCTACAACCCGGAAAGGGGAAACCTCGACTTCGCGAAGGCAGATTCCATCTGGAAGGTTTTCCTGGTGGACGAAAAGGGAGTCCGCGTCCCGCCCATTGAATTGCGGGAAATTAAAAAGATCACGCCCCTGATCGAGGAATTCTTCCCGTATGTCAGGCCGTATGGAAAATTTTATTCTGCGAAATTTCCATACTCGCCTGTTTTGAAAGGCGTCAGGCTCGTATTCACGAGCGTGCTGGGCAATACGACTCTGGAGTGGAACGGACCCATAAAAACTTCAGGGTCTGGGATTCAAAGGCCGGAACTGTAAAAAAAGTACGGAGTTATGAATCAGAATACGGAGTGTTGCCTTTCTGCAGAACGGTGTCCCGGAGAAAATGTTCATCATCTGCCCGGGGGTAATCGGTGTTGTAGTGGAGCCCGCGGCTCTCTTTCCTCAGGATTGCCGACCGGACGATGAGGGAGGCGATTGTGGCGATGTTCCGTAATTCCAGAAGATCGCGGTTCACGTTGTAATTCCAGTAATACTCGTGGATTTCCTCGCAGATGAGCTCGATCCGCTTCCGCGCGCGCTCCAGCCTCTTGTCCGACCTGACTATCCCGACATAATTCCACATACAGCGCCTGATCTCATCCCAGTCGTTCGTAACCACGACCAGCTCGTCGCTGTCCCTGGCCGGGCCGGGGTCCCACGGATCGATGCCGATCGGAACATGTTCCGTGCCCTGGACGAGTCCGGCCGCTCTCAGGAATACGCGGTGCGCGAATACGACCGCCTCGAGGAGGGAATTGCTCGCCAGGCGGTTCGCCCCGTGCAGTCCCGTGCATGATACCTCTCCGCAGGCGAAGAGGCCCGGAATGCTGGTTTCGCCGAATTCGTTCACCAGGACCCCGCCGCAGATATAGTGGGCCGCCGGCACGACCGGAATAGGGTCTTTTGCCATGTCAATGCCGAATTCCAGGCATTTATCGTAGATATTGGGAAAACGGCTCATGAGAAATTCGCGGCTGCGATGCGTGATGTCCAGCAGGACGTACTCGTCTCCCGTCCGTTTCAGTTCGGTATCGATTGCCTTGGCTACGATGTCCCTGGGCGCCAGGCTTTTCAGGGGATGATATCGATCCATGAACTCGGCGCCGCCTCTCAGCCGGAGAACGCCTCCTTCGCCGCGGACGGCCTCGCTGATGAGGAAAGACTTGGCCTCGGGATGAAACAGGCAAGTCGGGTGAAACTGGATGAATTCCATGTTGGCGATCTTCGCTCCCGCGCGATACGCCATGGCGATACCGTCGCCCGTAGCGATATCGGGATTCGTCGTTACGAGATAGACCTTGCCGGCCCCTCCGGTCGCCAGCACGACGTATTTAGCCCTGAAGGTGATTACGCCTCCGCTCTTTGCGTCAAATACGTACGCGCCCAGGCAGCGATTGCCGGCCGCATGCAGCCCTTTTTTCTTCCGTACCGTTGACTCGAGGATCAGGTCGATGCCGAAATGGTTTTCGTAGATGCGGACATTTTCCAGTCCGCCGGCCTTTTCGGCGAGCGCCCGTTCTATTTCGCGCCCCGTCAGGTCTTTCGCGTGCAGGACCCTCCTGCGCGAATGTCCGCCCTCCCGCCCCAGGTCGTACCGGCTGTTGCTGTCCTCGTCTTTGATCCGCGTAAATTCCACTCCCCATCGCACCAGCTCGTCTATCCTGGCCGGCCCTTCGCTGATGACGAAACGGACCACGTCTTCTTTGCACAGGCCGGCCCCGCTCGTCAGGGTGTCGCGGATGTGAAGATCGAAGCTGTCGTCCATCCCCGTAACCGCAGCGATCCCTCCCTGCGCGTAGTTGGTGCTGGATTCAAGGCGCTCTTTTTTGGTGACAACGGCCACCGATCCCGCTTCCGCCGCCTTGATTGCGAAACACAGGCCGGCAATGCCGCTGCCGATGACGAGAAAATCGGTCTTTATTTCCGTATTCATCTCCCGATCCGGATTTACAATTAAAGAATTTTCTTATATATTCTTTTGTCGCTTTTGTGAACTAAAAAAGGGGAAAAACCTCGTGCTTGTACTAGGCATAGAATCATCATGCGATGAAACGGCGGCGGCGGTCGTCCGCGACGGACGAAGCATGCTTTCCAACGTCATTTCATCGCAGATAAACGTGCATAAAAAATACGGCGGCGTGGTTCCCGAGCTCGCTTCGCGCAAGCACATCGAAGCGGTCGTTCCGGTTATAGAGCAGGCTCTCGATGATGCCGGAGTGAAACTTGGGGATATCCAGGGAATCGCCGTGACGCGCGGGCCCGGACTGATCGGATCCCTCCTTGTCGGGCTCTCCATGGCCAAGGGGATTGCTTTTGCCCGGAAAATTCCGCTGGTGGGGGTGAACCATCTTGAAGGCCACGTGGCGGCTGTTTACCTGAGCGGCGATATTCCGGAATTCCCCTTTGTCGCGCTCGTCGTTTCGGGAGGTCATACAAACATTTACCTTACGGAGTCCCTGCAGTCCTTCAGGACGCTCGGTCAGACCAGGGACGATGCGGCCGGGGAGGCTTTCGACAAGGCTGCGAAACTGCTCGGCATAGGCTACCCGGGAGGGGTGATAATCGACAAGCTCGCTGAAAAAGGAGACCCGTCCCTGATTCCATTCCCGAGGTCAATGAAAGACAGCCTTGATTTCAGCTTCAGCGGCCTGAAGACTTCCCTGCTGAATTATCTGCGCCGCAGGGAGGCGCCGGTGACGGGCGAAGAGATGCCCCACGTGGTCGCCGGCTACCAGGAAGCTATCGTCGATGTCCTGGTCGAAAAAACCTTGCGCGCGGCGGAAATGAACGGGATCAGGCGAATTGTTGTGGCGGGGGGGGTGGCGGCGAACAGCCGTCTCCGGGATAGATTCCGGAAAGAGGGCGGAAAAAGGGGGATGCGGATTTTCATTCCGCCCGTTGTGCTCTGCACCGACAACGCCGCCATGATCGCAGTGGTGGGAAACGACCTCCTCTCACGGGGCGGAAGGGACGGCTTCGACCTGAATGCCGTCTCCCGCTGGCCGCTGGACTCGGTTGGATCATGCTGAAAGAAAAGCTGCGCGAGTTCTACCGGCGTTTCATCTCCCTGAAAGGGGAGCCGCGCAGCATCGCCATGGGCATGGCCATCGGCGTTTTTGTCGGCGTTACCCCGACCATTCCTTTTCACACGGTGATAATTACCGCCCTTATTTTCATTTCCCGTCAGAACCTGACCGCCGCCATGATCGGAGCCTGGATCACAAATCCTGTTACGCTTCCGTTATTTTATTTCGCCGAGTATGAAATCGGCCGGATGCTGCTGGGCTGGGAGCGGACGGCCCTGGCCTTCGGCGATTACGGCCTGAGCAGCCTTCTCGGCCTGGGGATGGAAATACTGTATCCCCTGCAGGTCGGCGGCATCGTGCTTGCGCCTTTTTTTGCCGTGCCCGCTTATTTCCTGACGTACCGGGCGGTTGCGGCAATCCGCAGGAAGAGAGCAGATGACGACCCCGAGCGAACTGCTGAAAAGGTATAACGTCCGGCCGCGCAAGCGCCTCGGGCAATCTTTCCTCGTCGACGGGAACGTGATCGGGAAAATCGTGCGCGCCGCCGACATTCGCAGCGGCGACACGGTCGTCGAGATCGGGGCGGGGATCGGGTTCATGACGGCGCTTCTCGCCGAGCGGGCCCGGCGGCTGACGGCGATCGAGCTTGACCCGGATCTCGTCAAGGTCCTCCGGGAGGAACTGCGGGGCTGCGGGAATATCGAGATCGTAGAGGGGGATATTCTGAAGTACGATTTCTCCCGGGCGCGTTCCGGCGAGCCTTCCGATGGTGCGGTAAAACTGAAAGTGATCGGGAACATACCGTACAATATATCGACGGAGGTCCTGTTTCGGCTGATCGACTGCCGGAATATGATCTCCGCCGCGGTTCTCATGTTCCAGAAGGAAGTGGGGGAAAGGATAACCGCGCGGCCGGGGACAAAACAGTACGGAGTGCTGTCCGTCCTTGCCGGCATGTTTCTCCTGCCCACGCGGGTCATGACGGTGCCTCGCACATGTTTTTTCCCTGTTCCGGATGTCGATTCCGTCGTCCTCAAACTGGAAGTCCGGAACAAGCCCCTGGTCCCGCTGAGCGACGAGGGATTTTTCTTTCAGGTCGTCCGGACGGCTTTTTCGAAGAGGAGAAAGACACTGTACAATAATCTGAAAATGATGACGGCGGCAGTTCCCGCAGCCGAACTGCTGGAAAGAATCGGAATCGATCCGGGCAGGCGCGGGGAAACGCTTTCAATAGAAGAATTCGGGAAACTGGCGAACGCAATAAAGACCGAAGTTGAGAAGTTGAGAGGATGAGAAGATAGGAAGCAATGAGTTGAAAGGAAAGAGGCTGTAAAACTGAAGAATAGTCTTGCACAGGAAATATTATCGGAATCAGTTCTTTCAGCTAGAAACCGGAAACTTTCTTCGCTTTAGCATACATCGCTTTCGGCTTGCCGCCGATCAGTTCCAGGGTCTCGACTTCAAATCCGGCCGAGCGGATCAAGGAGGCAAGTTCTTCCGGGGAATAATTTCTGAGACCGTACGGCGGAGGAGAGCCGAATTTTTCTATGAACTTCATGCCGATGATTATCCGTTCAAACCAGTTCATCCCGCAATCGGTGTAACAGATTATCAGCGCAGCCGCCCCGGGTTTAAGCACCCGCATGATTTCGGCCAGGACGCGCCGCGGGTCTTCCACGGCATGGAGAACGTTGGCGATAACTACGGCATCGAACGATTCGGAGGAGAAGGGCAGATCGTTGGCGTCGGCCTTTCCGGCAGTGACGTTCGGCGCCGATCCGGTTTTCTTCCTTACGGCCCGGATCATCTCGTCGGATATGTCCGTTGCCGTTACATGGCTCGCCCTTTCAGCGATGGCGGAAGTATAATATCCGGGACCGCACCCGATTTCGAGAACTTCACCAGGAAAATTTTCTTTGAGTATCCTGTCTATTACAGACCTGCGCAGCGACTTGCCGACGACGTAGTCTGTACACTCGTCGTAGGTATCTGCAAACCTGCCCCAGTATTTGTCTCTGTTGTCCGCCATGGTTTCCCTCTCGGCAACATGCGCGAAAAGCGGGAAACGCGGGAAAATTGCGCCGGGAGTTTTTAAGAAGAACATAAATTAATTAAAGCTGGAATTCCAGCTCAGCCGCAGGAAATGTGAAGTCCTTGAGCGCCGGTTATAGTGGATGAATCAGGATTCCCCGAACATCTGGATTTCGCGCCTTTCGCGCTTTTCCCGCCTTTCCCGCAGCACTAAGCGCCTGTTAACCGAATCCCGGCCGTTTTTTACATATATGGGAATATCTGGCGGATCACTATCTCAAAATTCCGCTTCACGGCGTCGCCCCCCTCGATTATTCCCATGTGCCCGGGGAACAGGATTTCAGTATCGAGTCCCGAAAGTGCGCGGATGCTCTTCTTCAGCAGTTGGGTGTCTCCGCCTGGAAAGTCGGAACGGCCGACGTTGCGGTCGAAAATAACATCTCCTGAAAAGAGGGCTTTCTTTTCCGGCCAATAAAGCGCGAGGGAACCGGGCGAGTGGCCGGGCACGAGCAGGATCTGGAACGACTCCCCCCCGAGCATTACCTCTCCCGATTCAAGCGGCATATTTATTTCAGTCTTCGGATAATCGATTCCGAACCAGTTGTAGAGGATTGCTCCCGTCCCGGTGTGAAAGGATATTTCCTGCCGATGCATTGCGATCAGGACGTTCCTGCCGCTCAGCAGTTCCGAAGCTTCAAAGTGGTCCGGGTGCGAATGAGTGAGGACGACATGCCGGATGTCATCCCTGCTTATGCCGTCGCTTTCCATGGATTTGAGCAGATCCGGAAGGAACCTTTTCAACCCGGGATCGATCAGCGCACGGACGGTCCCGCCGATGTAAAAGGAGTTACAGTTATTCTCCATGGGATTCGTCCATTCGTAAACGTAAATGTCTTCTGCAATTTTCATATGATCCTTTCTGTTTTCATTTTTGTTCGGGCAAAAGGCTAAGGGCTAAGGGCAAAAGGAAGAGATAAGGATAAGTCGGACCCTCTTCCTGATTAATTATTTCTTTTGCCTTTTGCCCATTGCCGTTTGCCTTTTGCCCTTACGGCAGAAAGAACAACGGATTCCTGGGCTTGTTCATGTGGCGGATTTCAAAATTCAAAAAGGGAACCGCATTGCTCTCCGGCCTGCCGACGAGGGCGATTCTGTCGCCTTTTTTCACCCTGTCTCCGACTTTGACGCCTCTGGCCTTCAGTGAGGAATAAACAGTCGAAAAGTTGTCGTCGTGCCTTACGATTACGGTATCCCCATAGTATTTCAAATGGTCCGAGTAGGTCACCTCGCCCCTTGCGGAAGCGAGCACCGCCGCACCTTCGCGGGCCGAAATCTTGATGCCGTTATTTTTGAGCCCGTCCTTCTGAATGCCGTACCTGGAAACCACCGCTCCCTTCAGCGGCCAGATAAAGCGGCCTTTGTCGTATCTGACCTCCGGACGCTGCTGCCCGGCATGCGGTCCTCCGGCGGGTCTGTCGGCCTCTTTGGGAAGAGCGGCCGGAACAGGCGCAGGCGGGATGGACTTTTTCGCGGGAGGGGGCGGGGCGCCGGCCTTTTTTTCGGATTTCGCCAGGACGGGCGCTGGTTTTACCGCCGGTTTTTTCGGCGGATGATCCTGTTTTTCTTTGCGGACGATCTCTACGACGTGATCCGCTCCCGGTATGAACAGCACCGCGTCCGCCTCAATTTCGTCAGGATCCATGATATTGTTGATTTCAGCGAGCTCCTGGATATCTATTTTGTAAGCCTGGGAAATGCTCCAGAGGGTTTCTCCTTTTTTGACACAGTGGTAAACGCCCTTGGGCTTGTCCGGCTTCAGAACCGGTCCGCTGCACGCGGCAATAAAAAAGACGGCTAAAAGGGAGGCCAGGATCCGCTTCATCGATAAAACAGCTCAGAGTTGGTTGCTTGAATCCTGATCACGAATTGCATTTCTAATCCATCAAGTTGTCTGTCTTTCAATGTCACTTCGAGGAGCTGAGCGACGAGAAATCTTGCTTTAAGAAAGTACCTGTCGAGAAAGTAAGATATCTTGCGGGTTTCCCTGAGCCCTTCGCCATGCTTCCCGAAGCGCTCGACATGACAAACAAGAAAATTCTCGCCCTCTCACCCTCTCAGCTTCTCAGGTTCTCAGCATCCGTCATTTGTCTCCCTGCCACCCATACTCGCCCACAAGGCTGACGAATCTGCAGTCCCCGAGGTCTTCTTTTTTGATATCCTGAAAATCCTCAGAATTTCGGGTGAGCCTCAGCAGGACCTGGGCGTGGCGGCTGCCCACCGGAATTACCAGTCTTCCGCCGATCTTCAGCTGTTCGAGAAGTTTCTTCGGAATATCAGGAGCTCCCGCCGCGATCAGGATCGCATCGAACGGGGATTCCTCTCTCCATCCGTAAGTGCCGTCGCCCACCCGGATTGCGACGTTGAAATATTTGAGTTGGTCAAGAACTCTTCTTGCCTTTGACGCAAGAAATGCAATCCTCTCTATGGAGAAGACCTGGTCCGCCAGTTCCGCCAGGATTGCGGTCTGGTATCCGGAACCAGTCCCTATCTCCAGGACTTTTTCCCTGCCCCTGAGCTCGAGGGCTTCCGTCATCAGCGCAACAATGTAAGGCTGAGATATGGTCTGATTATCTCCGATGGGGAGGGGATTGTCGTTGTACGCCTGATCCCGCAGGGCCTCTTCTATGAACAGGTGCCGCGGCACCGACCCCATGGCTTTCAATACCCTCTCGTCCTTGATGCCGCGGGAGCGGATCTGCGTATCGACCATTCGAAGCCGCTGCTTTTGATATCGGTCCATTGCGCCTCATTTGCTTTTCACTAAAGCTCTTTTTTTGGGCGGTATTTTGTAGAACTCTTCGACAAAGGGATGCCGGCGGAATCCCATGGCCTCGCGGGTCACGATAAGGTAGTAATACCTCATTTTGGCATTTTCCCTGGCATGGTTGTAATTCGAGATTTCAGCATTGAGCTCCCTGAGGGAGTCATCGTCCCCTGTTCCCGTGGCCAGTTTCGATTGAATGGATTCTTCGATCCCCCGGAGGATCATCAGCGCCTTGGACAGTGCTTCTCCCGCGCGGCCGAGTACTTCCGCTCTTTCCTTAACTAATTCTGCTTCCGTCTTTTCGACCGCATCTGATCTCATGCCGATTCCGTAAATTCAAATTTCTCTATCATGCAGGATACCAGTTTTCAATAAAAAAGCCCCATTAATCCGCCCCTTCGCTCCCTTTTTGCTTTACAGGGTAAATGCCTTCCGATAACGTGTCAAATGGGATCGGGGGATCGCGGGTAACGGTCTTTTCAGATAAGTCTCACGCGAAGAAGGAGATCAAGATGTTGCCTGGCTGTGGGGGAAAAGCACTGCTTTCAATGTCCCGTTCCGTCCGGGACGCATACCGAAGAGGACAGGAGGATGAAACTCTTGAGCCGCTTGTATTGTTCAATAACGGCAAAGCAGAAGGAAGAATTGCGCGGGGAGACTCGGCTATATTTTACAATATTCGGGGAGAAAGGGAAATCGAGCTGACGGAAAGCCTGACCGAATCCGGCTTCAGCCGTTTTTCGACGGCCGGCGACCTCGGGTTGAAGTTCGCAACCATGATCGAGTACCGCAAGGGGCTTCCGGTGCTGGTGGCTTTTCCTCCGGAAGGCGCCGTCAGCAATACCCTTTCGGAAGTGATCTCCAGGCAGGGACTGGAACAGGTTAATGTTACGGAAGCGGAAAAGGCTGTTCATGTAAGCTTTTTTTTCGGAGGAAAGAAAAGAGGCGATCTCCCCGGCCGGGAATTTCTGATTGTGCCGACGAGAAAGGACGTCGCTCTTTTTGACGAGGCGCCGGAAATGTCGATTGCGGAGATCGCGGACGCCTTAATCGGCAGGCTGCGCGACCCGCGCTGGGGCTTTATCCTGGCCAACTTTCCCAATGTCGACGTAGTAGGGCATATCGAAAACAAAGGCGCCGTCATAAGGGCGATCGAAGCGGTGGACTCCTGGACCGGAAAAGTATTGGATGAGGCGCTCCGACAGGGCGTTACGGCCGTTGTGACAGCTGATCACGGCACGGTGGAAAAATGGCTTTACCCGGATGGAGCGGTGGATACCGGCCACACGGACAGCGATGTCCCCTTCATTATCGTCGGCAGGGAAAAATTTGCCTTGAGAAATACGGGTGAGCTCTCCGATATTGCGCCGACCGTGCTTGAGCTTTTCGGCTTTCCCCGGCCCGGAGAAATGACCGGCCGAAGCCTTCTTGCAGGCGGCGGGCGGCTGCCGGTAAAACGCATTCTCCTCCTTATCCTCGATGGATGGGGCTACAGCGAAAAAACCGCAGGGAATCTCATAGCCGAAGCAAGAACGCCCGTAATGGACGGGCTGATGGCCTCCTATCCCTGGGCAAGGCTGAGGGCCGCCGGCGATGCGGTAGGCCTTCCCGCGGGGACCGTGGGGAATTCTGAGGTGGGCCATTTGCACATCGGAGCGGGGAGAAGGATCTTCAGCGACCGGGTTCGCATCGACAAGGCCATTTCCGACGGCTCCTTCCGCCGGAACGAAGCTTTTCTCGCCGCGGCCCGCCACGCCAGGGAAACCGGCGGATCCCTTCACCTGATCGGGATAGTGTCTTTTTTCAGCTCCCACGGCTCGGTGGATCACCTGCTCGCCCTGCTCGATCTTGCCGGAAGAGAGGGCGTGAAAAATGTATTCATCCATGCCATGCTCGGCAGGCGCGGGGAGGTTCCGGAAAGCGGGGCTAATTACATAGAGATGATCGAAAAGAAGACGGCGGAAACCGGTATCGGCCGGGTTGTTTCCGTCATCGGCCGTTACTGGTCTATGGACCGGGAGGAAAACTGGGACCGCATCGAGAAAACGTACCGGATGCTCGTATATGGGGAAGGATTTCCGGTCGGGAGGTGAGTCATGGAGATCAAGGTCGGGAATGCCGTGCTGGAAGCGGTTGAGGGTGACATAACCGGGGAGAACACGGATGCCATCGTGAATGCGGCCAATTCCGGACTGCGCGGCGGCGGGGGAGTGGACGGGGCCATCCACCGCGCGGGAGGACCGGAGATCATGGCGGAATGCAGGAAAATAGGGGGATGTCCCACCGGGAGCGCGGTGATCACGACGGGAGGAAACCTCAAGGCCCGCTTCGTCATCCACGCGGTCGGTCCCGTTTACCGGGACGGAAAGCAGGGCGAGGACAAACTGCTGAGAAACGCCCATGTGAAAAGCATGCAGATCGCCGCTGAGCGCGGACTCAAGAGCGTTTCTTTCCCTGCCATCAGTACGGGGGCTTACGGTTATCCGATACGGGAAGCGGCGAAGATCGCCTTGAGAGCGGTAAAGAAATTCCTGGAGTCCGATTCCGGAATAGAGCGCGTCCGCTTCGTTCTGTTCGGAAAACCCGCGTTTGAGGCCTTTTCCGAAGAGCTGAAAAAGATAGAAGATAAGCGGGCAAGAGGATGAGATGGTGAGAATGTTGCTGACGGCTCTCACCTTCGCAACTTGTCACGTTTTCACCTTCTCGAAATTTTGAAGGCTATGAAAGAAGAGAAAATCAAACTTGAATTCGAGCAGGGTCCAATCCGGCCGCCGAGCGAGGCGGCAAGCCTTTTGATCCGCGCGACGCGGAACTGTCCCTGGAACCGATGCGCCTTTTGCCATACCTATCAGGGGGAAAAGTTCGGTCTGCGGAGCGTGGAGGAGATCAAGGCCGACATCGCTGCGGCGGCGGAAATAGCCGAACAGATCCGGGCTATCTCCTGGAAGAGGGGCGCGGGGGGCGTTATCGGCGATGAGGTAATTGATGAGGTGTTCGGCAGGGGCGGGTACGGTCAGCATTTCCGGAGCGTAGCCGCCTGGCTCTATTACGGCGGGAAATCGGTCTTTCTCCAGGACGCCAATTCCCTGGTGATGAAGACGGGCGAACTGGAAGAGGTTCTGAATCTGATCAGGGAAAAATTTCCTTTTGTGGAAAGGATCACGTCCTACTGCCGGTCGAAAACGGCGGCGCGGAAGAGCGTGGCGGAATTTGAAAGACTCCGCTCGGCGGGCTTGAACAGAATCCATATCGGAATGGAAACCGGCTGCGACGCCCTCCTCGATTTCATCAGCAAGGGAACTACCGCGGCGGAACACATTGAAGGCGGAAAAAGGATCAGGGCAGCCGGAATATCCTTGTGCGAATACGTCATGCCCGGGCTCGGGGGGCGCCGGTGGTCGAAGGAGAATGCGGCCGATACCGCCGGGGTGCTCAACGAGATAGATCCCGATTACATCCGTTTGAGATCCTTGTACGTCAAGAGAGGGACGGCCCTTTTCGAAAAAATGGAGCGGGGGGAATTCGAGCCGCTGCCGGATGAGGATGTCGTGCGGGAAATCAGGTCGATGATTGGATCTCTCGAGGGGATCGGGAGCACCATCGTCAGCGACCATGTCCTGAACCTGCTGGAAGAGATCGAGGGCAGACTTCCGGAAGACCGGGAGCGGATGATTGCCGTAATCGATAAGTTCCTCGGGATGACGGAAGAGGCCCGTGCCGTATTCCGCCTCGGAAGGCGCCGGGGTCTCTACCGCAGGCTGGACGATCTGTCGGACAGGAGAGTTTACAACGATTTGAAGCGCATCCTGGACTTGTACCGGGACAAGGAGCCCGGCAGCCTGGAAGGGGATATAAAGCGGCTGATGAATAGATATATATAATAGCGGGAAATGCGTCCGTTGCGTCTATCGCGTTCATTCCGTCTATAGCGTCCATTGCGTCATTGTGTCAGATGCCAGACGTTAGAAACGGGAAAGAGGTCTATTGCGTCTATCGCGTCAGGCATTGGGCGCGAAAGGTTAATTGTACACCTCACTCCTTACTGTTTACACCTTACGATTTTGGGATTTTGGAAATGACCAGACAATGACCCTTCGTGTAAGGATGAATATCCAGGATGGCCATGGAAAGGGCGTCTTCATGGATCAGATGGGCCTCAGCTTTTCCTGCAACTATGTCACAGAATACGCAATCAGGTTCCTTGTCTTCGATCAAGAAAACCCTCCCCGAAGAGATCTGTCCCGAACTCTCGCCCTGAATGGATACCGTCCGTAAGCGGTGCTATTAATACTATATGCAACAAAGGAGTTCAATATTTATAAGTTCCGGTTATAATTGACTAACGCTCCCATTTGTGGTATGTATTCAAGGTGTTCATGAAGGGGAGGACGGGCGGAAACATGTTCAAGATCGGGGATTTGGCCGTATATCCGGCGCAGGGGGTAGGTATAATCGAAGCCATTGAAGACAGAGAAATACTCGGGAGCAAGCAGGTTTTTTATGTTATGAAGATCCTGGGCAACAACATGCGGATTATGATACCCCTCAGCAGCGCGAAGCAGGTTGGGCTGCGGGAGGTCATTTCCGAAAAGGAAATCCCCAAGATCTATGACATCCTCAAGGAAAAGGACGTGATAATAGACAAGCAGACCTGGAACAAGCGATACCGGGATTACCTGGAAAAGATAAAGACCGGTTCCGTATTCGAAGTGGCCAGGGTCTTAAGGGATCTCTGCATTCTCAAAAACGATAAGGACCTGTCCTTCGGCGAAAGAAAGATGATGGACACGGCGAAAAATCTCCTGATCAAAGAGATATCGGTTGCCTGCCGCGCAGAAGAAACGAAGATAGAAGAGGATATAAACGCCCTTTTTCCGATCCACTGAGCTTTACCCGTTCGCCGCGAAGCAGTACTCGTCTCGGCTCTTTGAAAAGACAATAAGCGCCGCAATAATACCCATATTGAAGAGGATATTTATATGTTTCAATTTATTATCAGATTTTTGCTCATTCTGGCTTGTTCGATCAGCGGCTACTTCATCGCGTTCAAGTATTACGGCTTTCCCGTTTCCCTGATAGGATTATTATTAGGTTTTATAGTCGCAATATTCGTTATTCAAATAGAACAGGGAATCAGGAAGGTATCCCTCCGGATCATTTTCGGGGGCGTAATCGGCACGATAATCGGGTTGCTGATCGCGTTTCTCTTCGCTTACGGACTCAGTTTCGTGAGCATCTGGGAGAAACAGGAAATCGTACCCTGGATTTATGTAATTCTGACCTGTACTCTCGGCTACCTCGGTCTGGTCATCGGTTCGAAAAAAAGCGAAGAATTTTCCTTCACCTTTTTCGGATCGGGAAAGACCGTGCGGAGCGGAGACTACCGGATACTGGACACAAGCGTCGTCATTGACGGCAGGATAGCCGATATCTGCGAGACAGGTTTTCTGGACGGAAACCTCATCGTGCCGAGGTTCGTTCTTGATGAGCTTCAGCACATCGCCGATTCGTCGGACTCGATGAAAAGATCGCGCGGCCGCCGCGGCCTGGACGTGCTGAACCGGATGCAGAAGACCACCGGGTTGACCATCGAGGTAGTCGATCATGATTTTCCCAAGATAAAAGGGGTGGACGGCAAGCTGGTCGCGTTGGCCAAGAAGATCGGCGGGAAGATCATAACGAACGATTTCAACCTGAATAAGGTGGCGGAGATCCAGGGAATCAAGATCCTGAACGTGAACGAACTGGCGAATGCTCTCAAACCCGTTGTCCTCCCCGGTGAAGGAATGATCGTCAAGATTATCAAGGAAGGGAAGGAAACAGGACAGGGGGTCGCTTACCTGGACGACGGAACAATGGTGATTGTCGACAACGCCGTCAAGCATATCGGCGACACGGTCGATGTGGTGGTGACCAGCGTCCTGCAGACGACGGCGGGCAGGATGATTTTTTCGGAAATAAAGGAACCCTCTTCCGACCGGAATCCGGTTGGAGCGGCTTCCGGCAACTGAGACGCAGAAAGAGCCCGGGGCTTCTGAATAGCCGCCGGGCTTTTTTGCATCCGGAGGAACATGGATAACGCCTGCGCTGTAATACCGGCCGCGGGAGCGGGAAAGAGAATGGGGGCCGGCAGGCCAAAGCAGTATTCTCTTCTCCGCGGCATTCCGGTCATCGTCCATACCCTGAGAAAATTCGAGTCCTCCCTGTCCGTTCGCGATATTATTCTCGTCGTTCCGCCGGCGGATGTGGGATCGGCGGAAGAACTCGCGCACAGTTTTGGCATCCGCAAGGTGAAGAAAGTTATTCCGGGAGGAGCGGAGCGCCAGGACTCGGTGCGCAGAGGCCTGGAAGCCGTTCCGCCCGACGCGGAAATCGTGCTTGTGCATGACGGGGTCCGGCCTTTTGTTTCTCCCGCTCAGATAGACCGGTGCGCCGCAGCTGCACGCGAGTACGGCGCGGTAGCGCTGGGCATCCCCGTCAGGGATACGGTAAAGCGTGTTGAGACGGGCGGCATCGTAAAGCTTACCCTTGAGCGAGAAGGGCTCTGGCTTATCCAGACGCCTCAGGCATTCCGGCGCAGCCTGATCGAGGAAGCCCATCTGAAAGCGCACGAACAGGGTTTTTACGGAACCGACGATGCCGGTCTCGTGGAAAGGATCGGCTTTCCGGTGAGAATGATCAAGGGCTCGCCGGAAAACATAAAGCTTACTACGCCGGAAGATTTCAAGTGGGCGGAGGTCCTGCTGGGGAGGGGGGAGGAAATGAAAATCGGCATTGGCTACGACAGCCACAGGCTCGAGCCGGGCCGGAGAATGGTTCTCGGCGGAGTGGAGATTCCTTCCGAACGCGGCCCTGCCGGACATTCAGATGCGGACGCTCTCCTTCATGCCGTCATGGACGCCGTCTTCGGCGCCATGCGGGCGGGCGATCTGGGCGCCCATTTCCCGGATTCGGATCCCGCCTACAAGGGAATATCCAGCATGCTGCTGCTGGAGCGGACAAGCGAAGAGATGCGCCGGAACGGTTATGCGGTCAGTCACATCGATGCCACCGTAATCCTCGAGAAGCCGAAGATAATGCCTTTCGTGGAGACCATGGCGGGGAATATCGCCCGGTGTCTTGGCGTCAGCCCCTTGTGCGTCAGCATCAAAGCAAAGACTAACGAGGGGATGGGTTTTATAGGCCGGCAGGAGGGAATCGCCGTGATGGCCGTGGCGACCCTTGTTTGTAAGGAGTAAGGAGTAAGGAGTAAGGAGTGAGGTGTGAGGTGCAAAATGTTAAATCCCATCCTTCGACCCTTCGACTGGCTCAGGGCAAACAGCTCAGGATTAAATCCTAAATCCCAAATACTAAATCCTAAACAAATCCGAAATTAAAAAACCAAAATCCAAAAATTCTAAAATCGAAAGGTGTAAACAGTAAGGAGTAAGGTGTACAATTAACCTTTCGCGCCCAATGCCTGACGCAATAGACGCTTTCCCCGCTCCTATCCCCCCGCAGGGATTTCCCTCCGCCCCGAAAAAATGAATTAATTCCGCGAAACGGCGCCGTTCTTTTCCTTATCGGCCTTTTCTGATCTGTTCCCGCGGCTGACAAACCCTCCAGTCACCTTCCTCCCGGCCGATCATGATATCAAACAAAAAGCAAGCAAATCAGGAACATACCTCATTGGACAGAGGGATGGTACATAGCTTGCTCCTGACCCCGGCATACCCGTTCATGACCGGAGGCGCACAAATGGAGCGAAAACACAGGGCGAGCGTGATCTGGCAATTGACGGTCTGGTTGCTTTTGACGGCTTTTTTTGCAATTCCGATCATCTTAAGCAACCTGGACAGCATGCAGCACAGGATTCCATGCAAGATCTACATTTTATTACCGAAGGGCTGAGCCGGGCCTCTGCCCCGAAGCAAAACGGATGAACAGGATCTGGCTCTGGATACTGATTGCCTGTGTTCTCCTTTATACCGCCGTCTTCTGGTATTCGGAAGCCGCTTTCAAGGGGCCGGAATCCGTTGAGGACGAAGAGGCGGCTCTTATCGATCGGGGAAAATCTTCAGGATCCGTCCAAATAGGATCGCCGCAGCTGCTCCTTCGCTGATTCGACGACCAATCGGGCGATAAATTTCCGATCCTGTGTGCCTGCTTTCCGTCTGGGAGGCCGGATTGGCAGGTCCAGGATCGGATACGCCCGTATTCATGAGGGATTATGCCGGTGGGCACGACCAGAGCGGCGATCCTTCTTTTCCCTTTGGATAGCAGGCATTTGAGAAGGCAAACCCCGCAGGAAAATAATTGCTTGCGCGCGTTCGGGTTTTTCCGGAATTTCGCGGCGGCATTCCTGCTTTCGGCCGTCCTTTCCGGATGCGCGGGAATTTTCCCCTTTGAGGAAAAAACCGCAGATACGCCTTCTTCGCGTTCGCCGGCAACAGCGCAGAAAGCCCCCCGGAAAGAAACCCGCCGCATGCTGGTCACCGCCTACGATCCGGGCCCCCGCTCTACCGGTTGGAAATACCATCACGGGTTGACTGTCTATACTTATGGGCGCAATAAGGGCAAGGTAAAAAAGGTCGGAATAACTTCAGACGGCTCCAAGGCCAAAGTGGGAACGATCGCTGCGGATATCAGCATCTATCCGTACGGCACCAGAATTTTCGTGCCCGGATACGGATGGGGCGAAGTGCACGATGTGGGCCAGGCCATCAAGGGACACCATATTGATATTTTCTTCAATACGGAAGCGGAAGCGCTGGCGTGGGGAAAGAAGAGCCTTAACGTAACAGTGCTCCGTCCCGATACCGCCTCCGCGGAGTACAGGCGGAATCTGAAAAGAAAACTTGAGATTGCGGCCGATCTGCGGAAACGACTGCTCGCGCTTGCCAGAGAGCAGAATTGCCGCGAGCGCGATCTGCTGGCCGAGGCCGTTGAGGACCTGCTGAGGAAGTACGAAAAGAACGGCGGAAACAGGCAGAACAAGAAAGGCGGAAGGAAAGGCTCGTGAAAAAAGCCTCCTTCCGCCTGGCCGATCTGTACTTCCTGCCGCTACAGCGGTATGTTGTTATGCTTCTTTTCGATGCGGACCTGTTTCTTGTCTTTCAGGGCATCGAGAACGGCGATGACCCGCTTCCGCGTTTCACGGGGAGCGATTATCTCCTCGATGATTCCCATGCCGGCCGCGAAATAGGGATTGTTGAACTGCTCCTCGTAGGAGCAGACCAGTTCCCGTCGCCGGCTCACCGGATCTTCCGCCGCGGATATCTGCCGCCGGTAAACGATGTTGCAGGCCCCCTCCGCGCCCATGACGGCGATTTCCGCCGAAGGCCAGGCCATGACATAATCGGCGCCCAGATACTTGCTGCACATTCCGATATATGCCCCGCCGTAGTCTTTCCGGGTAACCACGGTGAGTTTCGGAACAGTCGCCTCTGAGTAGGCGTGGAGCAGTTTCGCCCCGTGACTGATGATCCCGGACCATTCCTGGTTCGTGCCCGGCATGTACCCCGGCACATCCGCGAATGTCAGGAGGGGGATATTAAATGCATCGCAGAACCGGATGAAGCGCGAGGCCTTGTCGGATGCCTTGGTGTCGAGAACGCCCGCGTCGTTCCTCGAGTTATTGGCGATAACGCCCACTGTCTGGCCCATCACGCGGATAAAGGCCACAAGCATGTTCTTCGCCCAGAGCTCATGCGGCTCGAACATGATTCCGTTGTCGGCGATGGCGGCCACTACCTTTTTCATATCGTATCCCCGGGTCGGCTTGTCCGGAATTATTTTATCCAGTTCCGGGCACTCCCGGTCCGCGGAATCAGTGCATGCCGCGACCGGCACCGGGCTGTGGCAGCTGTCGGGAAGATAAGAAAGCAGATCCTTGATTCTGGCGATGCAGTCTTCGTCGCTTTCCGTGACGACATGGCACACGCCGCTCTTGGATGCATGGGCAACGGCGCCGCCGAGCTCGTCATGCGTGACTTCTTCGCCGATGACGGCCTTGATGACGTCGGGTCCGGTGATGTACATATAGCTGCTGCCCTTTACCATGAATACCCAGTCCGTCAGTGCGGGCGAATAAACGGCTCCTCCCGCCGTGGGTCCCATGATGGCCGTGATCTGCGGTATGTAGCCGGACGCGATGGAATTGCGGTAAAAGATGCCCGCGTAGCCGTCGAGGGCGGGGACGCCTTCCTGGATCCGGGCTCCGCCGGAGTCGTTCAGGGCGACAAACGGCTTGCGGGCGTCTACGGCCAGGTCCATGGCTTTCCAGATTTTTTTGGCGTGCATCTCGCCGAGGCTTCCGCCGGCGCTGGTAAAATCCTGGGCGGCGGCAAAAACGGTCCTGCCGTTCACTTTCCCGAAGCCGGTGACAACGCCGTCCGCATTGATCTCTTTGTCGCCAAGCCCGAACAGGGTTGAGCGGTGCTTGACAAAAAGCTGAATTTCCTGGAATGTTCCCTTGTCATAGAAGAGGTCCAGTCTTTCGCGGGCGGTCAGCTTCTTGAGATCATGCTGCTTGCGGATCATCGCTTCACCGCCCATGGTCAGGAGCCGGCTCTTCTTCTCTTCGAACTGCTTTATTTTGTCTTCTGTCAGTCCCATTCTCCATCTCCTGTTTCAGAATAATAAAACGATTTTACGTAGCATTTATGCTCTGTGATTGCAAGGCGGAATTGGGTCCGCTGCGCCAGGAAATGGGCGTTTGGCGGCAGTCTTCAGGTTCAGGACGGCTTCCTGTCCTCGCATCCGGTTTTTCTCAACTCTCCGCCTCTCAGCATCTCAGCTTCTGTCTTTTTAGCCTTGACCTTCCAACGCCTTAACCTATATAGTTATTCCGTTTAACAAAAGGGATCGGAATATCTCAGGATAGGGGGATCTTATGAAATTCATTGACGATATTGACATCAAAGACAAAAAGATCCTTTTCAGATTCGATTACAACGTCCCTTTGGATAAAGAAAACAATATCACCGACGATACCCGGATCCGGGCGACGCTTCCGACGATCAATTATGCTCTTGATGAAAACTGCAGGGTCATCATCGCCTCGCACCTCGGCAGGCCGAAAGGGAAATACGCGGAGAAATTCAGTCTTGCCCCCGTCGCGAAGAGATTATCCCGGCTGCTGGGAAAAGAGGTAAAAATGGCCGGAGACTGTATCGGGCCCGGCGTAAAAAAGATGATTGACGACCTTAACCCGGGCGATATCCTGCTGCTGGAGAACCTCCGCTTTCACACGGAGGAAGAGACCAATGACAATAAATTCGCGCAGGAGCTGGCGGGCTTTGCCGACGTTTATGTCGATGACGCCTTCGGAAACGCGCACCGAAATCATGCCTCGAACGTGGGGATCACCAAGTTCATAGGCAAATGCGCGGCGGGCTTCCTGATGAAAAAAGAGCTCAATTATTTCAACAAGGCCCTGGAGAATCCGGCCCGGCCGCTCGTCGCGATAATCGGCGGATCGAAGGTGTCCGGAAAGCTTGAAACGCTTCTGCACCTCGTAAAAAACGTCAACAAGATGATCATCGGGGGAGCGATGGCGTTTACATTTCTCAAGGCGCAGGGCTACGAGGTCGGCAAGTCCCTCATTGAAGAGAACCTGGTTGGAAAGGCGCGCGAGGTTATGGAAACCGCCGGGAAACTCGGCGTCAAATTTTATCTGCCGGTTGACTGTGTCGTCGCGGAGGACATGAATTCGGAAGCCGAGACCAAAATAGTGCCGGTCCAGGAGATCAATTCAAAGTGGATGGCCCTGGATATAGGGCCCGCGACCATCACAGTCTTTACGGAAGCTCTCAACAACGCCAAGACAATCGTCTGGAACGGCCCGATGGGAGTATTCGAGATAGACGCTTTCAGCAGGGGGACTTCCGCCCTTGCGCATAGCGTGGGCAGGTCATACGCCCTGTCGATCGTCGGCGGCGGCGATACGGACGTGGCCATAGAGAAAGCAGGAGAGCGGGACAATATGTCCTACATCTCCACAGGCGGAGGCGCTTTCATAAAACTTCTGGAAGGGAAAGATCTTCCAGCCGTCAGGGCCCTTAAGAATTGTTCTTGAAAAATCGGGAGGTAAATTCCAAATCCCAAGCACCAAATCCAAGACAAATCCCAAATTCAGAATTTCAAAATACAAAACCTGATTCAGTTCAGCCATGCTGCCGGTAATTTGAGATTTGGAATTTTGATTTTCGAATTTGTTTGGTATTTGGTGCTTGGGATTTTTTATTTCTGGTGCGTAAGGCCGAATGAGGAATATTCGACTGATTATAGAATACGACGGGACCGGTTACTTCGGTTGGCAGCGGCAGCGGCCGGATTTCCCGACAATCCAGCAGGTCATTGAAGAGAAAATCAACCGGATGACGGGGGAATCGGTACACCTCCACAGTTCGGGAAGGACGGATGCCGGAGTGCATGCCCTGAAACAGGTGGCTAATTTCCTGACCGAGACGAAAATTCCCGAACGAAATCTTCTGCTCGGCCTCAACAGCCTCCTCCCTTCCGATATCGCCATAAAAGACCTGAAGGAAGTCGACGGACAATTCCATGCCCGCTACAGCGCAAAAAGCAAGGTTTACCTCTACCGGATACTCAATTCTCCGGTTCGCTCGCCGCTTTCCCGCAATTTTGCCTGGCATGTTCGTGAGCCTCTCGATTTGAGCGCGATGAAGGAGGCGTCATGCATGCTCAAGGGTTCCCACGATTTTTCCTCTTTCTGCGGAGCCGATAACGAGTCCCGCAGCTTTGTCCGCATGATATTCAGGGCGGAACTGGAGAAGGAAGACCGGTGTTTCATAAACTTTATCGTTGAGGCGGACGGTTTTCTCAGATACATGGTCAGAAATATTGTCGGAACGCTGCATCAGGTGGGGGCAGGGAAGATCACGCCGGAGGAATTTGCTTCCATTCTCAATGCGCGGGACCGAAGACGGGCCGGACCGACCGCACCGGCCCAGGGACTTTTCTTGAAGGAAGTAAAATACTAAAAAAGTTTCAAGTCTCAGGTCTCGAGTTTGGACCGACAGCAAAAATTACCTTCAGCGTAAATTGAGACTTGAGACTCGAAACTTGAAACTTGGAACTCCAGACACCTCATCGAGGCTATATGAAAATTCTGGTTTTAGGCCACAAGGGAATGCTTGGAAGTGATTTAACGGCGAAGCTCGGAATAAACCATGAGGTCGTGGGAAAGGACATCGATGATTTCGATATCTCTTCGGCTGCGGACTGCCGCGACGTTGTGGCCGAAGCCGGTCCCGAGGCGGTCGTGAACGCCGCTGCGTATACGGACGTGGACGGCTGCGAAACTGAAGAAGACCTGTGCTTCAGGGTGAATGCCGAGGGCGTGCGCAATGTCGCCGCCGCCTGCCGCAAAAAGAATTCGCGGCTCGTTCATTTCAGTACGGATTACGTCTTCGACGGCACGAAAGGCGAGCCGTACGTGGAAGAGGATCCGGCGAATCCGATCAGCGCCTATGGCAGGTCGAAACTGCAGGGGGAAATATACCTGAGGGAAAGCGCCGCCGATTTCCTCCTCGTCAGGACGGCATGGCTCTACGGGAAGAAGGGCCGCAATTTCGTGAAGGCCATCGTGGCCAGGGCCAGGGAAAAAGAAAAACTCGAAGTGGTCAATGACCAGTTCGGATCGCCTACCTATACCGTCGACCTGGCGGGGGCGGTGAAGATTCTTCTCGAAGGGAAATTTTCCGGCATCTATCACATCACCAACAGGGGAAGCTGCAGCTGGTATGAGTTCGCGCAGAAAATTCTCGAGATCTCCGATTTAAGGGAAGTTGAAATAAAGCCGATATCGACGGAAGAGCTGGCGAGGAGAGCCCTGCGGCCAAGATATTCCGTCATGAGCTGCGGAAAATTCCATGCTGCGTCTCGAAAGACATTGCGATTCTGGCAGATAGCGCTGAACGATTACATCTCATCCGACGAACAACTGAAGTAAATTCTCGTCCCGGTCTCCACCCGGTACCTGCTTCGATTTCCTTCATCGTAAGGCCGCGGGACTCCCCCCGGCTCCCCGACAGGAATTATTGACTCTTATCTGACCTGACCGGAGGCTTTGACCGCGGAACGGAAGCAGGCGAGGCAAAATCCTGGTTGCATAGGATATGGCTTTTTGATATTGTCGCGAGGCAGGCGTCTGAGGGGTCCAAGCTGTTGATTTTGTATAATTCCGGTTCAGCCTGCAAAGGAGGATTTATGAAAAGGAAGCTTTCTGCGGCCATCGGACTGGCGGGTGTTTTTCTCTTTGCCGCCGGTATCCTTTGGGTCGGCCAGGGATTTTCGCAGTCGGCGGATTTGATCGAGCAGATCGGGACAAGTGGAAACGTGAACTGGTCAACGGGGATTATCGAGGCCACGGGCATTGGAGCTCCGCCGGAGAGATACTACGGCAAGCCGCAGGCGCGCCCGATGGCGCTGCGCGCCGCCCAGGTCGATGCCTACAGAAACCTTCTTGAACTGGTTAAAGGGGTCAGGGTCGATGCGACCACGGAAGTCAGAGACTTTACCACTTCGAGCGATGTCATCCGCACCCAGGTTGAAGGCATGGTAAGAGGTGCGCAGGTGATCAAGAGAGATTACATGTCGGACGGAACGGTGGAAGTGACCATCAGGATGAACATGAACGGGGATTTCGCGAATGCAATCCTGCCGATCCCGAAAGTAGTCAAGTCCGAGCAGTTTGACCGTCCCGGAGCGCCTCTTGCGCCTCAGGCCCCTGCCGCACCTGCGCCCGAGCCTCCGGCTGCGGGAGGAACCGTGTTTACCGGCATGGTCGTCGATGCGCGCGGTCTTCAGGCCCGTCCGGCCATGTCCCCGAAGATTGTGGACGAAGCGGGGCAGGAAGTGTACGGGTCGATGCTGGTGAGCCGCGAGTACGCCGTTCAGCAGGGCATGACCGGCTATGCGAGGGACCTCGGGGCGGCCCAGAGCAATCCCCGCGTGACAAACAATCCCGTTACGGTCAAGGGGATCAAGACGGAAGGTCCGGGCAGGGCGAATATCGTGATCAGCAGCGGCGATGCGGGCAAGATCCGCTCCGCAGCCGACAATCTGAGCTTCCTCAAAAAAGCCCGGGTCATGATCGTCCTCGACTGACCATTTCGGTAGAATGAAAAAACCGCAGCTGCCCAAAGGAGCTGCGGTTTTTTGTTGAGTGTAAATGAAGCCGAAGTTAAGAGGGTTGCGAAGATACGAAGATACGGGTATAAATCCCAAATCCCAAGCACCAAATCAAAATTCTAAATTCAAAACAAGGAGCACACAGCAGATTATTTTCAGGGGTTTGGTCATTTGAATTTCGAGATTGGAATTTATTTGGGATTTGGTGCTTGGGATTTGGGATTTTTCATAATATGGCTTGAGATATGGGCAAAATAG
>JAQTPK010000042.1 GCA_028712885.1 Syntrophales bacterium | reverse complement strand
CTAATGTCTAATGTCTGATACCGCGGTTTTTAAAATACGGAGAGCTTTTCTGGTTCCTTTCATATTGGACGCGGTTCTGATCCTGGTCCTTTTCGCGATTACCGTCGGAAGGGGAGCTTTCGGGTTCGAAGCCGTCGTGCTCTCGATAATGCTTGTTCTGATGGGCGTGGCGGCGGTCGAGATGTTGAGCCGGCAAATTACGGCGGATGATGAATTTCTGCGCATCAGGAAAATGGCCAGGAAGAAGGAACTGCGCTGGCCGGATATCACGCACGTGGGAGTTGTGGCGATCGGCAAGAAAATCTATCTGGTCCTGACGACGACCAGGGGGTTTCATATTGTTTCAAACGCGTATGAGAATTTTCAAAATTTGGCGAGGGAGATAGTAACCAGGGCAGGAGAGGACAGAGTCGAGGAGAAGGCGAGAGAGATTTCCGCCGATCCTCCGGCCCGCAAAGCCGACATAATCTGGGCTTGGATCGGAGCTGCGCTGCTGAGCGGAATGATTTACATCAGGACATTTTTAGCATAGAAAACAGAATCGGGGTTTAATTATGACAGGCCGGAATCCGAAAACGGGGAGGCGAAGAGAGAATGTTTCCTGTTCGGAAATCGAGGAGATCCTCGAAAAGCGGATAGAAGACATAGTGAATTTCATCGGGTCTCACGAGAAAGGCAAAAGCAGCATCTACGACGACGTGCTGTCCATGATCGACAAATGCCTTATCAGAATCGCCCTCCGGAGATGCGACGGCGTGAAGACGGCTGCGGCAGTCTTTCTGGGCATCAACCGCAATACTCTCCACAAGAAAATAGACCAGCTGGGGATCGGGGAAGGCAAATAACCTCCTTTCCTTTCGAACCCATTCCGGGAAATCACAGGGAAAAACAATCAATGCAGGTCGGGGTATTGGCCCTTCAGGGCGCCTTCCGCGAACATTCAAAAATGATAGAAAAAAACGGGGAAAAGGCCGTTGAGATCCGGCTTCCCGTCGAGCTCGATCGTGTCTCTGCCCTGGTAATTCCGGGGGGCGAAAGCACGACGATATCCAAGTTGATGGTCGAATACGCGTTTCCGGAGAGGATAAAAGAGTTCGCCGCGTCGGGGAGACCGGTCTTCGGCACCTGCGCGGGCATGATCGTCCTTGCCGGAAACCAGGACGGACGCAGACAGGACCTGCTCGGCCTCATAGACATCGACGTAAAGAGGAACGCTTACGGACGTCAGGTCGCCAGCCGCGAAGTCGATCTGGAAATCGAGACCCTCGGGGGAGAACCTTTCCGGGCCGTTTTTATCCGTGCTCCGATAATAGAGAAACTCGGTCCCGGAGTCATCCCGCTGGCGCGCTATCTGGACAAGGTAGTCATGGCGCGGCAGGAAAACATCATCGTAACCGCCTTCCATCCGGAATTAACCGGGGATCCCCGCATCCACCGCTATTTTCTCAATATGGCTGGTGAATGGGAAAAAAATCCGTTCGCCTTCCGCCGCCCGCAGGCGCATTCCGCCTGAAAAAACAGTCCAGCGTTCCGAGTCCCGAGTCCCGAGTTTTTCCCTGTAAGCTGATATTCTATACGGCGAAAAGGAGCATTTATTTTTCTTCAGGGAACTTGGAACTCTGAACTCTGGACTATTTTTTATCCAGCCGCGTGAGCCCGGCATCCAGGGCTGATTGTATCGCCTCCCGGTATTCAAGGGGGGTGATCCTGCGGGCGATTTCGGGATAATCGGCGGCCAGCCCGCAGGGACGGTACTGATCCATAATATTCACATACGTATCGGGCGAAATCTCCGCAAGGAATTTCATGGCCCGGCGAGTTCCCGCCGCCCCGCCCGGCATGACCAGATGCCGCACAAGCAGGCCTTTCACGGCAATACCGGCGCTGTCCGTTTCGAGGTCTCCGACCTGCCTGTGCATCTCCCGGATTGCCGCAGCCGCGGCTTCCCGGTAGTCGGGCGCATTGCAGTAGCGCTCCGCCGGGTCCCGGTCCCAGAACTTCAGATCCGGCATGTAGATATCGAAGACGCCCTGAAGGAGCCGTATGGTTTCCACGGAGTCGTAACCTCCCGTGTTGTACACCAGGGGGACATTAAGACCCTGCTCTACGGCGAAGGGGAGCGCCTCGAGGATCTGAGGAACGAAATGTGTCGGCGATACGAAATTAATGTTATGGCAGCCGGAGCGGCCGAGCCGCGCCATGACAGACCCCAGCAGCGAAGGGTCCATCTCGTCGCCGGCGGCGAACCTGCTGATCTCATAGTTCTGGCAGAAGACGCAGAGGAGATTGCAGGAACTCAGAAAAATCGTCCCAGAGCCGTTTATTCCGACCAGAGGGGACTCCTCCCCGAAATGAGGTCCATAACTCGCCACCTTGACTTTGGAACCGCACGAGCAATATCCTTTTTCCCCCGAGAGGCGGTCTGCCCCGCATGAGCGAGGGCAGAGCCTGCACTGCCGAAGCAGGTTTCCCGCGTGCTTGATCCGTTCCGCAAGCTCCCCTTCGCGGTAAAGCTTTATGTAACCCGGTTCCCTCACTGACACCTGCCAACGATTAAGAGGCTGAGAAGCTGAGAAGCTGAGGGGCTGTGAATAAATTAAAGTTCAACGCCCAGCCATAACTCATAATACTGGATTCCGGGTCAAGCCCCGAATGACGATCTGCGATTCTTTTCCGTTTTTCCCTCCCAAAGCCTCCCTTCACAGCCAATGTCGTCTTTTTGACGCCATAGATGCTATAGACGCAACAGACCCTTTTTCCCGCTCTTCCCGCCTTTCGCGCTTTTCCCGCTAACCCAATACCTAACGCCCTGTTCTTTTATATTTCCCCACCAGCTGTCCTTCGGCCAGAATATGTCCCTTCATCGCCTGGAGCAGCTGGTTTTTCGTAGCGCCCGGCGGCAGATCAGTCATGCCGTCCAGGGCATAGACTTTGAAAAAGTACCTGTGCGTCCCGCTGGGCGGGCAGGGACCGCCGTACGCTGTCTTGCCGAAATCCGTCGTGCCCTGTTTTCCGCCGTTCTCAAGAGTTTTCCCGGCGGGAACGTTTTCGGGCAATCCGGTCGTTTCGGCAGGGATGTCATATACCACCCAATGGACCCATGTTCCGGCAGGCGCGTCCGGATCATCACTGATCAGGGCGAGACTCTTTGTCCCTACCGGGGCGGCGCTCCATTCTACCGGAGGGGAAACGTCGCTCCCGTCGCAGGTGTATTTCGCGGGAATCATCCCGCCGTTCTGGAATGCGGAACTCCTGATCTCCATCTTCTTTCCTCCTTTCGTACGGGCCTCGGCGCCCGCCTCCGGAATTAAAAACAGTACAACCGAAAAGAAAACAAGAATCGATATGCAGGATCTTTTCATGATTCTCTCCTTTCGCGTACCCGTTATTATACTATTCTTTATGGCTCGGCCAAATTTTGAAAAGTCCAGAGTCCGGAGTTTATTTCAGAAGTTAATGCCTGAAGAAATAAGTTTCTCTCCTGTATTTTCGGAAATCATCTGATTCTGGATCGAGACTTCGTTCGCAACTCTGGACTCAGGACTCAGGACTTCATTATTTCTTTCAGGCGCAACGCATTTTTCGGCGCGAATCCCCGGGCATCGTTATCAAAGTACACATAAGCATCCCTCTTCCACTTCCGGATTTTCCGCGCCCACTCCTGGATCTCTTCTTCCGTGTATTCGGACGCATACAGCACTCGTGAGCCATGCAGCCGGATGTAAGTGAAATCCGCCGTGACCGCCTCTGAATAGGGAAATCTGCCGGCCGTGTCGGATATGCAGAAAGAAATTCCGAAGTCTTTCATCTTCGCCAGCGGTTTCTTTTCCATCCAGCTTGCATTTCGCGCCTCGATGGCATATCTGTGTCCCGGAGGCAGCTCCTCCAGGAAAGCGGTGAAGGTGTCTTCATGGTAGCGCAGCCCGGGCGGAATCATGAAAAGGATGGGACCGAGTTTTTCCCGAAAATGGGAAGCCGTCTCGAAAAACCTGGCAAGCGGCTCGGAAGCGTCCCGCAGTTTTTTCATGTGGGTTATATACCGGCTGGCCTTGACCGCCCAGAGAAAATCTTCCGGCGTTCTTTCGACCCAGCGGTCGACGGCAGCCGGCCGGGGGAGGCGGTAAAAAGAGGAGTTGACCTCCACGGTATCGAAATGCCCGGCGTACTGTTCGAGCCACCGCGATTTTGGCTGTGATTGATCGTAAAATACCCCTGCCCAGTGGGGATACGTCCAGCCGGATGTGCCTATCCTTATGCTGTATTTCATTTTTTATCTTAGGGATGGATGGCTGTTCCTGTCAATGCTCTGCGGAAAAGCCGGGAAAGGCGGGAGAAGAAAGAACACTAAAAAAGATTATGCCGAAGATCTTGAAAGGGTAAAATGTCTCAGGTCAGAACGAGTTTTTGAACGGGACGAACAGTCCGGGCTCAATTTCGCGCGTTTCCCGCTTTTCCCGCTTCTCAGCTTCTCAGCTTCTCAGTTTCTTCTTTCCTGTCCCGCTCCGGCATTGCTATCTTCTCGATGAAAAGGGTCTGCGTGGGGTAGGCGAATTCGATACCTTCCTCTTCGAAGCGGCGGAAGATATCGAGAAAGATTTCCTGCTGGAGATCCATGTAGAGCTTGTAATCCGGTCCCGCTATCCACCACGCTGCTTCGAATTTCAGCTCGGAGGCCCCGTATCCCGAGAAATGCACGCGCTCCACCCGGGCCTTTTCCCTTTTCTCGATAATCTCCCGGATGAGCTCCGGTATCATTTTTATCTTTTCATAAGGAGTCTGATAGGTGACGCCGATCGTGAAAACAGCCCGCCTTTCCTGGAGCCGCTGGTAATTTCTGATCCGGCTTTCCAGAAGGTCGGAATTGGAAAAAACAATCTGCTCGCCGGAAAGGCTTTTGATCCGCGTTGTCTTGAGACCTATATGCTCGACTGAACCCATGTAGTCTCCCACTATGATGAAATCTCCGTAAACGAAAGGCTTGTCCAATATGATGGACAGCGAGGCAAAGAGGTCCTTGAGCACGTTCTGGACAGCCAGAGCTACGGCGATTCCGCCGATGCCGAGGCCGGCGATCATGGCCGTGATGTTGACGCCCATATTGTCGAGGGCGATCAGAACCAGAATTATCCACATGACCACGCGTCCTGCATAGGACAGGGCGGTCATCGTGGTCACCCCCGCCGCATCCTCTCTCATTTTCCGTTTCTGGTATTCTGAAACCCAGAACGTAATCGCCCGGTTTCCCCAGAAGGCGGCTTGCAGTAGGAGCACAAGAATGGTAGCAGTCTTCGCCAGATTTGCAGCCTTTGCGGGAAGGTCAAGGTTGAAAGATCCTATGTATAAGGCAAAAACAATAATTGAAATTGTCCTGGTGTTTCGAATCAGGTCCGCTGCAAGTGCGGCTGCCCGTTCGGAAAAGAAGCGTGGTTTCGATAAATGCTTCAGGAGGGTTTTCCTGCCTATTTCCAGGACAAGGTAAAGTGAAAGAATAATCAGCGCGGTCAAAAGCCAGATATTCACTGCATTGCCGAAATAAGCCGAATCCAGCCAATTCATACAATCGTCCCTCCGGATGAAAATACGTTATTCTAAAGGTAATATGAGAGGTGAGTAAAGCTAAAATCACCAGGCGATGAAAATCTCAACCTCAAGCGCAAAATCCTAAATCCCAAGCACCATCCTTCGACAGGCTCAGGATAAATTATCAAGTAAATCCGACATTCTAAATCCAAAGAATTGGAAGGAAAGTTTTGTCTGATATTAAGATTCTTGATATTTACGCTTTAACATCAAGGCCGGCCTGTTTCTTGGTTTGTGTATTTGAATTTTGGATTTGGAATTTATTTGGGATTTAGAATTTGGAATTTGGGATTTAAAAAGGAGGTGGGGAGGTCTTTTGGACCTCCCCCCGGGGAAACATGAAGAGCATTATCATGGTTTGCTTCGGGAAGAGAAACGTGCGGATCTTCCCTGGCTATTCATTCAGGTGGTCTTCACCACCCTTTTTCCCATGGTAAGATGCTTTGCTAAATCCCCTGTAATAGCCCCTTTCGAGGCCGAAAGCGGTAATCTGAGCCTGCTGCTCCGGCGTCAGAATCTTTCTGATTTCGAGCCGGTGGGTAGTAAGCTTATCCTGAAGCCTGCTCTGAATGTCTCTGATTTCCTGCTGTTTGGTCTTGATCTTCGCCTGATCGGGGTTAGCCTGCATCCACAATAACTTGAGTTCGGTAAACCGGTTGAACAGTTTGTTCCGGAGCGGTTTGATTTCCTTCCAGCGCGCCTCGCGCAGAGTCTGGATCTTGTTAGCTTGATCAGTTGTCAGGTTGAGACTGGCGATATTCCATCCGTTTCCCTTCGTCCCCACAACGGGGCCGGCAAACGCCGTCGTGAATGATACTGCGATCACGAAAGAGATGATGAGGAATACAATGCGTTTCATAAAGCCAAGCGTTTGAACATGTTTTTTGCAGTATTATTCTGCAGGTCTCATGCCACAGACGAGTGCTATCGCAAGTAGCTGATTTGAAAAGCAATCGTCTTATTATAATATGGCCGCGAGGAAGCCGCAGGCAAAAAACGTCGAAAGACTCCAAAGTGATAAAATTTTAAAATGCTATTAAAAACGAGTACATGGACGATTTTGTCCCGCCGACATATCTTTTGACGAAAATGTCGAAGACACGTCCTGAGAGGCGGGTTGATTCTTAATACGGCAAATGTTATTGAAGGACTCATAATGAAAAAGCTGATTCTGATCGGGTTGATTCTCTTATATATTTCCCCGGCGCTGGCCCAGGGTGTGGAAAGAAGCTCCCATACAAACGGCCGCGACCCGATGCGGGAATTGAATCTGTCCGAGGATCAGAGCGCCGCGATCAAAAAAATAAAATCGGGGTACCTGAAGAGAAGCATCCGGCTTCAGGCGGATCTTGCGGCAAAACAGCACGAATTCAAAAGCCTTATTGCCGACCCGGCCGCTTCCGAGGAGAGCATCCGGGCCCGGGGGCGTGAAATAGAAAACCTTTCCGTACAGATTACGAGAGAGATGCTCAGTTTCGAGCTGGAAGTGAGGCGCATTCTCACCCCGGAGCAGCTTCGCACCCTTTATACGCTGATGGATTCTCCGCAGAAGAAGTGGGGTAAATACTGATTGATTGAGGGAATAAAAAATATTTTCCGAAAGAGGCTTTCATCGGAAAAGAAGCCCTTTTTGCAACCCCTTGCTCTGATCATCGTCTGCCTGATCTTCATTTCTCTTATTCTTGCCGTCGGCCTTATGGACCTGGGGAGGCTGGACAACACCCTGGTCGGTTTCATGCAGAACCGGGGTCTCGATATCATAGGAAACATTCAACGGTCCGCGCAGGGTAATTTCAGCAACCTTATCCAGCTCCGCGGAGACAATCTCGCCGACACGCTTTCCCCGTTCACCGACGAAACATTCCTGCCCCAGAAGGTCCTTATCAACGCCCTGGTAGGACTCAGCCGGCACATAGACAAGACCTGGGATTCCCCCCAGGGCAGGGGAGAGCGGGATACGATACACGTGCGCGAAGGGTTATGGCTCCTGGCCGTGACGGACGAAAACGGCAGGATAACCTACAGCAACCGGGCTGTTCCTCCCAATATCCTGGGCCGGGCGGATCCCGTCATCCAGGGGAAAAACGAAATCATTATCGATCTGTTTCAGCGCTCCGGAAAAGAGAGGGTCGGGTTCATCGCCTCCAAGCGGACTGCGGGCAGGGGCGCCGTCATTCTTGCCCTTGACGACCCCGGTTTCCAGTTCTGGAGCGCAAGGATCGCAGTCCAGAAGGCAATCGACGAGGCGGGGTGGGGTAAAGGCGTAGCGTACATATCGATTCTGAACGACGCGGGCATAATTCTGGGAAGCGCCGGAGACCGTCCTCCTGACCTGAAAGAAGCCTCGCCTGCTTCGGCGGCAAAGAGACGGCAGGTGGCCAATCGCAAGCTGTCCCTCAACGGCAAGGATATTCTCGAGGTCGAGGGGCCGATCAGTCTGGAAGGCGAGGTGATCGGCACGGCGCGCATCGGCCTCGAGCGCGACCGGACGGACGAGATAGTGCGTGAGAACCGGTTCCACATGTTCATGTCAATGTTTGCCGTGATGCTGCTCGGATTGCTTTCCATCCTGACGCTGTTTCAAAACCAGAACAAACACCTGGCCAGGATCGAAGAGATGAGCCGCCGCCTCCGGCAGTCGGAGCGGCTCTCGTCGCTGGGCAAGCTCGCGGCCGGGGTAGCGCACGAGATCCGGAATCCCCTCAACGCGATCAGCATCGCCGGCCAGCGGCTGCAGCGGGAGTACCTGCCGGAGGATGCGGGGCGCAGGGAAGACTTTCTCCGGAAGACCGGGGTTATTCGGGACGAGATCCGCAGGCTGAACGGGATCGTCGAAGAGTTTCTCAATTTCTCCCGCCGCGACAAACTGGAATTGAAAGACTACCCCGTGGAGGAGATACTGCAGAAGCTCGTCAGCCTTGTGGAGGAAGAGGCGAGCGTCAAAGGAATCGCCATCCGCAGGGATTGGGACAGGTCCGTCTCGCCGGTGCCGATGGACGTGGACAAGTTCCAGCAGGCGCTGCTGAATATTCTGAAGAATGCGATGGAATCGATATCCGGCGAAGGGACGATCACGGTTTCCGTCGGAAGGCCTGAAAACGGCACTGTCGGAATATGGATCTCGGATACGGGGAGCGGACTGACTCCGGAGGAGATAGAAAGGATTTTCAACCCGGAGTACACAACCAAAGAGAAGGGCCTCGGTCTCGGCCTGCCCATCGCCCACGAGATCATCCGCGCCCACGGCGGGGAAATACGCGTGGAAAGCCGCGTCGGCTCCGGGACGACTTTTGAGATCAGGCTGCCGGCTAAAGACAGAAGGTGAGAGGGTGAGAGGGTGAGAAAAGACGAAGATGGGAAGTTGCGAAGTTGCGAGGATAGGATGCTTGTCATGGTGAGCCCTTCGGCAAGCTCAGGACAGGCCTTGTCGAACCATGACAAGCCCGGTGCAGGGGTGAGGTCCGAACATACAGGCAGGCGCTCACTGAAGTTTCGAATTTCTGATTTTGATATTTGAGTATTGTTTGTGATTTGGTATTTGGAGCTTGGAATTTATCAAGGACCAGGTGTTAGCAGAAACAGAAATAGACGGATCAAATGGGCAAACAGTTACAGATTCTTATCATCGAAGACGGCACATCCCAGCGGGAAATGCTGAGGGATTTTCTGGCCGGCGAAGGTCATTTCGTGGAGGGTTCTGAAGACGGCGAAAAGGGCCTGCAGCGGATCCGGGAAGGACACTTCGATCTCGTACTGCTCGACTACAAGATGCCGGGCAAGAACGGTCTCGAAGTTTTGAAAGAAATCAAACAGATCAATCCCGAGATCGACGTGATCATGATGACCGCATACGGCACGATCGAGACGGCCGTCGGGGCCATGAAAGCCGGGGCGGTGGATTACATCACGAAACCGATCGAGCTCGAGGACCTGCTCCTCCATATCGGCAGGATTTCGGAGCGCCGGACGCTGCTGTGGGAAAATGAGATCCTGCGCCAGGAGCTGCGGGAAAAAGGCGTAACCACCGACAGGATCATTTACGGCAGCCGCAAAATGGAAGCCCTGGTAAATATGGCGGGCCGGGTCGCTTCCAGCCGGGCCACCATCCTGATTCAGGGAGAGAGCGGAACGGGGAAGGAGCTTTTCGCCAGGCTCATTCACAACCTCAGCCCGCGGACGGAAAGGCCGCTGATCGCGGTGAACTGCGGGGCCTTGCACGAAAATCTTCTGGAGAGCGAACTGTTCGGACACGAAAAAGGCGCCTTTACCGGCGCCGTGCGCAGGCGGATCGGACGTTTCGAGGAAGCGGACGGCGGCACATTATTCCTGGACGAAGTCGGCGAGATGTCGCCCTCAGTCCAGGTCAAGCTGCTGCGTTTCCTCCAGGAAAAGGAATTTCAGCGCCTCGGCGGAAACCAGTCCGTCCGCGCCGACGTCCGGATAATCAGCGCCACGAACAAGGACCTGGAGTCGAAAGTGAGGGACGGATCTTTCCGCGAAGACCTCTTCTACCGCCTTAACGTGGTCTGCATGCTCATTCCTCCTTTGCGGGAAAGGAAGGAGGACATACCGCTGCTGATCGATTTCTTCCTGGGGCGCTTCTCGCGGGAGAACGGAAAGGACGTCAGGGGGGTGAGCAGGGAGGCGAAGGATCTGCTGGTCAAGTACGATTACCCGGGCAATGTCCGGGAGCTGGAAAATATCATTGAAAGGGCGGTTGTAATATGCAGGGGCCCGGTGATCACCGTGGAAGATCTTCCGTTCCGTGAGCCTCCCAAGGTCGAAAGAGAGGTTCGGAATGGTGGAAAGCTCAGGGAATCGGTGGAGGCCCTTGAATACCAGTTGATCCGCAAGGCGATGGAGGAAGCCGCCAACCACCAGACGCGCGCCGCCGACATTCTCGGCATCAGCGAGCGGATGCTCAGGTATAAGCTGAAAAAATACCATTTTAAGAGTTGATGCGTACGAGTTTTGAAAAGGAGAAGCCATGAACAAGATACTATTGAGGATCGTTCTGACACCCATCGTCGTGATATTCCTGTGCCTGTTTGCGCCTCACGTTGAAGCCGGCCTGATCCACCACCACGTTACAGTTAAAAACGAGACACAAAACTCGGCGCAGATAACCGTCCGGACTTTTGACGGTCATAAACTGCAGGCGACAGTGGCTGCAGGCGGGAAACATCAATTCGATACCGGCGTCAAATGTCCTCGCGCCGTCTACGGAGAAATGGACTGGTACGCTCACGGCAGAAAAATCCAAATTGAAGGCGCCTGCACCGGGGGGAGCGGACAACCCTACTTCGACGTGAACGATTGCGGCTTGAACTGCGCGTCCTCCAGCTTCCGCTTGATATGCCAGCCGCGTGATAATTACAATGGCGTGGCCTGTTATTTCGTGAAGGAGTAAAGCAGCCGGCGGGAAACCCCATGGCATCAGGAGTTGTGAAGGCGACAGGGTCGGGTTGAACCTTGGATTTTGCAGGCCTGGGATACCGTAAGGTGTTTTGTTGTTAACAGCTTGCGCCTTACGCTTTACACTTTTTCCTGCTACCTGCCTGATCTCTTCTCGTAATCCTTTTTGTAGTCCGACAGCTGCATGAAATGCCTTCTCTCCTCGTCAATAATTCCGTCGATCGTCTTATGCTGCTGGGAGGGGACGATGCGCTTTATCTCCGTATAATAGAGGATTGAATCCACTTCACGATCTATTGCAAAGTTGATTGCGGCGAGGGTATCCCGTATGTCCCGGAAATCCGACTCGGCGCTCCGGGTGAAGATCACGCTGCCGTCTATGTAATTCCTCAGATATGAATAATACTCGCCGGGATATGTTTCAGCCGGAGCCTGGGCCTCCATCCTGGACAGGAGATCCAGATTGGCAAGCATGCCGGCAAATATCTGCCCGTGTTTTATTTCTTCGTCGGCGAGGTGATTGAACAGATATCTTGCCTCTTCATCCTCCGTGATTTCAGCGGCATGACGGTAGAATTTTTCTCCGTTTTCTTCCACTCGCTTGGCAAACTGCAGGATTTCATCCGCTTTAAAAATAGCCATAGTGTTCCTCCAGCCTTCAGATCAGATCAAATTATGAGCAGGAAACAATATACGTTTTTAATAAAGTAATTCAACAGAAATTTTCAATTATAGAAGATGACGGAAGCATAGCCCACGGCGCTTTCCGTGGCGGGCTCGTTGTAGACGTCATAAGACAGGACTTCGGAACTCCTGTCCCTGAGCAGGGTGGAGATGACCAGAATGGCGGGAAATCCGCACACGTTGAACCCGTTCCGGCTCTCCAGGGTCATGCGGGAAATACCTTCCGGGTCTCCTGACGTTATGCACGCGAGAAGGCTCCTGTCGTAAGCCGAGGCCCTCGGCGTTATGTCATCGGCGGGACAGGGATCGCCGAACTTCCGGCCGACGTGGGAGAAGTCCGCCCCGGCGACGAAAAGGGTTCGTCCCCCGCAGATCTCGGCGGCGGCATGGATTGCATCGATCAGGGCGATGAATCCGCCGTCCGACAAGGGGTCTTTCCCTCCGAGAATAAACTCATGCAGCCCGCCGCACAGGACAGGCACAAGCTTTAAACTCCCGCCCAGGTAATGGCGCAGGAACAGCGTCTGGAATTCGATGGAATGCTCTCCTTTGTGCGCAAAGTCGTCCCGGATGAGGACGCCGTCCGGCAGTCTGCGCTTCAGTTCATAGATGAACGGCAGGTCCGTCCGCAGCGGTCCGCAGGGGGTCAGATAATCCTTCTCCGAAATGCCGAAGAGGGCGTCCTGATGCTTGTGATTGATTCCGAAAACGACCGCCCTGTCGAAGGACTCCCCCGCCAGGCGCCGGTAGAGGTTCACGTATGCCTTGCGGGCCACGCGGATGTCTATATGGGGAGCTATCATTCCGGAAACGGACCGGGAAGGAGCGGGATCGAGCTCTCTTTGGGCCTCCTCGATGAAGCGGGTCAGTTCCGACGGATTCTCCGGGTAAGCGTTTCCCGCATGGGCCGGCTTCCGCTCCTTTTCGGATGCGTATTCATTCCGGGCCGCATCCATCCTCCGGCGGAAGTTTTCATTGTCGAGCAGGACGGCCCGGTCAAGATATTCTATTACTTTTTCTACATCAGACAGGAACACGAGCCGCCCGCCGCTGCGTTTCATGAGTTCGATTCTGATATCCTGCAGGTCGTTTCCGCCGTCCAGCATCTGCAGCAGGGGAAGACAACTGAAATCAAGGGCCAGCGGCGATTCGCCGAGCTCGTAAGGGTCCATGAAGGCGATCATCCGGCGCCCTTCGACCGTCGTGGAAACAAGCTGAACATCTTTTCGAAGGATGGGTTTCATCGGCAGACTTGCGGCATATGATTACCGTTCATTTCCGGCTGACCGGCTTCAGCCGAAAAGATGCGATCACGACGACGAAATAAGCGAGGGTAAGCCAGGCGACCGTTTTCAGCACCCGCTCATCCACGTACATCCACCGCTCGATGACCTCCGTCGTAAACCGGCCGGGATAAACATTGACGCCTTTTCCCCTCGTCCGGAAATAATTTTCCAGATGGGTCAGCGGGCAGACGATATTAGCCCATTGCATGATGATCGTCAATCCGAAGGCGGCGGCATGAAATATCCGCCCGTAGAAAGTATTAAAATACAGCAGGACGGGGAATCCCAGGATAAGAAATCCAATCCAGGCAAAATGAAGCAGGATGACCAAATCCGCGGCTCGCGAATAATCCATAAAACAGGGTAATAGGTTATAGGTTATGGGCCATAGAAGATTGTTGAAAATTCCCGCTTCCGCGGGAATGACAATTTTTAAGCCCCGAAATAGTTTTTCAACAACCTGATAGATTATTTTAACATACAATTGACCCATTTACCCATAACCCATGACCTGCCTTCCTGATTAAAAATTCAGATTATCTCCGGGCAAATATGATATAAAAATAAGCATGGGAACAATGAGCGATAAAATCACCCGCATTTCGGGGCTGGTTGCCGGCTCGAATAAAATTGTGGTTTTTACAGGAGCCGGGGTGAGCACCGAATCCGGGATTCCGGATTTCCGCAGTCCGGGAGGGATATGGAGCAGGTTTGATCCTGACGAATTCACGATCCAGAAATTCATCAGCAGTCCTGAAACCCGCCGAAAACAGTGGAGATTCCTGATCGAAAGCGGCCTCATCACCGATGCCTTGCCTAACCGCGCCCACCTGGCTGTATCCGAGCTCGAAAAAATGGGCAAGCTCCGGTGCGTCATCACCCAGAATATAGATAACCTCCACCAGAAGGCGGGAAATGAGCCCGGGCGGGTCTTCGAGCTGCACGGCACCATGGGCTGGGCCCGCTGCATGGATTGCCGCACGCGCTTTTCGCTGGATTCCATTATGCAGAAACTTCCGGAAGTTGATTATCTGCCTGAATGCGGCGAGTGCGGCGGCATGCTCAAGCCGGACGTTGTCTTTTTCGGCGAATCCCTTCCGGAGCGGACCCTCCAGGCGGCAATTGTACACGCCAGGAGCTGCGATTTGTTCATCGTGATCGGGTCCTCCCTGGTCGTCTATCCGGCCGCCTATCTGCCCCTCTATGCCGTCGAAGCCGGTGCGAAACTCGTAATCATCAATAACAGTCCAACCCCGTTTGACGATCAGGCCCAGGTTGTGATCGGCGGCTCGGCAGGCGAGGCCATGGAGAGGATCATCGATCTCGTAAAAAAAATGCACGGAGGCTGATCGATGGCAAGCAAAAAAAGAATATCTGCAATTGCGGCGTGGATCGCGCTCTTTGCACTGCTCCTTTCCGCCTGCGCCATGGCCAGGAACAGCGGATCTTTCCGCCCGTCCGGGGAAGCTGCCTCGGCTTTCGCTGATTTCCAGGTCAGGCCCGGCTTCAGGTATTATTACAGCGGGCCGGAGGCCGTTCCGAATGCGCTTATCGCCGTTGACAGGAAGTACGTCCTTGAGCCCCGGGACCTCTGGAAGCCGATTGACGCCACTCCCGCCACGCTCAAATCGATTGTGGAGGGGATGAGGGGCAAGGGATCGGAATATGAGAAGTTCCTCCATGGATTCGATATTCTCGACAACAAAGGCAACGTCATCGGACAGTGGTATTCGGTTCTGAACGCCACGACTTCGGTTCAGATGACGGGCGAAAACAGCGTACTCGTCCATACCCCCAGGATAGATGTTTACGAACCGGCGCGCAGGGGGTTGATGCTGCCCAGAACCTCTCCTTTTGCAAATTAGGTTGTATGTGCCTCGTTCTTTTTGCGTATAAATCACATCCCTTGTACAGCCTGGTCTTTGCGGCCAACCGGGATGAATTCTACGACCGGCCTACGCGTTCCGCTTCATTCTGGAATGACGCCCCGGACCTTCTGGCCGGACGCGACCTGAAAGAGGGGGGGACGTGGTTCGGCGTAACCAGGCAGGGCCGCTTTGCGGCCTTGACGAATTTCAGGGATCCGAAAAGTCATCGCAACCAGGCGCCTTCACGGGGATGGCTGGTCAGCTCCTACCTTCTCGGGACAGTCTCTCCTGAAGAATACCTGAAGGAACTGAGCGCTAAAGCGGGGGATTTCAACGGCTTCAATCTCCTTGCCGGCGACACGGGCAGGCTTTTCTACTGTTCCAACCGGGGAATGCCGTGCCGGGAACTTCCTCCCGGAGTATACGGACTCAGCAATCACCTGCTCGATACCCCCTGGCCCAAAGTGGAAAAAGGAAAAAGCGATCTTGCCGGGCTGATTCGCCCCGGCGGGAGGCTCGACCCGAAGGAAATAATGCAGATACTCCGGGACGGATCCCGACCCGACGACACGCTGTTGCCGGATACGGGGGTGGGACTGGAGTGGGAGAGGATACTTTCTTCTCTTTTCATCACCAGCCCGATTTACGGGACGCGCTCGTCCTACGTCCTTCTGATTGAAAACGGGGGCGGGGTGACTTTTCTCGAAAAAACATTCAATGGCGGTCCGGATCCGGAGGAGACCGCTCACTTTCAATTCAGGATAGAGGTGCCGCATGACAAAAGGCGGGCCGCGCCCGAACCGTGAATATCCGGCCGTTCCCCGAGCCGGCATCGGCGCGGTTGTAATCCGGGGAGGGAAAATGCTGCTCGTAAAACGGGCGACCCCTCCCGGCGCCGGGCTGTGGGCGATTCCCGGCGGCCTGGTCGAGCTCGGCGAGACCATGCAGGCTGCGGCCGAAAGGGAAATACTGGAAGAAACAGGATTGAAAATCCGGGCGGGTGAGCCGGTGCACGTCTTCGACGTCATCCGGAAAGGCGAGCGAGGGGCGATCCGCTGCCATTATGTTATTGTGGACCTCGCCGCAGAATATGTCGACGGAGAACCGGAGGCCGGGGATGACGTCAGCGGGGCGCGGTGGCTGTCCGCGGACGAACTCCGGGAGCTTCCGGTGTCGCCGCATACGCTGGCCTTGCTGAAAAAGATCGGTTTCATGTGAATAGAAACCCCAAATCCCAAGCACCAAATTCCAAATACATTTTGAAAGTTATTCCAGAAACGGCAGCCGGTCCTTTTTCCGATAAGCTATTGCCTGGCAGGTGGCGATAAGGCGGCCCCGGGAATCCTTGACCTCGCCGGCGCAGTGGCTCAGCCGTGTCGACCGTGTTATCTCCTTCATCTCCGCAAAAAGGGTCTCCCCGGGTTCGGCGGCCTGAATGTAGCTGACCTGGACATTGAGCGCTACGGAGACGGTGCCGTGCGAATTGGAGGCGATCTGGAAAGCCTCGTCGATCAGCGAAAAAACTGCGCCGCCATGGGCCATTCCGAAGATGTTTTCGATGTCTTTGCCGAACGGCATACGGATCCTGGCATAGCCTGGCTTGACTTCCACCAGCTCCATCCCGAGCTTTCCCGCATAAGGTTCCCTTTTTACTCTCTCCCGCAATGCTTTAAAAACTTTTTCCATTTCAGCTCCTGAGTGCGATAGCTGTTCATACCAGAAACGAAGCCGAAGTGGAATATCCTGTTGCGGAGACGGCTTCGAGTAAAGACCAAGGATACCTGTTGACTTTACTTCGGATATGATATTTGTTTCACAATGATAAACAGTCATTTTTAGGTGCAATATTTACATGTTTGACGAAGTACGCCAATATTTCAACTCATCTACGAGTAGAGCAGCCCGCGCTCGGATTGGTCAGTTCCTGACGCCTGCTTCTATTGCCCGTTTCATGTCATCTATGTTTGAAGGGAGATGGCGTAAGGTAAGAATTCTGGACCCCGGCGCGGGCGCAGGAGCGCTGTTTTCGTCCTGCGTGGAATATTTGGTCTCCCGAAAAGAACGCCCGAACTCGATAGAGATTGTAGCGTATGAAACAGACGCCAATATCATCCCTTATCTTGAAAAAAGCATCAGGTGGTGTGAATCTCTTTGCACATCCGCTGGAACATCCTTTCATGGAGAAATAAAGGTCAAGGATTTTATTTCATCTGCTATAACTGAAACGGAAGAGAATCTATATTCCGTTCCGGTTGAACTATTTAGCCACATAATCATTAATCCGCCTTACAAAAAGATTAATGGTCAGACCCCGATGAGCAAAATGCTCCATTCCGCGGGCATTGAGGTGGCCAACCTTTACGCAGCCTTCGTATGGTTATCTATGCGGTTATTGGAAACCGGAGGGCAAATGGTGGCAATAACGCCGCGAAGTTTTTGTAATGGCCCTTATTTCAGGAAATTCCGGATTGAGCTTCTGAAGACCACAAGCTTGAGGCATATTCATGTATTCATGTCTCGTAAGAAGCCTTTTGGAGATGATAATGTTCTTCAAGAAAATGTAATTTATCGCGTAATACGAAAGTCTCAGAAACCGAAATTTGTAACAATATCTTCCACCGAAGGAGTTGATTTCAGCAGGCTGCTTTCAGTCAGAATTCCATATAGTCATGTGGTTCATCCTGACGATAAAGATGCCTTCATCCATCTCGGAATCGAAACAAATCTTGACTTGAAGAATATGATGGAAAGATTTACAGCATCCCTAGGTGATCTTGATCTGGAAGTTTCTACGGGGCGTATTGTTGATTTCAGGGCGAAAGACTACCTGAGAAAGTCGCCGCGGCGGGGAACAGTTCCTTTGATTTATCCATGCCACTTTCAAAATGGTTTCATAAAATGGCCTGTCGAATCAGGCAAGAAATCAAACGCAATAGTCTCCACCGACGAAACATTTAATCTCTTTGTGGAGGCAGGATATTATGTGCTCACAAAGAGGTTTTCATCCAAAGAACAGCGGAAAAGAGTAATGGCTGCGGTATACGATCCGGCAAGAACCAACACATCACATGTCGGATTTGAAAACCATCTGAATTATTTTCACAGAAAAGGAAAGGGCTTACATTCAGATATTGCGAAAGGACTTGCTCTTTATCTCAATTCCTCCATTGTTGATCGGTTCTTTCGGATATTCAGCGGGCATACTCAAGTAAACGCAACAGATCTCCGAAAAATCCCTTACCCCACTTATGAACAGCTTGTACGACTTGGATCATATGTCGATGAAAAGATGCCTGAACAGGACACGATTGATGCTCTAGTAGAAAAGGAGTGCTGCTGTGAATGAGAAAACGCAAGGCAGGAGAGCAAAAAAGATTAAAGAAGCACTCGCGATTTTGAATGATTTAGGATTTCCAAAACAGCAGCAGAACGAGAGATCCGCCCTCACCTTGCTATCCCTGTTGGATCTGAAGCCTGACTCAAAATGGAAAGATGCAACCGATCCATTAATGGGAATAACTCCCATGATGGATTTTTTTCATGAAAACTACGGGAAAAAATATGCGCCAAATACCAGAGAAACTGTTAGGCGGCAAACAGTCCACCAATTTCTGCAGGCTGCTTTGATTGTTGCAAATCCGGGAAAACCGTCCAGGCCCACAAATAGTCCAAAGGCTGTTTATCAGATTGAGCCTTCCGCTCTTAAACTCTTAAGAGGTTTTGGAACACCAGGGTGGAAAAAACACTTACAAAGCTATATTTCCACGGTTCAGACGCTCAAAAAGCTTTATGCGCGCGAAAGAGAAATGCGCAGGCTACCTGTCAAACTGACAGACGGTCAAGAAATAAGACTTTCTCCTGGCGGGCAAAACATTCTCGTAAAGAAGATAATTGATGACTTCTGCCCTCTGTTTACACCGGACGGTTGCGTTATTTACGTAGGAGACACCAAAACCAAATGGGCGTATTTTGATCTGGAGGCTCTGACCGCATTGGGTTTAAAGATAGAAGGGCACGGGAAAATGCCGGATGTTATGGTGTATTATTCGGAAAAGAACTGGCTTATTCTAATAGAAGCCGTGACGAGTCATGGTCCGGTAAATCCTAAGCGGAGACAGGAACTGAAAAACCTTTTTTCCGGGTCTACCGCCGGTCTGGTTTTTGTGACCGCTTTCATTGATCGAAAGTCTCTGATGAAATTCCTGAATGATATCTCATGGGAGACGGAAGTCTGGATTGCCGAATCTCCAACGCACTTAATCCATTTCAATGGCGAACGCTTTCTCGGACCCTATGAAGATTAAGCAAGTATCGAGTCTTTAGGTCCAAGTTTCCAGCCTGAATAGGTGTGCATTCTCCGCTCCCCCAATTCCGGGGCTTCTCTTCATGTCCGCTCGGCGCCTGCCAGCCGGAAACCGCTTGCCTGATTGAATGCACGTTGACACGGGCGGGGTTTTATGTCAGTTAGTACACACTAACATGAAACAGGCGGCCGATACCAAAGCGCGTATTCTGGAGGCGGGTCTCCAGGTATTCTCGGCCCGGGGTTACCGGGGCGGAACCACGAAGGAGATCGCCGCCCGGGCGGGCGTAGCCGAGGTGACCCTTTTCCGGCATTTCTCCACCAAGGAAAAGCTCTTTCAGGAGATCCTCGGTTCCTTCTCCTTTCTCCCGATGCTGCGGCAGATGCTTCCGGAACTGGAGGGGAAGGATTACAGGGACTCGCTTTTGATCATGGCCCTCCGGTTCTTCGAATTTCTCTCCGAAAGGAAAAATCTGGTCCGGATCATCCATACGGAGATCTACCGTTCGGATCGGATCAACCGCACCTTTTCCAATTTCATCAATGAGGCGTTCGGCACGCTGGCGGCTTATTTCCGGGCAATGCGGAGGCAGGCGGGTCTGCGCGAGTTCCGGCCTGAAGCCGCCGCCAGAGTCTTCATGGGGATGCTGATTTCCAATTTCATTATCGAGGAATTCCTCGGCGGGCGGAAGACGAGACGCGAACGGACTCAGATCGTTGAGGAGCTTGTAGATATATTCGTAAAGGGAACGGGAAACAGGAGGTAAAGTGAAAAAAAAGAAGATCGTGGCCGCCGCGTTCATCGTGTTGCTGCTCGGAGTGGGGATTTATGTCTACTACGGCCAGTGGAAGGCAAAAAACCGGGAAATATATTACTCGGGGACAATCGAGGCGGTGCGGGCGGAGATCGGCTTTCAGGCGAGCGGCCGCGTCGTGAAGGTCCATGTAAAGGAAGGGCAGCACGTTGAAAAGGGGAAGCTCCTTGCGGAACTCGATACCTCGGAATTCGAGGCGAGGTACGGGCAGGCGAGAGCCAACCTGGAGCGGGCGCGCCGGACCGTGCTGCACCAGCGGACCCTTCTGGAAGTGTACCGCAAGACCCTCCCCGCGGACGTGGAGCGGGCTCAGGCGGCGCTTGCGGCGGCAAAAGTCGTCCTGGAGGACGCGGAAAGGAACATGAAGAGATACGATCAGCTCTTCAGGAACGAAGTTATATCCGAGCGGGAGAGGGATTCGGTGCGGCTCCACTACGATACGGCCAAAGCGAGATACGACGAGGCCAGGGCGGGCCTCGACCAGGCGAAGAGCAACCTGAGGAGAATAGACGCCACGGCGAAGGAAATCGAGGCGGCGGAAGCGCAGGTCAAATCCTCGGAATCCTCACTGGAACAGTCCGAAATACAGCTGGGTTACGCGGAGCTGAACGCTCCCTTCTCGGGCATAATCACCAGCCGCAATGTAGAACCGGGCGAGGTGATCACCCCCAACCGGAAAGTGCTGTCGCTGGCGGATCTCTCCAGCGTCGACCTGAAAATATTCGTGGACGAGACGGAGATCGGCAAAGTGAAACCCGGCCGGCGGGTCGAAGTGAGAGTAGACACTTTTCCGGGGAAGATATATGAGGGCAGCGTAGCCTATATTTCGCCGGAGGCGGAATTTACTCCCAAGGTCATCCAGACGCATAAGGAGAGAGTAAAACTCGTGTATCTCGTCAAAATCACCGTCCCCAACCCCAACCTTGAATTGAAATCGGGTATGCCCGCCGATGCATGGCTCAGATGAACCATCCGGCCGCAACCCGGACCGGAACCATCCGTTCCTGGAAGTCGACGGCGTCTCGAAGCGGTTCGGCGCGATCGAAGCGGTGAGCGGCGTCTCTCTCCGGGTAAGCGAAGGCGCGATCTACGGCCTCGTCGGATCCGACGGCGCGGGGAAGTCCACCCTGCTCAGGATGATTGCGTCCATGATCCGTCCCGATTCCGGCTCCATCCTGATCGGCGGCCTCGACGCCGTGCGGCGGAAAACGGAGATCAAGGAATTGATCGGCTACATGCCGCAGCGCTTCGGGCTTTATCAGGACCTTACCGTAAAAGAGAATATCGATTTCTTCATGGATATTTTCGGCGTTCCGGACGAGGAGCGGAAAAAAAGGAGAGAGCGGTATCTCGGCTTCTCGAATCTTCTCCCCTTCGTCGACCGGCTGGCGGGGAATCTTTCGGGGGGAATGAAGCAGAAGCTCGGCCTCGCCTGCGTGCTCGTTCACGAGCCCCGTCTCCTTATTCTGGATGAGCCGACGAACGGAGTGGATCCCGTTTCAAGACAGGAATTCTGGGAAATGCTGGCGGAAATGCGCGGCCAGGGAATGTCAATCATGGTTTCCACCTCCTATATCGACGAAGGGGAAAAATGCGATCTCCTGGCCCTGATGCACCGCTCCCGTCTTCTCGCCTGCGGTGCGCCGGGCGAGATAAAGGCCGAATTCACCGACCTGGAGGAGGCGATCATTCATCGCATCGAGCAGGTCGACAAGGAACTGATCCATGACCGTTTCCGGTTCTGACGCCGTTTCCGTGCGCAATCTCGAAAAGCGGTTCGGATCCTTCACCGCCGTGGACAGGATAACATTTTCCGTGCGCCGGGGCGAGATCTTCGGCTTTCTCGGGCCGAACGGTTCCGGCAAATCGACGACCATCAGGATGCTTTGCGGCATCATTACCCCGACCTCGGGCGAGGGAAGGGTAGCGGGATACGACATCCTGACCGAACAGGACCCGATCAAGAAATCCGTCGGCTACATGTCTCAGAAATTCTCGTTGTACGAGGACCTGACTCCATTTGAAAATATCCGCTTCTTTCTCGGAGTCTACGACGTGCGCGAGGAGGAATGGGACGAGAGGATCGAATGGGTTCTCAATCTTACGATGCTCCGGGACGTCCGCGACCGGATTACGCGCGACCTGCCTCCCGGATGGCGGCAGAGACTCGCGCTCGGCTGCGCGCTTCTGCACCGCCCCGAAATACTTTTTCTGGATGAGCCCACGTCGGGGGTGGATCCGATCACGCGCAGGCATTTCTGGGATTTCATCGGCCGGCTCGCCGCGGACGGCATCACCGTGTTCGTCACAACGCATTATATGGACGAAGCCCGCCACTGCGGGCGTATCGTCCTGCTGAACGAGGGCAGGATCGTATCTATCGGCAGCCCTTCCGACATCATCCGGGAGAGTTTCCCGGACCGTCCGGACGCGAGTCTTAACGACGTCTTCATCAGGCTGATGTCGCGGAACGGCGGGGAGTGAGATAATGCCGGTGCGTCTGCGAAACATCAGGGCCGTGGCGCGGAAAGAGATATACCACCTGCTGCGCGATTTCCGCAGCCTCTATCTCGCGTTCTTCATCCCGCTCTTCCTGATCCTGCTCTTCGGGTACGCCTTGAGCCTCGATGTCAACAATATTGAAACCGTCGTCGTGGACCAGGACCGGACGGACCTCTCCCGGGATTTGATCCTTCGCCTGGACGCATCCTCCTATTTCGAAGTGAAGGCATTCCTGCCGGACGCCGGGAAAATCCCGGAATATCTCGATCACGGAAGGGCGGTCATGGCGATCGTCATCCCCCCCGGGTGGACCGAGGACCTCCGGGCCGACAGGGAAACGCCGCTGCAGGTCCTGTTCGACGGGAGCGACCCGAACTTCGCCAATATTTCGCGCGGATACATGCAGGCCTTCATTGAAGACTACAACCGGAAACTCCTTGTCGATTACCTGGACCGCGCGGGGATGGAGAAGGTCAATCCCCCCGTGGATGCAAGAATCCGCGTCTGGTTCAACGAGGATCTGGAGAGCCGCAACTTCATCGTGCCCGGGATCATAGCCGTCATCATAATGATCGTCGGAGCGATGCTGACTTCTCTGATCATCGCGCGGGAGTACGAGAACGGAACGATGGAGACCCTCCTCTCCATTCCGGTAAACGCCGTCGAGTTCCTTCTCGGGAAGTCCGCGCCGTATTTTCTGATCGGCCTCGCCGATATGCTCATCGCCGTTTTGATGGGCCAGGTGCTTTTCGGCATCGTCATGAAATCGGGCTTCCTGCTGATGGCGGCGGCTTCCTCCCTGTACCTGTTTGTCGCCCTGAGCCTGGGCCTGATGATCTCGATTCTGACGAAATCGCAGCTGGTCGCGAACCAGGTGGCTGTGCTGGTCACGTATCTTCCCTCGCTGCTCCTGTCGGACTTCGTTTTCCCCGTCGAGAACATGCCCGTCGCCCTGAAGGCGGTTACATTTATCGTCCCCGCGACCTATTTCATCCGCATCCTCAAGGGAGTCTTTCTCCAGGCGGTGGGATTCGATTACCTGTGGCCGAGCTTTGCCGTCCTCGGACTGATGTTCGCAATACTGGGTTCGCTCACCGTCCTGTTTCTGAAGAAGGAGGGGATGTGATGATCAGCCGGCTTCGCATCCGGGAGTTTGTGCGCAAGGAGTTCATCCAGCTTTTCCGGGATCGGCGGAACCGTCCTATTCTGATCACAATGCCGCTTGTACAGATTCTCCTTTTCGGTTACGTCGTGACGACTGACGTTCGCGACATCCGGGTGGGCTTTCTCGATCTGGCGCGCACCGCCGAGAGCCGCATGCTCTACGACAGTTTCAACGCGAACAGGACATTTCGGGTGGTAAGCTACGCCGACAGCCCGGATGAAATCGAGCGGAAACTCCTCCGGGGGGAAATCGAGATCGCCGTGAAGGTTCCGCCCGACTTTACGGACAGGATCAGGAGCGGCGAGACGGCCGGCGTCCAGGTGCTTGCCGACGGCACAATGAGCAATATGGCATCGATCCGGATCGCCTATACCATGCTCGTTTTAGACAAGTACAATGCGGAGCGCATTCGGGAGATCATCCCCGAGGAGCTGGATTACGGCCGGATCGACGCCCGCATCCGGACCTGGTACAATCCCAATCTCGACAGCCGCAATTTCTACGTGCCGGGGATCGTCGCCTTCCTGATCATGCTGATTTCGCTCCTTTTTACGTCCATGGCGATAATAAAGGAGCGGGAAGCGGGCACCATGGAGCAGCTCATCGTGACCCCGATGAAGCCGTCCGAGCTCATCCTCGGCAAAACGATTCCGTACATCATAATCTCGATTATCCAGATGATAGCCGTGACCGCGTTCGCCGTTTACTGGTTCGAGATCCCTGTAAAGGGGAACCTCCTTCTTCTATTCGCAGCAACGTGCGTTTTTCTCCTGAGCTCTCTCGGAGTCGGACTTTTCATTTCCACCATCTCGGCGACGCAGCAGCAGGCCATGATGACCACCTTCTTTTTCGCCATGCCCTTTTTCATGTTCAGCGGTTTTGTTTTCCCCATCATCAATATGCCCGTCGCCGTCCGCTGGCTGGCCTATCTTAATCCGCTCATGTATTTCCTCATCATTATCAGAGGAATCTTCCTGAAGGGGGTGGGGCTGGCCGTTCTCTGGCCGCAGTTCCTTGCTTTGCTGGCGATCGGCACTGTCGTGTTTACGGGGGCGGTCAAGCGCTTCCACAAG
>JAQTPK010000041.1 GCA_028712885.1 Syntrophales bacterium | reverse complement strand
CTCGTGCGAAAATATCCAGGCAAGGGGCAGCCGGACCAGCCACATGCTGACGAAGATAACCCACATGGTGCTCCTCGTATCTCCCGCACCCTGGAGGCACCCGCTCATGACCGTCCCGAGCGCCATGAAAGGTTCCGAGAACATGTTGATTCTCAAATACCTTGCGGTTTCCTGCAGGACGGCGTCGTCTCCCGTCAGAAAAGATGCCAGACGGTCTGCCCACAAAAAAATAATGATCGCCATGGCTCCCGTGAGGGCCGCTCCCATGACCGCCAGTCTCCAACCGATGTTTTCCGCCTGGTCTGGTCTGCCGGCCCCGAGATTCTGTCCCACCAGGACGGAAGCGGCCATGTTCAGGGCGAAGGCGGGCAGGAAAATAATCGCCTCGATCCGCAGCCCGTTTGCAATGGACGCAAGGGAGACAATTCCCGCTTCCTTCAGGCGGGCCAGAATATTGTAAAGCATAATGCTCGCCGTATTCCAGGCAATCTGCAGGAAAGCCGCGGGCCAGCCGATCCGGAAAATCGCCCTGATAGTCCGGGGCGAAACGGCGCGGGGTTCGCTGTAGATGCTTCTCCAGAATCTGCTTCGAAACAGCAGAAGCAGGTTGAGCGCCATACCCGCGGCGGAGGCTGCGGCAGTGGCGGAAGCGATTCCCGGATAACCCCATGCCGGGATCGGCCCGGCCCCGAAAACCAGCAGGAAGTCGAGCGCGATGTTCGTGACGCTCACGACCGTCATGGTCAAAAGGGGCTTCTTTACCTCTCCCCGCGCGCGAAAGACGGCATTGGTGTTGATCAGGATGTAATTCGGTCCCAGGGCGAAAGAAAAAATCCTGAGAAAATTTTCCGCGATCTCCCGCGTCTCGGGGGGAAATCCGGCGGCGGCGACAATCTCCCGGGACCCCATGAGGGGGATCACCGTGAGCAGGACGCCTGCTCCCATGCTGAAGATCAGCGACTGCTTGGCCGTATCCACCGCGGATCCGGTGTCGCCGGCTCCTATCGCTCTCGATACGAGGGCAAGCGTGCCGATGCTTATCGCGTTCGCAACGATTATAATCAGGAAGTAAATCTGTGTGACAAACCCCACGGCCGCCTGCACGGCCGGCCCGATCAGGCCGGCGACATAGACGTCCGCCAAGCCGACCAGGAAGCTGAAAACCATGATGATCAGCATCGGCCAGAACTGGGACCATATTATTTTCCAGAGATTTCCAGAGGTGAGGACGGGCTGTGTATCGATCTCCGTTGCTCCTTCGTTCCGAATGAGTTCGCGGCTGCGGCTGCAGCTTTCAGCGCAGTTTATCGGCCGGGTACGGAGCGTACAAATCGGTTCTGGTCGGCGGGAGAGGACAGCGCCCATCCTCCGCTTTCACAAGCAGGCATTGATATACATTCAGGTATCCCGCTTCGAAGCCGTAAGCCGAGCCGGACATGTACAGGCGCCATATGCGGTATAATTCTTCGCCCACGGCCTGGATTGCCTGAACGCGGTTTTTTTCCAGCCGGGCGACCCAGAGCCTGAGGGTGCGGGCGTAATGTTCGCGGAGGCCTTCCACGTCTCGTATTTCGAACCCGGCCCCCTCCGCCGCCCGGAGGGTACGGTCCAGGTGGAGAAGCTCGCCGTCGGGAAAGACATAGGAATCAGAAAAGGTTTTTCCGAAAGTAGGCCTGGTCCTCGCCCCGAACCCTATCCCATGGTTCAGAAATGCTCCTCCCGCCTTGAGCAGACGCCAAGCTTTCCTGAAATAGAGGTTAAGGCGGGATTCGCCGACGTGTTCAAACATGCCGACGCTGGCTATTTTATGAAATCCTTCCGGATGCTCTACATCCCGGTAATCCATTACTTCCACCCTGCACTTCCCGTCCAGGCCCGCGTGTTTGATCGCTTCCGAGGCGAATTCCGCCTGCGGCCGGCTCAAGGTAATGCCGAAAGCCTCCGCTCCATACTTTCCCGCGGCATGCATGACCAGGCTTCCCCATCCACAGCCTATGTCCAGAAAACGCTCCCCCGGCTTCAACCTCAATTTTCTGCAGATATAATCGAGTTTATTATCCTGGGCCGAATCGATATCGTCATCGGGAGCGGTAAAGTACGCGCATGAATAGGTCATAAGGCGGTCAAGAAAAAGCGAAAAGAAACGGTTCGAGACGTCGTAATGATAGCGAACGGCCTTGCGGTCGCGCTCTTTGCTGTGCGGGGCGCCGCTGAACAGGGCGCCGGTTCTATTATTTCCGAGGCCGGCGGCTGACGGCAATTTCCGTAATTTCCGGAGGAGGCCGATGATTTCCCGGATTTTCCATTTGCGGCCTAAGAAATAGTCCACAAGGGGGAACACGGAGAAAATATCGCCTTCGATATCCACGTCTCCGAAGATGAATGCCTCGCCGAGCCTGGCTTCGGAAGGCGGGAGGAGCATCCGCTTCAGGGCGGCGGGATGGCGGATCACGAAAGTGGAAAGGGGCGGCGCATCCGGTCCGGTGTGCGGAGTCCACACTGTGCCGTCCCACAACCTGACGGCGATCCCGGGGCTGGGAACTCCGTGGAAAAGATCTTCCAAAAGTGAAACGCACAGGGCGGATTCTTTTTGCATGGGCGGCTTCAGAAAGATATTTTCAATGACTCAGACTACAATTTCGGAATGTCCGCTGATATAGCGAAACGGAAGATATTATCGTGCGGAATTTCTGATTTGCGGATCAGTAGCGCAAAAGCGCCGATACCTCGGATCTCTCCGGCATGATTTCAGGCGGAAGCTCGTACACGGCTCCGCCGTTCAGATATGCATAAATCGCCGCGACATCGAGCAGGTCCTCCCCGTTCGTCTCGGCCGCTCCGGCGGTTTCATGAAATGATACGGAGCCGGTTGCCGGATCAAAACGTCCCCAGCGGTTTTTCCCCGCGGCCAGGAATAGAACGCCGACCCGCCCGTGGTAGGCAGCAGGCAGAATCTCTTCGAGACGGTTCGATGTCAGGCCCGTGCCCGCCGACTGCCGGTACTGATCAAGGGCGTCCTCCTGAATTTTCATGTAATAGGGCTGCACGATCGGCCACGCCGTCCTTCCCAATTCCTCCGCCCGCAGCCCTTCCGGATTCCCGGTGATCGGCTTTTCCTGCAGAAGAGGATATGAATTAGCCTCCCTGTAAATCGGGAAGAGATAATCGACTCCGGCAAAAACGACAGGGGCCTTCTCCTCCTTCAGGTATTCCTGGAGACCGCGGTCGATCTGTTTGAAATAGCGGAGGATCTGTTCCTTGATATCTTCGCTCCATACCCCGTGGCCGTGGAAAGTCGTCGATCCCTTCACGCTCGGCTGGGTCCGGATCTGGCGGTCGGATACATCAAAACGGACTATTTCGGCCAGACTCTTGGGCACGTTCTGAATGTCGAGTTCCACGATGCAATTGCGGGCGCCCTGGAGAAACCGGACCTTCTTTTGACTGACTGCCAGGACATAAAATTTCCCGCTGCTCCCGAACAGGGGAAGGATCGGTTTAAGAAGAAAACGGTCCGATACGTGCACCATTTCCTGGAAATCCAGCGGGAGCCGATAGAACCGGAAAAAGCCTCTGGAGACGAAAGCAGCCGACCCGGTATTCTGTTTCTTCCAGAAAGGACTGTTGCGGAGGAGTTCCTGAGCGGGAGAGAGCATTTCCTCGGCTTCGGGCGTGCGTACTCCCTTTGAGGACAGCTTCTCGGCGGCAATCCGCAGAAGGTTCTTGAACCGGATCTGGTTCTGCTGGGTTTCTGCCCCGACCCAGGGGGTAGGCATGTATATGGAAGCGCACGGGCCGTTGCGAGTGCCCATCAGCAACGTGAATTCTTTCCTGGTCATTATCTCCTGCCGGGGGATCAGGTCCACCATGCAAATCCTCCTGTACAATGGATTTTAAAGCAGGTCCGCGTAAACAGGGCCTGCCGGAACAGCGAGACAAAGAGGTCAGAATAAGGGAGACGGGATTTATCGGACGATCGGCTCCGGAATACTCAAATATAAAGTGCCGGATGGAGGGCTGCTTCAAACCGGACTCCTGCGCGCCGGAACTGAAGAGCGCTTGAACTATAGTGAATGCAGGCGAGAAGTGCGGCGAAAGGAATAAATTGAAACACCTGGCACCTGATGCCTGACGCATAATGAATCATATCAAATATGGAGGCAGGGGCACAAGGCAAGAGTTGTCTGATGTTTAATGCTGGAATCTATGAAAGTTTTCGGGTTCCGACGGCGATTTCTTCAACGCCGCCCCGGTCGAGGATGATTATTTTCTGGCCTTTCAAACGTATTAAGCCTTAAAAGAAAAGGCCCGCCGCAGCAGGATAAAGAGTCGCCGGCCTGCGGTTGTCCGTCCTCCCGGGTAATCGATCTGCGTCCGCGGAAGCGGGCGGGCCGTCCGCAGGGAGAGTCCGTCGAATCAGGGCCGGCCAACTGGCCCGTACAGATACGGCTTGTCCCCCCCGGAGCGGCGTTCCTGAAAGGGGCCGATCTCCTGGTTGCGGCCGACTGCACGGCGTTTGCCTGTCCCGCTTTCCACACGAATTTTGTGAAAGGGAGAGTTGTTCTCGTGGGCTGTCCCAAGCTTGACGATCAGGAGTTGAATCTGAATAAGCTTGCGGAAATTTTCTCCCGGGCGGATGTGCGCACCGTTACCGCCGCCGTGATGGAGGTCCCCTGCTGCCAGGGACTGCCCATATTAATTCGCAAGGCCATGTCCCTGGCCGGAAGGGATATACCTCTGGAAACGGTCGTAATAACGACCGGGGGGGAAATCAGGTGAGAAACGTCGTAATCCCCGCGGATTTTACTGGGCCTGCGGCGTCTTCTGCTGCATCGGGCGGATCATCAGGTTCGATTTGACGCTCTTGACGCCCTTGGTGCCCCGCGCCAGCTCGATTGCGCGCTGCTCGGCCTCCTTGTTCGCCACGGAGCCGGAAAGAGTCACGTTGCCGTTGAAGGTGTCGACGTCGATCTTCAGAAACTTCAGCATGGGATCGGCTATTATTTTCCCGTTTACGGAGGAAGTGATTACGGCGTCGTCAATGGTTTCTCCCGCGCTTTTTCCCGTCATGCTGGCGCATCCGCTGAATGCAAACGCGGCGATCAGCGCAAACAACAGTATTTTTTTCATAGGTGGAACTCCTTTCGCGTGGTGGTTCCTGCTTTATTCCGGAACGGAGTCATCCACGGGCGGACCATAAGGTTGGATTGACGCTCCTGGCACCCTTCGTATTCCGGGCAATTTTAATCGCCGCCGCTCCGCCTCCATGCTTTTCACTGCTCCGTTCAGGATAAAATAAACTTTAACAGAAGAGGATGTTCTTACTATCTTCCTTTCTCTGATTTATTCGCCGCCGGGGGCTTAATTCGAAATCATCCTCTGACGGAGGGGGGAGTACGAATGGCGCCGCCGATTTCGCGGGCGAAGGATGCGACCTGCAGCGCAAGGTCTTTTCGGCGGCTGTTTTTTTCCACAATTCCGACCAGGGCGCTTCCGACCACTATACCGTCGGCGTGCGCTGCGATCTCGGCCGCGTCCTGCGGCGTGCTGATGCCGAATCCGGCAACGACGGGAACGGGGGAAATGCGCCGCAGCCGGGAGATGTCCTTGCGGACACTCTCCGGATCGGGCCGGGTTGTACCGGTCACTGCGGTAACCGCGATGTAGTAGGCGAACCCCGAAGCGCTTCCGAGTATTTTCCGGGCCCGGGCCGGGCCGGTAGTCGGAGCGATCAGCGAGATGAAGTCCATCCCAAGCGGATCGGTAAACTGTCTCAACTCCCGTGATTCTTCCGGGGGAAGATCGACGACCAGAAGGCCGTCCGCACCCGCCCCCGCAGCGTCTCCGGCGAATTCCCGGCAGCCGTAGCAGAATATGGGATTATAATAACTGAACAGGATCAGGGGGATTTCCGACTCGGCGCGGATCGATTTTACCAGGCTGATGACGCCCGCCGGGGTCGCACCGCCCGCAAGCGCGCGTCCGGAGGCCGCCTGGATAACGGGCCCGTCCGCCGTCGGGTCGGAAAAGGGTATGCCGAGCTCGATCAGGTCCACCCCGGCCTCTTCGAGCCGGAGCACGATCTCTCTGGTGGAGCTGAAATCAGGATCACCGGCGGTTATGTAAGCGATCAGCCCCTTCTCCCCCTTCTGCCTGAGGGCGGCGAATTTCGATCCGATCCTGTTCATTTATCCTCTCCATTCTTCATTATGATTTCGGCATCCTTATCGCCCCTTCCGGAGAGATTCACAACGATTACCCTGTCCGGCTTCATCCCCGGGGCTATGCGCAGGGCGTAAGCCAGTGCGTGTGCGCTCTCCAGCGCCGGGATGATCCCCTCGCAGCGGCAGAGCCGGATGAAAGCTTCCACCGCCTCCCTGTCCTCCACGGCGGTGTACCGCGCCCTGCCCGAACTGAAAAAGTAGCTGTGCTCCGGGCCCACTCCCGGGTAATCCAGTCCGGCCGCGATGGAATGCGCATCGCGGATGCGCCCCGCTCCGTCCTGGAGCACATACGATTTGCTTCCATGAAGCACACCGACCGTGCCGGCCGATATGCTGGCGGCATGAAGAGATGTATCCAATCCTTTTCCCGCGGCTTCGACACCGATCATCTCGACGCCTGCGTCGTTTCTGAAGGCATGAAAAAATCCCATCGAGTTGCTGCCTCCCCCCACGCACGCGATCAGAACATCCGGGAGCCTCTTTTCAATCATGAGGACCTGCTTTCTCGTCTCCCGGCCGATGACGCTCTGGAAATCGCGGACCATCATGGGATAAGGATGGGGACCTGCAGTCGAGCCGATCACGTAAAAAGTATCACGTATGCGGGATACCCAGTGGCGAAGCGCCTCGCTCATGGCGTCCTTGAGAGTGGCCGTTCCGGCGGCGACCGGAACGACTTCCGCTCCGAGTATTTTCATCCGGAACACGTTCGGGGACTGCCTTCGGATGTCCTCTTCGCCCATGTACACCCGGCACTCCATCCCGAGCAGGGCCGCCGCAGTGGCGGCGGCCACGCCGTGCTGGCCGGCCCCCGTTTCGGCGATAATCCTCTTTTTCTTCATCCTTTTCGCGAGCAGCGCCTGTCCCAGAGTATTGTTGATCTTGTGGGACCCGGTATGGTTAAGGTCTTCCCGCTTGAGATATATTCTTGCCCCTCCCAGTTCGCGGGTGAGCCTGCCGGCGAAATAGAGGGGAGTTTCCCTTCCGGAATAATTCCGGAGATAGCCGTTGAGCTCCCGCCGGAAGCCGGCGTCCTTTTTCGCCTCACGGTAAGCCGATTCGAGTTCGATCAGGGCCGGCATGAGCGTTTCCGGGACATACCTCCCTCCGAACTCGCCGAAATGTCCTCCCGCGTCCGGAACCGTTTTCATTCCATCTCCTCCTTCCTGGCGGCCATTCTGCAGAATACCAGTCCGGGCGTGTTCCTTTCAGGATCGAAAGCGCGGACGGTCTCGATTATTTGTTCCATCTTCCGTTTGTCTTTTTTCCCGGGGGACTTTTCCGCTCCGCTTGCGATGTCGACGGCGTCCGCCCGGACCGATTGCAGAGCGCTTCCTATATTGCGCTCGTTCAGCCCTCCCGCAAGGATAAGGAGATGCCGGCCCGCGATATGCCGGGCCAACGGCCAGGAAGCGATCCGGCCCGTACCGCCGTGCCGCGCGGGGTCATGGGCATCAACGAGAAACGCCCGGGCGGGATAATCCTCGATGCCCGGCAGGAGGTGACCGTCCGTGACGGTCTTGATCACCTTGCCGGGAGGAAGCAGGCGGCAGTACGCGGGCGACTCGCTCCCGTGCAGCTGGGCAAAATCGAGCCCGCAAAAAGCGAGGACGGCATTTACATCGTCTGCGGCATCGTTCACAAAAACTCCTATCCGGGCGACGTGGCCAGGAAGCCGCCTGCAGATCTTCCGCGCCTGATCGGGAAGAATGTAGCGGGGGCTTCCGGGATAGAAGACGAACCCGACGGCATCAGCGCCCAGATCGGCGGCGCAGAGGGCGTCTTCCGCATTGGTCATCCCGCATATCTTTACCTGGATCATTTTCCCAGCAACTCCCTCATTTTACCTGTTTTATCGGCGGAGCGGACCAGCGCCTCTCCGACCAGAAATGCGCAAAAACCGCAGGACAGCAGCCGCTCTATATCCGCCCGGTTCCGTATTCCGCTCTCACTGACGGAAATGATGCCCGGGGGTATATCGGGCGCGAGGTTGATGCTTGCGGCGATATCGGTGCGAAACGTCCCGAGGTCGCGGTTGTTTATCCCGATCACTCCGGCGCCGGCCGAAATCGATTTTTTCAGCTCTTCGCGCGCATGCACTTCGACGAGCGGCGTCATCCCGAGGCGCTCTGCGACATTGATAAAATCGCGGAGGCGCCGTTCTTCGAAAATTTCCGAGATCAGGAGAACGGCATCCGCCCCGATGACGCGGCTTTCCCAAACCTGCCACTCTTCAATTATGAAATCCTTCCTGAGGACCGGAAGGTCCGTCGCCGTCTTCACCTTGGCGATATGCTCCGGACGGCCCGCGAAGAAGTTTTTCTCCGTAAGAACGGAAAGGGCCGCGGCGCCCCCCTGAGCGTATGCGACTGCGAACCCCGCAGGATCGAAATCACCGGCCAGCAGTCCTTTCGAGGGGGAGCTCTTCTTTATCTCGGCGATGATCGCGCAGGTCGAATCCGCAAGCCCCTTCCTGAAATCGCGCGCCGGCGGCATTTTCTCCGCTTTCTCCCGCAGCACGGAAAGGGGCAGCTCCTGCTTCAACTTCTCCGTCTCCCTCTTTTTCGCTTCGATTATCTTTTGAAGAAACATGGCCTAAATCCCAAAATCCGTAAGGCGTGAAGCGTAAGGCGTAAGGTGTTAAATCCCAAATTCCATCCTTCGACAGGCTCAGGATGACGTAACAAATCAGAAATACAAAATTCGAAATCCAAAAATGTCGGCGTGAGCGCAATGTGTTGCCCCCATTACCCATCACCCATAACCTATGATCTTTAGAAATCTTTCCCGCCCGACACCTTACGCCTCACGCTTCACGCTTTTTTAAGAGTTGCTCATCTCAATAAGCTGCTGCAGCTTCTTTGCGGCCGCCCCGCTGTCGATGCAGTCGGCCGCGACTTCGATCCCCCGGGCGATCGTGTCCGCCTTACCTCCGGCAACGATCGCCAATCCCGCGTTCAGCAGAACCACTTTGCGGTGGGCTCCGTTTTTACCGAGGAGGATTTCGGTCGTGATCCGGGCGTTCACGGATGCATTGCCGCCGAGAAGATCTTCCGGCTTGTATGCTTCACCGAAGAGCGCCGTCGGGTCTATATTGTATGTCGAAATCAGGCCGTCCTTCAGCTCGGATACTCTTGTCTCACCGGTGACAGTGGCTTCATCGAGGCCGTCGAGGCCGTGGACGACAAAAGCCCGCTTTGTCCCAAGGTTTTTGAGCACGCCCGCGAACATCTCCGTCAGCTGGGGGTCGTAGACTCCGAGCAGCTGGGCGGTTGCTCCCGCAGGGTTCGTAAGCGGTCCGAGCATATTAAATATCGTGCGGATCGAGATCTCGCGGCGGGGTCCGATGGCGTATTTCATGGCCCCGTGGAATTTCGGGGCGAAGAGGAACCCTATCCCTATCTGCTGAACGCATTCTTCTACGAGTTCGGGAGGGGCGTCCACTTTTACCCCGAGGGCCTCGAGGACGTCCGCGCTTCCGCAGCTGCTGGAAACGGCCCGGTTGCCGTGCTTGGCGACGGTGATGCCGGCGGCCGCGACAACAAAGGCCGCCGTTGTGGAAATATTGAACGTGTTCCGCCCGTCTCCGCCCGTTCCGCACGTGTCCACGACGACAGGAGCACGCGGGTCGATCCGGACGGCTTTTTTGCGCATGATGCGCGCGGCGCCCGTCACTTCGTCCACGGTTTCACCTTTCATCCGCAGGGACGTGATCAGGGCCGCGATCTGGGCCGGCGTGGAGCGGCCTTCCATTACCTCTTCCATGGCGGACATCATCTGCTGCTCGCTGAGATTACCGCCCGCCACGGCGGTAGCAATAGCTTCCTGGATCATTTTTTTTCCTCCTTTATCTTCAATTTTGAGTATTCTTAAGTCGCAAAGCGTAAGGTGTAAGGAGTAAGGTGTAAGGTGTGACAGCCAGCCGGAAAAACTCCTTAGTCCATACGCCTCACGATTCACGGTTTGTGCGGACGCCGGCCGTTTCCAGGAAGTTCTTCAGAATGCGTTTCCCGCCGGGCGTCAGAATCGACTCGGGATGAAACTGGATCCCCTCCACCGGGCGCCGGCGGTGGCGGATTGCCATAAGCTCGCCTTCTTCGGTCTCGGCGCTTACCTCCAGGTCGGCATGAAGCGTTTCCCGGTCCACGACCAGCGAATGATATCTGCCGGCTGTAAACGGGCTGGGGAGCCCGCGGAATATCGTGCGCCCGTCGTTCAGGATGCGGGACGTCTTGCCATGCATGACTCTTTCCGCGCGAACTACTTCCGCCCCGAAGGCAAACCCGATCGCCTGGTGCCCGAGGCACACGCCCAGAATCGGGATGGAATCGAAAAACGAGTTTATGACCTTCACGGATATTCCGGCCTCCTTCGGGGTCCGCGGGCCGGGCGAGATGAAGATGGCCTCGGGAGACATATCCCGGATCTCCCGGATGGACACCGCGTCGTTTCTGCGAACGTGCACGTCCGTGCCGAGCTGGGACAGGTACTGGACCAGGTTGTAAGTAAATGAATCGTAGTTGTCGATCATCAGGACCATTGCCGTGCCCCTTTCTCATTCATCATGTCTTCGCCTTCATCCGGAATTCCGAGGCCGCCAGCCGGAGCGCCTGCGCCAGACCTTCCGCCTTGCTCAGGGTCTCACTGTATTCGGCTTCCGGATTCGAATCGGCTACAATACCGGCTCCGGCCTGGATGTAAATCTTCCCGTTCCGGACCAGCATCGTTCTGATCGTAATGCAGAAATCCATATTTCCCGTGTAGCTGAAGTAGCCCACAGCTCCCCCGTAAGGGCCGCGACGGACCGGTTCCAGTTCGTCGATGATCTCCATGGCCCTTATCTTCGGCGCACCGGTCAGGGTTCCGGCGGGGAAGGAAGCGCGGATCACGTCAAAGGCGTCCCTGCCGGCCGCCAGTTGCGCCCGGATGTTTGAAACCAGGTGCATTACATGCGAGTATTTCTCCACGATCATCAGCTGGGTCACCTGGACGCTGCCGGTTTCGGCGATCCGGCCGAGATCGTTCCTGCCGAGGTCCACCAGCATCACGTGCTCCGCTTTCTCTTTCGGATCGTCAAGGAGTTCATTGGAGAGCCTGCGGTCTTCCTGTTCCGTGGCCCCGCGGCGGCGCGTGCCGGCGATCGGCCGCAGTTCGGCTGTTCCCTCCTCGAGGCGAACCATTACTTCGGGCGACGATCCTATAAGGGTGAGGTCGCCGAGACGAAGATAAAACAGGTACGGGGACGGGTTTACGTACCGGAGAGCGCGGTAGAGGTCGATCTCCGACGAGAATTTTTCCGTTTCGAACCGCTGTGAAACAACTACCTGGATTGCGTCTCCCTGCAATATGTACTGCCGGGCCCTGTCAACGATGGAGCGAAAAGATTCCGCCGGCATGTTGGGGGTCAGGGCCGCACTCCCGATGCCGTTCGGCCCGGCCGGGGACGAAAGAGGAGAGGCAAGCCGTTCCGCCAGGCTCTCGATTTTCTGCGCGGCCGATTCGTACGCGGTTTTCAGGTCGGACCCGTCGATGTGCACGCAGGAGACCAGTTTTATGGTGTGGCGGACATTGTCGAAGACGGCGAGGGAATCGGTGACGACGAATACGGCGTCGTCCGTTCCCAGGTCGTCTTCGGCCCGGGACGGCAGATTTTCGAAATGCCGGATCATCTCGTAACCGAGATACCCGACCGCGCCCCCGTAAAACCGGGGAATGCCCGGCACCGGCACGGGCCTGTACGCCCCGAGGATTTTCTTCAGAAAGCCGAGGGGGTCGCCCTCATGGCGGAAGCTGCTCAGGTTTCCATTTTCCTCGATGATGACGTTTTCTCCTCGAACCCGGAAGACCAGGCGCGGATCGGTGCCCAGAAAGCTGTATCGCCCCCATTTCTCCCCGCCTTCCACGCTCTCCAGGAGGAAGGTCCTGTCCGTGTCCAGTTTCATGAGCGCGGAGACGGGGGTTTCCGTGTCCGCAATGATCTCGCGGTACACAGGTATGAGATTTCCTTTCTCCGCCAGTTTCCGGAAAGTTTCGAAATCGGGGGAATACATTCTGAACTCCTTTCCACAAAACAAAAAGGCCGTGATCGCTCACGGCCTTTCTTCGGCATAAAACAAAAAAGCCGCGGCGTCCCCAGGGGGACCCGCGGCTCTATTATTCAATCAGACTACCGGCGCACGGACCCCTCCGCTGAAGTCCGCCACCACCAGTTAAGATTCAATATGAGATTTTTCATTCTGTTATTTCTCCGCAAATTTGTTTCTGTTTAGCAGGAACGGAGGGAACATGTCAATTATTTTTTTCAAGGGGTCAGGATTTGGGTGGGAGAATCCCGCGAGGAAAATTCCCCCAGTGGTTTCATTGCCTGGTTTGTTGTAAGCTTTAAGACGTCCTGATGAAAATACGCAAGGCAATATGAGGTGAATGATGAGTAAACCCAAAGTTCTTCTGACCGGAAGAATACCGGGGGAAGTTATGGCGAGACTTGCCGGGGTCTGCGACGTGGAAGCGAACACGGAAGACAGGCCGATGGACAGAGAGAAACTGATCGAGCTCATCCGGGACCGTGAGGGCCTGATCTCGATGATCACGGACGGCGTCGACGGGAAAATGATGGACGCGGCTCCGCGTTTAAAAATGATCGCAAACATGGCCGTAGGTTTCAACAACATCGATCTGAAAGCGGCGACCGCGCGGGGCATCCCCGTTTCCAATACGCCCGGCGTGCTTACGGATGCGACGGCGGAACTTGCATTTGCCCTGCTGCTGGCCGCAGCGCGGCGCATCCCGGAGATGGACAGGAAAACGAGAGCGGGGGAATTCCGCTGGTGGGCGCCCATGCTGTTTCTCGGGCGGGAGGTGAGCGGGAAGACGCTGGGCATTATCGGACTGGGCCGGATCGGCAAGGCCGTCGCCCGGAGAGCGAGAGGGTTCGATATGCGGGTGCTCTACTGCAATCCCGCCCGGCTCGACCCCGCGGAGGAGCGGGCCCTTCGGGTGGAATACGCGGACCTCCGGTCATTGCTGCGGGAAGCGGATTTCGTCTCCCTCCACGTCCCGCTGACGGAAGCGACGAAACATCTTATCGGGGCGGAAGAGCTGGCGCTGATGAAACCGACCTCGTATCTGATCAACACTTCCCGCGGACCTGTCGTGGACGAGAAGGCCCTGGTGCAGGCCCTCCGTGGGCGGAAAATCGAAGGGGCGGGTCTTGACGTCTATGAAAACGAGCCGGCGCTGGCGCCCGGTCTCGCGGAGCTCGAAAACGTAACTCTTCTTCCCCATGTGGGAAGCGGTACGCTTGAGACCCGTGTCCGAATGGCGTCGCTGGCAGTGGAAAACCTGCTGGCGGGACTGAATGGCGAATCCCCGCCCAATATCCTCAACCCGGAAGTTTTGCAGGCAGTATATAAAAATGGGTAACAATATCCTTCGTTTCTCCAGTTTTCTTTCATCTGTCACCCGATCAGGGTGTAAATCTTGTACAAAGTCATAATGACGATAAGAACGCCGAACATCTGGCGGATTCTTCCGCTCGGGACGTACAGGCTCGCGAACAGGGCCGTGATTCCATTGAGAAGAAACGAAAGGGGCTGTACCTGATTAATGAGATCGGGGAGGAAGAGGGCGAGGAAGGGTACGGCCGCGAAGGCCACGCCGAGTCCCAGCATCCCCGACGCCACCGCCAGGATGAAAAGACCGCAGGTCATTATGATGATCGGATTCATTCAGTTCCCCCGATATCAAAGATGAGAACCCATCCTCTTCCAGCCTGGCCGGCGCAACAGATTGAAAGGAGCAAAGAGCTCAAAAGGACGCAGAAAACATTGCGGAATATTATTTTCATTCTTATCTCAGCGGCTGCGGGCATTACGCATCTCAGCAGAGATTTCGGAAAGACCGCTCATTATTTCCCTGGAACCGGTGTATTTGCGGCTGTTTCCGTTTCTGTATTTAATGACGAGGGTAGGCGTCGAATCAATTTTGTAGGCTTTGATGATGTTATTCCATTCCGAGAACACCGGTTTGACATCGTAAGGTCTGAACGAAATATTTTTTTCCCGAAGCGCCGATGCCAGACTGTCTTCGCTCAACGCGATTTTCTCCCCCGCAAGATGGAAGAGGGCTTTTCTCGTCCGGAACGTGTCCTGGTATGTGCCTCGGTTGTTTGCCGCATATAAATAATATTTTGCATACAGGGGGGTCGTTTTGTGAAAGGGCACATCAATGAATGTAACTTTTGCTCCGCCGGCCTGAAGCTTTTCGAGCAGGGGCTCGATACCAGGTTCAACCTCCTGACAAGGTGGGCAAAAATAGTCTGTGAAGATCAAGACCTCATAAGGACCTGTCCCGAAAACCGGAGTCAGAGAAATGTCGGCACAATGAGAAACCTTGTCAAAAGGCGGTGAAGAAACGACGACAAAGCAGACGATGACCAGTAAGTATTTTCTTAAGACACTGCCAAGCGCGGTTCTTGTCCGGACACGCATGATCTAAACCTTCTTCAGTATGGTAAAAAGCGATGTTTACTTCTCGGAAAGAAGTTTTTTAATGCTTTCAGAATCCAGCACCCTGCCGACCGACTTCACTTTTCCGTTTACGGCTAAAGCAGGAGTCGAAAGCGCGCCGAACTTGATCATCTCTCTGATGTCCGTGATTTTCTCGATTTCGTATTCAAGCCCGAGATCCCTGGCCGCCTTTTCCGTGTCTTCTGCGAGCTTTTTGCATTTTGAGCATCCGGGACCGAGTATCTGCAATTTTTTCATATTCATCTCCTGAATCCGGCAGCTAGCGCATTCCCCGCAGCTTGCTGCGGGGTAAGCGAGCGAACCATGTTTAAACATTTTCCTTAAGGATCGGAGATCCTCCGGAGCTTGCTCCGGAGGGTCTTCAATTTCTAACTGGCAAAAAACGGGTTGCCGATGAAATAGAGGCCCATGAGAGCAATGAGAATTCCGGCGCTTTTTCTGAACCAGTTTCCGGTTGTCTGCATGGCCCTGTTTTCCAGGAGGCCCCGCACCGCCGCTGTGGAACTGCCCGCCGCAACGATCGGCAGGCAATGGCCGAAGGCGAAAAGCAGGATGAAGACAATCCCGATCATGACCTGCTGCTGAATGGTTATTATTGCAAGGATCGGCGCGATGAAACCGAAGGTGCAGGAACCGGAAAGAACGCCGTAAGCCAGTCCCAGTCCGAAGGCTCCGAAGAGGCCTTTGAGATTGAGGCGGTGCAGAAGGCCTCCGGAAAAGGAGCACTTCTCCACGCCCAGCATCCCCAGCGCCACCCAGATCAGGACCAGGCCCACCAGTATCTGCCAGTAATTGCCGATGTCTCCCAGCATGCGGCCCAGGAGAGCGCAAACGACCCCGACAAGAGCGATGGTGATGAAAAGGCCGAGAGTAAAGGTAGCGGAATAGTACCCGGCCTGCTTCGGTTTAAGCGATACCTCCTGGCCGCCGACGTACGCCACGATCAGGGGGATGGACGCCAGGTGGCACGGGCTGAAAAGAACGCTGACAACGCCCCATAAAAAACAGCCCAGGGCGGCATACATCGGCGCCCCTGTCATCCAGTCGTTGATGGTCAGAAAAAGATTTTCCATCGCTCACTTCACGCCCATCTTTTCGAATTGGGCGATGATTTTTTCCTCCCGCATGAATCCTTCGTGCCGGTATACCTCGTTCCCCCTTGCGTCGAAAAAGATCTGTGTGGGAATGGCCCGGATCCGGAACCTCGCGGCTTCTTCCGGATAATACCGGATGTCGATGAATACGACGGCTGCTTTTTTTGCGTAGCGCTTTCCCATCCTTTTTAAAATGGGGTCCATCAACTTGCAGGGTACGCAGGATTTCGCCCCCAGGTCCACCATCGTAACGGTTCCTCTGGCGGGGACACCGCTGTATTCGGTCGCGCCGGGCGCCGGACAGGCGAGCATGAATGACAGGGCCAGGCATATCCCGAGATAAGAGATTAAAACTGATCTTTTTTTCATGTGGACTCTCCGACAGATACTTGTTCGTGATCTAAATCAGCATGCGCATGATTCCGGATTACACCGGGTCATGCGCATACGTTTATTCTATTACTTCAACCCGGAAAGAATTTTTCTCAGTTCGTCGACTGTGGGGATTTTCCCTGCGACGATTATTTTGCCGTCCACGACTACGGCCGGGGTGACCCTGACGCCCAGTTTCGCAAACTGCTTAATATCGAATTCATGGGAAATATCCGCGCTGATATCCAATGCGGCGCAGGCGTCGATAACATTCTGTTCCGTGGCATGGCATCTCGCGCAGCCCGGTCCGGCGACAACGATCTTCATATTTATCCTCCTTTGAAAAATATTTTCACAGAATATAGTTGCCAAAAAACCATCCCACAAAAGTCCCCAGGATCACGATTGTTATTACATAGACGAACGATTTCTTGATCCCGAAAACCCGGGCAATCGCGATCCAGTTGGGGAGGCTCAGTCCCGGCCCCGTGAGGAGAAGAGCGAGGGCAGGCCCTTTGCCCATGCCGAGCTTCATCAGGGTATCGACAAAAGGAGCTTCCGTCATCGTGGCGAAATAGCTTATCGCCCCGATCATCGTGGCGAGAAACGATGCCGTGATGCCGTTTCCTCCGAGCCAGCTCCTGATCCACTCTTCGGGCAGCAGTTTTCCGATAACGCCCACGAGAAATACTCCCAGGATGAGGAGAGGGAAAATGATTCTCACGAACCACCACGATTCTCTGAGCCACTGTTTGACTTCATCTCCGGTCAGCTTCCTGAAGGCATATGCGGCAAGGACCAGCGTCATGACGCCCCAGATGACGACTTTCTCGATATACGGGCCTGTCTGCCCGATGTAGTTGGGAAGAAGCAGAGTGAGGACTATCAGGACTAAAAAGATCAGGTGGGTCCTGGAAAGTATTCTGTTTTTTGTTCCGGGGTTTGATGCAGCGGCGGCAGTTCCGGCCGCCTCGATTTCCCTCCGCTCTTTCCGAAAGGCCAGCGTCATGACCCAGCCCACGACAAACGCCATCATAAGAGAAGCGGCTATCCGGGCCACGACAATCTCTCCTCCCAGAATATTCCCCGTGTAAATCAGTGACAGGATATTCGCCGAAGGCGCAACCCAGAGGATAATGAAAGCTACGCCTATCGCCGCGCCGCTGTAAAAGAGACCGCTCGATACGGGAATAACGGTGCAGGAACACGCGGCGACAAAAAAGCTTGCCAATCCGGCCAGGGAAAAGGATTTCAGTTTATTCGCCCTCTCGCCGAGGTGGTCCAGGATCGCTTCCTGGTTGATGAAAGCAACCATGGCTCCGGCGAGCAGAAAGGCCGGAACAAGGCAGGTCAGCACATGAGTGGCCACATAGTCCTTGATGGCCAGAAGGCCTGCTGTTATCAATTCTTCGATCATCTGTTAATCCTTTCAGCGCAGTTCCGCGACGCAGATTTATGCAATGCTATTTGGCAATATACTTCAGACAAAAAAAATCACTTTTTTTTAATTTCTTCCCGTCTGATCGAGAAAACATTTTCGACAGCGCGGGCAATTTCGGGATCGCTTTCGAGCCAGTGCTTGAGATTTCCCAGAATACTCGCCGCGTACGGGCTTCCCCGTCCGTCGGCCAGCCTGTAGTTGACCCATAAGCCTTCTTTCCTGAACGTGACCAGCCCTGCTCCTTCGAGAATTTTCAAGTGCTTGGAGACGGTCGGCTGGGCGATGCCGAGATGCGCCTGCAATTCGCAGACGCACAGCTCCTTCCGCTGAAGCATCTTGAGAATCTTCAGCCGGTTGGGATCGGACAGCGCTTTGGCGACTCTCAGGAAGTCTTTCATGAATTCTCACTATATTCCTTTATAGAAATATAGCACCCTGCATGTTTTTGTCAAGAATTTTTGCCCCCCGGCTACATAATTGAATTTGCTGCGGGCGGGCTGAGCTATTCTCCCGGTGCTTCCCAATCCCTCGGCACCACCAGTACGGGACGGACGTGATGAAGTGAAATGTATTCCGTTTCGCTGCCTGTATAGGCTTCCATTACGTTGCTCTTCCCATGCGAGCCGACAACGATCAACGAGACATCCTCCTCTTCGGCAATCCTGTTTATTTCGTTAAAGGGAATTCCGGTTTTCAGGATTGTTTTAATCCGGTAACCGAGAGGACTCAGTTGATCTTTTATCACGGAGAGCCTTTCCGCATCGACACGGTTGAACTCCGCCATTCTATCTTCGAGATGCGGCCGCAGAATCCTCGTGTCCTGGACATGAGCAACAATTACTTCTTCCGTAAGATCCTTCTCGAATTTTCTGATCGCCCGCAGAGCAAGCTGCGAATTCGCCGAAAAATCAGTCGGATAAAGGACTCTGTGGAAAAGGGATTTTGAAATAAAAGATATCGATTCTTTGCCCTGGAACTCCACCCGCCGGAATCTTTCGATCAGGAGGGGAACTTTCACACTTCGCATCACATTATGAGTGTTGCTGCCCAGCAGGGCTCCCTTTACGTAACCGTGTCCGTGCGAACCCATGACGACGAGTGAAACTTTTTCTTCACCGGCTATTCTTGAAATCTCCTGATACGTCACACCCAGCTGGACCCTGCAGACAATGGCGATACCGTGGGCGGATGCGAGCTTATCGCACAGGGCTTTGAGCCTTGCATTTGATTCATCCTTTAACCGTTCAATGGCTTTCTCATTGACACCGATCCACCGGGTCGCCTTCATGGGATTGACAACATGGAGAAAAACTGCTTCCTGCATGCCTGCTCTTTTCAACTCCGGGATAAGACCCATGATCTTGTCGGCGTGGGGGGAGAAATCCGTCGGGAAGAGGACCTTCCGAAACAGGGGTATCCTTTCCGCCACCGGCACGACAGACGGGATCTCTTTGAACAGGGCAGCTTCGGATTTTCTAGCCGCCCAGACCAGGGCCAGCATGACCGGCACTTCGATCAGGGGACCCACAACCGTGGCCAGCGCCACAGCCGGATTGAATGCCGTAATGGCGATGGCGATCGCGATTTCAAAGTCCCGGCCGGTCGAATTGAAGGCCACAGCAACGGAATCCTTATAATTCAGGCCCAGCTTCCAACTGGTAAGATACACCACGGCAAACATCACCCAGAAAAAGATCGTCATGGGAATCGCCATTTGCAGTATGATCATGGGCCGTTCAATAATAAGGTCTCCCTTCAGGGCGAACATGACTATCAAGGTAAAGAGAAGGCCGATGATGGAAAGAGAGTCCAGGTATGTCTTGAATTCCTTGAATCCTGCTTCGCCCAGCTTCTTCACCGCAATCCGGCGCGTCAGGAAGCCCGCAATGAGGGGCAGTCCCAGGTAAAGAAGGACACTTTCACCCACGACGAGGACATCGAAATTCACTTCCCCCAGCAGCAGTTTGGCGTAAACCGGAATCAGCAGCATCTGACAGACGGAGTTGATTGCCACCAGTACTATGGCCAGCGCATTATTTCCCAGGGAAAGGAAAGTAAAGACAATAACCATGGCGATGCACGGCGCAAGTCCATAGAGGACCAGACCGACATAGAGATCATGATCGCCGGAGAGAAACAGCTTTGCCAGGGCCAGCATGAAGAAGGGTGCGATAAGATAGTTGAAAAAGAGGACGAGCAGAAGCTGCCTGGGGGAACGGGCGGCCTTGCCCATATCCTCGATCTTCACATTGGTCATGGCAGGGTAGATCATCAGGAAAAGCCCTATAACCACGCCCAGCGCGAGACTGTTCGCCAGACTGAATTGATAGGTCCCCTGAAAAATGGACTTGATGGCGTCGATGGGAGGAGTGAGTTCGAAATTGGAAATACCGTAGAATTTTCCGATGGCAATGCCGACGGCCATGCTCAGGAGGACAAAAAACGGAAGGAATTTCATTTCTTGAATTTTAGCCAGAAAACTCTTCATAAGCATTGTCCTCCAAAATATTCTGAGTCGAGGCCAGGCCCCCTGGCGGAGTTCCTCGCTCAAGCTCTACTGTTAATTTGGGTCAAGTGGTCGGATTGCTCTTGGCAGGCAGATCATCAGGAAAAGACGGAAAAACCACGCCAGGGCGAGACCAAATTTTTATGTCTTAATCAAATGCCGCCGCAAATCTCCCTGCCCAGTGATTTGAGATCCTCGAGCCCCTTCGGCTCCCGATCAAGAAGAGGAACGAGCATCATAGGTTTGTTGAATCTGCCCTCAATCTCCAAGACGTACTTCTCCTGCTGTTTTCTTCTGTTATGAAAGAAAGGGTTTTCGCCGGAATGGTCAGGCAGAATATAGTTAACGGCAACCGCCGCGGTTTCGATGCCAACCTGTTTCTTCAGCTCTTCGGCAGCCCTCCAGGCTTCAATCATTGGCGTATACTCGGGGTACATGACAAAGACGAAGGAACTCTTGGCCGGGTTCTTCATTTTCTCGATGATGTCGGCATACTTGTTTGTCGTTTCCTCTGACGTCTGCTTCGTCAATGTGCCCAGGTCGATGAATCCCTTCCAGTCGGTCGGGAGTTCCAGCAATCTCAGGGTGTGGCCTGTCGGGGCCGTATCGAAGACGGTAATGTTGAATCCGTTTGTTTTGAAGTAGCTCATGAAACGCTCAAAGGCTGCCATTTCTTCGGCGCAGGGGGAATTCAGGTCCTCCTCGACGGACTTCTTCGTTTCTTCACTTTGATCCTTGACTGCTTCCAGGATTCGCAATTTATATTCTTCCAGCGCCTTCCGCTGGTCGATCCGTGCCGCGTAAAGATTGTCTATCCCCTTGATTCGGGTCGGTTCATGTCCAATGGGCTGCCCGAAGATCTCATGGAGATGGGAGGCCGGGTCGGTCGTAATGATAAGGGTTTTGAATCCGCGCTGCGCCATGCAGACGGAGGTCGTGGAGGCGATGGTGCTCTTTCCGACGCCCCCCTTGCCGGTGAAAAAAAGGTATCGGGACCCGTTTGCAGGAGCAAACAAGGTGCCGCAAAAATCATCTTTTCGGCGGATCCGTTCAAAATTCCATGCGGTTTCCGCGGAGGGGCTGATTTTTACGCTCTTCCCTTTGCCGTCGCAGATAAATCGTCCCACGGAGATCAAAAGATCAATGCCCGATACCTCCCGGTCTTGAAGCGGATAATAAATTTTCGGCAACGTCGGAAATTCACGAGCGATTCTTTCTACGATCTTTTCCTCCGCTCTTTTCCTGTTCCGGAAAAATTCATCGGTGCACGCTTCCCCGGGCAGGATTCCGTTTACGATCAGGAGGTTCGTCTCAATCCCAAGCTTCGACAGCTCTGCAGAGCTCCGCTTCGTCTCCATGACGGATAAATTCTCGGGCTTCAGGACGAAGACAAAGGATGTTCTATTCCTGTCCTGAAGATAGGAAATCGCTTTTTCGTATTTTGCCTTCGCGGTCTGAAGAGAAGCGCCCGGCCCGATGCAGGTCGCACTGCTGTTCGCCAGAGTCTCGGTCCATCCGCCGGGAAGCTCCAGGAGCCGGATCGTGTGTCCCGTCGGCGCCGTATCGAAGATCACCGCGTCATACTGCGGGTCGTCCATGAATTCGATAAATTTATCGAAGGCGGCGACCTCTTCAACGCAGGGGCTGTTCAACTGCTCTTTGATGACCTGCAAATTCTTTTCATTTAACAGATCTCTGAGAGGGCCCACTATCCTCTCCCGGTATTCCTCCGAGGCCGTGTCCGGGTCTATCTCGATGGCGTGAAGATTTGCCAGATCCTTTATTGAAGTAATGTGATGCCCGATCTCCTGTCCGAAAATATCCGAGAGATTGGGAGCCGGGTCGGTTGTGACAAGCAGTGTCTTGTATCCCCTTCCGGCCAGCCATACCGCTGCAGCACAGCTCATTGTGCTCTTGCCCACGCCGCCTTTGCCGCTGAAGAAAATGAATTTCACTTCTTTTGTCTTAGGTTCGATAAAATCCCTGATCATCTCCCGATCCTTTCATCCAGAATTTTCTTCAATTCACCATACGCAGGGTATTTTTGCCTGCTGATGATTTGGCCGTTGAATGCCGTGATGGGCAATACTTCCTGCCCGTATTCTTTGAGCATCTTCACGACATCCTTATTGGCAAAGAAATACACGCTGTTGAAAACCAGGCTGGCACGGATTATATTCAACCGGCCGCTATAAAGGTTCTGTAATTTCTTCACGGTTTCATTAAAGACGATCAGCTCCCGATCCGGTTCCGGGCCGCAGACGCCCGTCGTACAGCACATTGCTCCTTCGTAAATAACCAACTCATTTTTTCCCATTCAGTTTCTCCCGTTTGTTTTTCCCGTCCGGCCCCCCCGATGGAGTCAGCATTTTTAACGCCTTTGTCCATTTTTTACTGCTCAGGCCGTCTACGCACTTTTTGTCTTCCCTCAGAGAGAGTCTCAATTTCATTCTCCGGGTATCACTGCAAAAATTTTCCTCGGGCAGGCTTGAAACCGCCTGAAGAATTGAGGCATGAAACGGGTCTTCAGGGACGACGATCCCGAAGTAGACCCATTTCCCCTGTTTTTTTTCTTTTACGAGATTGGCTGTTTTAAGAATTTTGAGATGACGCGAGATGTTGCAGTGGCTGTCCTCGACGACATCCATGATTTCGCAGACACATAGATCCGTTTCCGATGTGCTCAGCAGCCGCATTATTTTCAGCCGCGTCGCGTCACTCAATGCTTTGAATTGTTCGACAAACTTTTCCGTGATCATATTTTCACATATTCAATAATATGAATATGACTTATACGGTAAACGTAGAAGTGTGTCAAGCTTCTGACGATATCTAAAGCTCCTTGACACGGCAGGGAATATGATCTATGTTATCGTGCAAAGGAAAAGAAATGCACGGAAACGGAAATAAGAACATCCTCGCTCTCGCTCTTCTCAGCCTCGGCCTTAGCCTGAAGGCATTCTTCCGCCCGTGCGTTCCGGATTCACCGTGATATAAGTAATTAAGAGAATTTCCGAAGGCCGCGGGCTAAACCACCGCGGCTTTTTTATTTGTGCGCCCGGCAGGGCGCACCCACTCGGAGGTGGAAGTCCTCTACGGACCCTGATGACGGGAACCGTTAGCCGAACCGCAAGGGCGGCCGCCGCGAGGCGGAGTCTGAAGGAAGCGGAAAGCAAACCCCCGGCCCGAGGAACACGAAGCGCATAAGAGGCAACCGCATCCGGGCAAGAAGGCAAATAGATTCGAAGCCCAATAGTCATTCGGAGGATGCGGGAGTAGATGCGACGGGTATATGGGGGGAAGGTGAGTGCGCAATACCCGGGGAGATCTGCCGCTTTGCCATAGGGGCTACCGTTTCCAAGAGGGGATGGGATGAGGCGGCAGAAGTCAGCCGAGGGCATAGTAGCTGCCGCGCACGGCGGCGAAGGCCCGAACATGGAAGAAGAGGAAGGGACCGGAACCTTGAGGGACGAAGGAGACGCAGGAAGGAGGGCTGAGATGCCCGAGGACACCCGGAGGGCAGCGGGCGGAACCCGCGAGAGGAAGGGCTGGGAGCGTCAAGCGTCCGCAGCGGAGACGGAGAAGACCCGACCGGAAGCGCAAACGTTGTTGGAGAAGGTCGTGCGTCGGGAGAACCTGACGAGGGCCTTGCGGCGGGTCCGTTCGAACAAGGGAGCGCCGGGGATCGACGGGATGACCGTGGAGGAACTGACGCCGTACCTCAAGGAGAACTGGCCGCGCACACGGGAAGCAATACTCAGTGGGACATATGAGCCTCAACCGGTCCGGCGAGCGGAGATACCGAAGCCGGAAGGGAAAGGGATGAGGCAACTGGGCATTCCCACAGCCCTGGATCGGTTTATACAACAGGCGATCCTGCAGGTGCTGACACCTGTCTTCGATCCACACATGAGCGAGAGCAGCTTCGGATTTAGACCCGGACGGGGGAGCCATCAAGCGGTAAAGGTCGCCCGCCGGCACGTAGAATCCGGACATCGCTGGGTAGTGGACATCGACCTGGAGAAGTTCTTCGACCGGGTGAACCATGACGTGCTGATGGCACGGGTGGCGCGCCGGGTGAAGGACAAGAGACTTCTTCGATTGATTGGCCGGTATCTGAAAGCCGGGATCATGGCCGAAGGGGTCGTCCAGGCACGAGAAGAAGGGACCCCGCAGGGAGGGCCGCTGTCGCCGCTTCTGTCCAACATCCTTCTGGATGACCTGGATAAAGAGCTGGAGAGACGGAGCCGCCGTTTCAGCCGGTACGCGGATGATTGCAATATCTACGTGCGGTCGAAAGGGGCGGGTGAACGGGTCATGAAGACGATCACCCGATTCCTCTGGAAGCGGTTGCGCCTGAAAATAAACCAATCCAAGCGTGCCGTAGATCGCCCCTGGAAGAGGAAGTTCCTGGGATACGCGATGACATGGCACAAAACCCCGAAGCTCAAGGTAGCGCCCGACTCGGTTCGAAGGGTTAAGGCGCGCATCTGCGAGATCACTCGGAGAGGGCGGGGACAATCCCTGCGCAGAGTGATCGGGGAGCTAAAGCCATTATTGAGAGGATGGGTGAACTATTTTCGCATGGCATCTGTCAAAAGAGCATTCGAGGAGCTGGACGAATGGATACGGCGGAAACTGCGCTGTATCCTGTGGCGGCAGTGGAAAAAGCCGCGCACCAGAGCCAGGAAGCTCGTAGCCAGAGGCATTGAGAAAACCAGAGCCTATACCTCGGCCAATAACGGCAGAGGCCCCTGGTGGAATGCGGGAGCCTCTCACATGAATATTGCCGTCCCGGTGAAATGGCTTACTCAACAGGGACTTATGAGTCTTCTCGAAGAACACAGACGCTTACAGTGTCTTGCATGAACCGCCGTATGCCGAACGGCACGTACGGTGGT
>JAQTPK010000040.1 GCA_028712885.1 Syntrophales bacterium | reverse complement strand
AACTAAAACTTTTTCTGGACAAAATCCAGGTCGAGGAACTCGATTACCGATTACATTAATTTCTAAGTGTCCACGATGTTGTGGCACTAAAATCTGTCTACGATGTCGTGGCATTTACCACTTAGCCGTTAGCCTTTAATACATGAACATCCCCAATACTCTTACCGTCCTCAGGATAATTCTCGTACCGATCATGGTAATCTGCCTGATCCAGGCATATTACGTCGAAGCTTTCGTTATTTTCATCTTCGCCAGCATAACGGACGGCCTCGACGGATTCCTGGCAAGGGTGCTCAAGCAGAAATCGGTGCTGGGGGCCTATCTTGATCCCCTCGCCGACAAGGCCCTGATTGCCAGTGCGTTCGTTACGCTGTCCATCATGGGAATCATTCCGGCATGGCTGACCGTAATCGTGATCAGCCGCGATTTTGTCATTTTGGTAGGCATCTGCGTGCTGACCTTCCTCTCTGTTTCATTCGAGATCCGGCCTGCGCCGATAAGCAAGATCACGACGGCCCTGCAATTCGCCACCATTTTTTTCGCCATGCTCGCCGTTTCGAAACTGCTCGTGTTTGAGCCGTTATTCCTGGATATAATCTTCTGGCTGACGGCCGGCTTGACGGTTCTGTCCGGTCTGAATTATATTATCAAGGGAGTGCAGCATATTAACAGCTCAACATGAGCCTCCTGCAACTGTTTTTTCTTGACAGAATCCCGGATTGCTGTTAAAAATTAAAACCTTCCGTAGGCACGTAGCTCAGGGGGAGAGCGCCATCCTGACGCGGTGGATGTCCAGGGTTCAAATCCCTGCGTGCCTACCATTTGCATTAAATTTATATATTGATCCGAAGGGCATCAGCGGGTATAAATGCGGCGATGCCCTTCTTTCATAAGGTAAAAGCCCGAAGGGCATCAAGGACATAGGTCCGGGCAAGCGGGAACAGACTAACCAGGCCTGAGATGAAAGGTTAAGGAAGGCAGAAGCACCGGATGAAGGACATAAAAATAACTCTTCCGGACGGGACCGTGAAAAACGGCCCGGCCGGGATACCGGCCAGGGAAGTTATATCTTCCTGGCGCAGGGAAAAACTCGCATCCGCCGCAGCGGTCAGAATTGACGGGCGCCTCGCCGACCTGAGTTCTCCCGTAGAGGAGGATACCTCCCTGGATGTCATCGACATCGGGTCGAAGGAGGGGATGGAAATCCTCCGGCACAGTATATCCCATGTCATGGCGCAGGCCGTGCAGGATATCTTCCCCAACGCCAAAGTCAGCATCGGCCCTGCCATAGAGGACGGATTTTATTACGATTTCGATTACGATCAAAGCTTCACTCCCGAAGATCTCGAGAAAATCGAAAAGCGCATGTGGGAGATCATCAAGGCCGACCTGCCGTTTATCCGCGAGGATGTGCCGCGGGAAAAGGCCGTCTCCTTATTCCGGGAAAAGGGCGAGAGCTATAAAGTCGAGCTGCTGGAGAACCTGCCTGCGGACGTTAAAACCGTCAGTCTTTACCGGCAGGGGGATTATACTGACCTGTGCCGCGGGCCGCATCTGCCTTCGACAGGGCTGATCAAGGCATTCAAGCTTACCAGCATCGCAGGTGCTTACTGGCGGGGCGACGAAAAGAACAAAATGCTTCAGCGTATCTACGGGACGGGTTTCGCCACCCCGGAAGAGCTTGAAGATTACATCCGCTTCATTGAAGAAGCGAAGCGCCGGGACCACCGCCGGCTGGGCAGGGAACTCGATCTTTTCCAGATAAATGAAGAAGTCGGGCCGGGCCTCATCATCTGGCACCCCAAAGGGGCCCTGCTGAGGACCATTATCGAGGATTGGGAGAGAAAGGAGCACCTGAAGCGGGGATACGACATAGTGCTCGGACCGCAGATCCTGCGAGGCGATCTCTGGAAAAAATCCGGGCATTTCGACCATTACCGCGAGTTCATGTATTTCACCGAGGTCGAGGACCAGGTGTACGGCATCAAGCCGATGAATTGCCTCGCCCACATGATGATTTATAAATCAAAAATCCGCAGCTATCGCGACCTGCCGCTCCGGTATTTCGAACTTGGAACCGTGCACCGGCATGAGAAGACGGGCGTTCTGCACGGCCTCCTGCGGGTCCGCCAGTTCACCCAGGACGATGCGCACATCCTGTGCAGGCCGGATCAGCTGAATTCGGAAATACGCGCAATCGCGGAATTCGTCAGCGACGCCATGAAGATATTCGGGTTCGATTACGAGGTGGAGCTGAGCACCCGTCCGGCCAAGTCCATCGGTTCCGATGAGGACTGGGAAATGGCGACCTCGGCGCTCGAACAGTCGCTGAAGGATAACCGGATTCCGTACGACATCAATGTTGGGGACGGCGCTTTTTACGGACCGAAGATCGACTTCAAGCTCAAAGACGCTCTGAAGCGGAAATGGCAGTGCGCGACTATCCAGTGCGATTTTACCCTGCCGGAAAGATTCGACCTTGCCTACATCGGGGCGGACGGGGAGAAACACCGGCCGGTAATGCTCCACCGGGTCATTCTGGGCGCGATTGAGCGGTTCATGGGGGTGCTCATCGAGCATTATACCGGGGCTTTTCCCGTGTGGCTCTCGCCGGTGCAGGCGATACTGCTTACCGTCACAGACAAACACATCCCCTATGGAGAGGAAGTTTACCGGAAGCTGGCCGATGCCGGAATCCGGGTGGAAAAAGATTTCCGGAACGAAAAGCTCGGCTTCAAAGTCCGCGAGGCACAGCTGCAGAAGATCCCGTACATGCTCGTCGTCGGCGACAAGGAAATGGAAGGAAAGGGAATTTCCCCGCGGCAGAGAGACGGAAAAAATCTCGGGATGATGGACCCGGACAAATTTATCTCCATGGTCCGGGAACAGTGCAGTCAATACAAATAGAACGGAGGACCTAATTTCGGAGGTGGCTCATCACTAAGAATCTCAGGGTGAATGAAGAAATCAGGGTGCCAAGCGTCAGGGTTGTCGACGCCGAGGGAAAGCAGTTGGGCATCCTGCCGATTTCGGAGGCGATCAAGGAAGCCGTCAAGGCCGGTTTGGATCTGGTCGAGGTGGCCCCGAACTCGTCGCCCCCGGTCTGCCGGATCATGGATTACGGGAAATTCCGTTACCAGCAGAGCAAGAAGCTCCAGACTTCGCGGAAGCACTCTGCGGGCCCGCAGCTCAAGGAAATACGGCTCAGGCCCAAAACGGAAGAGCACGACATTCAGGTCAAGCTCAAGCACATCCGGAAATTCATCGAGCAGAGGGACAAGGTAAAGATAACGATCATGTTCCGGGGCCGGGAAATAGTCTACTCCAATATGGGGCGGGCAATGATGGAGGAGATCAGGACCGAGCTCGAGGGGATCGCGATAGTTGACCAGGCGCCGAAACTCGAGGGCAGGAACATGGTCATGATCCTGTCTCCGAAAAAGTAGTATTCATAGGAAACAAAAGTATTCTGAACCATTTATCAGCGTTCAGGATACTTTTGTTTGTCCGTGAGGCGTAAACCGTAAGGCGTGAACTGTGAAAAACACCTTACGCCTCACTCTTTACGCCTTACGATATAACGCATGTGGAGAATATAAGATGCCGAAAGTTAAAACGCACAGGGGAGCAGCAAAGAGATTTTCGCTTACCGGGACCGGCAAGGTCCGGCGAAAAAAGGCTTATCACAGCCACATTCTGACCAAGAAAAGCTCCAAGCGGAAAAGAAATCTGAGAAAGCCGGGCATCCTGGACGACAGGGACGCCCCGGCGATCAAGAAACTTATACCGTACTTGTAATCGTTTGCTTCGTGAGGTGTAAAGCGTAAGGCGTGAGGTGTTCTTAATGTCACTTTACGCCTTACGCCTTACGCCTCACGCCATGCAGTGGAATATTGATATCGAGTTGAAGGAGACTAGAAGAGATGAGAGTCAAGAGAGGCGTTAACGCCAGAAAAAAAAGGAGAAAAATCCTGAAGCTGGCTAAAGGGTATTTCGGCGCCAGAAAGAATCTTTACCGCGTGGCAACCGAAGCAGTCGAGCGGGGCATGAAATTCGCTTTCCGCGACAGGAAGGCAAGAAAAAGGGATTTCCGCATGCTCTGGATTGCCCGCATCAATGCGGCGGCGCGGCTGAATAACGTGTCGTACAGCAGGCTGGTGGCCGGCATGAAACAGGGCGGCATTGAAATAGACCGGAAAATCCTCGCCGATCTCGCGGTTAACGATCCCCAGGGATTTACGGCAATTGTCCGAACGGCTGTTGGTGAGCAAAGGGCATGAAAGGCAGGCTCGAGGAGCTGCGCAGGCAGGCGGAAGCCGAGCTGAGCGCCGCACGGAGCAGAGACGAGCTGTCGGCAATCCGAACTAAATATCTGGGAAGGAAAGGATTGCTTACGGCCGTTCTGCGCGGTCTGGGCAGCGCTTCGGAAAGCGACAGGCCCGCCCTGGGCAGGCTCTCGAATGAGATCAAAGAGGCCGTTTCCTCAAGGATCGAAGAGGAGATTCGCAGGCTCGACGAGGAGGCGAAAAGCCGGTCGCTGCAGGCGGAAAAAATCGATGTGACTCTTCCCGGCCGGAGGATCGTGTCCGGCAATCTCCATCCCATCACCCAGATTCGAAACGAGATCTGCGAAATCTTCGCCGGCCTCGGCTTCTCCATTGTAGAGGGGCCCGAAGTCGAATTCGACTATTACAATTTCGAGGCGCTGAATATGCCGAAAGACCATCCCGCCCGGGATATGCAGGATACGTTTTACATTTCCGACAGCATCGTTCTGAGGACGCATACCTCGCCCGTCCAGGTCCGCATCATGGAAAAAAGGAAGCCCCCGGTGCGGATTATCGCTCCCGGCAAGGTCTATCGCTGCGATTCGGACGTGACGCACTCGCCCATGTTTCACCAGATCGAGGGCCTTCTGGTGGACAGGGGAATTTCCTTCGGCGACCTCAAGGGCGTGCTGACGTCGTTCGCCCGGCAGGTCTTCGGTGAGAAGACCAGGCTGAGGTTCCGCCCCAGCTTCTTCCCGTTTACGGAGCCGAGCGCCGAGGTGGATATCCAGTGCGTCATCTGCGGCGGAAGCGGATGCCGGGTGTGCGGGCAGAGCGGCTGGCTGGAAATCCTGGGATCGGGCATGGTCCATCCCGAAGTGTTCCGTATAGTGGGTTATGATCCGGAAGAGGTAACCGGTTTTGCCTTCGGCCTCGGCCTGGAGCGCATCGCTATGCTGAAGCACGGCATTTCCGACATCCGGCTTTTTTATGAAAACGACATGCGTTTTCTCTCACAGTTCTGATTGGTCGTGAGGTGTAAGGAGTAAGGAGTAAGGAGTAAGGAGTAAAGCGTAAGGTGTTCGGGAGAAATCCCAAATCCCAAGCACCAAATCCCAAACAAATGCGAAATTCAAATTATAAAATCCAAAACGGGAAACAGCCCGCTGCATTATTTTGAGATTCGAATTTTGAGTTTTGGAATTTATTTAGGATTTAGAGTTTCGGATTTAGGATTTCTGACCCATAACCCATAACCCATTACCCATTACCAAAATTATGCTAGTCAGTTACCGTTGGCTTAAAGATTACGTAGATATCGACCTCGATCCGAAGGATCTCGCCGCAAGGCTCACGATGGCCGGGCTGGAGGTGGAGGCCGTTCAGGAGACTGCGCCCGGTTTCGAAGGCGTCGTAGTGGGAAGGGTCGACTCCGTACAGCCCCACCCGAACGCAGACAAGCTCTCTATCTGCGAAGTGACGGCGGGTAATGAGAAGTTCCGCGTCGTCTGCGGAGCCCCGAATGTCCGGAAGGGCATTCTCTCTCCGTTTGCGAAAGTCGGCGCCAGGATACCGGGCGGATTTACAATCAAGAGCTCGCGGATCCGCGGAGAGCTCTCGGAGGGGATGCTCTGCTCGGAAGAGGAACTGGGGATCGGCGGCGATGCGAGCGGGATCATGGTTCTGCCGGACCGCCTCCAGCCGGGGACGGACCTTGCCGAAGCCCTGGAATTGAAGGACACGGTCCTGAACATATCGGTGACCCCGAACCGCTCCGACTGCCTGAGCATTGTCGGCATCGCCCGGGAAGCAGCCGCCGTAACGGGGCGGAAAGCGCGGTATCCGGAGATCCGGATCAGCGAATCGCAGGATGACATAAATCGGGTCGCCTCCGTGGAGATACTCGATCCCGATCTGTGCCCCCGGTACACGGCCAGGATGATAAAAGGCGTGAAGATCGGCCCGTCCCCCTCCTGGATGAGAATGCGCCTGGAAGCCGTTGGCCTGCGGTCCATCAACAACGCCGTCGATGTAACGAATTTTGTCATGATGGAGCTGGGCCAGCCCCTGCATGCCTTCGATTACCGGCTGCTGGAGGAGGGCAGGATCGTTGTGCGCAGGGCTAAAGAGGGCGAGCCTTTCGTCTCGCTCGACGGAAAGACCCGCATCCTCTCTCCCGACGCCCTCATGATCTGCGACGGCGTAAAGCCGGTGGCGGTGGCCGGGATCATGGGCGGCGAAAATTCGGAGGTCCGGGACGACACGGAAACGATCCTCCTCGAAAGCGCCTATTTCAATCCTTCGTCGATCCGCCGCAGCTCCCGCAGGCTGGGGATGGGGACGGACGCCGCCTTCCGGTTCGAAAGGGGAATAGATCCCGAGGGGGTGTTGAGGGCGCTCGATCGCGCAGCGCAGCTGATCGCGGAGACCTCCGGCGGCGTCGTCATGAAGGGTTATATAGACCGTTATCCGAAAAAGATCCCCGAAAAGGCGCCGGTCGTTTTGAGGCCGGCCCGTATCCGCGAGGTGCTTGGGCTTGCGGTAGAGGAAAACAAAGTCGAGTCGATCCTCTCGGGGCTGGAGATGCGGGTGGAGCGCAAAGAGGGTTTTTTCATCGTGACCCCGCCTTCGTTCCGTGTCGATGTATCTATGGAAACGGATCTGATCGAAGAGATCGCCCGCATCAACGGCTACGGGCTGATCCCCGAAACGATGCCCCAGGTTCAGGTCCGCTCCGGGACCGAAGAGCGCAAGGGCGTTGTGGAGACCAGGGTCAAGGGCGTTCTGACCGCCCTCGGCTTTTCCGAAGTGATCAATTACAGTTTCATACCCGGGGAATCGGCCGACATTCTCGGATTTCCCGAAAAAGACAGGAGGAGGCGGTTTGTCCGCATCCTGAATCCGCTCTCGGAAGACCAGTGCGTGATGCGGACGACGCTCATCTACGGCCTGCTCGACACGGCCCTCAGGAATGCCAACGTGGGATGCCTGGATCTGCGCGTCTTCGAAACGGGCCGGGTTTTCATCGCGGCAGGAAATGGAGATCTTCCTGAAGAGCGGGGCAAACTTGCGGGGCTCCTATCCGGAGTGAAATTTGCCGGCTCCTGGGGGGGGTCGGGAGGAGAGGCCGACTTTTATGACGCCAAGGGCGCTTTAGAGAATTTACTTGAAATTCTGCAGATTTCCGGTGCTGAATTCCGCTCCGGGGCGGGCGAGCCATTCCTTCATCCCGGCAGGTCGGCCGGTCTGCTTATAGAAGGCGATCCCGTCGGTTACCTGGGAGAGGTCCATCCCTCCGTCATCGAGAAGCTCGACCTGAAGAAGAGGATCGTAGTTTTCGAGGTCGATTTCGATTTTCTTGCGGAACGAAGCAGGGAGACCGGCGCCTTCCGCGGTTATTCGCGTTTCCCGGCCTCGTCGCGGGATGTCGCCTTCCTCGTTCCGAAGGATACGGAGTCAAAATACATACTGGGTCTTATAGAGGAAAGAAGAGAAGAATTACTTGAAAAAATAGAAATTTTTGATGTATATATGGGCAAAAGTATTCCGGAAAACGTGAAGAGTCTCGCTTTGAGATTCACATATCGCTCTCCGGAAAGAACTCTGACCGACGAAGAAGTCAACAGAATTCATGCCGCGATCGTTCAAGGCGTCATTGAAAAGACGGGAGCGAAAATCCGAGGGGAAGAAGTCCGCTAAGCGTTGTTAATCCCGAAATATGAAAAAATGCGGGATTCAGCCGGCGGTTGAGTGAGAGGTGGGGTTTTTTCAGCAGGACAATCCGGAAATCGCCGGAGACTGGAGGAGGAGCATAGTCTATGACGAAGATCGATATAATTCAGAGCGTATACGACAAGTTAGGTCTTTCCAAGAAGGACTCGGCGAAAGTCGTGGAATCGGTGTTCGCCATCATGAAGGATAATCTTGCGAAAGGCGAAAAGATCAAGATTTCCGGATTTGGAAACTTCGTGGTTAAAGAGAAAAAATCGAGGAGAGGCAGGAATCCCCAGACGGGCACGGAAATAGAAATCTCCCCGAGAAGAGTTCTCTCATTCAAATCAAGCCAGGTGCTCCGCAGGGCGCTTAACAACAAATAAAACCGGAGCGAGGCGTGGAACAAGAAGTACACTCATTAATCCGTTCGGTATGATCAGCCGGTGGATTTTGCACATTCCGATAAAGAGTATTTCCGCATAGGAGAAGTCAGCAATATCCTTGGAGTAGAGCCTTACGTAATCAGATTCTGGGAATCGGAATTTAAATCGGTCAAGCCCGTCAGGACCGGCGCCGACCAGCGGCGATACCGGCGCAAAGACATCGAACAACTCCTCCTGATTAAAAAACTGTTGTACGAAGAAGGTTTTACCATCGCGGGGGCCAGAAAAAGGCTTTCGGAGATGAAGAGGGCGGAAAGGCGGGCCGGAGGCGCCGAAACCGGCGCGCCCGGGGACGCCGCGGCCGCATCGAATGCGCAGGCCGATGAAAAAGAAAGAATGGTCCGGGTAAAAAAGGTGCTGCAGGAGCTGAAAGAAATACTGGGATAAAAAAAGCCGGCTCATGAATGAACCGGCCTGTATGGTTTGATCGGAAATCAGGACTTTTTGGATCTTTTCGAGGCCTTGAGGGGATTGATCTTCTGGGTTTCTTCTTTTACGGCCTTCTTTAAATGAGAAGCACTGGGACATCCTCCGATTGCCCACTTGGCGTTCGGATCTGGATAAATACTGCAGTACTTGCCAGTGCCGTTTTCAAAAATCCTGGCGCAACCCTCGCATCTTTCGACAATAACCTTGCAGCTTCCCCCGTTGAATCCGCATCCTTTCTTGGTCATGAAAGCGCAGTCGACTCCGGTCTTTACCGTTTCGCAAATCATTTCAGGCACCCCCTTGGCTGTGTTTCTTTTGCTGCCTCTCGGCAAGACAGGGTCTCGCGCCGGGCAAAAAAAACCGGGCTGGACAGACCCGGTTGGGTAAACTGAAATACATTATCATGCTTTTGTTTTTAGTCAAGAGTATTTTTCTTAAATCGGCGCGGCAGGGTTGACTTATTTGGGACATTCATGCTACCTTCACTCGATTCAGGAAAAATCGAATAAATTTGCAGATTAAGACCTGTTCGCGGCGGGGCAAATGAAACTTTTCGGCACGTTTTTGAGATCGCTTTCCATTCACTCATCCTGGAATTTCTGGCGGATGCAGAACGTGGGGTTCGCGTTCGCGATGATCCCCGCCATCCGTAAAAGTGCTGGAAACAGGGAAGAAACCGCGTCCATGCTCGCGAGACATCTCCAGCTTTTTAACACGCATCCTTATATGTCCGGGGCCATTATCGGATCCGTGGCCCGTCTTGAAGAGGAAAAAGCCGATCCCGCAGAGATTGCCAATCTCAAAAGGACCCTGATGGCGCCCTACGCAGCCATGGGCGATTCGCTTTTCTGGGGATCCCTGAAGCCCTTTTGCGCGGCGCTTGCCGTATTCCTCGCCTTGCAGGGTTTCCTGCTCGCCCCCGCCGTCCTGCTGCTGGCGTACACGCCGCTGCATTTTTGGGTGCGCTATAAAGGTTTTTACGAGGGGTACAGGAACGGCAGAGGGGCGATAGATTTCATCCGGAAGATGAATCTGCCCGAAACCGCCAGGAAGTTTCGCTGGGTATCGGTCGTCCTGCTGGGCGTCTTCGCCGCCTTCGCGGCGGGAATTTTCCTTCCCGCCGGAGAGCACGGCATATTATACGGCATGCTGAGACGCCTGCCGCTGCTCGGCGGCGCTCTTTTATGCTTCGCCCTGGCCAGGAGGGGAATACCTGTGCTCGCGGTGCTCTACGGTGGCTTCGTTCTTTTATTCCTGACGGCGCTGATGGCGAAGTGGTAGAATGACGGTGACGAAGAGCTTTCAGATAAAAAACGAATTGGGCATTCACGCCCGGGCGGCAGCGCTCCTGGTGCAGACTAGCAGCAGATACAGGTCCAGAATAGTCCTGGAGAAGGACGGGATAGAGGTTGACGGGAAAAGCATCCTTGGGATAATGACACTGGCATGCCCCAGGGGGAGCGTCCTTTCCGTTACGGCGGAAGGAGACGACGCCGTTGAGGCGATTGATGATATCGGGCGTCTGATCGAGAACAAATTCGGGGAAAGGAACTGATGGCGGTTTTTGAAACAAGGCAAAACAACATCGTCCTGAAAGGGATCGGCGTCTCCCCCGGAATCGTTACCGGACGGGCTTACGTGCTGGACTATACCGATGTCCAGATTCCGCATTATCACCTGAAAACGGCTTCGCAGGCGTCCGAAGAGGCGCGGCGCTTCCGGAAAGCCATCAGGGAGTCCAAAAACCAGCTGCTCAGCATCAGGAAGGCCCTGACCGAAGAACAAGGGCTCGATCCGCTCTTCATTCTGGACATTCACATGATGATGCTGAAGGACCGCTCGCTCATTCATAATACGCTCCAGAATATCCGCGAAAAGGGGGTCAACGCCGAGTGGGCCCTGCGGATGACGGTGGACAGGTACAGGCAGGCATTCAACAAGATAGAGGACAGCTATCTGAAGGAGCGGATCAGCGACGTCGAATACGTGGAACAGCGCCTCCTCAGGAATCTTGTCGGCAAAAAGAAGGAGACGATTTCCGAAATACAGGACAATGTGATCATCATCTCGCGGGATCTTTCTCCCGCCGACACAGTTCAGATGAAGATGGAAAGGATACTGGGATTCGCCACGGACATCGGCGGCAAGACTTCCCATACGGCAATCGTGGCCAGGTCGATCGGAATTCCGGCGGTGGTAGGTCTGGAGAGGATCACGCACGAGGTCCGCAACGACGATACCGTGATCGTGGACGGCTGCGACGGATTCGTGATCATCAATCCCGACCCCGAGATCCTGAAGCGGTACGAGGAAAAGAGGCGCCACTTTCATCAGCTTGAACAGAGCCTGCTGAAGGAGGCGAAGCTTCCCGCGATCACTCTGGACGGGCACCGCGTGGAGATCGGGGCCAATATCGAGTTTGTGGAGGAAATACCGTCGGCGATCGAGCACGGGGCGGACGGCGTCGGCCTTTACCGGACCGAATTCATCTTCATCAACCGGGAGAAGCTTCCGACCGAGAGGGAGCACTTTCTCAACTACGTCCGCGTGATCGAAGGAAAGGGGATGAAATGGTCCACGATCCGCACCTTCGATCTCGGGGGGGACAAGTTCGTGTCCGACGCCAAACTGGCCAAGGAGCTCAACCCCGTCATGGGTCTCAGAGCCATCCGGTTCTGCCTCCAGGAAATCGAGCTCTTCAAGGTCCAGCTCAGGGCGATCCTGCGCGCCAGCGCCTTCGGCAAGACCAGGGTCCTGTTCCCCATGATCTCCGGGGTGGAGGAGATCCGTCAGGTGAAGAAGATCCTGCAGGAAGTGAAAAAAGAGCTGGAAGACGAAAACGTTCCGATAGGCAGCGACATCGAGATCGGAATCATGATAGAAGTGCCGTCCGCCGTCCTGGTCGCCGGCGCCCTGGCCCGGGAGGTGGATTTCTTCAGCATCGGGACGAACGACCTGATCCAGTATACTCTGGCGATCGACCGGATCAACGAGAGCGTCTCGTATCTGTACGAGCCGCTTCATCCGGCCGTGCTGAAAATGCTCCGGATGATCGTCGAAGAGGGACGGCAGGCGGGAATACGCGTGGCGATGTGCGGGGAAATGGCCGGAGAGCCGGCATATGCGCTGATTCTTCTCGGACTGGAGATAAACGAGCTCAGCATGCACCCCATGGCTATCCCCAGGGTCAAGAAGGTCATCCGCGGCGCCACCTGCGCGGAATCGAAAAGCCTGCTGGAAAAAGTGATTAAAATGTCCAGCGCCGCGGAGATCGAAGATTACGTCCGCAAATACATGGCGTCCAGATTTCCGGAAAACGGCGCGGAGGAAAAAGAACGGGAATGCATCGCCGAAGAGAAATGAAGGATTCTCCCGGAGCGGAAGGGCCGGGCCTGTTTCAGCCGGATCCGGACGGCTTCAGCCGGGCGGAGATGGACGGCAGGATGGAACCGAACGGCGGAAAATGGGCCGCCGGGATGAGAGAGAAGTATACCGGCTTTATCGGCGAGAAGCGCTCTCTGTTTTACTTCTTCCTTTTCCGGCGCCAGATTTCCCGGATAGGGCTCAGCGATGAGGACGTATCCCGGCTGGAAGACCTCTTCCGGCGCGGCGCCGTAGTTTTCGCCCAGAAGAACAAAAGCCAGATAGACTGCCTGATTCTTCAGGAAGTCCTTTTCAAGAGCCTGCGGAAAAGGATCTACTGCCATCAGATCAATATGGCGTTCTGGAATCCTTTTACGGCCAATCTCCGCGTCGCCCTGTCCCGCGCCTTTGATGTCGTATTCCGGCGCAACTCCCTCGATCCCGACAGGAGAGAAGTGCTGGAACAGGCGGTTGAAAAAAGGTATCCCGTGGTTATTTTCACGCGCGGCTCCGATTTTCCCGGCGGGGGCGCCGTTCGCGACCCCCTCATCCGCCTCATGAACAGCTGCAAGGACAGGGATTTTCCTGTTTTCATCGTACCGGTAATGACCTCCTACGGCAAGCGCCGCGAGAAGGCCCAGAAGACGTTTGCGGAAATTCTCTTCGGCGAGCGTGAGAATCCGACGCCCCTGGTCAGGATGCTCATTTTCCTCCGGCATGCGAAAAAAGCGGCGGTAGTCTGCGGTGATCCGGTGGAGCTCGGCGAATACCTCGAAAAGAACAGCGGCAAGAACCAGGAATCCCTTTCCTACTGCCTCCGCAAGGACCTCATCGACCGGATCGACGCCCAGAAGAGGGCCGTGTACGGCCCTGTCCTCAAGTCGCGGGAGGAGCTCATCGTGACGACCCTGCGCGACACGTACCTTACGAAGTACATGGAGGACATGGCTGCAGCGGAAAAAAAGGAATACAAGGCCGTCTTCAAGGAAGCGAAGAAATACCTCAAGGAGATCACCGCCGACTACAACGAAATTTATATCGAGATCTGGCAGAAGGCCCTTACCTGGCTCTGGAATAATATCTACGACGGCGTGGTCGTGGACCGGGAGGGCCTCCTGAAGATCAAGGACATCTCCAAGCGGATGCCTTTCGTGATCATCCCCTGCCACCGCAGCCACATCGACTACCTGCTCCTGTCATACGTTTTCGACGAGTACGGAATACAGCTTCCGTTCGTCGCGGCGGGCACCAACCTGCTCTTCTGGCCCCTTGGTCCGATTTTCCGGAAATCCGGCGCATTCTTCATCCGGCGGAGCTTCAAAGGACATGACCTGTATCAGGCGGTCTTCGCCAAATACATGAAAGTTCTGCTCAAGGAAGGACTCCCGATAGAGTTCTTTATCGAAGGCGGACGGAGCCGGACGGGAAAAATGGCGATGCCGAAATACGGCATCCTTTCGATGATCATCCAGGCTTACAAGGAAGGGATAGGCGAAGACCTTGCCGTCGTGCCGGTGTTCATCGGCTACGACCGGGTAATCGAGGAGAAGTCGTACCTCAAGGAAGTCGGCGGGGAGCCGAAAAAGCCGGAGAACGCGGCCGACATCCTGAAGAGCAGCAACGCCCTGCGCAGGAGATTCGGCAGCGTGTACGTAAACGTGGGAGAACCGATCCTGCTGAAGTCATACCTGTCCGCGCTGGAAAGGAGCTTCGAGGAGATGTCGCTCGAAGAGCGCCGGAGCCTCTACCGCAAGATCGGCTACGAGATCGTGCATGAGATCAACCAGGTCTCCGTCGTCGCGCCGGTGGCGCTGGCCGCGTGCGCCCTTCTCTGCCATGACCGGCGCGGCATAACCGACAACGAGCTCCGGGGCATTCTGGACGAGATGTACCGGTATCTCGTGTACAGGAACGTCAAGTTCGCATCGACATTCTCTAACAGGGAAAAGGCGATCGACGACGCTCTTGCTCTCTTCGAATCGACCGGGACGATTACGCGCATGGGGATCGAAGAGGAGGATATGGAAGACGACATTGAAGAAATCGTCTATTCCGTCGAGGAAGGGAAGAGGCTCAACCTGGAATATTACAAAAACAACATCCTGCATTTTTTCGTCCCCCTGTCCTTCGTGGCGACTTCGATCCTCTCCAGCCGCGAGGATTTCATCCCGCTCTTCAAGATCATGGAGGACTACAACTTCTTCAAGCGTCTCTTCCGGAACGATTTCATCTTCAATGAAAAGATCGACGATGCGGAAGAGGTCCACAGCATACTCAGCTATCTGCACGAGCAGGGAATGATAAAGGGCGAGGAGCGCGAAAACGAGGCCTGGATCGAGGTCAAGGGCAAGGGCAGGACCGGCCTGCGGCCTTTTGCGGGGCTGATCCACAACTATATCGAATCGTACTGGGTCGTTGTCCGCGGCTGCTCCTACCTGAAGAAGACCCCCAAGACCGAGCGCGAGTTCGCCAAGAAAATGCACCAGCTCGGCACGCGCATGTACAAGAAGGGGGAGATCGTGCGCGGCGAGGCCCTTTCCAACCAGAATTACCAGAGCGCCATCAAATTCCTCACCGATTCCGAAGTGATTTCCCTTTCCACGGTCCGGGACAAAAAGGACAAGAAGGATATCAGGATCTACGCACTGACGGACAACAAGACCAGAATCGAGAACCTCCGCCAGCGCCTCTTCCGCTTCCTGTAAATAAGTGCTTGGGATTTGTTTGGAATTCGGTGCTTGGATTTTGGAGTTTCGGGATTCAGTCGCAGAGTTCCGGATACCGCTCCCGGACCTGCCGGATCGAATCCAGTGAGTCGAAAAAGGCATCGATCAGCTCGGGGTCGAACTGCTTCCCGGAGCCTTCCCGCATGATCTGGAGCGCTTTGGATTCCTCCCAGGCCTCCTTATAAACCCTTCTGGAGACCAGAGCGTCGTACACGTCGCAGATCGCGACGATTCGGCCGAACAGGGAAATCTCTTCCCCCTTCCTGCCGCGGATCCTCTTCCCGTTATCGTCCAGGATCCCCGGATAACCGCTCCCGTCCCAGCACTCGTGATGATTCAGCGAGACGTCTTCCGCGGCGTCGTCGAATTCGGAGCGCTTGTCGCGGAAGAGATCGGCGCCGAAGACGGTATGCTGCTTCATTATCTCGTACTCTTCCGGGGTGAGCTTCCCCGGCTTTTTCAGGATGGAGTCCGAGATGGCGACCTTGCCGACGTCGTGGACCATCGCGGCCATGCGCAGGACGTCCCGCTTTGCCTCGATCTCGGCCCGGGGCACCCCTTTCATGACCGCCCAGCGGTCGTAAATCTCTACCGCGTAAGCCGCCACGCGGTTCACGTGCGCGCCCGTTTCCTTCGGGTCGCGCATCCCGGCCATTCTGATTGTCCTCAGGATGATGTTGCGGGTGAGGCGCGCCCTGTCCAGGGCCACGGCGGCGGTCGCGGCGAAATGCAGCATGATCTTTTCGTCCATCGCCGTGAACGGAACGATCCGGAGGCTGTCGTCCTGGGCATTGATTATCTGGAGCACGCCGATCAGCTCATTCCTCACGGTGATCAGCGGCACGGCGAGCATGGAACGGCTGCGATAGCCCGTCTTTTCATCGAACCGGCGTCCGAAAGAGTACGGCGCGCGGCCGGCGAGATTATAGACGTCGGGGATGTTCAGGACCTCTCCGGCGGCGGCGCAAAAGCCCGCGACCGAATCATGGCCGATCGGCAGGGTAAAAGTGGAATAGATGAGCTTTGCGCCCGGCGGGAGCTTCCGTTCGAGTGAGTCGTTCTGCGTATAGCTGAAGATAAGCTTTTCGCCGTCGCGGAGGTAGATCGATCCTGCGTCCGCGTTTACGAACCGGCGCGCCTCGCGCAGGATCCTCTCCATGAGAATATCGAGGTCCTTCAGATGATTGAGCTCAACGCCGAGATTGACCAGGCCTTCGAGTTTTTCCTTCTCCGTGAGCATGCAGGCCGCCGCTGATGGAGCGCTTACGGTTGCTTCTTCGCCTTCCCTTTCGGGCGGATGCTGTAGAACGCGGAGCGCCCCCTGTAAACGGCGGCGTCTCCCAGCTCTTCCTCAATCCGGAGCAGCTGGTTGTACTTCGCCAGCCTTTCGCTCCGGGCGACGGAGCCGCTCTTGATCTGGCTGCAGTTGCAGCCTACGGCGAAATCCGCCATGTAAGCGTCTTCCGTCTCCCCCGACCGGTGGGAAATGACGCTTGTATACCCGGCCTCCTTTGCCCTGTGAATGGTGTCGAGAGTTTCCGAAACGGTCCCGACCTGGTTGAGCTTGATGAGGATCGAGTTTGCGACCCCGAGAGAGATCCCCTTTTCCAGCCGCGATACCTGCGTCACGAAGATGTCGTCCCCGACGATCTGAACGCGCGGCCCGAGCTCGTCCGTAAGCAGCTTCCAGCCGTCCCAGTCGTCTTCGGCCAGCCCGTCCTCGATCGAGATCACGGGATATTTCTTCACCAGCTCGGCGTAGAACTTCACCATTTCCGCGGACGACTTCTCCGGCTTCTTCTCCCCGGCGAGAACGTACTTGCCTTTCGCGTAGAACGAGCTTGCGGCCGAATCGAGCGCGAGGAAAACGTGTTCGCCCGGCCGGTACCCGGCCTTTTCGACGGCGCGCATGATCAGCGAAAGGGCCTCTTCGTTCGACTTGAGATTCGGGGCGAAGCCCCCTTCGTCTCCGACGGAAGTGGAGTATCCCCTGTCCTTCAGGACGGACCGCAGGGAATGGAATACCTCGCTCGCCATCCTCAACGCTTCCCGGAACGACGGCGCACCCGCCGGCGCGATCATGAATTCCTGGATATCCACATTGTTGTCCGCGTGTTTTCCGCCGTTGAGAATGTTGATCAGCGGCACCGGAAGGTCTCTTGCCGCAATCCCGCCGATATACCGGTACAGGGGATCGGACATGATCTCCGCCGCCGCCTTCGCGCAGGCCATCGAGACGCCCAGGATGGCGTTGGCGCCGAGCGTCCGGCGATTGGGCGTGCCGTCGATCTCGATCATGGTCCGGTCGATGCTTCTCTGGTGAAGGGCGCTCATTCCGATGATCTCGGGCCTGATTTTATGCAGGACATTATGCACCGCCTTCTGCACGCCCAGCCCATGGTATCTTTTCTTATCCTTGTCCCGCAGCTCGAGCATCTCATGCTCGCCGGTGGATGCGCCCGAGGGAACGGAGGCCCTCCCGACGACGCCCGAGATCAGTCCCACTTCAACTTCCACGGTCGGATTTCCCCTCGAGTCGAGGATTTCCCGCGCTGATACATTTATAATCTCCGACATCTCTCTTCCTTTCGACTGTTCAGAGTGCTGTAAAGCCGCCGTAAGGGGTGAAGCGGCAGGAGTAAGGTGTTTTGGCCGTTGCTTCGGCTTACGCTTTACAACCTTACGCCTTACGGTTGCAAGCCGGCCCGAGTAAGACTGGGGCATTGGTAAAAACTACATTAAAATCGAGGAACTTTCAACCAGGAAAGAGCGCCGGCAATCCTGTTTTCAATTCAGTTTTTCCGCAAGGCCCTTCCGCCCCGGTTTCCGGTGAGCTTGCCTTTCTCGATAGTCATTACCCCGTTGACCAGAAGGCAGTAGACTCCGCCCGAATACCGGGCCGGGTCTCTGTACGTTGCGTTCGTCTTCAGGGTTTTGAGATTGATTACCGCGATATCGGCGAACGCCCCCTCGGAGAGTCTCCCCCTGTCATCCAGTCCCAGCTTCTCGGCGGGGAGGTACGTCATGGAGCGGATTGCGTCCTGCAGGCTCATGATCTTTCTGTTGATGGCATACGTCTTCAGCTTCGTTGAAAATGCGCCGTAGAATCTCGGGTGGGCGCCCTCCATCTTCCGCGACCATGCCATTCCATCGGAACATGTGAATACGTAATGATTGGGCATGAAATCAATCATGGCCTGCTCGTTATGCGCGAAAACCACGGCGGTGGGCACAGGGTCAAGCATCGCCTGCTCCACGTAGCATTCTCCCGGCGCTTTTCCCTCCATCCACGCGATCTCTTTCAGCGTCTTTCCCTGATACTTCTTGTTTGCAGGATGGCTCATGATGATGATCTTTTCGGGGGGTATGTCCTCGAAGATCTGCTCGATGTATTTCCTGATCTCTTCCCGTCCCTCGGCGTTCCTGTATTTGGGGTGAATGCCTCCGCTCGGCGACTTGAACCGGTTCGGCAGGATAATGATCATCTCCGAGTAGCCTGACGTATATGGATAGCTGTCGGCGGTGACATTCAGGCCCTCGCTGCGCGCCGATTCGATCACACTCAGGATATCAGCGCCCGTAATGGTGTGAGGGGCCTGCAGTTTCAGATGCGAGATCTGCAGGGAGACCCCGGATTTGCGGGCGACTTCGACCGCCTCGCGGATTGATTCCAGAAGCGTTACTTTTCCGTCTTCCCGAATGGCGCCCGACTCATCCCGCATGTGGGTGGCGTATATCCCGCCATACTGGCGGACAATCTTGCAGAGCTCGATCATTTCTTCCGGACTGGAAATTCTGCCCGGGGCATACGCAAGCCCGCTCGACAGGCCGTAGGCCCCGTTTCCCATTCCCTCTTTAACGCGAGCTTTCATCCTGTCGAGCTGGTCCGGCGCGAGCTTTTCCGGCTGATTGCTGCCGAACAGATCGCTCCGGATCTTTCCATGCGGGACAAGATGGGCCACATTGGTCCCGAAATGCATCTCGTCCACCGTTGCCAGCCATTTGCGTGTATCGAATGGAGACTGGCCGCAGTTGCCCGTGACCACGGTCGTCACCCCCTGGAAGACGGCGTTTGCGTTAATCTTGTACTCTTCCTGTATTTCGGGCGCCATTTTCGGGAAATCCTCCCCGAAAATCCCGTCGGAGTGTTCGTGAATATCGATAAAACCGGGGACGACGATCAGGCCTTTGGCCTGAATAATTTTTTTCGCCTTTCCCTTAATTTTCCCGATCGCGGCGATCCGGTCGTCTGTAACGGCGATATCCGCCGTGAAGGGCGGCCGGAGAGTGCCGTCAAAAATTTTGCCTCCTTTGATCAGAACATCATAGACGGGTTCCGCGGAACCGGAAGGGGAAGGAGAAAAAAGGAAGAGGACAGATACAAGTGCCGGTATGACGCGCAGGATAATTTTCCTTGAAATTTCCAGCATGTTCAAGAAACCTCCTTGTAGGGGCGGTGCCGTCCGGTAATGAATTCCCGAATGGAAATATAACAATTGTGAAGAATATGCAATGTTTGCGCCGGAAAACATCAGGTAATGGGTAATGGGTAATGAGGACCGGAAAACCCTCAGCTTTACATACCTATGATCTATAACCCATAACCCACATAACCTGGAATCTTTACATGAAATCCCGTTTCCTGTATCATTGCGCACTATTTCGCAGTCGACAGAGAAAGCCCTGTGCCCGCAAGGAAAACGAAACTGTTTCTGCATCTGAAAAAGTGGCTGGAAAAGGCCGCCCTGGACTACAGCATGATCGAGCCGGGGGACCGCATTCTGGTCGGGGTATCGGGCGGGGCCGACAGCATATCGCTGCTGGACCTGCTGAACACGTCCATGCTCCACGTCACTACGGATTTTCAGCTCCTGGCCGTTCACGTCGACCTCGGGTTCCCGGGCAGCGATGAAGACGCGGGCATTATTGAAGGTCATCTTCGGGAAACAGGCGTCCCGTTCATTATAGAGCGCACCGATATCGGGCCGCTCGCGCACAGCGAGACGAACCGGAAGAACCCCTGTTTCCTGTGCTCGCGGCTGCGGCGGAGGCGGCTGTTCGAGATCGCGGGGGAAAAGGGGTGCAACAAGGTTGCTCTCGCCCATCACAGGGACGACATTATCGAAACGCTCATGATCAATATCCTCTTCGGGCGCGAGATCAGCACGATGGTGCCGAACCAGTCCATCTTCCGCGGGAAAATCCGGATAATCCGCCCGCTGGCGTATATACGCGAGGAGCTGCTGAAGAAATATTCGCGGGAGCAGGGATTCCCGTTGACGGCCGGCCGCTGTCCGACGGGGACGGTTTCGAAGCGGGCGGTTGTAAAGCGGCTCATCCGGGATCTGGAAAAGGAAAACGGAAAAGTGCGTGAGAATATCTTCAAGGCCCTGTATCATGTGAAACCGGATTACCTGTTAGGGCATGGGCTGAAGGCTCCAGGCACAGGGCTGAAGGGAAGAGCCGATAACATCGGTGCTGAATGAACGAAAATGGATAAGAAGAAAACCGGCGAGAAGATGATCGCCACGAACAAGACGGCGCGGATGAATTACGCGATCGAGGACACCTGGGAGGCGGGAATAGCGCTCCTCGGGACCGAGGTGAAGTCTCTCCGGGAGGGGAGGGTGAATCTCAAGGAGGCGTACGCGCTCGTGGAGGACGGAGAGGTCTTCATCATTGACATGAACATCAGCCCGTATTCCCACGGGAACCGCCTGAACCACGACCCGCTCCGGGCGAGAAAGCTTCTTCTCCATAAAGGCGAGATACGCAGGATTTACGGCAAGACCCGCGAAAAGGGAATGGCCCTCGTTCCGCTCAAGATCTATTTCAGGGACGGGCGGGTGAAGCTCCAGATCGGGGTCGGCCGGGGAAAGCGGCTGTACGACAAGCGCGAAACCCTCAAAAAGAAAACTGACCGCAGGGAGATGAAAGAACGGAGTTAGGAAGTTGCGAAGCTGCGAGGATAGGCTGCTTCCTTTCCCCCCTTTTGGAAAGGGGGAGTGGGGGGATTTTCTGAAACACAAAGATTCGAAGTTGCGCGTCTGAACTTTATCAGAAAACCTGAGTGGCTGAGAAGCCGGTGAACCATACGGTTTAAAAATAAGCGACGAAGGCCCGCTTATTGTCATTTCGAGGAGCAGAGCGACGAGAAATCTTTCATTCTTCAGGGTTATGCTGCCAGGATCTCCAGGAGAATTAAACGGGAGGATTAAGTTCATATTTTCTGTTCCAGTTCCCCGTAGCTTACCTCTCAATAAAAAGCCTTCCGGTGCTAAGCCTTCCTTCCGATTGCCTAAGATTCTCGACCGATTGAATTATTGGGGTCGGGTCTTTAATTTAAGGACTGACTCCAATATGGAGGTGAGACGGCATGAGGCGCCTTCTTTCGAGTTTTCTGGTCCTGAGCGCCTGTTTTCTGCTTATGTCCCCGGCGGCTTCGGCGAACGATGATCCGCCCGACGGAATCACGCTGGTTACGGCGGAAGAATTGAAGGCCAAAATGGACAACGAGGAAAATATAGCCGTCCTGGATGTCCGGAGCGCCGAGGATTATGAAGGCAGCGACAAGAAGATTAAAGGCGCGGTCAGGATGCCGCTGGAGGAAATAGAGGAGCGGCATAGAGAAATCCCGAAGAATGTCGAAATAATCGCCTATTGCGGCTGACCGGACGGAGGCTCCAGCGCCCGTGCGGCGCAGCTGTTCATAGACAGGGGCTACAGAAACGTCGGGGTCCTCAAAGGCGGTTACGTCGCCTGGCTGGAAGCCGGGTACCCGTTGGAGGAAAAATAAACCTGAGAGAGAGGCCCGAAGTTGAGAAGATTCGGGGTCAGGCCCCTTTGAAATTTGACATTGAGCTCATTTCCGAAGCACAGCGGACCCCGATTTCAGCAACATCAAAATTCAAGACCTGACCCCCATATTTTATTGCCCGCGCAAAGGCGCAAAGACATAAGGTGTTTAAATACTGAGGCTTACACCTCCTTGACAACCGGACGGGCGAGGGATATATTTACACCGTCATCATATCCGCGGAATCATCTCCAACCGAAAGGGGGGCGTACCGGTTTCGACGGGGATATGGAAGCTGACAGTTGCATGCCGAGGTCCTGCCAGGCCTCGTTAAACAGGCAGGAAAACACACAAACGCCAATTACGATTACGCGTTAGCCGCCTAGAGGCGGCCGTCCTTCCGTCTTCGCCTGTCGGGGCGGGTAAGGGCGTGAACCGGGCAGGATAGCCGAACCAGGACGCACGTAGAGGGGGAGGCGAAATCAAAACGTGCTGGCGTCAGACGGACCCCGCCTTCGGGGGCCCCGGGCGCGAGACTTAAAACGAAGGCTACGCATGTAGATACTGCGGTGGAATATTTCCGGACGCGGGTTCAACTCCCGCCGCCTCCACCATTTATTTCCTTTTAATATCAACTACTTGGCGAGACGACTTGGGCCGAAAATGGCGATTGTGCCTAAAATTGTGCCTATTTTTTCTCAACTTCGTAAAATCTCTTCGTTAAATTGCCTTTCAAAGGCCGTTCCGTCCTGTCTGGTCAGGTTCGGGATGTACCTGCCGTAGGTCCTAAAAACCATGGCCGTGTTGACGTGTCCCAGGGTCCGCGCCACCCACTCGGGGGATTCCCCGGCGGCCAGCGCCCATGAAGCGAACGTGTGCCGCGTTTCGTACATCCTCCGGTAAGGCAGCCCGCTTTTGGTCATTACCCTCTCCCAGAGCTCCCGAAGTTTATCCTGGAGGATCGGGCGGCCGTACGTATTGATGAAGACGTACGGGCTCTGGAAATCAGCTGTCAGCTTCTTCTGCGCCTCCAGGATCGCCGCAATGGCCGGCCGGATAGCGAGACAGCGCCGGCTTTCTTCCGTCTTGAGACAGGCCTTTTCGAGGTTTCGCACCCGGCTCGATTCGATGTAGATAAAGCGCGAATCGATGGAGGTCCACTTGATGGCGACCTGTTCCGAGGGGCGAAGGCCCGTCTGGACCGCAAATTCGAAATAGGGCCTGTACCATTCGGGAAGATGATCCATGAGGATTTTCCATTCCTGGAAGCTGAAGGGAGAGATCCTCATCCTGCCGCCCTTGGGCAACTTGATCCCGGCGAAGGGGTAGGCCAGTTCGGTCCAACCGTATTCCAGAAAAGCATCTTTCGTGATCACCCGCAGGGGGATGAAGATGTTCTGGATCCTCTTGGCGGAAAGGGCCTTTCCATCCCCGAATCGCCTGCTTTTCAGGTGTGCGAGGAATTTCTTCATCAGCACCTGATTGAAATCCGAGAAGGGGATATGCCGGAAATAGGGGAGCAGCTGGCTGTTGAGCGTACAGGTATAATCCCTGATCTGACTCGCACTCATGCCTGGCTCCATTTCTTTCCACCACTTCTTGAAGTAAGCACCGAATTTAATTTCCTTCGGATTTACCTTGACGGTCCTGCCTTCGAGGGCGGCGAAGAATTCCCGCCTGTTGCTGTGCGGGAACCGCTTGGCGAATACGAAGCTTCCGACTTCTATCTCGGCCTTAACGAGATCCAGCTGTTTGCGGACAATGTCCCGGTTGGCCGCGGTATCCTTGAGACCCGATGGTTCGCGGACTCTGTAATCATGGTAGTAAAAATCTACCCATAACTTTCCGCCGCGGCTGTAGACTCTTCCTTTTTTCCCTTCGTTGACCCGGCTGCGTTCCCTGTTTGTCTGTTCTTTGCGATGCTCAGGGAACTTTATGATTCTTGCTTGCTGCATGCGGATTTTACTCCTTTCTCTCTTGCATCACCTCCCATCTGTTCGGAATGTCACTGACCGTGACTATAACCGAACGGGAGGGAAGAGTGCAAACGGGAATTTGTCAGATCTCGATCAAGCATTTGCTCCTAATCGCCGCTTCGCTTGACACCGATTCCGATCCGCCATGCAGCCACATCTCGACCGCGCTCCAGATGAACAACAATTTTCTGGGAGTCGGCTTGAAATAATGCGTGTTGATTTTCAGGTCGCCTTTCCACACAAGGTTCCTGATCGTGCCGGGTTTCATTTTGATGCGTTTGCTCAATTCCGTTGTAGTGAGATATTCTTCCACAGTTCCAATCCTTTCTCTTTGGCATCACCTCCCATCTGTCCGGAATGTCACTGCCCGCCACTATAGCCGAACAGGCGGGAAGAACACAAACGGGGAATTTTTATATATCGATCAAACTTCCACTTCGCGTCGAGGCGTCGCCCGGCACCGCTTCCGCTCGACCGTGCAGCCATTTCTCGATCGCGCTCCAGACAAACAACAGTTTTCTGGGTGTCGGTTTGAAGTAATGGGTATTGATTTTCAAGTCGCCTTTCCACACAAGGTCCCTGATCGTTCCAGGTTTCATCTTGATGCGTTCGCTCAGCTCCGTCGTGGTGAGATATTCTTCCATGGGTTCGAACCTCCGTTGAATTTAAGCGGCAGGGACGCAGAAATGCGAATTTCCCGAACAAATTGTAAGGCGGCAGGCCGGTCGGGATTCCGGCTCTTCGGGAATGACCCTATCCGCCTTTGAATGATCTTCCTGATATATAATGTTTTCGATGCAGGGATTTTGAAGAAAAAAAATGAAAAAAAAGGAGCCAAAGGCTGCTTATCGAAGATAAGCTATTACAGGAATCAGAGAATCAGGAATCAGAGAATCAGCCGGGCTAGCCCTGGGCTTGTCCAGTGCTAAACTGGTGCTTGCACTGTGCCAGCATGGTGCTGGTCCGGTGCTTGTCCGGTGCAAGGTTGGTGCAAGCACAGTGCTTTTCGTGAGAGGCCACGGAAAGTAAAAGAAAAAAGGCGCGAGCCCGGAGGATGAAAGAAGAATCATCACTCCAGGACCCGCGCCCCGGCATGCCGATAAGATTACTCTTCCGACACGCCTTGCCGCTCCCTTGATAGGCCGCCCTGGTTAGAACGGCCCGGAAGCCTCGGGAGGCGGCAACCGGACACACGACTCCCGTTGTCTTTGATACCAATCACCAGTATCTCGCCAAGGATTTGCTCCTGTCCTGCTTCGCCCTGATCGTTTCCGATCATCCCCGCCGGTTCGCTTATGCCGATGCGTGCGCCAACACGCTTGGCTGCTCCGTGCTTGTCACACGGATTCCCGACGGGTAACTCGTTACCGAGAGGTTACTACCAGGCCTCTGTCCCCAAGTGGCTTAAAGCCACCAGGTTAGATCGTCGATTCCCCTGAAACGGCACTTGCTGAAAAGCAGTACGCCGCCGTGCGCTTTTACCGCACTCGTTCCGATACCGACACGTAGGTGCCAGGCGTTCATGATGTTTCGGTCCGGAGTCTTGAGTATCTCCGGCTTTTGAAGAAGCTTTCGGGCTACGAAGTGGCCGAGATCGCCTTACTCACACCTACCGCACCATGCCATGACCTGGTTCCTGTACGTCACCCTATGTCGTCGAGTCGGGGTTTCCCCCTTTTTGCCGGCTGCTCCAACCCCGGAAGCTTCGCTGGGGACCACCCAGTTTATCCTCCCGGGGCCGCCGGACCTCTTGGACGTTATCCCGCCATGGCTATCTCAAGCTTTAGGCATGGATCCCGTCACCAAACGGAACACCAGAGTATCCAACCGCACCATTTCCATAATAGACAGGAACTCAAGCGCATGGTCACTCACAGCCCCTTGCAGGCTGATTTTGCTCCCCGTGCCTGGTTCCCGAACCGGAC